>NZ_BAAGFO010000002.1:0-918134 GCF_059728505.1 Blautia sp. St.27G3 | reverse complement strand
TGTGAAGATGATTCTGGTTTGCAATTTGGTCGAGGGGGGGTCTGCATGAATTGGCTCCGGAATCTTTTTTGATAGTTTATGTAAGGTGGGGCGGAAATATGATTATGGGAATATGATATGGTACCAGGATTCTCGGAACGTGGGGATCTGGCTTGTAAGAAAAGTGGATGGAGGATGCAGAGATGGGATTTCATACAGTAATAGAAGGAAATGCTTTTTATGAGGTTGATGACGACTGTCTGAGAAAACGCAGGAAAGAAAATGATACAGCTGCAAAGGATATGCTGAAAGGAAACGCGAATCAGAGAACTGATCAGGGAATGAGTCCGAAAATAGGAGGGAATGGCAGAAATCGAAGTTTCCGATAACATGAGAAAGCGGGGCCGAAGCCCCGCCTTTTTTTAATATAAATGGATGAGAATCCATTAGCATCCGCAGCCACCGCCGCAGTTGCCACCGTTTCCGAGGAAGCTGCCATTGCCGCAGCCGCCACAGAACAGAAGCAGAAGGATAATCCAGCAGCAGTCGTTGCCGCCGTTGCCGCCGAAGCCGCAGCCACCGTTTCCATTGCCGCAGAATGCGAGCAGGATCAGCAGTGTGCAAATAGAAATCCCGTTGTTGCCTTCACATCCACATCCACAGTTTGTAGCAGTTAAATCACTCATTTCGTTTTCCTCCGAAATTGATATTTACAATGTATCATATGCTTCAGGGAGGAAGGTGTTACGGAAAGTGATCATTTTTGAAAAAAATTTTTTTGTTTGTGAAAAGTGGTATGACAGCTGCTACAGTCGCAGGAAGGATTCAAAAATTCCGTAAACATTCATGAGGCCATATCCCATTTCCCGGTTTGGGTATGTATAATTGTTGTTGCGGGTCGCTCCCCGCTGGAAAAGACTTTTGATTTCGCGTGGCGTAAAATACCGTGGGAAATCGCGAAGAAGGCCGCTTTCTACCACCAGGGCAGTGGCGCCCGCGGTCAGCGCGGAAGCTGCGCAGGAGCCGGTACGGGGCCGTAGAGCGCTCCGGGAGAAGCTGCACCAGGACTTTGGCTGGATAGAGGAGCGGTGATATTTACGCCCGGGGAGACAAAACTTGCTTTACGAGATTGTTTCTGGTATAGCCGCGCCCGGAGTTTCGGAACATGCTTCCTGCATACGCGTCAAACGTACCAACGGACATAATCGCCTCTGCACAGGATGGGTTTACAAGCGTGGTATCCGTGTTTGGGGTATAAAAACGGACATCAGGGCTGACAAGGCCGGTAACTGGAAGCCACATATGAAAAATTCCATTTACATAGGAAAGGTTTGAGACACGGACTCGCCAGACGCCGGGTGTCGGTGTTTCAAAACGAATTTGAGCCATCTGAGAGCCGCTCAGCATTTCAACAATTGCATAATTCAGATAAATTTTGCTGTATTCCAGAAGAAAGTTAAATTCATGAGTCATAAAATCGCGTGGCTGTACGGGCTGAATGGTTTCGCCAAGCGGAGAGATAAAACCGATGCTGTAAAGCTCCGGCGCGTCTGCCCAGAATTCCAGAGTAAAGCCGGAACTTTCCTTCTCTACGAGAATTTCCACATCAGTGTATGGCTCAGAACGGTCAAGAGTTCCAAGGAAATGATGTCCCTGACCGACCTCATTTCCAGTACCGCTGACCACATATACCCCGGTATTGAACTGTGCGGAGGTCAGGACATCTTCAAGCGGCGTATTTCCGGTGTGTCCCCCCTGGTTGGAGCCGAGGGTCATACAGATGACCAGAGGCATCTGCAGCTTTCGGGAAACATCGACCATATACCGGATACCAAGCATCAGGTCTGTTTCCTGATAGGCCAGTGCGTCTTCCGGGATCATAAAATAATCCCCGAAGATATTGCTTGGCGGGTTTTAATTTAACTGCAATAATGGTACTGTCCGGAGCAGCCCCGATGAAGTCTGCACTTGCATCCGGAGTACCGCAGGCAATGCCGGCCATGGCGGTTCCGTGCCCCAGTTCATCTCGCTGAGGCACGATTTCATATGGATCAGGAGAAAAGAGTGCCTGATTAATTTGCTCTCTGGTGTATTCTGTGCCGTACATAAGCCCATCCGGTGCAGGACCGGTCTGAATGGTCTGATCCCAGATTCGCATGATTCGGGTGGTGCCGTCCAGTGCACGAAATGCGGGATGCGTATAATCAATACCGGAATCAAGAAATCCGATCAGCACCCCTTTGCCGGAAAGGGAAAGAAACGGCTGGTTTTGCGCGGATAAAATTCCGCTGGTCTCAAGGCTTACCGTGTCAATGGAGGTGAAAAGCTTTGGCACGCCAGGATAACCGATCTGCTCCATAGTAATAAGCTCATCAGAAAAAGGTGCATGCAGGATACTGTATTGTGCGTCAACAATCTGTGGTGAGAGCTGATTCAGCTCCGAAAGCAGTGTTTCCGGTGCAAGTTGGTACCGGAAAATAATGTCGGAGTATTCTTCAGAAAGGGCAGGCGGGATTTCCGGGGGCCTGCGCAGAAAATAGTTTTGTGCGATGATTCATCAGGAGAACTCCCAAGAAAGGCATTTTATTAAAAATATGAGACATGTAAAGAAAAAATACGGTTGGGAACTAGTTTTGATTTACATGTTTTTTAATGGCCTCGAAGCTTTCACGACTGATGACATGCTCAATTTTGCAGGCGTCTTCGGCTGCCGTTTTGGGGTCCACGCCGAGCGCAGTCAGCCAGGAGGAGAGCAGCAGATGCCGTTCGTAGATTTCTTCAGCGATCGCACGACCGGATTCCGTGAGTGTAATAAAGCCGGATTTTGCGACAGCAATATGATTTTTTTCACGGAGGTTTTTCATGGCAATACTGACGCTTGATTTTTTGAAGCCAAGCTCAGCGGAAATATCTACTGCACGGACAACTGGCAGTCTGTGGCTCAGGATAAGAATTGTTTCAAGATAATTTTCAGCAGATTCGTTGATGATCATGGTAACACCTCGCATTATTCAGAATTCTATTCGTTAGTATACCATAAACACTGAAAATGGTAAATATAAAAAAAGTTGTTGACTTCTAATTGCAGTTAGAATATACTAACTATGAAGCAAAAAGTGTGAGAAAGGAGGAATAAAAATGCCGTTATCAATGGCGAGAGCGGGAGAACCCAACATCATCAAGAAGGTCGGAGGAAAAGAGGGAACAAGACAGTTTTTGGAGAAACTCGGTTTTGTGGCCGGCGGAACGGTTACTGTTGTCTCTGAAGCAGGGGGGAATCTGATCGTAAATGTGAAAGAATCCCGCGTTGCGATCGGAAAAGACATGGCGAATCGGATTATCATTTGACTGACAGAAAGGGAAGCGCTTATGAAAACGTTGAAAGAGGTTGCCTGCGGAGAGACCGTAAGGGTATCAAAACTGACCGGAGACGGACCGGTCAAGCGAAGAATCATGGATATGGGAATCACAAGAGGAGTGGAGATTTTTGTTCGGAAGGTTGCTCCGTTTGGAGATCCTGTGGAGGTGACGGTAAGAGGGTATGAGCTGTCACTTCGCAAGGCAGATGCGGGTATGATACAAGTAGAATAGATTCTATTTTTTTAAATAAGAGTTAGTTGAAACTAATATAAAATAGTTGAAGCAAATATAAGGTAGAGAAAACAAATTTGAACCATAAGGCAAGAAGGAGTAGGAAATGTCAATTAAAATTGCACTTGCAGGAAATCCGAACTGCGGAAAGACAACGCTGTTCAATGCACTGACAGGCTCCAACCAGTTCGTGGGAAACTGGCCGGGAGTGACTGTCGAGAAAAAGGAAGGAAAGCTGAAGGGATACAAAGATGTGACAATCATGGACCTTCCCGGCATTTATTCGCTTTCTCCGTATACACTGGAGGAGGTCGTTGCGAGAAATTATCTGATTCACGAGCGGCCAGATGCGATTATCAATATTGTGGATGGCACGAATCTTGAGCGGAACCTTTATCTGTCCACACAGGTGATGGAGCTTGGTATTCCGGTTGTCATGGCAGTCAATATGATGGATCTCGTAAAAAAGAGCGGAGACAGGATTTCTGTTACAAAGCTGAGCCAAAAGCTTGGATGCGAGGTAATTGAGATCTCTGCTTTGAAGGGGATTGGTGTTTTGGAGGCAGCTGAGCGGGCTGTGGCGCTGGCAAAGAAAAAGGATGCGTCTGCACCGGTACATCAATTTGCTCCTGAGGTGGAGCAAGTCATTGCCGAGGTAGAACAAAAACTTGCCGGGAGTGTTCCGGCGGGACAGAAGCGTTTCTTTGCGATTAAGCTTCTGGAGAAAGACGACAAAATTGCCTCAGTGTTGAAGAACGCTCCTGATGTTGAAACCGAAATTAAAAAGCTGGAAAGTAAATATGACGATGACACGGAAAGCATTATTACAAATGAGCGCTATGTGTACATATCATCCATAATCGGAGAATGCTGTAAAAAGTCCGGCAGGCAGAAATTAACGAATTCTGATAAAATTGACCGGATTGTCACAAACCGCTGGCTGGCGCTTCCAATTTTTGCGGCGGTCATGTGGCTGGTTTATTATATTGCTATATCAACGGTGGGCGGATTTGCAACGGACTGGACGAATGATGTACTGTTCGGTGAAATTATTCCGCCGGCTGTTTCCGGTTTCCTGGAGCGTATAAACTGTGCATTGTGGCTGCAGGGACTGATCGTTGACGGGATTGTGGCCGGCGTGGGAGCCGTTCTTGGTTTTGTTCCGCAGATGCTTGTACTGTTTTTGATGCTCGCTTTTCTGGAAGCGTGCGGGTATATGGCAAGAGTGGCGTTTATCATGGACCGGATTTTTCGAAAATTCGGGCTTTCCGGAAAATCTTTTATTCCGATGATGATCGGGATGGGATGCGGGGTTCCGGGTGTTATGGCATCGAGAACGATTGAACATGACAGAGACAGGAAGATGACAATCATGACAACGACCTTCATTCCATGCGGCGCAAAGCTTCCGATTATCGGACTGATTGCAGGCGCATTGTTTGAGGGCTCCGCATGGGTGGCTTTCAGCGCCTATTTTGTAGGAGTTGCAGCGATTGTGTGCTCCGGCATTATTTTGAAAAAGACGCAGATGTTTGCGGGTGATCCGGCTCCCTTTGTCATGGAACTACCGGCGTACCATATGCCGACAGTCGGAAATGTACTGAGAAGTATGTGGGAGCGCGGATGGTCCTTTATCAAAAAGGCAGGTACGGTGATTCTTTTTTCTGCAATTATTTTATGGTTTCTGCAGGGCTTTGGCTGGGTGGAAGGTTCGTTTGGCATGCTGGATGCCGAAGAACTGGAATACAGCATTCTTGCCCGGATCGGAACGGTTCTTGCACCGCTGTTTGCGCCGCTTGGCTGGGGAGACTGGAAGTCTGCCGTAGCAGCGATTACAGGTCTGATTGCAAAAGAAAATGTGGTGACGACGTTTGGCATTCTTTATAATATCGCGGGTGAGGTTGCGGAGGATACTCCGGATTTGTTGACAGCGGTCGGCGCAGGCATGACAGCACTTGGAGCATATTCATTTTTGATTTTTAATCTGTTGTGTGCGCCGTGTTTTGCAGCAATGGGAGCGATCAAACGTGAAATGAATAATGCGAAATGGTTTTGGTTTGCAATTGGTTATCAGTGCGGACTTGCATATATCGTATCGCTTTGTATTTATCAGCTCGGATTGCTTTTTGCAGGAGGAAGTTTTGGCTTGGGAACAGCAGTTGCAATTTTGCTTGTGCTTGGCTTTTTGTTTCTGTTGTTTCGCCCGTACCGCGAAAGTAAGACGTTGAACATAACAGGAAAAGGATTGGCATAATCACGAACATAACAGGAGGAAACAGATGGGGACAGGGATTGTTTTATTATTTCTGGCAGGCATAATTGTGTTGGCTGCACGGAGCATGAGAAAGGATAAAAAAGCAGGAAAATCTCTGCACTGCGGATGCGACTGCAAACACTGCGGCGGACATTGCAGATAGGAAACAGTACGCAAAGCGGTTAAAAAACAGAGTAAAAAGATCAGAAACAGTATCTGTGGTTTGTTTGCCAATGCATGACGAGACAGATGCTGTTTCTTTGTTATATACCACTTACGTTTGCCAGGCAAGGACAGTATTGTCTCAAAAAAAGAAGTGTGATATAATGTGGACACTTAGTGTATGTTTTCAGAATGTATGGAGGAGGGATAAGAATGAGTTTACAATCATGTTATGAAGCGTTTGGGGGAGATTATGAGGGGGTAGTGGCACGTCTGCGCAGCGAAAGGCTGGTGCAGAAATTTGTATTGAAGTTTTTAAACGATGGAAGCTTTGCATTGCTTTGTCAGTCACTGAAAGATAAAAATCATGAGGAGGCATTTCGGGCGGCACATACATTGAAAGGCGTATCGCAAAATTTAAATTTTACAAGATTGTATGAGTCCAGCAGCCAACTTACGGATGAGCTGCGTGACGGATGGGGCGATCGTTTCGACGAGCTGGCGGCTCAAGTTGCATCAGATTATGAGCAGACTGTTGCAGCAATCAGAACGCTGCAAGAAGAGGTTGGCGTTTGAGAAGTTTTGGCCTGCTGTCGTTTTCGCTTTTTCTGTGCATACTTTTCTTTTGCAGAAATCAGGCGTTGTACAAGTTTCCAAATTTTTCCGGTTGATTTTGCAAAAAGAGAAGGGTAGAATCGGTTAAAGCGATAAAGAATCTGTAAATAACAGGAAAAATTAACTGGAGGCGAGAAGTACAACTATAATAATTTGGGAGCGAGAGACATTATGCAGCAGAATAAAATAGAAGAATTTGCATTTTTATATTTGTGTGGAGAAGATGACAGAAATTTACTTTTGGGGAACGTATCGTTATCCTTTGAAGATTTTGACCGTTTGACTTATCTGGCAAATCATTTTGGATTGCAGGAATACGGTGCGGAGTTGTGGAATAGATACGGAAGAGCTTTTCACCAGCAGTATGAGTTGCTTGGGGCGTTGAGTTCCGGCGCAGATTGCGATGCGATTCTGCGGTCAGTCATGGATCCGGAGCAGGATAAAAATGAGGAAAAGAAAGTGGACAAGGAAAATGAACAGAGTCAGGATATAAATGCTGAACAGAAAGTTTTTGCAGGTGTTACGGCATATGACAAAGATGTTGCGATGCACGAAAAGTGGATTTCAGATTTTTGTACGAATGCGCCCACTGCCGAGACTCGGAAGTTTTTGCAGAAGCTGGATCGTGATCTCTGTACAGTAGAATAAATGTGACCCTTTTTCTTCTACCGCATATCGTGTAGTATGGAGGAAAAGGAAATGAATCGTGTAAGGGCACAACTGCATGCGGAAGAGGCGTATCGGGCAGGAATTACCGGAAGAGGAGTTACAGTTGCCATTTTGGATTCCGGTATCTGCTATCATCCCGATTACGCAGATCGAATTGTGGCGTTTCGGGATTTTGTAAACGGAAAGGCTATGTGTTATGACGACGCCTCTCATGGGAGCCATGTGTCAGGGATTTTGGGTGGCGATGGGAAAAGCAGCAGAGGACGTTATCGGGGAATTGCGCCTGGTTGCGGACTGATTCATTTGAAGATCCTGGATAAATATGGACAGGGGAATCTGGAAAATATTATTAGCGCCATGGATTGGGTGGCTGAGAATCGGGAAAGATACAATATTCGTATTATGAATCTTTCAGCAGGCGCCTCAAAGGATGATGCAGACTATGGAGCTAAAGCGCTGGTAAAGGGCGTGGAGGCTGCGTGGGATGCCGGGATTGTTGTGGTAGTAGCAGCGGGAAATATGGGGCCGGCATCCGGCAGCATTACGGTGCCGGGAAACAGCAAAAAGGTGATTACGGTGGGCGCCTCGGATGATTTTGCCAGAGGAGGACGCGGGATGTATGTGGAATATTCTGGCTGCGGACCAACGCGGGAATGTATCTGCAAGCCTGAACTGGTAGCTCCTGGTACGGGAATATGGTCGTGTTCACCGTCTTTCAGGCAGGGGAGGTACTATAGTGTAAAAAGTGGCACCTCTATGTCAGCGCCTGCGGTTGCCGGATGTATTGCCTTACTTCTGGAACAGGAGCCAAAGCTTACGAACGTTGAAGTCAAAATGCGATTGAAAGAATCTTCCAGAGATCTTGGCTATCCGAAGAACCGCCAGGGGTGGGGAATACCGGATCTTCGAAAATTGCTTCAAATAGAAAGATAAAGACAGGAAAAGCGATTTTTCTGTCTTTTTTGCTGAATTGTAAAGAAAATGTAAGGAAAACGTACAAAGCATGTTATATTTGTGTGATATTATACAAATAGTTTCGAATTTTTGTCCTAAGAAAAAAGTGAATTATAATTAAGATTTATTTAAAGAAATCTCTTATAAGATTCATTAGTATAGAATGGTAAGGACGATTTTTATGCCCTTATCATTTTGTTTGGAGAATGGAGTAAAAGTATGTCTTTAAATAAAAGAGTATCGGCGATTCTGCCAGTGTATGGATGGATTCCGCTGATTGCAGAATTCATTTTGAACAGCACGGTGTATGGCGGTGCAAAAATGATTGCAGGAGGCTGGCACCATTATAATATGGAAACGGCATTGGACCAGGCGATTCCGTTTCTGCCATGGACACTGGTGATTTATTTCGGATGTTACTTGTTCTGGATTGCGAATTATGTTCTGACTGTCCGGGTGAGCAGCAGGGAAGACGCTTATCGTTTCCTGAGTGCTGATTTTCTGGCAAAGCTCCTATGCTTTGTATTTTTCCTGCTTTTGCCAACCACGAATACAAGGCCGGAGATTACAGGAGATGGCATGTGGGATATGGGGATTCGTTTCCTGTATTGGATTGATTCGGCAGATAATCTTTTTCCGTCGATTCACTGTCTGACGAGCTGGATGTGTTATATCGGAATCAGAAAACAAAAAAGTGTACCGGCCTGGTATCGGACGTTTTCCTGTCTGATGGCGGTTGCGGTATTTATCTCCACACTGACAACAAAGCAGCATGTTCTGGTGGATGTGGCCGGCGGCGTGTTTCTGGCGGAGATCTGTTATCTGATTGCGGGACGTACCGCTCTTGCAAAGTGGTATGGAACAATTTTTGATAAAGCGGCAGCGTGTGTTTTTGGGAAGCCAGGAAAAACTTTATCGCGCGGATAAAGGATGAGGTTTGTTGGGATAAAAGTGTTTCCGCGGCGACAGGATGAATATGGGAAGGATTCCGGGAACAAAAGGAGCAGTCAGATTGGGTAAAGTAAAAAAAGTAATATTGAATGCAGCTATATTTTTCCTGGTACTCGGACTTACGGTGTACGGAGTTTTCCACGGGGAAGATATGGGAGAACTGAAGGAGGCCATTGGACAGGCAAGGCTTGGATGGTTGTTGCCGGCGGTCGGGTGTGTATTTATTTTCATATGGGGCGAGTCGATCATCATCTGGCATATGATGTGTTCGTATGGGATTCGACTGAAAAAGAGAATCTGTTTTCTTTTTTCTTCTGTCGGTTTTTTCTTCAGCTGCGTAACGCCTTCCGCAAGTGGCGGACAGCCCATGCAGATTTATTTTATGAAAAAAGAAAAAATTCCGATTCCTGTGGCAACGGTGATCCTCATGATTGTTACGATTACCTATAAGCTTGTGCTGGTGGTGATCGGTTTGGGAATTATTCTGTTTGCAAGGGATTTTCTGCATGCATATCTGGGTGAAATCCTTTTCGTGTTTTATCTTGGAGTTGCATTAAATGTTTTCTGCGTGACGTTCATGATGGTGCTGGTGTTTCATCCGTCTCTCGCCAAACTGATGATGCTCAAGGGGCTGTGGTTGCTGGAAAAGCTTCATCTGATGCGCCATAAGGAGGAGCGGACGAAAAAGCTGGAAGCATCCATGGATATGTATAATGAAACAGCGGCGTATATGAGTACGCATATGTGGCTGATGGTACGGGTGTTTTTGATCACCTTTGGTCAGAGAATTGCGTTGTTTGCAGCAACGTGTTTTGTATATCAGTCATTTGGACTTTCCGGGACCAACTGGATGGTGACATTGACTCTCCAGGCGGTGATTTCGGTATCGGTCGATATGCTTCCGCTGCCGGGCGGAATGGGAATCAGCGAAAGCCTGTTTCTGGTTATATTTAAACCGGTATTCGGAGCCCTGCTGCTTCCGGGTATGATACTCAGCAGGGGACTTGGTTATTACAGTGAGCTGTTGATTTCGGCAGTATTTACACTAGTTGCAGTCGTGGTATTTCAGAGAAAACAGGATGAAAATGCAGTACAGAGGAAAAGACAGAGTTATTAACAGAGAAAGAGAAAAGTGGGGGAAGCAATGATTGGATTTTATGATTATACGGTGGTGCTGACTTATTTAAGTCTTGCAAGTGGTATTATTGGAATGTTCTGTACGTTTACGGGGCACATGCACTGGTCTATTTTCTGCCTGGCTTTGTGCGGGCTTTTTGATACGTTTGACGGCAAGGTAGCCCGCATGAAAAAGAACCGGACTGAAGAGCAGAAACATTTTGGGATTCAGATTGATTCGCTGTGTGATATCGTATGTTTTGGGGTTCTTCCGGTGGCGATCTGTTATCATTCTGGAATGAACAGTCTTCCTGGCGCAGCAATTTTGATTTTTTACTGCCTGGCAGGACTCATTCGTCTGGCGTATTTTAATGTGATGGAGGAAAAGCGGCAGCAGGAGACGGCAGAAAACCGTAAATATTATCAGGGGCTTCCGATTACTTCAATTGCGGCAATTCTGCCGTTGATACATATCAGTGCAGCGTTGTTGCAGCGGCATTTTCTTCCGGTTCTGCATGTAGGTATGCTAATTACAGGAGGCCTGTTTATCTTGAATTTTAAATTTCGAAAGCCGAATAATAAGGAGCTGGCAGCGATTATTGCGGTTGTGGCAGTCGTGGTGTTGTATATGGCAGTTTATTACAAATGGGGAGGGATGTTCCGATGGAACTGGAAAAGCCTGACGTAGTAAAAAATAGTGCACGTGGACAGCGCGGTGTTGTTTCATGGCTGTATGGCAGCAGGCCAGGAAGGATGGTTTTGCGTCTGCTTGTCAGCCCGTGGTTTTCAAAGGCGGGGGGCAAGTTGTTGCAGACAAGGCTGTCAGCGTTCGCAGTGGGAACATTTGTGAGGGCGAACGGAATTGATCTGTCGGAATGCCGGAAGCAGAAATTTCAGTCTTTCAATGATTTTTTTGTTCGGGAGCTGAAAATCGGAAAACGTCCGACAGACCAGGATTGCAGAGCATGGATCAGCCCATGTGATGCGCGGCTGACGGTTTATCCGGTAAGCATGTCAGGGCGGTTTGCTGTAAAGGGTACGCCGTACACGGCGGCTGAACTTTTGAAAAATGAGAAGCTGGCAAAACGGTATGACGGCGGCTGGCTGTGGCTGTATCGGCTTTCTGTGGATGATTATCACAGATATATCTATCCGTGCAGTGGTATGAAATCCCTGAATGTGCAGATTCCAGGGATTTTTCATACGGTAAATCCGATTGCAGCACAGGCGGAGCCGATTTATAAGACAAACACAAGAGAATACTGCCTGATCCGTACGGAAGAACTGGGGACAGTTCTGATGATGGAGGTGGGGGCCATGCTGGTGGGGAAGATTGAAAACCGTGAGCATGGACCAGCAGAGGTAAGACGTGGACAGGAAAAAGGAAACTTTGCATTTGGCGGTTCGACGATTATTGTTATGAGCCAGGCAGGTTGTGCAATGCCGCAGGATGAAATACGGAAAAATTCTCAGGCAGGATTTGAGACGAAGGTGCGAATGGGTGAGACGGTCGGATACAGACCATAAGCGCAAAGCAGTACGTACACAGAATGCATAGGCCGGGAAAAGGAGGGCACAGGATGGCAAAATATATGATGGCACTGGATGCGGGGACGACGAGCAACCGGTGTATTTTATTTGACCGCGCGGGAACTGTCTGCAGTGTGGCACAAAAGGAGTTTACGCAGCATTTTCCAAAACCGGGCTGGGTGGAGCATGATGCGGATGAGATATGGTCCACCCAACTTGGCGTGGCGGTGGAAGCAATGTCGAAGATTGGAGCCCGGGCGTCGGATATCGCGGCAATCGGTATCACGAATCAGAGAGAGACCGCGATTGTATGGGACAGGGAGACAGGGGTTCCGGTGTATCGTGCGATTGTGTGGCAGTGTCGGAGAACCGCGGAATACTGTGACGGGCTGAAGGCAAAGGGGCTGACAGAAAAGTTCCGAAGCAAAACAGGGCTTGTGATTGATGCATATTTTTCCGGTACAAAAATAAAATGGATATTGGAGCATGTACCGGGAGCGAGAGAGAAGGCGGAGGCCGGAAATCTTCTGTTTGGTACGGTCGAGACCTGGCTGATCTGGAAACTGACAAAGGGTGCAGTGCATGTGACGGATTATTCCAATGCGTCCCGCACGATGCTTTTTAATATCAATACGCTGGAATGGGATCAGGAGATTTTAAATGAACTGGGGATTCCTGCGTGTATGCTTCCCAAAGTGGTTGCATCCAGCGCTGTTTACGGTATGACAGCACCGGAATTTTTTGGCGGAGAGATTCCGATTGCCGGAGTAGCAGGAGACCAGCAGGCAGCTTTGTTTGGGCAGACGTGTTTTTCACGCGGAGAGGTGAAGAATACATATGGAACGGGTGGCTTTTTGCTGATGAATACGGGGGATCAACCAGTATTTTCCAGCAATGGCCTTGTGACTACGATCGCCTGGGGCCTGGACGGTAAGGTAACGTATGCGCTCGAAGGTTCTATTTTTGTCGCGGGAGCGGCCATCCAGTGGCTGCGGGATGAGATGCATCTGATTGATTCTGCGCCGGATACGGAGTGGATTGCGGGACGCGTGAAAGATACGAATGGCTGTTATGTGGTGCCCGCATTTACAGGGCTTGGAGCGCCGCACTGGGATCAGTATGCGAGAGGCTGTATTGTCGGGATTACACGCGGCGTCAATAAGTATCATATTGTGCGCGCCACGCTGGAATCACTTGCTTATCAGACGAATGATGTGATCAAAGCCATGGAGGCAGATTCCGGAATTCGTCTGGCGGGACTTAAGGTAGACGGAGGCGCGAGCGCCAACAATTTCCTGATGCAGTATCAGGCCGATGTAATCGGAGATCGGGTGTTGCGTCCGTATTGTACGGAGACGACGGCTATGGGCGCGGCTTATCTGGCAGGCCTGGCAGTGGGCTACTGGAACGGAATGGATGACGTGCGTAGAAATTGGAAAACAGATCGCGTTTTTGAACCGTCCATGACAGAGGAGGAGCGTGCGCGCAGGCTGCGGGGATGGAATAAGGCAGTCAGATATTCGTTTGACTGGGCGAGGGATGAGGACTGAAACCGAAACTGTTCGAATGGTGAAAGAATGGGAAGGCCTATGCGAAATAGGAAAATCCTGTGAAGTGAAATGGTTTGAAATGGCTGGAAAGGAGAAAAGGCGGAAGGATTTGACGGTTAGTGGAAACGATGATAGAATGTAGCGGATAGACAGAAGATGCTTTTACAGCGTGCACAGGCTTTACAGGAGGAGACTTTATGGAAAAAATTAAGATGAATACCCCGCTTGTTGAGATGGATGGGGACGAGATGACGAGAATTCTGTGGAAAATCATCAAAGATGAGCTGATTTATCCGTATATTGATTTAAAGAGTGTATATTATGATCTGGGACTTGAAAATCGAAATGCCACAAATGATCAGGTAACGATTGACAGTGCCAATGCCAATAAAAAATATGGTGTTGCTGTAAAGTGTGCGACAATTACACCAAATGCAGCCAGAATGACGGAATATAATCTGAAAGAGATGTGGAAAAGTCCGAATGGAACCATTCGTGCGATTCTGGATGGTACGGTATTTCGGACCCCGATTACGGTAAAAGGCATTGAACCGTATGTGAGGTCGTGGAAAAAACCGATTACAATTGCGCGTCACGCATATGGTGATGTTTATAAAAATGCAGAGATTGATGTACCGGGACCTGGAAAAGCAGAGCTTGTCTTTACAGGTAGCGACGGAAGTGAGATCCGGGAACCGATTTTTGAATTTAAAGGTCCGGGCGTATTGCAGGGCATGCACAATCTGGACAGCTCGATTGAAAGCTTTGCGAGAAGCTGTTTTAACTATGCATTGGATACAAAACAGGAGCTCTGGTTTGCAAGCAAGGACACAATTTCCAAAAAGTATGATCATACGTTCAAAGATATTTTTCAGGAGATTTTTGACGCTGAGTACAAAGAGAAGTTTGACGCGGCGGGAATCACATATTTTTATACGCTGATTGATGATGCGGTGGCTCGTGTAATGAAGTCTGAGGGCGGTTTTATCTGGGCCTGCAAAAATTATGACGGCGATGTTATGAGCGATATGGTATCTTCTGCCTTTGGTTCGCTTGCAATGATGACATCTGTCCTGGTTTCTCCGGATGGAAATTATGAGTATGAGGCGGCACATGGAACGGTGCAGCGTCATTATTATAAGCATCTGAAGGGTGAGGAGACGTCCACGAACTCTGTGGCAACGATTTTTGCATGGACGGGAGCGCTGCGTAAGCGCGGTGAGCTGGATGGCATTGCGGCGCTTGAGCAGTTTGCAGACCATATGGAGCAGGCTGTGATTTCTACGATTGAAAGTGGAAAAATGACAAAAGATCTGGCCCTGATCACTTCTTTGGAGCATGTAACGGTTCTGAACAGTGAAGAATTTATCAAAGCGGTTCGGGAAGCTTACGATGCGATCTGTGCAAAGGGGTAAATGTTTCCAGAAAAAGCAGGAAAATTTTATTGCATAACGGGGCATACTGGAGTATACTTAGAATAGCTTCTGGGGTGTGCGACACTCTTATCATTTTGAACCTACATTTACTTTTATGGGATTCCTATATCGCGCAGAAATATGTCAGGCCTCCATTATGCAGAGGAAGACAGACAGCTGCGTTGCGGTTACCCACCTAGCTTTGCTAGGAGTCAAAAGATAGGAACCGGCACTCTGGATTTGAATGCAGTGCGGCAGGATTCGCAAGAATCACTGCCGCTGTTTTATGCACAGAACCGTGCGGAAAATGGTTTGTGGATTTTGATAAAATACAGACAGAGGGAATTGTGATGGAAAAAAGGAAGATGAAAAGAGTGGAGGATTCTATGGCCGAGCAGTCGCATCTTCTGATGCCTCGCTGTTTGAACGCTGCCGGATTTTTGTTTGGCGGACAGCTTCTGGCATGGTTGGATGAGACGGCCGGCATTGTGGCAAAAAGGCATGCGCAGATGAATGTGGTGACAGTGGCCATAGACAATATGTACTTCAAGTCCGGAGCGAAGCTGAATGACACGATTGTTCTGATTGGGCGTCTGACTTATGTCGGGCATTCCTCCATGGAAGTGCGGATTGATACGTATGCGGAATCTCTGAACGGTATACGGACGATGATTAACCGGGCATATTTTGTCATGGTGGGAACGGACGAGCAACAGCGGCCCGTGGAGGTACCGGGGCTGATCGTTGAGGGTGTGACGCAGCAGATTGAATGGGAGGCCGGAAAAAAACGGGCGCAGCTGCGGAAGCTTCGAAAAAACGAGGGTTATTAGAAGGGACGTAAGTGGGTATGGGTAATTATGAGAGAGTACGGCACGAATTTCCACCAGTGTACAACGAAAACAGCAGAATTTTGATCCTGGGAAGCCTGCCTTCCGTAAAATCAAGAGAGCAGATGTTTTATTATGGACATCCGCAAAACCGGTTCTGGAAAGTGATTGCCGGGTTGACCGGAGCATCTGTCCCATCCACGATACCGGAGAAAAAAGCGTTGCTGCTTGCACAGGGAATAGCGGTTTCGGATGTGATTGCAGAATGTGATATTATTGGGTCCAGTGACAGCAGCATTCGAAATGTAATCCCCATGGATTTACAGGAAATTTTGGAGAATGCGAAGATCAGACAGATTTACGCGAATGGAAATACCGCCAAAAAATTGTTTGAGCGGTTTCAGCAGAAGAGCTGTCAAAGAGATATTATTGGTCTACCGTCGACCAGTCCGGCCAATGCGGCGTATTCGCTGGACCGGCTGATCGAGGCTTGGACGTGTATTTTATAAAAGGGGGAAATTCCCCTTTTTTATTATGGAGAAGAATTTTGTTTCTTTTAGAGTGTCGTATGTTCTCTGACATAATTTTGCAGTTGGCCGTACATCTCGGTAAAGCCGATTCCAAATTGCTGTGCGAGGTGACAGACGCTGTCGTTTTCCGGGTAGTAATAAGTATCGTTTTCGTAAGTACAGCATTTTATGTCAGCCATTCCCCAGGGGGTTTCCACTGCAAGGATGCGCCGGTCCAGTTTTGTGCGCTGAAGCTCCTGGCATCGGATTCCGATCGTAGTGGTGTTTCGGAAGATAATGCTTTCCATTGTTTTGCGGTTTTCAGGGAGGCAGATGACTTTCAGGAGCTGGCCCGGCCGGTTTTTCTTCATGTAGATTGGTATGAAAAATACATCAAGTGCCCCTGCTTCCAGAAGCTGCTTCATGGTGAAGGAGAGAGCCTCTGCACTACAGTCATCAATGTTGGTTTCAAGTGTCAGGATGGTATCTTGCGTATCTGCGTCCAGGGATTCAAGAAGCATGGCACGCAGAAAACCTGCTGTCGCGTAATCACGTTTTCCGGCTCCAAAGCCGGTTTTTTTGATGCGAAATTGTGTCGGCAGTTTTTCGTCTGATTTCAGGGCAGCCGCGATTGCAGCCCCTGTCGGAGTAACAAGCTCACCTTCTACGGAGGAGAACTTCAGTGATAGCTGATGTCTGGAGGCAATCGCCGTAACTGCCGGTACGGGCACAGGAATTAGTCCATGCTGACAGCGAATCTGTCCAGAACCATCCGTAAGTGCAGAAACAACAATGCAGTCAGGCGCCAAATTGTCGAGACATACGGCAAAGGCCACGATATCAACAATCGAGTCTACCGCCCCCACTTCATGGAAGTGCACTTCATCAATATTTTTACCATGAACAGATGCTTCCGCTTCTGCAAGGATACGGAAAATCTGAAGGGCCAGTTCCCGGGCGTTGTCCGTCAGATCACCTGCGCAGATGATTTCTATAATGTCGTTTAGATTCCGGGCATCGTGATGCGCATGCTCTTTCTGAGACTGGTGCTCGTGGGAATGCAGGTTCTCCGAGGAGTGCGTGTGTTGGTTTTTGCTGTTGTGTACGGGCTGATTTCCATGCAGGTAATTCATATCGTGGTCATGGTTGTCCTGCTGGAGAATTACATTGAAGTCGCAGGCACGAATGCCGGACTTCAGTACATCTTTTATTTCAACGGTATAACCGGACATTGGAAGACTGTCAAGTGCCTGGATAAGTTTTTTCTGATCAGCGCCCAGGTCGATAAGGGCTGCCACTGCCATGTCACCGCTGATTCCAGATGTACATTCTATATATAAAGTAGTTTGAGACATTGTAGTACGCTCCTGTTTGAAAATTTTGATAAAGTCCATTTATAGTAACACAGAAAGGGAAGAGTGTGCAAGTGAATAAAGGAAAACAGCAGATGGATGGAAAAAGTAGGAGAAAATTACAGGAATATTTCAGCTGAAACAGGGGAGGATAAATAGAAAGCAGCGCTTGATTTGTATCGGTGCTGCTTTTGGAATCTTAATTTTGCGCGTGAAAGGCAGGAATAATTATGCTTGAGATTGAAAGTAAGACACAATTCGAAATGGAAGTATTGCGGGCGGATAAGCCTGTACTGGTGGATTTTTATGCGGAATGGTGCGGGCCGTGCAAAGCGATTGCGCCGTTGATTAGAGAGCTTTCTGAAGAGTCGGATTCTTATTATGTAGGGAAAGTAAATGTAGACGAACTGCCGGACTTGGCATTGGAGTATCGTGTGGCGTCTGTTCCGACACTTCTCGTTTTTAAAAATGGGGAATGTGTCAGCCGCGGTCTGGGTTTAATGAACCGAAATGAAGTTGAGGCGCTGTTGCAAAACTAGAGGACTGCCCTGCCAGGCATCATTTTGCACGCGAGAAGCTGGGCGCTTTTGGCAGTACGCGTTTGCGCATTTCCTGAAGCAGCTGGAATTGAGCTGAAAACAGGTTTCGGTGCGGCTTCAGATCCATGCTGCTTTGAAATAAATTTTTGTTGCCAGCGAGTGCCAGCTGCATTATAATGTACGGAGTTAAGGGTGTTATCTGCTTAAAGATTAGGAAAAGGATTATTTTTTATATGCAGATGAACGGTGGGGACGCAGCGTGGGAAGCTGTGGGAGAGCAGAAACAGGAAATGGAGAAAAAGCATGAAAAGAGAAACTGTCATTGTTCTTGATTTTGGAGGACAGTACAATCAGCTGATCGCACGGCGTGTCAGAGAATGCAATGTATATTGTGAAATTTACTCTTATAAAACAGATTTTGAGAAGATTAAAGCAGCAGAGCCGAAAGGGATTATTTTTACAGGTGGTCCGAACAGCTGTTACTTGCCGGATGCTCCTACATATACAAAGGAAATTTTTGAGCTTGGTGTCCCGGTTCTTGGTATTTGTTACGGGGCTCAGGTTATGATGCAGCTGCTGGGCGGAAAAGTGGAAAAAGCCCCGGTACGGGAGTATGGAAAAATTGAAGTGACAGTAGATCAGAGTTCTCTGCTTTTTCAGGATGTATCGGAAAAAACGATTTGCTGGATGAGCCATAATGATTATATTTCAAGCTTGGCCCCTGGTTTTATGGCCAGTGCACATACAGATAATTGTCCGTATGCGGCAATGGAACACACAAAAAAGAAGCTGTATGCGACGCAGTTTCATCCGGAGGTGCTGCACACAAAAGAAGGCCAGAAGATGCTTTCTAATTTTGTCTTCAGGGTTTGCGGGTGCGCGGGCGATTGGAAAATGGATTCTTTTGTGCAGCAGTCGATTGCAGCCATTCGTGAAAAAGTCGGGAATGGCAAGGTTTTGTGCGCGCTTTCAGGCGGTGTGGATTCTTCTGTTGCAGCGGTTATGATGGCAAAGGCAGTGGGAGAGCAGCTCACCTGTGTATTTGTGGATCACGGCCTCCTTCGCAAAAATGAAGGAGACGAGGTGGAGGCAGTATTCGGTCCGAATGGTCCATACCATCTGAACTTTATACGTGTCAATGCGCAGGAACGTTTTTACAGCAAATTAAAAGGGGCAGAGGAACCGGAGCATAAGCGCAAAATCATCGGTGAAGAATTTATCCGTGTGTTTGAGGAGGAAGCCAAGAAGATCGGAAAAGTTGATTTTCTGGTGCAGGGTACCATTTATCCGGATATAGTGGAAAGTGGCGTTGGCGGTGAGTCTGCCGTGATCAAATCGCATCATAATGTCGGAGGGCTTCCGGATTTCGTGGATTTCAAAGAAATTATTGAGCCGCTTCGGGATCTGTTTAAAGATGAGGTGCGCAAAGCCGGTCTTGAGCTCGGCATTCCGGATTATCTCGTGTACCGTCAGCCGTTCCCGGGTCCGGGCCTTGGCATTCGTATTGTTGGCGAGGTAACGGCCGAGAAAGTAAAAATGGTTCAGGACGCAGATGCCATCTGGCGCGAGGAAATCGCGAAAGCCGGTTGGGATAAAAAGATAAATCAGTATTTTGCAGCGCTGACGAACATGAAATCGGTCGGCGTCATGGGGGATGAGCGGACGTATGATTACGCGGTTGCGTTGCGCGCCGTGACGACGACAGACTTCATGACAGCAGAAAGCGCGGAGGTTCCGTGGGAGGTGATCGGCAGGGTGACAAGCCGTATTGTCAATGAGGTGAAGCATGTGAACAGGGTGTTGTATGATTGCACGGGGAAACCGCCGGCTACGATAGAGTTCGAGTAACGGATAAAATCCCGGAAATGCTGATAAAATGGGCATTTCCGGGAGTGTTTTATGCCGTTTGGCTCTAAAATGGCTCTAATTATTTGAGGAATACTGGATTTTGGGCGGGTATCATGATACCTGCTTTTTTAATACAGAGGAATTTCGCCCTCATAGTTGTCGGCTCTTTCCAACAGGGGACCGGTTGCACCCATTGTAAAAGCTATATCACTGCTTCGGATAGACAATAGTTCCATTCCAATCTTCAGATTAAGAAAATCTAATATCTGCTGATTAAGCTGAATTACACCATTCTCTGAAATATTTACCCAACAGTATGACCGCCCTTTGTATTTGACAAATTCGCCCTCTGCGGTCTGATAATTCAGTAAAGCCGGATTATCAGTAAGAATGTGTCCTAACTTTGATGGTTCTAACAATCCTTTTCTTGTCACACAAAAGCCGCCAGTGACCTTGCTTCCAGTAAAAAGATAGACTTTTCTCTCTGCTGTGGCGTTGTACTCTGTAAGAGCCTGTGTTGGGAGATGGATTGTCAAGTCATCTCGTATCAGCGATTTTCCGAAAATAAATTTACCGCCTTTATTCATCTGTGGCATATATCATCAACTCCTTTTCTTAAAAGTGGAAGTCCACTATACCACAAGAAAATTCAAATGTCACTAAGGCTCTCTAAAGTGTGGCAAGTTATTTTTCGGCATAGCGAGAATGATTAGTTGTCGGGATATATTTTTTAGAGAGAGCCTGTTGCCTCTAATTGTTTTCGGAAGCGTTATTCTCCGAGTAGTAATGGAACGCTTTTACGATATAATCAGAAGCCCCTTTTCCATATTTACTGTCAGTCATGCTTTTAATATAATCGCTTGAATATGTGTCGATAAGAACATTGATATAGGGCTTATCGAGGGATACGCTGGTGCTATTTTCCTGTATAAGCCGCAATAGTTCGTGTACAATGGATTGTATTTTAGGGGAGGAAACATCTTCTGACAAATTAGTGGTTAGTCTGCCATACAGAATATCAGATTGTTTTCCAATTTCTTTCACTTCTTCCGTTAGTTGTGTTTCCATGAGTTCAGAGAAATGCTCTAAATTATGTTTCATGGCTTCGGTGTATTTTTCAATACTGCCGAATTGGTGAATAGCAAGTTTAGCTACCTCTGCTTCATCATCTTTAATTTTTTGAATAAACATATCAAAATTTTCAATACTTCCCCAGTGCTTGATAACATCATCAGTGCTGTTATTTTTAAAATCCTCTAATGCGGTGATGTAATCAGACAGGTCAAATTCCTTAAAACTCATACATTGCTCTCCTTTCTCTAAGCGGCTAAGAAGCTGTATAAGTTTGTCTGTCCGATTGCGCTTCAGCAAAAGCAACTCTTTTTGCCTTTTGAAAGCCTTAATTTTGTCAAAGTCGGGTTTTTGCAGAATTTCTTTAATCTCTTTCAGCTTAAATCCCAATTCCTTAAAAAATAGGATTTGTTGTAGCTTTTGCAAGGCTTCATCATCATATAGGCGATAGCCGGATTCGGTCAATTCGCTTGGCTTTAACAATCCAATTTCGTCATAATATTGTAGTGTTCGGGTGCTTATGCCTGTTAATTCTGCAACTTGGCTTATGGTTCGCATTCTTATCAGCTCCTTAAATTTGTGAAGAAGCAAGACAGAGATTGCCGGCTTATTTCTATTCTGCTCCTATGAGAAAAGAATACAGTATCACGTTACGTGGAAGTCAATACTTTTTGCTCAAAATTTTTATCACTCATTTTCGGGATATATTTTAACGGATATTCCCCGAACACCTTTTTTGACAATCTTACTGTCATCAAGAATACTCTGCTTAACAGCGTCTAAATCCTTTGAGAGTGCTTCAATCGCCCGTTGGTGTTCTTCCTCCGATGAGAAGCGTTCCGTATCATTCAAAAGGTTCTCCTGCAATTCCCTTGCTTTCATGTATACGCCCAGCTTATGATTGAGCAGAGAGTTCTTGAAGGATATTTTGATTGTAGCGGGATTGAAACTTCCGTCCTCGTATCTCTCTGCTTCAAAGTTCATATCTAATTGTTCGTCCATTTTCAAAATCAAAGACAATACATCTGACACTGTTTCTATATCAAAATCCATGAAAACATTGATACTGATACCCAAAGCATTTGCAATTTTCATCAGTTGGTCGGGCTTTGGATTGCGGATGCCATACTCGTACTTTTTAATTGTGGCGGAATTGATGCCGGAAAGCTGACCGAGCGTTTCCTGTGATATGCCACGCAAATTCCGAAAGTGTTTAATCTTTTCCCCGGTAGTCATGCCAATACCTCCAATTTATGTGATTTTCGTAAGTGCTTAGTTCAATTCTATCACATCAGGACACATTTGTGTATAAAAAATTAAAATAAATACTTGACGTTCACAAAAGTGTACCGTATAATAAAAACATAAAGGTCACATATGTGTACCTAAAATAAAAAGAGAAAGGACAGGATTATATGGAGAATGGAAAGAAAATGTATGTAACGGCAGAGGAAGCGGCTGAAATGCTTGGCGTATCAACGGGCTATGCCTACAAGATTATCCGGGGGCTGAATGAGGAACTGAAAGCAAAGGGCTATCGGACAATATGCGGTAAAGTCCCGACAAAATACTTTGAAGAAAAATTCTACGGTCTGACCGTAGCCATGTAGGAAAGGAGAGATTTTATGTCAGCGACAAGGGACGGAAAGATGTGGCGTTGCCAGTTCTATTATAAGGACTGGCAGGGTGTAAGCCACAAGAAGAACAAGAGGGGATTTAAGACAAAAGCGGAAGCGGAACAGTGGGAGCGTGACTTCCTGCAACAGCAGCAGAGGAATTTAGACATCAATTTTGAGAACTTCGTACAAATTTATTATGAGGATATGGAACACCGTCTGCGTGAAAATACCATGCGTACAAAGAAATTCATTATTGATTTGAAAATCATTCCGTATTTCAAGAAAAAGAACATGAATGAGATTAAGGCTTCCGACATTCGGGCTTGGCAAAATGCACTGATGAAAAAAGGATATTCGGAAACGTATCTGAAAACAGTCAATAATCAGTTGTCGGCAATCTTCAATTATGCGGTTCGGTACTATGATTTGAAAGATAATCCTTGCCGGAAAGCCGGGAGTATCGGAAAGAGCCACGCCGGGGAAAAGGAGTTTTGGACAAAGCAGGAATTTAAGCAGTTTCTTGTGACTGTGGAGAACAAGCCGGAAACAAAAATGGCGTTCCTGCTCCTTTACTGGACGGGCATGAGGATTGGAGAATTACTTGCTCTTACCTACAACGATATTGATTTAGAGAAGCGCACTATTTCCGTAAACAAGTCCTATCAACGGATAGAGGGCAGGGATATTATTACACCGCCCAAAACGCCAAAGAGCAAGCGCATCATAACGATACCGCCATTTCTGACAGAGGAATTAAAGGAGTATACTTCGCACTTATACGGAATTATGGCAGACGAAAGAATGTTCCGTTTTACAAAATCCTATATGGAGCATGAGATTATCAGAGGTATCAAGGCTTCGGGAGTGAAAAGAATACGTTTGCATGATATTCGTCATTCCCACGCTTCGTTACTCGTGGAAATGGGTTTTACGCCATTAGCGATTGCGGAACGGTTAGGGCATGAGAAAATCGAAACAACATTAAATACCTATTCACATTTATATCCCAATAAGCAGGGGGAACTTGCAGATAAATTGGAGATTGAGAACAGCAGGGAGGAAGAAGAATGAGTGGAGTGCATAAATACCCGACAATCAGCTTTCGCATTTCCCCCAGAGAGAGGGAAGAAATCGAAGCAAAGATTTTAGCAAGCGGACTTTCTAAGAAAGATTATTTTGTCCGTTCCTGCATTTATAACCGGGTGTGCGTGGTCGGTAAAAAAGAACTGGTTTACCAGTTGGTAGAGGAACTAAAGATAATGCAGACCAATATCCGGGAAGTGACAGAACAGTTTGAAAAGACAGAGCTAGATTTAACGCCGGAGGGACTGGAAGATATGCGGAATGACTGTCTTGATATGCTGAAAGCTATCCTGTGGGTGTTGGACGGAGCAAAATATCTGTGGCAGGGCAACGTCAACGGAGAAGAAAAAAGCCCCGACAGCGGCAACTGTTAGGGCTGTGATAACTGGAAAACCTCTGTTATCAATCTCACAATTTAAGTATAGCAGAGGTTTCTTCCAGTGACAACGATTTTTCAGAAATGGAGGGCATTTATGGAAGAAACAAAAATCGAATTACAGTTGATTAAGTTGTCGGAGGTACAGTCGCAGGAAGTTTCTTGGCTGTGGTTTCCGTTTATCCCTTATGGCAAGCTGACAATCATTCAAGGCGATCCGGGGGACGGAAAGACAACATTTATATTGAACATAGCAGCGAAGCTGTCTAAGGGAGAAAGTTTAGACGGTGGAATGAATTTTACAGAGCCTTTGAATGTCATCTATCAGAGTGCGGAGGACGGTCTTGCCGATACGGTAAAGCCCCGATTGGAACAGGCGGGGGCAGACTGTGAGAAAATCTCTGTCATTGATGAAAGGATAAAATCACTTTCCATGATAGATGAACGGTTAGAGCAAGCTATTATCAAAACAGGAGCAAAGCTGTTGATTTTAGACCCGATACAAGCCTATTTGGGCGGCGGTATGGATATGAACCGGGCAAACGAAGCAAGGGATATGACGAAAAAATTAGCGGCACTTGCAGAGAAATATCAGTGTGCGATTGTACTTGTCGGGCATATGAACAAGGCGGCAGGAAATAAAGCGGCATACCGGGGAATGGGTTCGATAGATTTCTTTGCGGTTGCCAGAAGCGTTCTCTTAGTCGGCAGGGTTGAGGGAGAAGAAAATATAAGGGCTGTGGTGCAGATTAAAAACAACCTTGCGGCGTTCGGACACCCGAAAGCGTTTGCACTGTCGGAGGACGGTTTTCAATGGCTAGGGGATTATGACATTACCGCTGATGAAGTGTTAGGCGGCATTGCCCCAAAAGCAAATAAAATGGAACAGGCGAAACGGTTACTCCGGGAACTGGCAGAAACAAACAACGCCATACAAAGCAATGAGATTTTCAATCTTGCAGACGAACAGGGCATATCGAAGCGGACACTGGAAAATGCGAAGAAAGAGTTGGGTGTCCGGGCGAAGCGGATAAACAACACATGGTATTGGGAACTGGATAAAATCAGACAGTGACGGAGAAAGGTAACAGCGCAACAATGCAGGGTATTAGAATTTTGCAGTCTTGGAATTGCGCTCTTGAAGATTGCAAGGTTGCAAAAATTATAGACATTGCAATGTTGCGGTGTTGGGAGAAAGCCGGAAAGCGGCGGTATCAAGGCGGCGAAAAGCCGCCCCGTCCGTAAGGACGGAAAAGCCCCCGGCAGGGCGCAAAGGCACTTTTGATAGAGCGTAGCCTGTCGAAAGTGCTTTTGCGTTACTTTCGCCGAAAGTAACAAAGGCTATGCGCCGTATCCGGCGCTCATTACCCGATAGGGAGAAAGGGAAATTGATTGAAGCGGACTATCAGCGTTATGACAGGGAAAGGCTCTGTCAACCACAACAGCAGAAAATTCCATGCAAAGAACACTGACCCGGAGCGGAGTTGTCTGAATGTGGAATACTGCAACAAAAATATCAAAGACGTATACCACGAATTATTTGATGAAGCACTTGCCCGGTACAATGAGAAGCAGACCAGAAGTGACCGCATAATTGATGATTATTATGAGAAAATCTGCTCCGGCAAACAGGAGAAGCCATTCCATGAGATTATTTTGCAGATAGGCAACAAGGACGATATGGGGGCAAGGACAGAGGACGGACAGCTTGCGGCAAAAATACTTGATGAATATATGCAGGACTTTCAGAGACGAAATCCTACATTAAGGGTATTTTCGGCGCATCTCCATATGGACGAAGCTACACCACATCTGCATATAGATTTTATTCCTTATACGACTGGAAGCAAGCGGGGGCTTGAAACAAGGGTGTCATTAAAAAAGGCACTTGCGGAACTTGGATTTAAGGGCGGTACAAGGAGCGAAACAGAACGTAACCAGTGGGTAGCGGCAGAGAAAGAACGGCTTGCGGAGATTATGTTGCAACATAATATTGAGTGGGAGAAAAAGGGAACACATGAGAAACATTTATCGGTTTTGGATTTTGAGAAAAAGGAGCGAGCAAAAGAAGTTGCCGAACTGGAACAGACCATTTCCGGCAGTAAAGAGGAATTATCTGATATTCTTCATCAGCAGATAGCGGTAGGACAAGAAACGGAGCAGATACGCAAAGAGGGCGAATCGATCCGACAGGAAGTATCAGAACTTTCAGTTACGAATAATCTTCTGAAAGAGCAGGCGGAAACGCTGACGGAGGATAAAGAAAAGCTATTATCGGAAAATGAAAAGTTGGAGAAACAGCAGAAAAAGTTACAGCAGGACATTAACAAAATGGTACAGTCAAAGGAAGTCATGGAGAGAAATATACACGCCTATGATGAAGATGTAAAATGGCAGTTGGCAGAGCCGGGGGCATTGATGAGTGCAAAGGCTTACCGTGATAAAAAGGCTTTACCGCTTGTGGAAAAATTAAAAGAGGTAGTAAAAAATCTGACTATCAAATGCGTACAGCTTACGGAGCAGGGAAAGAAACTGACCGCCAAAGTGGATGGACAACAGAAGCAGATTAGTCGTTTGACGGATAAGGTTATGGAGCAGAGCGACACCATAGAACGATTGCAGGAAAAAGCGTCTGATTTAGGGCGTTTGGAGCGTCATTTGGGTAGGGAACAGGCGCAGTTGATAATAGAACGGTCAAAGGCATTAGAACGGGCAGAAAGGGAAAATAAACGTCCGAAACATACTTTTGAAATGAGCCGATAGGAAAGGGGATTGATAGGATATGACAGATATGGAGAAGAAAGTCATGGTACGGCTGTGTGCGAAGATTCTGACAGAAACAAAATTATATGATACGGATATGGAAGTGAGGAATTTGATTGACTGGATATGCGTGTCGGAGCAGATTAAGGCGAACAACAATACAATCCGTAATTTAACCGGGGAATATAAGAAGATAGAGCCGGATTGCCGGGAGGGAGTACGGACGCAGTTGGAGCGTATGAAAGAACTCTGCAAAGAGCGGAATAATCTGTATGAGAAGCAGAATGATTTGAAAGGGCAGAAACAGAAGATTGAGAAGTCGTTGGAGCGATAAGAAATGTGGGGTGTGGCGGTTGCTATGCCCTGTATTTTATAGTGGCAGGTACAGATAGAAAGTGCTATAATCGAAAGCATGATTTAAGATATGGGAGATGAAACGGCATGGAAATAAATATTGAGGACAATTTTACGCTGTTATTTGATAAAAATAATAATACGGCATACAAAGCATTACAGGCGCTGCAAAAAGAATGTGAGGAATCGGACAAGGTATATTGTTATATGGATAAATTAGCCGATATGATTGACAGTGATAATTCCTACATTCGGACAAGAGGGCTTACGCTGATTGCCTACAACGCCAAATGGGATAAGGATAATAAAATTGATGAAATCATAGACAAATATTTGAAGCACGTAGAAGATGTTAAGCCGATAACGGCAAGGCAGTGTATAAAATTACTACCTATGATTGCAAAGAATAAGCCGGAATTAAAGTGTGATATTGTTTCCGCACTGCAAAAAGCGGATATATCTATTTATGCAGACAGTATGCAGTCATTGGTCTATAAAGATATTCAAAACTCTTTGGCGGAAATTGAAAAGTTATAAATTTATTGGGGTATTAGGGAGTGTGGGGAGTAGCGGTTGCTATCCCTTATATTTTTGTGGTAAATGGAGAGAGGGAGTGGTATAATCAAATCTGTAAATTTGGGTTGAGGAGGTAAAAAAGTGAAATGCTGCATTGTAGTAACCGATATAGTCGCATAATAACTATCAGAACATGGAGGATTTTAAAATGACTATATCGGAGAACAAAATTTATCCCCGGACAGGTGATACCCAAACGGTTTATTTAAAAAATGTGATTACCAATGACAGAATTAAAATTGACGATTATACAATGTATAACGACTTTGTGCATGACCCACGGGAATTTGAAAAGAATAATGTATTATATCATTACCCGATTAATGGAGATCAGCTACAAATTGGCAAGTTTTGTTCTATCGCCTGTGGAGCAAAGTTTTTGTTTACCAGTGCAAATCATGCAATGTCTTCACTTTCAACATATCCGTTTCCAATATTTTTTGAGGAATGGGGATTGGACGTAAAAGAGATTGCAAGTGCATGGGACAACAAAGGCGATATTGTAATCGGCAATGATGTTTGGATTGGCTTTGAAGCAGTTATTCTATCTGGTGTAACAATTGGTGATGGAGCAATTATTGGGACACGAGCAGTTGTTACAAAAGATGTACCACCTTATACGATTGTTGGAGGTGTTCCTGCAAAACCGATACGAAAACGGTTTTCTGACGGTGTGATTTCTGAATTATTGAAAGTCCAATGGTGGAATTGGTCTGAAAACAGGATTAAGAAAAACATTGCGGCGATTCAATCAGGTCGAATTGAGGATTTGGAATAATTGGTAACATTTGTGTGGGAATACAGTTTCCTACAACGTTATGTCTGAAAAAAAGATAGAATATTTCCTTAGTAATGATTTGAACATGGTGCTAGCACCATGTAAGTTAATGCAGATAGGGCAAAGCCCTTTGGCGGGTTAAGGGCGGCAGTCCTTATCGGGTCAAGGGTGAAACGCCTTGCCCAGCTAGAGTTGGCGCCTGCGCCAATTCGTACTGGGTATTATCTGACGCAGGAACCGGCAGATTCGGCAGCAAAGCTGCCCTTCCCGCAGAGAGAAAATTGAAAAGAAGGAGGACAGAATGAAACTGACCAGACACAACGGCAGAGCCGGGAAAAACGGCGCTTACAATCCCAAACACAATGACCGGAGATTTGATGTGGCGAACAGTGAACATATCGACATGGAACGGACAAGGCAGAATATTTACTGGGATTGTTATACCGGCTTATCTCCAGCCCTGACAAGGGAGAGGGGCGGGGAAAACGATTATTCTTTTGAGAAGATTGAACGGATTTATTATTATGAGCATTATGCAGACCATGTACAGGCGCAGAATGAGCGGAACGAAAAGAACAGGCACACAGAGCGCAACCGGACGGTGGATGACTTGCTCACTAACAACAAGACCTGCCCGGAAGAAAGCATTTACCAGATCGGGACAGTAGAGGAATCTGTTCCGGGGGAACTGCTGGCAAAGATTGCTGTGGAATTTTTTGCGGAGATGGAGGAAAAATTCGGCTCCCATGTCCACATATTGGACTGGGCGCTGCACCATAGGCACTAACTTAACAATATTTGAATAAGCTGCTGTCGGATTTTTCTTCGTTTTTCAATAAATGACATCTTTATAAGTTCCAGAATGTCAATAGACATTGACACCTTATCTGGAAGTATCATCATGAAAATTATAAATGACACCAGCTTGGTCTCTCTCCATATACTCCGGTTCCCTTCGGATGTTCCAAGAGGGGGAAAAATCAATATCCCCAAGATATTTTTCAGTGAGAAGCGACAGCAGGATTTTCCCATTAATCCAGACCTCCCCAGCTTCTTCTGTCTTCGTCGGGATATTGCCTAATTGAAGCAACGATTTCATTCTTTTAAACACAAGCTCAATCTGCCAGCGCAGACGGTAACAGGCAAGAATCTTCTCCGCAGAAATCTCTGCCGGCAGAGAAGTAATTACAAACATATACCTGTGAGTAAATTTTGTGTCTTCACTATATTTTTTCTGCTTTTTACTTTCCAGACGCTCTAACCGCTTTGCTTCTTCCTCAATTTCTTCCTGTGTTTTCTTTATTGCGCAGATCCTCAATGGAATCCGCTTTTTACCGCTCCCATTTATATATACCACGCATTCAGCAGCTCTTTCACCAACGCTCTCAAGCCAGTTGGAGAGTGTTATCTTCTGCCCGCTGTCATCATACAGGTTAAATGCCTTATTTTTGAGCCGTATAATAAAATCAGCCTCTGCGTTCAGACAATGCTCTATGCTTTTTATTGTGCCATATGCGCGGTCCGCTATGACCAGGCAGCCTTTGTCAAATGAAAAATTTTTCAGGCTTTCCCCTGTGGACTGTTCTGTTATTCTAAACTGGCTGCAGGTCAGAGAAAACAAATCTACAGCATAGTGCAGATGCCACAGCCTTTTTACAGCCCCTTTTTCCACAATATCAGATGCGTCCACTGCAAGCACCTGATAAGCTTTAAGCCAGTCAGGCTTTTTATAATGCATAATTGGATTTGGGAGAATGTTTTCCGCCAGCCATTTTATCCAGTCCCTGCACTGGACAAATTTTTTCATAAAAGCAACATCGCTGATCTTTCCAATACCACTTAACAAAGCAAACTGGCTGACATCAACCAGAGATTTATTGCCGGAAAGATAAAATAAGATCAGCCGCAGTAAATCCAGCGGATTTTTTATCGTTCGTTTTCTTGTAATCGCTTTCTTATCAAAACAAGCCTGTTCATAGCCTGACGGCAGTAATTTTATTAAATCATTTGTATCCATAGAATTCACCTCTGTTTGATTATAACAGAAATTTTATGGATTTGCATTAAAGTTAGTGCATATGGGGCTTTGCCCCTTGACCCCAACAGGGCGCTTCGCCCCTGTACCCAGAGCAGAGGGATTGCATCCTCTGCACTCCTGCACAAAGGAAGTTACCTATTGCATTTCTAAAAATTTTCAAAAATAAAAGTCACTTACTGGACAGCTTTTTTATAAAAACAATCCGACAAGTGACTTTATTACCGATTCCTATATTCAATTTTTTATCTCTTCACATAATCGTTGCAACCGTTCTTCGGCCACACGCTTTTTTAATTCACATTCCCAAACTACAATTACTTTCCAACCTGTATCTTCAAGTTTTCTGATATTGTCCTGATCCCTCTGTGCATTACGTTTAATCTTCGGCTCCCAATATTCCTGATTTGACCGAGGCAATCTTGCCCTGGAACATCCATGCATGTGCCAAAAACAACCATTCACAAATATCACCGTATGATACTTCGGAAGTACAATATCTGGCTTTCCAGGATAGCGTTTATCATTTTTTCTATACCGAAACCCATGTGTAAATAAATATTTTCTTACAAGTTCCTCTGGCTTTGTATTTGTACTCCGTATATGCGACATATTTTTGCTGCGTTCTTCCGGTGTCTTTGTATCAGCCATACTATCACATCCCACATTTATTTTATGCATTTTCTCCGCTGTAATAAGCATAATCTCCTGGCAGCTTAATATTGGGAATCCAAAGTTCTTCTCCATCCCATCCCTTTGAAATATTCCCGGTAATTTTATAAACAGTAAGTACTACTTCCTCTGTATATTCATCACCTAATTTTCTGTCAGCGGGAGAAAGTAATGTTCCTGTTCCTTTTCCTATATCTCTATTACGGCGAACAATAAGTTTTCCTTGTGTTGCAGGATCTGCCGCCAAAAACGTATTGATAAATCCTATAAATACTTTCGCATTCCAGTCATCAACTTCGGAATCCATATGTTCAATAAGTTTTACTATCAGTTTTAAACTTACCGTATACAAGTCATTATCAAAACATTCCAATATTTTATCTATATCCGAAACTGTTCTATTCACTGGATAGAATGGAAAATAATTTACTCCGCCTGAATAAACGCCAACGGCCTTTTTATCCAAAACATTTTTTCTTGTCGGTTTCAAACCCGTCGGGTAAAATATTTTAACATTGCACCCATTGCTTGAATTTTCAATTTGCCGGATGATACTATTATTAGTCCTGTTAATATCTGAAAACAGTTTGAATAGCTTCGGCGGCATAAAGACACGCATTAAATCTGGATCTCTATCATACCCAAACATCCTTGCATGCTGCCACATGGTATCTGCCTGCGGACTTTTTGCCACACGGCAGTAATATATTGTCTGAAGCTGCGGAAACGTAACTCCCCGCCCTAAGCTATTGCCGCCAACAATAATATTAATGCCTGTATCATATTGCGTATTTTCATCGTATGACACGATTGAGTTCAACATTAAAATATTCACTTTATCATCCAGCATTTGGGCAATTATATAACCATAAATTTTATCCAACGGAAAAATATCTCTTTTAGTATCTTTTAGTGATTTATAAGCAGCTTCAAACGCTTCATATGTTTCCTTTTCGTCATATGAATGGCAAATTTCATTCAAGTAATTCCCTATCTTATTTGCAAAACTTGAATGCTGGCTTGTTTTTACACTTGGATGAATCAAAAAATTGCAAACGGTTCCCCCTGCCAGCATAATATGTCCGGCTGCGATCAAATGCATGATAAGTGCGCTTTTTAAACCGTTTTCAGGAAATTCGTCATCATTTAATAATTCTTCTGCCTCGTCATTATCTGTCAAAATAATTTGCTTTGGTTTGTCCTCTGTAAAAAAGAAATTTCCTCCCAGATACTTTTCACCTGGTTTAAAATAATAAATGAAATATGGCTTCCAGCCGCTTTTGGACGTTTGAAGCAAAATCGACTGCGGAGTACCGGTCACTTCCATATAGACACTGCTGGAAGTTGTTCTTTTTATTTCATCCAGATGCTTATTGATTGTACTCTGCTTGTTTTTGTTTACCTGTGTATTTAAACTTGCTGCGTCCGCCTCATCATCTACAATAAAAAGTGGATTTCCAGTACAAAAGTTTGTTGATATGAAATTATTTTTCCATTGTCTTAAAACGGATGCATTTTTCTTCAAAACAATCACCGCTGGTTTACGGAGATTATTTTGGAAAAATTTCAGGTAATCATTTTCATCGCATACACAAAAATCACACAAATCTCTTTCTGCACGCTTAAATGTTTGTTGTTGTAAAAGAATGTTATCTGTCGTAAGCAATACAAAATTCATGAAACTTTCATCAGCAGCTGCACACATAAGCCCAAACATATGGCTTGTCTTTCCGCTTTGAACATCCCCCACCAGCAAACTTACAACATGATCTGTAAAGGAAAAATTCGATATGTACTGAGGAATAATATTAGACACCGTTTTTTCTATTGCAGCAGATAAGCCAATATTTCCACATTGCTTTATCCGTTCTAAATATTTGTCCAAATAATTCATTTCTTCACCTCAAAATCAAGAAACCAGATTCCCGGCGTTATCGTTTTGGTAAGCGTAAATGTATCCCGACCGTAATCTTTCAATGTTTTTGCTGTCACTGGTTCTCCAACTTTTAATACTCCTGCATTTTCTAAGCGTCCTTTAAGCCACTTCCCAAGAATTTTTAAATCTCCCTCTGAGCGGAAGTTTTTACTATAATCTCCGCTAACCTTGCACTTAAAAGACCATCCGTCATCCGTAATAACTGTGAAAACTGCATTCTCTGTTTTACTTTGAGGATATCCTTCCTGACTTGTGACATTTTTAGGAACAATCAATTCAACCTCATACCAATGCCGCGGTTTTACAAGCCCGTTTTTCGATTCTCGTCCTTTCCCAAAGAAAACATTCAGATTGCTTTGTGGCGATATCTCATACGGCTTAATTGGAATTTCGAATGATGTTTTTGTCTTTGCATACATTGCAAGTGCTATATCATGCGGAGAAAGTCTTTTTACAAATTCATGTCCTTCAAGCAAAGGATTCTCCTGATTAAACTCATTTATATCAAGTTCTGCAATATTTTTAGTGGCTGTCTGCGCAAGCTGCGAGATAAACCCGCTCATTTCCTTTGTAGCATTTTGTTCCTGTAGGAGTACAGAATTTTCATAAACCCTTACACCGCCATCTATTATGCTGCTAAGATTATTAGAGCCTATAATACACGCAAACGGGCCTTTATCATTGCTATATGAATATAGCTTTCCATGGTAGCGGAAAGCAGTGACCAGCCTGACGCCGCCCATGTTATTTTCTGTGAGAAATTCATTCAAATGCATTGCTGCGTTGTATTGAACCTTTGTGAATTTGTCAAAATAGTGCATCCCCACAATTAAATTTAGTGCCTGTATGTTACAATTCAACTCAATCGTTTTTTGTAATTCTATCAGAGCATCAGAAGAAACATATCCCACAGCAATATCTAATTTAGATGTCTGCGGAATAAGACCGTAAAATGTATCTGCAAATGTTTTGCACCCTGTTTTTAATGGAGGGTAATTAGAAACCAAAAATTCCATACTCTGTCCTCCCTTAGTTCATTTGTGCTGTCACATATTCAAGACGCTGTTTTATCGTCATAGTTTTCATCTTTTCATATTCCGGCATTAAATCAATAGGTTTATAATCACCTGTAAATAACGGGCGCAGGCGTTTTGCTACTTCCCGGACACCCACAGGCGGGACAGCGTTTCCAATCTGCCTGCGAACCTCTGTGACGTTCCCTTCAAAAATAAAGTTATCCGGAAAAGATTGCAGTCTTGCCCTTTCCCGATTGGTCAAAGGACGAGGCTCCGGATAATGATATCCCCATGTGCCTCCACCTCCGGCAGCGATAATTGTTTTTGCCGGTTCATCCCGTTTAATCCGTCTATAAACATGGCTGATCATGCCTTTAACATACAGCGGATTATCTTTCGGGATATCAGTAAAATTACCGCCTTCCGGTATGAGTTCCAACATCTTCTTTGTTTTTTCTTTAATATTGATCAATTCATTGTTAGTTGAAACCTGCTCTACACCAACAAGTGCCTCTCCAGCGGTAACATACGGCAAATCCCCATTTGGCCCATGTGTCGGCTTCGGATGAACAAAATCAAACCCTGTGTCTATTCTTATCCCGACAAACAAAACCCGCTCCCTAAACTGAGGGACTCCATATTCCGCAAAATTATATAAATGAGGTTTAACAACATATCCCGGTGCAATACTCTCGAAATCTTTTACAATAGTGTCAATAGCTTTCCCTCCATTTGCAGTCAGCAAACCCTTTACATTCTCCGCCACAAAGGCCTTTGGCTTTTTGCCGTCAACAAATTCTGCGAAATGTCTAAACAGCCCTCCTCTTGTTCCATTCAGTCCTGGTTGTTTCCAAATAATCGAAAAATCCTGGCATGGAAAACCACCCAGAACTAAATCACATTCTGGTATGGTTTTATCTTTATATGGATTTATCTGTGTTATATCCTTATAGCGGATAACATCTCCAAAATTTGCCGCAAACGATTTACAAGCCCATTCCGCAAAATCATTTGCCCATACAGTTTCGTATCCCTCCATATGAAAGCCAAAATCAAGTCCTCCGCATCCCGAAAAAATTGACACGATTTTCGGCTTATATGTAAAATCCTTTGTATTATCCATTTACAAGTACCTCCATAAAGTCTGTAAATATCCATCCGGCACTTGCCGTAAACTGAAAATTGTTTCCTTACTTGGAGGTAAAATGGGAACGAGACTTGCGTACACCAGTTCTTTTGCAAGATTGTGTACGTTCCTGTAAATGCCCGCTTCAATTTTACCCATTCTATAATACTACAAAAACACACGGTTTTCCACTGAAAATCCATATTTTTAAGCCCATTTTTTTGAGTGGCCAAAACGTACACATTTCTGTAAAAATGCCCGCTTACAATAACTTGGCTTTTTGGTAAATTTCTGCCCGGTAACGGAATGTAGACAGTGGCATACCGCATAGTTCCGCCGCTGCCGTTCCAGTAACTTTCCCGGATTTCCATAGCTGGTAGACTTCATGAAAGTTCTCCGGCAGGGGGCTTGGAGGCCTTCCGAAGCGCACACCTCTGGCTTTCGCCGCTGCGATCCCTTCCGCCTGCCGCTGCCGAATGTTTGCCCGTTCATTCTCCGCCACAAAAGACAGCACCTGTAATACAATGTCGCTTAAGAACGTTCCCATCAGGTCTTTGCCCCGCCGGGTATCCAGAAGTGGCATATCCAGCACCACAATGTCAATCCCATTCTCCTTAGTAAGAATCCGCCACTGTTCCAGTATCTCCGCATAATTGCGTCCCAGCCGGTCTATGCTTTTAATATAAAGCAGGTCATCCTTTTTCATCCGCCGTACCATTCTCTTATAAGCCGGACGGTCAAAATCCTTGCCGGACTGCTTATCTATAAAAACATTCTTTGTCGGGATAGCCAGTTCCTGGAATGCCAGCCTCTGCCTGTCCTCATTCTGGTCACGGCTGCTGACCCGGATATATCCATATATGTTCGCCATAGTTCCCTCCTTCCTGCCGTACCGGAAGAGCAGTTCCGGGATCTGGCAATATTTCTTTTCAACATTTCCATGATACTTTATGCCCCTGCCATACCAAACAGCTAAAACAGTGGCTCTGCACCCGATAGTTTGGACACAGGCCGCCTGATATTCAACACCATTTTGTGGCAGCATATAGCACTGGTAACAGAGTGGTGGCGGACAAAATGTCCGCCACCACTTTACAGGGATTATCAGATACAAAATCTGGACTGCCATTTTTTCAACGTGAACGACAAAATGTCGCTCACGTTCTCTGCCTATAATAATGAAACAGGCCTTTCTACATTTGTCCTCATGCAATATCCTGTATGGCCTTAACCGGCTGGAACCCATGCTCTTTTGCATAAGCCCTTGCCGCTGCCCGGCGTTCTTCGCTGTAGGGTGGCACAAGCCGGATAGACAGCCGGGATTTATCCAATACATAGGTCACGCTGCCTTCCGGCGTGGTTCTCTCCAATCGGCACAATAGCGGATACTTACGGCTGAACTCCGCCAGCCTGCGCTTCAAATCCGCATTAAACGTATAAACACTGGCCTCAGATTCCCCCTCATTGAAGTTCACGATTGTTTCTCTCTCATATTTAGACAGCTTCTTCATACATATCCTCCTCACGATTTGTGCTTGACTCCACAGCCTTCATAAATTTCTTTGCCCTGAAATATCCTCCCATCTCCATGCGGAGATGATGATAGAAGCAGGAATGCCAATCTTTGGAGCCTTCCGTTTCCATTTTCCGGGCAAGTGCCAGCAGCCAGCGCTTCGCTTCCTGATCCACGGTCAATGAAACCAGCCACTTCAGCCTTGTAACCGTATTGTAGTAATCCGGGCATCCATATACATACAGCACTTTCTTTTCTCTTATATCCAGCTTCATAAATACCTCCGTTTCTGCCGTCCTTGCGGCATTTTCCATTCTCTTACTCATTTACTGCTCCTGCACATTCCCGGCGCCTTTTGCCATCCAGTCAAAAAATGCTTTCTTACTGACTTTAATCAGCCTGCCGCTCCTGAATGCCGGGAATCCCGGCGTGTGAACCAGCTCATAGGCGCTCGCTCTTGAAATTCCCATAATGCGCCGGATGTCCGATACATCCAGAACCAGAGGGAGATCATCATAGTTTTTTAATTTTTTGTTGTCGCTCATTTCCTTGCTCCTCCTTATATTTGAATTGATAAAACCTTGTTCTTCATTTGAATGTTTCCTGTCGCCGTTCTGCCTACCAGCCGTTATCCTCAAAGCCCCATTCCTGCGGCGTATCCCGTATTGGCACGCTCCCCGGTTTCCCGGCTCCCGGCGCTGCTTCCCCTCACGGTCATATCACTGTCAGACGGTCATTCACTTGTCAATGTACTGCATGGTACGAAATTACCATGTGCAATCATCATATCGGTTTTTCCTTGACGAACGCAATACTTATACGGTATCATGAGTGTAACGGATATAACTAAATTATAAAATTACCATAAACATTAGGGAGATTAGAAAAATGGAAATGGAATTCTTGCGGCATGAACCGTGCTATGACCGTATCCTGCTTGTCCTTTCACTGGACAGGCAGAAAAAGAAAGAGCGCATCCTGATCGGCGAGGAACTGCAGATCCGCTTCCGCCTGCGGGGAAACACGGATACCGATGTCCTGTGCGATGTGACACGCCCTCTGGGGACTTTCCTTGCGGAGTTTGAGCATGATCCAGACGGGGAATGGAGCCGCCTTGGGCTGGCACCGCTCCGGGAAGCCCTGCACTCCAACCGCTGGAAGCAGCCTGCACTGGAACAGTCCGCCGGGGAGTTTCTGTCAAAAAAATATCTCACCGGCGACCCGGTGAGGATGTATGCGGCATTCCGTATCTGGAACGATTATCTGCTTGCGAGAGAACCGAGGGAGAGGGCGAAGGCCTGTGACCGTTTTATGGATAAAATGAGCCGCTTCACGCAAATGTTCCAGGAAAGAAGCCCGCTCCGGTTTGACCCCGACACCGGAAAACCGGAGCGTTTTCAAATCTCCAGCCGGGTGTTCGGCACTGTACCGGCGGAAGAAACACGGCTTGACCTATGGTATCCGGACAATAAACGCAATACGGAGTGCGTTGCAGCCTATGCATCCCTTTATCCGATAGTCACCTATTACCTGAACCGGCTGAATGACTGGGGGCTGCATTTCCGGAAATGCAAGATATGCGGACGGCTTTTCCTTGCTGAAAGCCTGCGTTATGAATTGTGCAGTGACAAATGCCGGAAAGCACAGGCACTCCAGAATAAGCGAGAATTCGACGAAAGAGCCAGGGATAACAATTATGATCTGGTCTATAAAAACGAGTGCCAGCACTGGCGCAACATTATTAACAAGGCAAAAAAGAAGCCCGGCCTACCGGCTGACCGGCTGGAAAAAATGCAGGCTGCCTTTGAAGCGTTTAAGAAAGAAGCCCTTCAAAGGAAAAAGGCAATCAAGACAGAAAAAGCCAGCCCGAAAAATTTCACGGACTGGCTGTACCAGCAGAGCAGCATCCTGACTGATCTGCTGGAAGAATCCTGACCGGGCAGCTTCTGAAAACGGTATTGTACCATTTTCGGGAAACTGCTCGCCGGGAAACAGCAAAAATTATTCATTTACACATAGATCAGTTCTGCACGGACGATTTCTTCCGCACGGCTTCGGATAGAATTGCAGCGGCGCACCCATTCAAGCTGGTCATCCGCTTTCAATTCCTCTGTCACACCCTCAGCGGCCTGCATCTGCTCTGCAATTCTGTCCAGCCGTTCCTGTGCCTGTTCGTCCAGGTCAGCAAGATATGTCCATAATTTTCCAGTAAGAAGCAAGCTGCTGTAATATCCGGGGCGGTTTTCTTTTAAATACTTCTGGTGCATCCGCCCCCAACGACCGATAGGGCGATTTTCCTCCGGCAGTGTCAGCATGGGGATATAGTAATCCCCGACAAGAACATAGTCAATGCCGTTCTCATGTGTGTATTTCGGCAATTTCTCCATTATCGACCTCCTGTATCCAATTATTCAGAATCCAGCTGATCGTGTCCCTGTCCATGTGAAATTCAAGGCAACTGAACTCTTCACCAACAAGTATGTCATATCCCTGCCGGGTTACTTTCAGCATCCGGCAGTAGAAAGAAATCTTTCCCTTTATAACGCCGTCCTTGGTTTTTATGGCAAGGAACATCATTCTCTGCCTTTTGCAGACTTCCGACGGCTGGCGGCGAAAAAAGCGCTTGCCTCTTCGAGAAATTCGTTTTCCTCTTTCAGGCGGCGGATTTCCTTTTCCTGCTCCTTGACCTGTCTGCGTAGGAGAGCCAGTTCTTCTGCAAGATTCAAGGCAGTTTCCGGAGTATGTGAGCCGGAACCGACATTCAGTCTTCCCTCTCTGGCAGCCTTTGTCCACGCATATATAGTGTTTTCAGGGATACCTAACTCGGCTGCAGCTTTTGCACCGCCAAGCTCTTTTGCTAATTTTACGGCTTGGATTTTATATTCCATGTCGTATTTCCGTTGTTTTTTTGCCATTGTAGTTGCCTCCTTATTTCTCTTTGATTATACATCAAATCCTTGAGTGTAAGGTGTCAACTAAAATGATACAACATCAAAGTGTATCATAAGCTATTTGATGAAGCATTGCAGAGATATAACGAGAAACAGACAAGGACAGACCGACGCATTGCCGATTATTACGAGAAGATACGGAACTCAAAGCAGGAAAAACCGTTCCATGAACTGATTTTGCAAATTGGCGATAAGGAAAATATGAGCGCAGGAAGTGAAAACGGACAGCTTGCAAGGCAGATTTTAGATGAATATTATCATGGATTCCAAGAACGAAACCCTAATCTCTATGTATTTTCTGCTCATATCCATATGGACGAAGCAACGCCGCATCTGCATATTGATTTCGTTCCGTTCACGACTGGCAGCAAGCGTGGGCTTGATACAAGGGTATCACTGAAACAGGCGTTAGCGGCGCAGGGATTCAAAGGCGGCTCCCGTGGCGATACGGAGTGGAGCCAGTGGGTACAGTCCGAAAAAGAGAGTCTTGCCGCTGTGATGGGGCGGCATGGCATTGAATGGGAGCATAAAGGGACACATGAGAAACATTTGTCTGTCCTTGATTATAAAAAGCAGGAGCGGGAAAAAGAGGTCGTCCAGCTTGAGGGGCAGATTTCGGAGAAAAAAGAGGAATTTCAAGCATTGTCGAATAGGGTGGCGAATTACGACAAAGGTATGAATAACCTAAAAACACTGGAACAGGCGTTTGACACTTCTCCAGAGTACCAGTTGGCAGAGCCGCAGGGATTCATGTCTGCGAAGTCATATAGAAACAAAGTGGCAGAGCCTTTGGTGCAAAAGCTGAAATCACTTGTTAGAACGGCTCTTATAAGGTGCTTTGAAGCGTGGGACGGCTACTATCGGCTGAATGCCACAAATAGCAATCTCCACCGTGAAAATGAAGGGTTAAGGAAAACCAATGAGAAACTGGCGAGGGAGAATGAAAACCTCCGTGCGGAAAACAAAGATTATAAGCTTCTCCGTAAGGCATTTGGAAGTAAGCAGATAGACAATCTTTTAGGGCAGGCAAAAGCGGTACAGCAGTCTAAGCAGCGTGGGAAACGTTTTAGAAGCAATCAAGAGGAAAGGTAGGAAAAACACTATGGAAAACAGGATTTATGACGAAAAAAACAGTCTTTGGTATGCAAAGAAAGGCGACTATTACCTCCCAGAGCTTGCATTACCTCCCGAAGAAGAAAAGCTGATTGGTATTTGGGGACAGCGGCATTTGCGGTATCTTAAAGAGCATAAACAGTTCGTTTATCTCAATCTGCTGACAAGCGGCAGGCTGAATGAATACCTTGCAAGCGTAGATGAACAGGCAGAGGATATGTTTTCTCGGCTGGTAAAGGAATATGCCGAAAGGCAGGGAGCGACGGAACGGTTAAAGGCAGAAAATCAGCTTTTATGGGTTCAAAAAATGAATAATATTCGGGCTTGTGTGAGGGAGGTTGTGGAGGGCGAGTGTATCTATTCGTAGTGACAAGTGGCACTCCTGCGATATGTGGGAGTGCCGTTCAATTAAGCAAAAGTAGTTCGGAGAATTGAAAAATCTCATAAATTCGTGTATACTTAAAAAAATTAGACTGAGAAATCGGAATTTGGGGAAATGACATGGATAAGAAAACAGAAGAATCAAGAATTGCGTACAATAAAATAGCATTTGAATATGATACATCAAGAGAAGGACAATATACCAGTTTTCACATTAACGAACTATCTAATATAATAGATTTGAGCGAAGGTGATATTGTTCTTGATGTTGCATGTGGAAATGGAACTCTTTTGAGGGAATTATCGAAAAAAGCAAAAATACAAGCAAATGGAATAGATGTATCAGAAAACATGATTCATGCCGCAAAAATGCGTTATCCTAATATGAATTTTGAGGTAAAGTCTTGTTATCCACTTGAATGGAAAGATGAAAGTATTGATATTATAACGATATGTTGCGCATTTCATCATTTTGATAATCCGCAAGGATTTGTAAATGAATGTAAAAGAGTCTTAAAGAGAAATGGTACAGTGTATATAGCTGACCCTAACTTTGGAGCAGTACTTAGATTTCTCGCAAATAAATTTTGGTTGCCTTTTTCAAAAAGTGGAGATGTGAGGATATATAGCAAAAAAGAGTTAGAGGTTATTTTTTATAATTCTGAATTTAAAACCGTACAGGTTTATAGAAAGGATAGAGGGGTGTTTCTTAAAGCTAAAAAGTAGCAATAAATTCCGAATTTGTAAAGGAGCAAACTATGTCAGTCAATATAGCAGAAACATTTGAGTTATTGCTAGATAAAAATAATAATGTTGCATACAAGGCATTACAGTTGTTACAAAAAGAAAGTGAAGAAAGAAATTGTGTTTATCCTTACATGCACAGGTTGAGTGATATGCTTGATAGTGAAAATTCCTATATTCGCACAAGAGGTCTTACATTACTTGCCTATAATGCAAAATGGGATAAAGATAACAAAATTGATGAAATCATTGATAAATATTTAAAACACATAACAGATATTAAGCCTATTACAGCAAGACAATGTATTAAATTGTTGCCAATTATTGCGGAATATAAGCCAGAATTGAAGAATGATATTCTTTCTGCACTTCATAAGGCAAATATATCTATTTATGGCGATAGTATGCAATCGTTGGTTCATAAGGATATTCAAAAGGTATTGAATGAAATACAAAATTTGTAAAAACGTAACTTTTTGTTTATCGGTAAGTTGCATACGAAGAAAAGTCGGGATTGAGGAACGTATGATATGAAGATAATAAACAGAGACATAGATAGCGGAAAACCCTTTGACTGGGGGAAAACATCTTTTGATTATGCGAAATTCCGTGACATTTATCCGCAGGAGTTTTATCAAAAAATTGTTGGTCGTAAATTATGCTTAGATGGACAATCTATCCTTGATATCGGAACAGGGACGGGGGTTCTTCCTAGAAATATGTACCAGTATGGGGCGAAGTGGACAGCTGCGGATATTTCGGAAAACCAAATCGAACAAGCGAAAATTCTTTCAAAGGGTATGGATATAAATTATCATGTTGTATCAACAGAGGATATCAGTTTTTCGGACAACTCTTTTGATGTAATTACAGCGTGCCAGTGCTTTTGGTATTTCGACCATGAGACTGTTATGCCTAAGTTTTATCGTATGCTGAAACAAGGGGGAAGTATTCTTGTATTATATATGGCATGGCTGCCATTTGAGGATGAAATTGCAGGAGCCAGTGAAAAACTTGTTTTAAAATATAATCCAAAGTGGAGTGGCGCAGGGGAAACGAAACATCCGATAGACATACCAGATTGTTATAAAGAAAACTTTGAGCTTGTATATCATGAAGAATTTACTCTGGAAATACTATTTACCCGTGAAAGCTGGAATGGGAGAATGAAGGCTTGCCGTGGAATTGGTGCTTCGCTTACCGAGAAAGAGATTTCGATGTGGGAGCAAGAGCATATGACACTCCTTGAACAAATTGCGCCGAATGAATTTGATATTTTGCATTATATTGCTATTGCAGAACTTAAAAAGCATTAAATTTCGTTTGTTGAATTGATATATATGAGGTTTTATATAAACATGGATTATAAAATTCGAGAAATTAGAAAAAATGAATATCCAATATTATCTGATTTTCTGTACGAAGCAATTTTTATTCCAGAGGGCATGGACAAGCCGCCAAAATCTATTATCGAACGGCCAGAGCTGCAAGTATATATTAAGGATTTTGGAAAAGCGGATGATTGGTGTTTCGTTGTGGAAATAAAAGAGAAGATTGTAGGCGCAGTATGGGTTCGTATTATGAATGATTATGGGCATATTGATGATGAAACGCCCTCATTTGCTATTTCACTGTATGAGGAATATAGGAATATGGGCATTGGTACAGCACTTATGAGAGATATGCTTGAATTTTTAAAGAATAAAGGCTATAAGCGGACGTCTCTTTCTGTACAGAAGGTAAATTATGCAGTTCGTATGTATCAGAAAGTAGGTTTTGAAGTCATTGACGAAAATGAAGAAGAATGCATCATGGTTTGTCGGTTGTGATGGGGAGGGAGGGTATGTGTAAATGACTGGTAATTTAGATGAAAAAGCGGTAAAGGAAGTCTTAAAAAGGATTATTAAGAATAATAACAACATTCCGTATAAGGCTAAAGCAGAGATAAAAGCGATAATAGAATTGGAACACAATCCAGAAAAATTGCTGCAAGAGTGCCTGCTGTATATGCTGTCATATAAGGGATAATCTGTGTTAAAGGAAGTAGTTGGAGATAATGAAGAATATGAAAATAGATGCCAATGGAACAGAAATCAGAGTAATGGGTGATGTCGTAAATGAAGAAGCTTATATTTCTTTAACGGATATTGCCAAATATAAAAATCCAGACAATGCTTTTATCGTGGTTGCGAAACTGGATGCGTAATCATTCCACAATCTCATTTTTGGGTTTGTGGGAACAGATTCATAATCCCAATTTTAAACCTATCGAATTCGATAGGTTTAAAGCGGAGTCGGGAGATAATGCATTTACATTGACGCCGCAACAGTGGATAAAAGCAACAGACGCAATCGGTATTATATCAAAATCAGGACGATACGGAGGTACATATGCCCATACAGATATAGCCTTTGAATTTGCGTCTTGGATTTCACCAGAATTTAAACTCTATATTATCAAGGACTACCAGCGGTTAAAGAAAGAAGAATCAAACCGATTAGCGATTGGGTGGGATGCCAAGAGGGAACTATCAAAAATAAATTACCGTATTCATACAGATGCAGTAAAGGAATTTCTGATAACACCGACACTATCCCCGCAGGAAATGGCATATACATACGCATCCGAAGCAGATATTCTTAATATGGCGTTGTTTGGCAAGACAGCGGCACAATGGAGAAACGAAAAGGGGATAAGCGGAAAAACACCTAATATAAGAGATTTTGCTTCGGCAGAGGAATTAGTGGTACTTATCAATTTGGAAGATACGAATGCTGATTTGATAAGGCAGGGGTTATCTAATATTGAACGATTAAAGATATTAAGGGAAAAGGCATATCGGCAACTTGAAATTTTGAGAAAAAATAAAGATACTATTGAAACATTGAAGAAAAATCTTGTTGAAGATGTGACAAAAGAAAGTTGATTTTTATAATTGTTGTAAAAAATAGTAATTAAGAAATATGGATGATAAATTTTTTGAAGCAAAAGAGGAGCTGATAATAACTATGGGATTTGATTTTACAGTTGCGATTGTTCCTAATAACACAAGTTTGGAACGAGAAATGAATTATATTAAATCAGCGTTGTTGTATGCTGATAAAGTGACGCTTATAAGTCCTTTGGCGTATATGTTTAATAGATTGACTGACAAGGGCAACAATCTTAATGAAAGAACAGTAATAAAATTAATCGAGCAAATTTTACCGCTTGCGAAATTAAATGATACTATTTTTTATGAAGAAACTTATCCCGTTATCAAAGAATTTTCTAACATTATACATAGCAAGAGATATAAATCAATTCCTTATGTAAAAAAACTTGAAATTCAAAGACAATTACGCAGCTTTACAATGGAAGTCTGCGAAGTGATGTTTTCGCTTGTTGGGGAACAGCATGGAAATGAGTTACAAACCTTAATTAATAAAGGGCAAGTTGAAATAGAAGAATTTAATCATTCATTAGGCGATTTGGATTTATGTGTTAAAGATTACTGTGATTTGCTTACAAAATCAATACAATCTAGTTATCCATTATTTGATACACAATCCAATGATTTGATGAAAGCTGCTGTAGATAGTAGAATTGTTAATTTAAGTTCAATTGATAAACAGAAAATCACTCATGCTGGTTTAACTGATAATTACATTCAGAAACTTCCGTCTTTTTCAGAAGCATCTATGGATGAATTGATAGATATAAAAAATGAATTATCTAAACCATTGACAAGATTTCGGGGCAAGATGTTGGAATACTCTGAATCTATCCAGTCTATGCCGTGGGATACTGATTTTGAAAGTGAGTGTGAACTTCTGATATTGTCAATATTGGTTGACACTTTTTTTGCAAGGATATCAATGCCTAAGCAGCAGTATCCAGAGCTTCATAATATCTCTGCCGCTTGACCATAGGAGGAAGCCCATCATTGGAAGAGCATATCCTCCTGTTGTTCCAATAACTGATGAAATATCTCCAGATGAGGGTTTTCAGTTCCTCTACTGTCATTTTTTCTGTGTCATGCCTCCCATAGATGAGTTCTTCCTTCATCCGAGCCCACATGCTCTCGCAACGGGCATTGTCATGGCAGCGTCCGCCGGCGCTGTTCATGCTCTGGAGAATGCCATACTTTGCTACTGCTCTGCGGTAGGTCTCACTGGTGTACTGAGATCCACGGTCAGAATGGATGATGGCTCCCCTGAGCGCCGGGTAAGACCGGACCGCATTGGTAAGCGTACGCTCGCATAGTACGGCTTTCATGTTTGTATCCATTGCCATGCCCAGAACTGCAGCATCGAAACAGTCAAATATGGCAGATACATAGAGTTTTCCATCTCTTGCTTTGATCTCGGTTATGTCCGTGATACATTTTTTGAGTGGTTCCCTGGATTTGAAATCCCTTTTCAGCAGGTCCTCAGATTTACGCGCCTCACGATCTGCTTTGGTGATCCCATTTGGTCTGTGTTTCGGGCGATGGCTCAGCCCGATCTCTTCCATGATGCGGTAGACAGTGCGTTCACTGGGAAGGTGGACACCTTCCGTCTGTTTTAAAAGAAGCGCCTGATACATACGGATCCGTCCGTAAGTGTCGTTGCATTCATCCTCAGACACGACTGTCCTCATGGCATCAGCTAACTGCTGGTATTTCCACGGACGGTCTTTGTCTGCCAGATATTTATAAAATCCCTGCCGGGTTACTTTCAGCATCCGGCAGTAGAAAGAAATCTTTCCCTTTATAACGCCGTCCTTGGTTTTTATGGCAAGGAACATCATTCTCTGCCTTTTGCAGACTTCCGACGGCTGGCGGCGAAAAAAGCGCTTGCCTCTTCGAGAAATTCGTTTTCCTCTTTCAGGCGGCGGATTTCCTTTTCCTGCTCCTTGACCTGTCTGCGTAGGAGAGCCAGTTCTTCTGCAAGATTCAAGGCAGTTTCCGGAGTATGTGAGCCGGAACCGACATTCAGTCTTCCCTCTCTGGCAGCCTTTGTCCACGCATATATAGTGTTTTCAGGGATACCTAACTCGGCTGCAGCTTTTGCACCGCCAAGCTCTTTTGCTAATTTTACGGCTTGGATTTTATATTCCATGTCGTATTTCCGTTGTTTTTTTGCCATTGTAGTTGCCTCCTTATTTCTCTTTGATTATACATCAAATCCTTGAGTGTAAGGTGTCAACTAAAATGATACAACATCATTCTTTATAACAAAGAGGTTGTTCCTGCATTATTAGAAATTGAAGAGAGTACTAAGGATGGGAGTTTTATTAAAAATTTGGGAAGAAAGTTTTTAACAGATGAGGGTGTATGGAGGTCGACAGGAGGACTTGTGGTAAGTATTGCGGCAGGTGGTGTCATTTCTGCATTTAATAATGCTATTTCGTCTGATACAGCGATGTTGGTTACAGGTGGTGCATATGCAGCGACCAAAATTGCATCAGCCTATGAAGAATATACAGCTAATAAAAGAGAAATTGAACGAAAAGATTTATATTTTTATTATAAGGCAGGGAGGTTGCTTGATAAGTAAGTGGTTATTATTTTATTAAGTGATTGTGCTTATATCTTGAATTTTTAAACAAAATCGTTTATAATTTAAAACATAGCATATAGCTATTATCCGCAGTTGCAGAGTTGGTGTTATCAATCCCGATAACAAAATGATAACATTAGCCCATATAGGCAGGATAATATGGATATATCAAATAATCAAAAGATATACATACTCGACAGAGAATAATACCTAAGCAAAATTAGTTAGGAAAAGTCGAGTTCGAGTAGTTGTCTAAAATCCGGGAAGCCAGTGTTTATGCGGCTTCCCGGACTTTTTTTCTGCGCCGTGACATTATTATGACATTATTCCGTCAGAGCCAGCATAGAGCCAGGAACCCAAAAGCCCGGTTGCAAATTCGACAAATCTCTGCTATAATGCCCGCATGGAAGAGTACCCATGACAGGGTGGTAGCCTCCCGGGTTTATGAAAACCGGCGTGCCGGAATACATAGGAAGGGAGGTGGCGCACATGACGGCCTATGAAATCATTACGATTTTCATCGGGATATTGGCTCTGCTGATGTCCTTTGGTAGTCTGGTAGTTGCGTTGCTTGCCTTTCTCGACAGAGATAGAAAAAACAAGCGAAAAAAATAATGCCCACCCCGTCGGCCAACGGAATGGGCGCCTCTCACTGAGAGGTAAATAAGCCTTTTCGGGAGCATCCACTTTGGAGTGGGTGCTCTTTCTATGTACATTATATAGCATGTGTTTGTATTTTGCAAGTGCCTAAAGATATTTCATTGGAAGCCCCCGGCTGGCCAGGCAGTACACAACGCCGCAGATCTCCAGGTACCCGGCCTGGAAAATTTCTGCTACAGCCAGTTTCCCTTCGATGTTCTCATCCAGTTCCGCTTCGTACTCAAACTCTTCCTGGGTGACAAGCTCCTTTTCTTTTGTCTCAGGATTCCACCGGAAGATCTGTTCGTTGCTGATATCGATAAGCGCCGGCTGGTCCTGGATATGGTTCTGGAACTGCTGGATGAATTTGAGAAGCTGGTCCTCAACGGATATATTTGCGGTCAGGCCATGGATTTTGACCGTATCCAGCTGTGTTGCCAGCATCTTTTCTTTATCCGGATACAGGTGGGCATACGTCCGCCAAGTGGTTTCTACTTTTTCATGCCCCAAACGCTGGGAGATCATCAGGATATTAAATCCCATTTCTATCAGTATGGAAGCAAGGGAGTGCCTAAGTCATGAAACTTGCTTTTGAATTTATATTGCACTATTTCTTTGATTTTTGAAATAAACTCAATAAATTGTATTTCATTTATTTCAATATTAATGATATACTGAAAATAGATTTTTACTATTGAGGTATATGAGATGATTCCTTATACTGGAGATTACATTGAACATATTGATGGTAGCATAGATAATTTTAAATATTACACATTTACCCCACGTCCTCTGATGCATGGGGATATGTATAAAATGGACGATGAACTATCCGCCTTGCTAATTGAAACTCATCGAAATATTGGATTTTTAAAGGGACTTTTTAAGTATGCCCCAAATAGAGAAGCGTTTGTCGAATTAATGCTATTAAAAGAATGCACATATTCCCGAATGATTGATTACGATACTCTCACTTTTCACGATGTACTTGCCAGTCGTGGGAGTGGTAAAAACGATATTGCATCAATTACTAATCTCAAACTGGCATACAATAAAGCGATAGATAGGACAATTTCAGCTCCAGTTCTAAGTGAACTTTGCGGAATTGCATTATATGGTGATGTAGTTAGTAAGCCAGTTGATATTAGGGACAAGCAGACTTTTTTGTTGGGGGTCAGGACGAATCTCAAATCTTACAACCCTACAGCCCCTGACGCAGTTTTGCCAGCGCTAGCAGATATTTCTGCCTATTTATATAATGACAAAGACACTGACCCATTGATAAAGGCAGCTTTAGTTCATTATCAATTTGAAATGATACATCCATTCGAGCGATACAATGGTATCGTTGGGCGAATAATAGTCCAGATGGCACTTCGTGATATCGCAAACGAACCATTACTGTTGATATGCTTATCTGAATACTTTTACCATAATAAGAATGAATATTTTGACTTGTTACAAACAACGCAATACAGTGGTGGTTATATTCGTTGGATTAAGTTCTTTGTAGACGCTGTAGGCAAATCTGCAAAAAGATCAGCTCAGTTGCTGATACAGTATGAAGCTATTGTGGCCAAAGATAAAAAACATTTAAAAGATATACGATTGCTGCCTAAGAGCGTTTGGATCGTATATGATTACCTTAAGTTCTTTCCTGTGACTAGCATTTCCCATGCTGCAAAGCAGCTGGGAAGTTCGTTCAATTCAATATCAATGGCTGTGCACGTATTGAGCGAGAATGGTATCGTCATTCAAAAAAACGATAACGTGAGGAATCGTATTTGGGAGTATGCTTCTCTTACATCTCTTTTTATACAAGAATAATGTTCGTTTTCAGGGAATATTCGATAAGATTAAGTTACCGACTGGTTATTCCTGAATTTCAGGCATCTATTATCTAATATTTGGAGGGCACAATGACACAATCAAATATCATCATGTACACTACAGAAGATGGAGTCACAAAAATAGAAGTTACATTTGACCATGATACGGTTTGGCTCTCCATAGATCAGATGGCCGAATTATTTCAACGGGATAAAAGTGTAATTGGAAAACATGTAAGAAATATTTTTAAAGAAGGAGAATTGACAAAAGAAGCAGTTTGGGCAAAATTTGCCTACACTGCTTCTGACGGTAAGACCTATCAGGTGGATTTCTATAATTTAGATGTTATTATTTCCGTTGGTTATCGGGTAAAATCCCTGAGAGGAACACAGTTTAGAATATGGGCTGCTTCTATTTTGAAGGAATATATGAAAAAAGGGTTCGCATTAGATGATGATCGACTTAAGAATCTTGGTGGCGGAAACTATTTTGATGAATTGTTAGCTCGTATCCGTGATATTCGTTCTTCTGAAAAAGTGTTTTGGAGAAAAGTTCTGGAAATATATGCAACAAGTATTGATTATGACCCAAAAGCAGAGAGTTCGATTAAATTTTTTAAGCAGGTACAAAATAAAATGCACTGGGCGGCTCATAAGCACACAGCGGCAGAAGTAATCTATCAGCGGGCAGATGCAGATAAGGACAATATGGGATTAACATCGTGGGTCGGAAGAGAGATTAAACGTTCTGATGTAGAGGTTGCAAAGAATTATTTAAGCGAAAAAGAAATAGATGCGTTAAATAAAATCGTTACGGCGTATTTAGATATTGCGGAAGTCCATGCCTTGAATCAAGAACCAATGTATATGAAAGACTGGCTGGGAACAATTGACGACTATCTGAAAATGACAAGAAGGGATATTTTAACTACAAAAGGAAGAGTTACTCATAAACAGGCTCTTGAAAAGGCGCATGGAGAATACGACAAATATCGGAAAAAGCAGGAGGATATCCTTTCTCCGGTGGAATGCCATTTTCTTGAAAGTATAGAAGAATTACAAGAGTTGGAAGATTAAAAATGATTTTGCCTAATCTGACGCAAGCAGAAAGGTGGGTTACAGAGCATGAATTATTTATCAGCCAAGTTTATATTGGCACCAATCACAGTGGCTCCAACTTCGACCGTTTGGCATTCAAACAAATGCTGTGAAATATCAATATTGAGAGCAGTGCTGTGAGTGAGGGGCAAAAGGTTGAAGTGAATTGGCTGGAGAAGTTTTGAATTACAGTGAGGTGTAATGAAAGCAGAGCCTTTTCCGAAATATTATGACAGGAGGCAGCACTATGGAATTACCTTATATACTTGTGACTTTACTTGAAAGTCAGATGGATAGAGATGCAGAATTTTATAGAGAGTGAAAGCTATCGAAGTTAACTGATATAAATTATTCAGATATTGTGAGGTGGTATTAATGATCAGTCCGGATCTTCCCATTATGAAATCTTCTGAAGATAAACTAAATCGAGAATCGTTTGTAAAAAGCCTTGCCAATGTTATATTGCAATCAGCTTTTCCTACTTCCTTTACTGTGGGTCTGTATGGCGCATGGGGAAGCGGAAAGACTTCATTACTAAATATGGTAATAGAGCAAATAGAACGCAGTAGTACAGATGTGGTCATATTAAGGTTTAATCCCTGGCTCTGTTCTGATCCAAAACAACTTATTACCCAATTCTTTAAACAGTTAGCAAGCGCAATAAAAATGAAAAAACCTACGGCAGATACTGTGTGTGAATTGGTCGATCAATATGCGGATATTTTTGATGCAGCCAGTCTTATCCCATATGCAGGAGCCGCAATTGCAGCAGCAGGTAAAATGTTTACCACCAAGGCAAGAAAGCGCATGAACCGAAAGAGTAACGATATGCAGGGACAAAAAGATGAGATTATCCGCACAATGGTTAAGGAGAATTTAAAAATAATTGTCTCTATAGATGATATTGACCGACTTTCAGAAGAAGAGATTATCGCTGTTTTTCAGTTGGTAAAAGCACTAGCAGATTTCCCAAACGCGGTATATTTACTTGCTTTTGATTATGATGTTGTGGTGCGTGCGCTTGGCACAGTGCAACACGGAGATGGACGAGAATACCTTGAAAAAGTTATACAGGTTCCATTTGAAATACCTGCGCCGAGTATGGAAAGTATTCATGATGCTCTTTTTTCAAAGCTCAATGGGATACTTGGAGATATACCGGATAACCGATGGGACAAAGCAACATGGGCAGAATTATTCCAGTATGGAGTAAAAAATTATATTAAATCCATTCGGGATGTTATTCGATATTCAAATGTATTTTACTTGAAATATCAGCTATTGCAAGGTGAGACCGATCCTGTCGATCTCCTCGGTCTGACGTGTCTTCAAGTATTTGAACCGGCTATCTACTCCACTCTGAATAATTACAAAGATATGCTATGTGGTTCAATTGGCAGTTACTCATATGATCGTCAAAAAATTGATGAAGAGAAAATCAAGAAAGCTGTTAGTCATATTTTCTCAGAGGGGATTGCTGCGAATGAAGAAGCAGCCACAAGTATTCTTGGGATTCTATTTCCAAAAATGGAAGCGGCGTTGGGAAGCACCTATTCTTTTGGTCGCTATTACGATCATAGGAATTTTTTGATCAATTGTAATATTGCTGTTCCGGAATGCTTTGATCGCTATTTTTCCCTCTCTCTTGAAGATGATGCAATTTCAACTGCAACTATGAGAAAACTTATATATGAAGCAAGTGAAAAAGAACTTGTAACATACATTACCCAATTATACCAGGATGGAAAAATTATTCGATTGCTAGAAGAAATTGAAGCGTATGCGAACAAAGGTGATTCGAAAAATATCCCTTCTGAAAGAGCTGCAATTTTAATACGATGTCTTTGCCGGATGTGGAGCTCTTTTGAAGTTGAGGAAAAAGGGTTTTTTACCATTCCATTTGCATGGAGATTGCTGTTTTGCGTAGATCCTTTGCTGGAAGCAATTGATATGGTGGAGCGTTTTTCATTTCTGCGAGGCATATTTGAAGATAAAATGGTCGAACCATCAATATTAGCGTTGCTTTTGCGGGATTTTGAAATAACGCATGGGCGCTATACCGATAAGGCTCCGAATGAAGATAAACAAGCGATTTTATTAGACGAGCTTTTAAAACTTGAGTCTGTGTTTAAGTCGCGATGTATCAATGCAATAGATTCAGGTGCGGCTCTGTCACAATATGGAGGGCTAAATTTTTTGTGGATGCTGAGCCAATTTGACGAAGAACTTGTAAAACACATCAAAGAAACGCTTGTTACAGATGATACATCGCTTGCAAAAGTTATCAGCTATTGTACCTCTCGCGGAAAAACAGCAGCCAGGCTAGTTGTAGAAACACGCCAAGTAAATAAGGAAACTCTCAGTGAATTTATTGATGTAGAGGACACCTATTCGCGTATGAATGTATTTGTAACAACTCATGAATTTTTGCTTCTTTCAAAAGAAACCAAGAAGGATGTTGTTGCCTTTCTTATTGCAGTGAGAAGAAGCAAAGAAACCAGCCAAACAGAAGGCTTCGTTGCAGAAGAGATAATTAACGAGGAACTTCAAAAGATCATCAGTACAATTCAGTCGTAAAGATTTTGTATTAGCTTCATTTGTCACCTATTTCCATGAGGGTATGAACAGCAATTGTAAGCATAAAGAAATATTTTTGCAATTGCTGTTTTCATATTTTTTTGTCGTGGGCTTGACATACGGGTGCCGAAGATCATGAACCCTGATCGGCTCCAGCCCAGCCAGCTTAGCCACTCTTTTTATCCCGTTGAGCAGATAGCTTTTTGTAAAATAGAAAAGGCGCTCTTTTGGGGGGATGGGGATGCGGCCGAATATGATACCGACCTCGAAAGAGCGTTGTATATGGGAAATCAGCCGGAATATCGCCAGCCTCATAGTCACGAACAAACTGAGCCAGGTCTTTCTTTTGATTGGAGGAAAGCAGAGCAAAGAGTTTGCACCGATTTGCCTGCCAGAATCCTCTAAAACCAGCACGGCTAATTTCTCATAATTACACCTTCTTTCGATAATCGCATAGTAATAGAAATTTTATTTTGTTCTGTTTTTCTCTTTCGGTATATTGAACAGCAAGAATAAAAGATTAGCCAAACTGTATATTATTACTTACCGCTACTGTCTGATGGCTTATACTTACCAAAATTTCTCCTGTTCTGATAAAAAGTAATCAGTGAATAAATACACACAATTATAATCCAAATACCAATTCCCAGCAAAAAGACAAGATTGTTGTTTTGCACAAACAAAGGAAGCAAACACTGAATAAGCCCAAAAGGAATTGCCGTGTACCCAGCAAATCTATGCGTTTTTTGCCAACATAGTTTATCTTTTAGAATCCAAGGCAATTTAAACCCAATCTGGCTGCGATAAGGCATTTGCGGTAAAAAATTTCCGACTAATACCATTAAGCCCCCCACGATAAGCACAATGCCTTTCATGTAATTCATTTGCAAACCGCAATACTTAGCTATCGTGACAAAATAGAAAAGAAAAATTCCAAGTCCAAAGAGGTTAATTACAGTTAGAGTAATATCATTTCTCACTTCATTGTCGTTTTTGGAGATTTTGTGAGGAAAAAAGGCTGCAATAGATAACGCAAGCAAAATAACAAAACAAATCCCAATAAAAACCCAACGGGGAGGGCTTTGCATAAACAAAGGTATTTCGCTGGGAAGGTATTTAAAGCATAAGGCTGTCCCTATAATGAATATAATCAAGAATATCATATTCAGACTTCTATATAGTTTCATTCTCGTTTCCCTCTTTTCCTGTCGATTTATTTGTATCAAAAAACTCCAAAAATGCGCCTAAAGTTGTTTGCAATACAGAAGCATTAAGGGAATAAGTAACGGACATCCCCGTCCGTTCGCCTGTCACTAACCTTGCTTCTTTCAAAATATCAAGGTGTTTTGATATAGCAGGCTTTGAAATCGTAAAGTTTTCACAAATTTCCTTCGCCGTCATATCACCATTTGCGAGCAGCTTTAGGATCTGTCGTCTGGTATCATCAGATAGAGCTTTGAACACAGTAGTCATCTAAACAAATCTCCTTTCCACATAATACTGTATTCATTTTTTCTTGTGTGTAAATTGATGGTAAATCAAATACGGAACAGGTGTAAGCAGCAGGAGAAAATAGTTACTTGCATACCAGCCTGCTTCTCCATTCACATCAAAATGGAAGGGTATCTTGTCTGGAAGGAAAAATGTTGCCACAAACAATATGACAAAGGTTCCAATCAATAGCATCGCAGGGATGATTTTCTTCTTACTCATAGCCTCTTCCTCCTTTTGATTGACATATTTTGAAAGATTACTCTTGATGAGACGCAATTCCTTTACACAAAAGTAAAATTAGAATACATACACTGCACAATAGAAAGGTTATAATGCTTCCGGCAGCGAATCCGTTCTGAAGCATTTTTGCTACCGCAAAGAAATACCCTATTGAAATTGCGATACAAAGCAAAATAGACAAAACCACATTCACATTTTGCTTGATTGCTTCTGTTTCATTTGTCCATTCCAATTTTGGACGTTTCATGTCGATAAATACTCCGATCAAGTTCCATAACGCTGCAAATAATATGCCAACGAAAGAGATTACTCCAATCTGGATAAAACCATAGTTAAAGTAAACCTTGAATATTAAACAATTTATGATAATCCCCATAATCGAGATACTTGTAGAAAACAGGGCTTTCACAAACGCTTGCTGCTTTAATGAATATGGAATGATCTTCGTTATCCAAAAACTTGCCCCCTCTCTGGAAAAACTGCTTGAAGCCACTATATTGATCGCGGATGTAAGTACAATTACCGCAAGTGCAAACAGTACCGCATAAAAGGAAAATTCCGGGGCTGATACCAAGGCTCTTATTTGTTCTATACTCTCTGCGGTTGTACTAATCCGAAAAGACAGCGGCAATAAAAAGGGGGTAATAAAAATCCCAAACAATCCGTTTATGACATACACCGGATTACGGAAAAAAGTTTGATACTCTTTCTTAAAATAGCTTCTCAGCTTTGACGACGAGTTGTATTTCATCGCCTTTAAGCGAATCCGTCCCTCTTTATCATAAATGGCATATTTCTTTCCGATCACAAGCTTACTCAAATAGTAGTATACGCCCATAAACACAGCAGCAAGTATGATGCAGAATAGCTTTAGTCCGGGATGAAAATGGATATACGCATTATAGAACGGGAATGGTACAATAAAATCATTAACCCAGTTCAATAAGTCTCGTTCTGCGCCTATTTGCCCATTTGATAATAGAACGCCGATCACGCTGCCTGCAAAATACACTATGATTCCTGTGACTACCAGCATTGTTCTCGTACGTTTAAGAAGCATGGCAATTTTCAGGCATATTGTCACAAGAACCGACAAAGGGAACACAACAATATGAGGAAGTATCGCTGCCGCAGAGATATATGTAATTATCGCAGAAATGTCTCCCATGTATTGGGTTTGGATTATACACACAGGAAGCAGCAGTAAAATTTCAATCCCATAGCAAAACAAGATTACTGTAATGTACTTACTTGTAAAAATGTCGCATGGCCTCACTGGAAATAGCAGTAAGTGTTCTATATCCTTTGAAAAGCAAAAAATATTTATCAGTAGGAAGGCGCTCACTATCGAGAGTATCATCGCCACTACAAACAGTGCAAGCCGACAAAACAAAGCTCCCAACCCCAGCTCGGAAAGTCCATCATAAAGCTGCCCAAGCATTTGAAAATAGTAGTAATAGAACACGCCTATAATACTTAAAACAAAGCAAGTCAGCACAATAGAGTAGGTATCATGGCGTGCTTTTAACTTATACCGAAAATTCAAAAAGGTGAAATTGATCTTACTTATTGTTTTGCTTAATTGAAAAACCTTTATCCATCGGTACATCATTAACCACCTCCAAATAAATATCCTCCAAAGAAATACAGGAAGGGTTATCTCGAAGCTCGATTGTTTTCTTCATCGTTCCAGCTTGCATGATGACAATTTTATCACACAAATTCTCACAAATTTCTAATATGTGAGATGAAAATAGAACAGATTTTCCGTAAGCCGCTCTGGATTTAATCAATTCCTTTAAGACCTGAACAGCTTCTACATCCAGTCCCGTCATTGGCTCATCTAACACCCAAAGTAGGGGATCATTAACCAGGGATGCTATAATAGCAATTTTTTGCTTTGTCCCATGAGATAATTTTTTAATAGGGCTATTCAGATATTTTTCAACCTGAAACGCTTCTATCAGCGGAGTATAAATTTTAACTCTTGTTTCAGAAGGTACTTCGTACATATCCGCTATAAAATTCAAATATTCCTTTCCGGTAAGATTGTGGTATATATCGTGGCTGTCAGAAACATAGTTAATTTGTTTCTTGTATTGCATGGGATGTAGATACAGCGAGTAGTTACCAAGAAAGATAGAGCCTTTTTCAAGCGGTAGTAACCCCAAAATCAGCTTCAAGGTTGTAGTTTTCCCAACACCGTTTTTCCCTAACAGGCCAACGATTTCTCCATCTAATACGGAAAAAGTAAGATCGGTCAGCACAGGTACAGGAGGTTGATAATGAAAAGACAGGCCGGACACTTCTAACAAAGAGAATACCCCCTTCACAGCTTTTAACCTTTTAGTTAATTAGTTGTTTGTAGTATAGCACTTGGTCTGAGAAATGTCAATACAAGAAGCTAATACCACCACACCAGTACTAGTCTGAAAATCACATTGAACAGTCCTCGGGTTTTATTGCCGCAGACAGGGCAAAGTATCCATTGTGTTTTGCTCAAAACTTTTCCCTCCAAACTATTTTGCTTTTTGTTTTTTCAAAACTATTCCACATACAATTACCGCTGCAAAAAAGATAAAGATTAGATACCATAGATTTTCAAAGCAAAATCCATGATTCAACATCAATCGGTATCCCCAAGAGGCTGGGAAAATTAGTCCTATCGTTTCCCCAAAATCGGGTAGAAACTCAATGGGAAACATAATTCCCGAAAGCATAATTGAGGGCAAAAACACTAATTGTGATGTTGTATCATTTTAGTTGACACCTTACACTCAAGGATTTGATGTATAATCAAAGAGAAATAAGGAGGCAACTACAATGGCAAAAAAACAACGGAAATACGACATGGAATATAAAATCCAAGCCGTAAAATTAGCAAAAGAGCTTGGCGGTGCAAAAGCTGCAGCCGAGTTAGGTATCCCTGAAAACACTATATATGCGTGGACAAAGGCTGCCAGAGAGGGAAGACTGAATGTCGGTTCCGGCTCACATACTCCGGAAACTGCCTTGAATCTTGCAGAAGAACTGGCTCTCCTACGCAGACAGGTCAAGGAGCAGGAAAAGGAAATCCGCCGCCTGAAAGAGGAAAACGAATTTCTCGAAGAGGCAAGCGCTTTTTTCGCCGCCAGCCGTCGGAAGTCTGCAAAAGGCAGAGAATGATGTTCCTTGCCATAAAAACCAAGGACGGCGTTATAAAGGGAAAGATTTCTTTCTACTGCCGGATGCTGAAAGTAACCCGGCAGGGATTTTATAAATATCTGGCAGACAAAGACCGTCCGTGGAAATACCAGCAGTTAGCTGATGCCATGAGGACAGTCGTGTCTGAGGATGAATGCAACGACACTTACGGACGGATCCGTATGTATCAGGCGCTTCTTTTAAAACAGACGGAAGGTGTCCACCTTCCCAGTGAACGCACTGTCTACCGCATCATGGAAGAGATCGGGCTGAGCCATCGCCCGAAACACAGACCAAATGGGATCACCAAAGCAGATCGTGAGGCGCGTAAATCTGAGGACCTGCTGAAAAGGGATTTCAAGTCCAGGGAACCACTCAAAAAATGTATCACGGACATAACCGAGATCAAAGCAAGAGATGGAAAACTCTATGTATCTGCCATATTTGACTGTTTCGATGCTGCAGTTCTGGGCATGGCAATGGATACAAACATGAAAGCCGTACTATGCGAGCGTACGCTTACCAATGCGGTCCGGTCTTACCCGGCGCTCAGGGGAGCCATCATCCATTCTGACCGTGGATCTCAGTACACCAGTGAGACCTACCGCAGAGCAGTAGCAAAGTATGGCATTCTCCAGAGCATGAACAGCGCCGGCGGACGCTGCCATGACAATGCCCGTTGCGAGAGCATGTGGGCTCGGATGAAGGAAGAACTCATCTATGGGAGGCATGACACAGAAAAAATGACAGTAGAGGAACTGAAAACCCTCATCTGGAGATATTTCATCAGTTATTGGAACAACAGGAGGATATGCTCTTCCAATGATGGGCTTCCTCCTATGGTCAAGCGGCAGAGATATTATGAAGCTCTGGATACTGCTGCTTAGGCATTGATATCCTTGCAAAAAAAGTGTCAACCAATATTGACAATATCATTGTGCTATCATCGTCAGTTTCGCTTGATTTTTTACTGTCAATCCTAAAACACTTCCAATGCTTAACGACACAATAATGTATATAGCAAGTGCAAGAAAGAAAACCGGAAGTTGTGTCGGCAAAGTTGCTTCAAATAGAATAGGGGCAAGTAGCACTATCACAACACAGGTAATCATCAAATGAACAAATGCGGAAAGGAACATTGTAACAAGTCCTAAATAGATAGGTACTCCGTTTGCTTTATAGACCTTTTTTATGTCGCTTCCGTAAGTTTCAATCAACGACGGCGGCAATCCGATAAATGCCCCCATTGAAACACTCATTACAATCATAGATTGTATTAGCGTACTTCCCATTTCGGGCATAACGGAAGTAAAAATACCGCTCATAAGTAGAAAGAAAATAAGCGGAACGATATAGCAGGTAACTAAGAGGGACTTACTTCGTATATCCAATTTCCACTGTAACGCAACACCATATAAAAAAACGTTCATTTTGTTTCCCTCCCTGCCATTTCGATAAAATGTTGTTCAAGTGTACCACGGTCAACTTTAATATCTAATATATGAATTTCTTTTTGCTTCAAATCATTAAGCAAGGAAATCAAAGTATCTTCAATATGATCTGTTTCAAAAGTGCTGTTCCCCTGCCTCGTTTTGATATGAATAAAATACTTTTCCCCAATCTTATCTGTCAATTCTGTCGCTGTGCCACAAAAGGCAATATTCCCATTATTCAAAATTGCAATGCGGTCACATAGGTTTTCCACTTCTGCCATATCGTGACCTGCCAAAACAATCGTTTTCCCCTGTGACTTGAGTTTACGAATTTGTTCATGAAGTGAAACCCTACCCAGGGCATCAAGCCCCGCAGTCGGCTCATCGAGAAAAATAATATCTGGATTACCGATAAGTGCAAGGGCAAGATGTAATCGCCTTTTTTGTCCTGTAGATAGTTGGATGTACTGTTTTTTCTCAATTTCTTTAATGCCAAGAGCGTTAAGCATAGTGAAATCAATCTTTGCCCTGTTCCATTTTGAAAATAATCTTACAGCCTCCATCGGTTTGATATGGGCAGGTAAAGAGGATGATTGCAACTGAATGCCCATTTTCCCGTTTACCGTAATTGTACCGCTGTCATATTTTCTCAAGCCCTCAATACATTCAAGGGCTGTCGTTTTTCCCGCGCCATTTACACCGAGCAGAGCGAAAGTTTCTCCCTTTTCAATTTCAAAATCCAGTCCATTGAGAACAATGTTGCTGTCATAGCTTTTCTTTAATCCACGAACTTGTATTGCGCGATTCATCCTTCCACCCCCTCAAACGGATTTTCCCCAAGTCTTGAAAAGTAGACTTGCAAAGCCGGCTCTAAATAGCCGTTTACAATTTTTTGTCTTTCTTCCCAGGCATTTGCAGCGGTATCAATATTTCCGACCTCCATCAATTTTAGAAGCATGCTCATATCACCCTTTGTAAATTCTGTAATTAATCCCCAATATTCTTTTACAACTCGTTGGCATTTTTCACTTTCAGGGGACACGCCTGCCTTTTGAAGTTCTATAATTTCATCACTCAAATGATTAAATCTATCCATAAAATTCAAACCGCTTTCCTTATCAAAACGATTACGGATATGGTCGAGCGTATCATCATCAAAACGTTTAATGAGATAGTAAGAGTCGTTTTTCATTTGCAGATTGACAATAATATCTGCATACTTCTTAAAATTGACTGTCTGCATTTGTAACACTTCTTCCTTTAACTGTTCGATTGCTGTCAAAGAAGCGGTTAGTTGTTCTATTTTCTCTCGTATGCTATCTGCCTGTTCGGTAAGGGCAGTTGCTACATCAGTCGGCGTTTCTAAAGAAATTAAGCGATGCTTTATATCATCCAAAGAAAAACCCAATGATTTCAAAGATATAATTTGATGAAGTATAACTAAATCTTTATCTGTATAAAGTCTTCGCCCACCTTCACTTTCTGCCGAAGGGGATAACAAACCTTCTTTGTCATAGTATTGCAATGTACGGACAGTAACTCCTATTATACTTCATTACGTTACGTCACAAACAAGACCTTTTTCAAAAAATTTGTGGCAGAGATTTCTCCCTGCCGCCGTTCTACTTATGCGAAGATTGTAATACCTTGCGACTGTTTCAGTTGTTCTGTGGGCCTTTCCATATGTTCTTGCGCTTGTATATCAATGTCAGGAAGGTAAGGGTGTTGTGGTCAAGCATTTTTGTAACGCTTATGACTAAAAAAATCAGCTTTTAATTTAAGATGCAAACCGTACCTGATAAGGGGTGCGGTATCCATTATAGCTGTGAGGGCGGATGTGATTATACGTGACATAAGCAAATTCTTCCACTGCCCGATACAGTGCCTCCTCTGTCTGGAAATCGTACAGATTCACACATTCATTTTTCAATGTATTGAAATATCTTTCCATAGGGGCGTTGTCATATGGACATCCTGCTTTGCTCATACTCTGTGTCACATGGACAGATTCACAGAATTCTACAAATGCCTTTGACGTATACTGGGAACCCTGATCGCTGTGGAGTATCAGTTCTCCATTGATCCGGGACTGTGATTCCAGTGCTTTCTTCAAAGTCCGGATAGCAAGACTGCTGGTGATCTGGCGGTCTGTCTCGCTTGCAATGACACTCCGGTCATACAGGTCAACAATGCTGCAATTGTAGCGCACTTCTCCATTTTTCAAAAACAGATACGTGAAATCTGTACACCACTTCTGATTCGCCCTGCCTGCACAAAACTTTTGCTGCAGCCTGTTTTCAAAGATTTTGTGCGGTTTTTCACGCCGGCAGCCCGGTTTCTTTGGGCGGACAAGGGAATACAGCCTCATTTCCGTATTCATGTACTTATGTACGGTAACCGTGCTGTAATGGCAGCCCCTGCGCGCCAGATAGACAGTCATGGTCCGGTATCCTGCTACCCCGTTATGCACATGGTAAATTTCCCTGATCTGCGCTTTTACTGCTTCTTTTTGGGCATGATAAGCCGCCTTCCGGTGTTTCCGGTAGTTGTAATACGCATTCGGACAGATGCCAAGCCGCCTTAGCAGCCAGCGGACCCCGAATTCTCTGTGATGTTCTTCTATAAACCGATAAGCCTCTAATCGATTTCTTTTGCGAAGAATGCCGCTGCTTTTTTTAGAAACAGGTTCTCCTTTCGGAGCTCCTCATTTTCTCTTTTGAGCTTAAGCATCTCCTTCATGTTATCATACTCTGTTTTTGTATCGGGGCTTGTCCGGCATTCTTCTTTGAATTCATTGCACCAGCGGCGCAGCGTTTCTTTGGAGATGTTATACTCCGCGGTGATGCTTTTGATTGTTCTTCCTTCTTCCAAACGGAGACGGACAATCTTTTTCTTAAACTCGGGAGTGTAATTCTGTGGCATAATAGGTACCTCTTTTCTTGTGATTTTGATTATATCTTATTAGCCACTTCTGTTACAACCTTACTTTATCACAACAGAATGGTATGCTATACTTAAACAACAAATCACAATTAATGGAGGGGATACAATGCTTGAAAAGATACCGTCTCAATCAATTATGACTGAATTGCTCGGGCAATCTTTGTTTGAAGTTTGGCAAGAGTTATGTTCGGCTATTGATGAAAAATACGAAATGGAACGATTATGGAATACTGGTGGTAAGAATTGGACTTACGAGTATAAATACCGCAGAGGTGGAAAAACACTTTGTTGCCTATACGCAAAAAATAATTGTGTTGGTTTTATGGTTATCTTTGGAAAAGATGAAAGAACAAAATTTGAAGATATAAGAAGTACTCTTTCTACTGCTGTTTGTAGGCAGTATGATGAGGCAAAAATCTACCATGATGGAAAATGGGTAATGTTTGAACCGACCAATACTGCTGAATTTGATGATTATATGAAATTGTTGGCTATTAAAAGAAAACCGAACCGGAAATAACAATTCATATTTATAGAAAGAGGCAAGCAACTAAAAATGCCAAAAGAAAAATATATTTTTCCGGAATCTGGCGTTATTATTTCCATTCACGATAGAGAATGTAGCGAGTGTCAAAAAATAAAATAGACAACGTACAGTTTACAGAGGTATATTAATGGACGCACAATCATTTTTAATGCGTATGAGGATATCATTCTTTTGCTTGTAGGCGTATACGGTATGATACTTTTGATAAGGGAAATAAGGCAGTCTAAGGCGGTATAATCAAATTGCGGTTTGTAGGGATGAATTAGATTATATTTATGAATCATCACATGAAAGAATATCCACATATTCTTTGTTACATATAGGTTCAGCGCTGGAATGTGGAGTGAGTATTATCGTACAGATAAAAAGGCCTCATATTTAAGAAGGGAAGCTTATGGAATATAATACTACGCTTGGTTACTATGATATCCATGCGGATCGATTTTATAAAAGTACAGTGAATGTTGAATTTGCTACAATGCAAAGGCATTTTTTAGCAAAATTGCGAAGAGGTTCTTACATACTTGATTTTGGTTGTGGTTCTGGACGCGACACAAAATTTTTTCTGGAACAGGGGTATCGGGTAGATGCCGTTGATGGTTCTAAAGAATTGTGCAAGTTAGCGAGCAGATATACGGAAATTGAAGTCAAAAATATGATTTTTCAGGAATTGTCAGAAGTAGGCCGGTATGATGGCATCTGGGCCTGTTCTTCTATATTACATTTACCGATTGACGAACTGGCTGAAGTAATGAGAAAGATGGTAATCGCCTTAAAGGAGAAAGGGATTATCTATACATCTTTTAAATATGGAACTTTTGCAGGTGAGAGAGATGGACGATTTTTCACAGACATGACAGAGGAGACATTTGCCGAATTTTTAAGTAAAATAAAGGGTTTGGATGTGGAAGAGCAATGGATAACTTCGGATGTACGGCCGGGAAGAGGAGAAGAAAAATGGCTCAATCTGATTTTGCGGAAAAGACAGAGATAGATGAATTACAAATAGAATATACAGATGTTATGACTGGTGATAAAAATAGAAATCGATTTTTATACTACCAGTTAAAAAGAAGTATGTTAAACGCAAATAAGATTGATATAATTGTTTCCTTTCTTATGGAATCCGGCGTGAGAATGCTTCTGAAGGATTTGAAAGCGGCGTTGGAGCGTGGCGCTGAGGTAAGAATTCTTACCGGGAATTATCTTGGTATCACGCAACCGTCAGCCTTGTGTTTGATCAAAAAGGAATTAGGCAATCGGGTGGATTTGAGATTTTATAATAATAAGGAACGTTCTTTTCATCCGAAGTCGTATATTTTTCACTATGGTAATATCGGGGAAATATATATTGGGTCTTCCAATATATCAAGGAGTGCGTTAACTTCCGGCATTGAGTGGAATTATCGTTTTAACAGTCAGGATGATAAGAAAAATTTTGGTTTATTCTATGAAACTTTTTTGGATTTGTTTGAAAATCATTCTATTGTGATTGATGATGAGGAACTGACCAGATATTCTAAAAATTGGCACAAGCCAGCTGTATCAAAAGATCTGGCGAAATATGATCTTTTAGAAGAAGACACTGATACGAAAGTTGCGATGCTGTTTCATCCAAGAGGGGCGCAGATCGAAGCGTTGTATGCTTTGGAAGACAGCAGATCAGAAGGTGCAACAAAGGGATTAGTGCAGGCGGCCACCGGCGTGGGTAAGACATATCTGGCTGCATTCGACTCTGCAAAGTATGAGCGGGTCTTATTTGTAGCACATAGGGAGGAAATATTAAAGCAAGCAGCAGTATCCTTTAAAAATGTGAGACATTCGGAAGACTATGGGTTTTTCTATGGAAAACAGAAAGATACTGATAAGTCAGTAATTTTCGCTTCTGTTGCAACGCTTGGCAGAAAGGAATATCTGACAGAAGATTTTTTTTCACCGGATTATTTTAATTATCTGGTCATAGATGAATTTCATCATGCGGTAAATGAACAGTATCAAAGAATCGTAAATTATTTTAAACCGCAATTTTTGTTGGGGCTGACTGCTACGCCTGAAAGAATGGATGGAAAAAACATTTATGAAATCTGCGATTACAATGTTCCATATGAGATTTCTTTGCAAGAAGCAATCAATAAAGGGGCGTTGGTTCCATTCCACTATTATGGCATTTATGATGAAACAGACTACTCATCGCTGCATCTTGTAAAGGGGCATTATGACGAGAAGGAATTGAATGAAGCTTATATTGGCAATGTAAAACGCTATGATTTGATTTATAAATATTACATAAAATACCGCTCCAAGCGTGCACTGGGGTTTTGCTGTTCCAGAAAACATGCGGAAGAAATGGCAAAGGAATTTTGCAAAAGAGGTATAAAGGCTGTTGCAGTATATAGCAATGCGGATGGAGAATTTTCAGAAGAAAGGGATAAAGCAATTGATAAACTGAAGAATCAGGAAATCCGGGTAATCTTCTCAGTAGATATGTTTAACGAAGGTGTAGATATTGCTACACTTGATCTGGTTATGTTTTTAAGACCAACGGAATCCCCCATCGTATTTTTACAGCAATTAGGACGCGGTCTTCGTACCAGTAAAGGCAAAGAGTATTTAAATGTGCTGGATTTTATTGGGAATTATGAAAAGGCAGGACGGGCACCGCTGCTGTTAAGCGGCAGGAAGAGCTTGACCGAAAAATCTGGATATGATTACAGCGATATAGAATATCCTGATGATTGTATCGTTGATTTCGATATGAAATTGATTGATTTATTCAAAGAACTGGATAAAAAAACGTTATCGGTTAAGGAGCGGATAAAGCAGGAATTTTACAAAGTGAAGGAATTGTTAGACGGCAAAGTACCTACTCGAATGGAGCTGTTTACCTATATGGAGGATGATATTTATCAATATTGTATCAAACATGCGAAGGAAAATCCGTTTCGGAAATATATGGAATTTTTGAATGAAATGCAGGAATTGTCTGAGGATGAGAACAAAGTATATTCAGGAATCGGAAGAGAGTTTTTGTCGCTCATTGAAACTACAGATATGCAGAAAGTATATAAGATGCCGATTTTATATAGTTTTTATAACGATGGTGATGTGCGCCTGGCTGTGAAAGAGGAAGAAGTATTAGCAGCGTGGAAAAGATTTTTTGATAATGGAACGAACTGGAAAGATTTTTCTGCGGGCATATCTTATGCTGATTATAAAACGATGACAGATAAGCAGCATCTGAGCAAGGCAAAAAGTATGCCGGTTAGATTCTTAAAGGCCTCTGGAAAAGGTTTCTTTATTGAGAAAGACGGTTATGTGCTTGCGGTTAGGGACGATTTGAGCGAAGTAATAGGAAATGAGGCATTTAAAAAGCATATGAAGGATATTCTGGAATATCGCACGATGGAGTATTATCGTAGGAGATATACCGGGAAAGTGTAGTTGATACTATACATGTGATTGGAGGTACAAGATTTAAAGAGCAAACAGAATTGAAAATGTCACAAGGAAAGTGGCAATTCGCAGTAAAAGCGGATTGTCACTTTTTTATGGAAAAACAGACATTTATGTGATAATTTATTAAGACAAAGAGAAAAACACAACGCAGATAATCTTCCCGAACGGATAAATGAGAATGCAAAGTCCCATAATAAATGTTATAGTTCAACAAATCTGTCATATTTGTGATATCATCACAGAAAATGAAACGAAAAGCAGGTATATTGAAAACACAAAACAAAAACAAGGAGGTACTTAATATGAGATTAAAAGATAAAGTTGCGATCATCACTGGCGGAAGCCGTGGCATTGGGTTTGCCACCGCAGATAGATTCCTGGAAGAAGGAGCAACAGTTATTGTGACAGCAAGTTCTCAGGCCTCTGCAGATAAGGCGGTTGCTCAGCTAAAGGAAAAATATCCTGAGGCAATCGTTGCAGGTATCAGTCCAAACCTGGCAAGTATGGAATCAGTAAGAGAAGCGTTCAAAGAAGTTACCGGTAAATATGGATGCGTCGATATTCTGGTCAATAATGCAGGCGTTTCTGAAAGTACCCCGTTTATGGAATATACGGAAAATACCTTTGATAAAGTTATGGATTTGAACGTGAAGGGTGTGTTCAATGCAACTCGTGCTGCCGCTGAGTGTATGGTGGCCAGAGGAAAGGGCGTTGTTCTTTCCACTTCCTCGATGGTCAGCATTTCAGGTCAGCCCAGTGGTTTTGCTTACCCGGCATCTAAGTTTGCAGTAAATGGTCTGACCGTATCTTTAGCGCGGGAACTGGGGCCAAAAGGAATCCGTGTTAATGCAGTGGCGCCCGGTATTACAGAGACGGACATGATGAAGGCCGTGCCGAAGGAAGTGATTGATCCGCTGATCGCGAAAATCCCTCTGCGTCGCTTAGGACAGCCTGAAGATATTGCCAATGCCTTTGTTTTCCTGGCTTCGGATGAAGCGTCTTACATCACTGGTGTTGTGCTGAGCGTAGATGGTATGGCAAGAAGCTGATATAGGATAAAGACGGGCGGTTTTCGGCCGTCCCGTTTTATAAGGAGGAATCATATGAAAAGCTACATAATCGTGTTACTTTCTTTGCTTCTTTTAGGCGGCTATGGTGTGCCTGATGAGAAAGCGGGCTATCGTCAGATTACAATGGACGAAGCAGCTGTTATGATGGAGCAAGAGCAGAATTACATCATCCTGGATGTCCGGACTGTGGAAGAATTCGATGATAAACATATCCCTGATGCAATCAATATTCCAAACGAAACAATTGGTTCGGAAGAAATATCAGAACTTCCAGACAAGAATCAGCTTATTTTGGTATACTGCCGCAGCGGAAACCGCAGTAAACAGGCATCCGAAAAGTTAGTGGCTTTGGGCTATACGAATATCGTAGAATTTGGTGGTATAATTGACTGGACTGGAGAAACGGTATCGGAATAGATTGACCGGAGGTTGTCGGTCTACAATACGGTGACGAACGTTGTAGTTACAGCAACTAATGCAAAAATGATTCTGAAACAAATTTATGATTGAGATTTCACCTGTTTTAAGAAATTTAATAACTGTTATATTTTGTTATTAAATTCTCCGCAAACCATTGAAAACACTGGATTTGTCGCAGGTGAGCTTTCCCTTATTGTTTCCCTTGTGTTATATCGTCCCACCAGTGTTTACGAACTCTGATAAGGGAAAATACAAGGGCAAAAAAATTATATAAAACAGTATAACACAAAATAAAAGTGACATGGTGAACTGATTGAAATGCTTCTGATTTTTGTAGCAAATCATTGATTGAACGATAAGGAGATAAGATACGATGAGAACAATATTTGCAGAATATAATCCCGGACGAAACAGCATTGATGTTTATACCAGTGCAGACTATATGCTTCGCATTGACTGCTGGGAAGCAGAAAAGAATTTGAGAACCACACCCGGATCAGATTGTGCATTAAACACACTTGCCATTGATGAACCACTAGAATATGCGAGACTGTATCTTGATGGGAATTTACAGATGTGGGTAGATGCAGAAGATTCCTTGACATTATAGTAATGTTCAAAAAAAGCTCTCTGTGCAATGCACAGGAGCTTTTTATATGTAGACCTCTATTTATTTGTGCTGTCTGCATCAATTACAGACTGAATCTGCTTCATAAGGGCATCATAGTTGTCCTTGTTATCAATTCCGCCGAGCATTGGTTCGCCTACAATATTGCCATTTCTGTCAACAAGTATAGTTGTTGGAAAGGCCATGATTTCTGAGGCATATTTACCGGCAGCACTAGAGGAGTCAATTGACAGATTACGATATTTGACACCCTGGCTTTCAAGAACAGAGGCAGCCTCTTTGATAGCTGTTTTATTGCCATCGAAGGTCTCAGTGTTGATGCCAACAACTTCTCCGCCCATTGATTTGATAGCATCATTTAATTCGTTAAGCTTGGATAATTCAGCGACACATGGTTTGCAGCCGGTAAACCAGAAATTGATGACTGTTACTGCATTACCGGAAAACAGGCTGTCATCAACCTTATTGCCATCAAAATCCTCACCGGAAAAATCACTGAATACAGATGAGGCTTTAGAGCTGTCCTTCTTGTTATCGTCTGATGATGTATTTTTGTTTTCAAGCTCTGCTATCTGTTCCTCGATTTTTCGTATGGTTTCAATATCCTCATTAAGTGTTTTAAGCTCATCGTCTGTGAATGAATTCTTGTTTGATTCTACGGTACCGGCAAGATAATCAGCATAATTTCCGTTTGGATCGGCGTCACTTTTGTTCATCATGCCAAATGCCTTGTTCCACACATCAGCGTGATCTGCAAAAAGCTGATTTTCCTGCTGATATAAATCATCAAGCCTGGAATCTGATTTGCCGGATGCTTCTGAGCCGGCTTCAGTCTGAGTGTTCTTAGAATCTGTTGTGGAAGCTTGCTTTACGCCACATGCTGTAAGTGATAATGCTATGCAGAGTGTAAAAATAGAAATAAATGATAATTTGTTTTTCATGAGTAATTTCTCCTTTAAAATAATAGTAAAATGTTTAATAGCTATCTGTTGTCATTTTTTTGACATGATTTTCCCATAAACCGGTAGCAGATGGCGTCCTTCGGACAGGCCTTTATGCAGGCACCGCAGCGTATGCACTCGGGGTGATCCGGTGTCTTACACACATCCACATCCATCTTACATGCCTTTGAGCATTGACCGCATCCGACACATTTACTGCTATCAACGGTGATTTTGAGCAGGCTGACCTTATTAAATAATGAGTAGATTGCTCCAAGCGGACAAATCCATTTACAGAAGGGCCTGTAAAATAAGATACTTAGTACAATCACTGCAATTAAAATCATACACTTGAAAGAAAAAAGCTTTCCCAGCGCAGAACGGATAGCAGCATTTCCAATAGATAACGGTATAGCACCCTCTAAAACACCCTGAGGACAGATATATTTGCAGAAGAACGGGTCTCCCATTCCTATAGAGTTCGTTACAAGCATCGGAAGAAGTATAACGAAAACAATAAGAATGACATATTTTAGGTACCTAAGAGGCTTTAGTTTGGCTGTGGATAATTTCTTTCCGGGGATTTTATGAAGTAAATCCTGAAACCATCCAAATGGGCACAAAAAACCACATATAAATCTGCCGAGAGTTACACCGAGTAAAATAAAAAATCCGGTTATGTAGTATGAAAACTTAAATTTTGATGATCCGACAACTGCCTGAAATGCCCCTATTGGACAGGCTCCTGTCGCGGCAGGGCAGGAGTAGCAGTTTAATCCGGGTACGCATACTGTTTTTGCATTGCCCTGATATATTTTACCCTTAAATAAATTTGGAATATGAATATTGGTCAGCAGCGTTGCTGCGGCCTGTATCCAGCCACGTATTTTTGCCAGTTTTCTTGATAGTAATTTCTTTTCCTTATCCAATTCCGACACACTCCAGACATAGTTTTATTGCTTTACCAAGCACTGTAGCCGCCTCACCTCTGACTGCACCATAGCTTATCATGGATACACCAAGGATAAGCAGAATGATTTGACATGTTTTTTGGTATTTCAACATAATGTTGCTCCTTTTTGTTGTATTGTTGACCAGCTGACTTTGGTATTATACAATATAGGTTGTAAAATTATTGTTAAGAAGCAGGAGAACATTTTGAGATTATTAATTGTTGAGGATGAGAAACAAATATGTGATATGGTTGCAAAGAGTCTGTATGCTGCCGGTTATGAGGTGGATACCTGTTATGATGGGAAAGAGGCTCTTGAATGTATACTGTCGGAGAATTATGATCTGATAGTTTTGGATTTGAATCTGCCGGGGATGGATGGCATGGAGCTTCTTAAGGAGCTTAGAAAATACAATGATGAAACTAAGGTTTTGATATTATCTGCAAGAGGTCAGATTGCTGATAAGGTAGAGGGACTGGATGCAGGAGCAAATGATTACATGGAAAAACCATTCCATCTGCAGGAGCTTGAGGCACGTATCAGAAGCCTGACAAGAAGGAAATTTGTACAGAATGATATATGTCTTAAATGCGGAGAAATAAAGTTTGATACGATTAAACGCGAGGCATATGCAAAGGAAGAGCCGGTTCCACTGACAAGAAAAGAGAATGGTATTTTGGAATATTTACTTATCAATATAAGCAGACCGGTGAGTCAGGAGGAGCTGATAGAGCATGTGTGGGATGCCACGGCAGACAGCTTTAGCGGAGCAATCAGGGTACATATGTCTTCACTTAGAAAAAAGCTTAAGGCGAAGCTGGGATATGATCCCATTCAGAACAAGGTAGGTGAAGGCTATAAAATACGGGAGGAGTCTGACAGATGAAAAGAATGTCGCTACAGTGGAGACTTACGTGCATTACTACATTGTGTATTGCTATTATATGTGGCTGCCTGACTATGTTTGTCTATAAAAATGGTGTGCATTACATCGATTCTCTGCAGGATGCGGTAGAGTCACAGGGGGATGAAAAAGGAAACAAATCAGATGAAATATATATCAGCATACCGGACGATAAGTGGGATGAGTTTGCGGATGAATTTTCGTTTCAGGTGTACAATAATAAGGCCGACTATAAAAGAAACAGTCTGATAATCACGGTTTTGCTGGCGCTTTTGGGAGGTGTCGTCACTTATTTTATAAGCGGGCATGCACTCAGACCAATCAGGGAGTTTTCAGATAAAATTGAAGAGGTACAGGCTCAGAATCTGTCTGATTCAAGAATAGAGGAAAACAATGTTAAGGAACTGAACCAGCTGGGTATTTCTTATAATAAGATGCTTGAGCGTCTGTCGGAAGCATTTGAGATACAGAGACAGTTTACTGCAAATGCAGCACATGAGCTGCGTACTCCATTAGCGTTAATGCAGGTACAGCTTGATTTATATAATTCTGCCTCTCACCCGGGAAATGATGCAGACACTTTGCAGACCATAAAAATGGTTACGGAACAAAATGATAAATTAAACAGGATGGTAAAGACTCTTCTTGACATGAGTGAGCTTCAGACGGTGGGAAGGGATGATAAAATTATATTGGATGCTATTGTTGAAGAGGTTTTGGCAGACCTTGAGCCTCTTGCCGTGGAAAAGAATATAAAGCTGATTGGAAAATGTGAGGATTCCACTATGATAGGCAGTGATATCCTTATTTACAGGCTTGTATACAATCTGGTTGAGAATGCCATCAAATATAATCATCCGCTCGGACAGGTTACAGTAACCGCATATCAGAGAAACAAGCATGTTTATCTGTCTGTAGAAGATACGGGAAGCGGAATACCAAAGGAGCTTAGGGAGAGAGTGTTCGAGCCATTCTTCCGTGTGGATAAATCCAGAAGCCGGGAGCTGGGTGGCGTAGGGCTAGGTCTTGCTTTTGTCCGTGAAATCGTTAGAGTACATGATGGCAGTATTTGTATCAAATCAGGCAAGACTGGGGGAACGATTTTCGAGGTGACTTTTGCACAGCATTCAATGTAGCGTTCCATTTTACACATTTGTCAACGCTATTAAAACAGATTTGCTAAATGAGAAAAATAGAATAATTTGTTATTTGACTGAGAATAATTTCTTCTCAGCGTTTCCGACAACTATTTTCTTTCCTTTGACACCTTCTCACTTATTCTCTGATAGATTTCCTTTGTCTCTGCGTCATTTTCCCCATTTACAACTAATATTTTTCCATCTATGTTCACGACAACATATGAATGGCAGGAGGCATGAGTGTAGCGGATATAATCTCCGAAGATATCGTTTTTGAAGTTTCCCATAGCATACTTCAGGTTTCCAAAACCATTAGTTCTGTAATCATTATCGTTCTGCAATACATTTTCTTCATAAGAAATGCTGTCAATTTGCGAATACTCCCCTGTATAATCATTCCATCCTTTTGCTTCAATGTTAAAATCACGATCATTACAACGAATCTGAATGCTTCCCCAAAACAAAGTCCATATAGTAAACACAATAGCGGAAATTGCGATGATCAGATATATCACACTTTTTTTGTATTATACTGAATTTTTAAGCCTTCTCCGGTTGCCAGCTTTTTCTTATAAAAAGGTAGGAGTAGAGAATGCTAATGATTGCAGCTGCCATAATGCTTATAATATACACAACCAGTGCAGCCATGCTTTCCCCCAAAAGTCCACAAAGCATACATAAAATACCTGATGCCATCCATAATTTGCCGCTGAATCTATGTGTTGCATTCCAGTTTTCTTCATCCATTAAAGACCATACAACTCTTATTCCTATGGTATTATTCTGTTTCACTTTTGGCAAATAATTTCCAATAACCATAAACAGCAGTCCAGTTCCATAGTAAATTACTGCCATAAACAGATTTTCCATATCTGCACCCATATTGACCAGTCTTGCAATACCATTATAGAGTAATGTTATAATTGGTATAATCCACATCGTCATTCCTATAATCTTGCGGCTCTGCTGTCTGTTCCGGTTATCATAAAATATTATTGCCACCAGCGCACAATCCGTCACTACAAAAAACACATTTGCCCACATGCTCTGTGTACTAGTGAATCCTACTAAAACCCCGATGAGCATTACCAGAACAGAACAAATTAATGAACCTCTATATTTTTTTATCATTTCCTTCATCGTCCGATACTCCTTTCAAATCTATAATCCACAACATGACATCTTCCAATACGGAAGTGTTTAATTCATAATAAATAAATTTTCCCTCTCTTTTATTTCGGATTAAATCAGCCTCCTTCAATATTGCCAGATGTCTGGATATAGAAGCTCCCGTTACTGAAAAATGTTCACATATCTCTCCAGCAGAAAGCCGTCCATTCTTCAATAAATTTAAAATCTCACGTCGTATTGGATCTGCCAGTGCTTTTAATGTATCTTGTATACCCAAGAATTCATCACGCTCCTCGTTTAACATTTATCCTAATTGTTAAATGTATTATAATGCAAGATATGTTATCTGTCAACGACTAAATTTTTCTAAAAGAACGTGCTTTGTTCATTAAGGGCAGAGAGGCTTTTTGTCCCTCTGCCCTCAATAACAGATATCTCTTATAGCACTCATCTAACATATCGAAAGACTCTTAAAAATCTAATTCTCCATATCAACAGTATCCTCTTTCTTCCATCCAGTCTTTCACATAGCATCTGATTCCAATATAAACCACATGCACCAGTAATAATAGTGTAATGAGATTTATAGAAATAACAGATTTTATCCAATCTCCAAAATAAATTGCAATGGCTGTGCTTGTAATAACTTCCACAATGCTGATGATATCCCAACAATATTTCCGGTAGATTTTTCCTACCTGATAACCAATCCCAACTATCAGTAATCCGGTTATTATGAATAAAATCCCCATAACAATGGCTACGATCAGCCAGTACATAAGCCCGGAAAGGATACGGTTAGGTATTCCGCTGCTTAACTGTCCGAAAGAATCTGCCCCTATGACAAACTCCCGAAACAAGCTTCCCATTCCTTTTCCTAGCGCACCGAAAAAGATGTTACAGTCGTTAAGGAAAACTGGCGAAAGAATAGCAGTAAACAGTGTTGTAGTTATGCTGTACCATGCCAGCAGGAACAGGATACTTTCATAACCAATCGTCATTTTTTTATATTTCTTTTCCAACTGCCTTTTACGGTTATCGCATTTTTCTTTTGCTTTCTGGTAAGCAGTACGGTCACATTTTTCGCATTTCTCATAAGGCACTTTTTTCTCAACAGCTACCTCAACCGTCTTTTGGTGTGTCTGTGCATAAAGTTTTTCCTGTTCTGCTTTTTCGTACTTAAATTTCCATGCCACGACTTCTGCGTCGGCTCTTTTCCTGTTGTCTGTCTCGCTGATCAATCGTTCCTCTGTTTGCCTTAATCTTGTCCACAATGCTTCGATATTCTCGGCTCTGTTTTCGCTGTTCAATTTCTCGTTCAAGGTCAGCGATTCGCTTAGCTGCCTGTTCAGTTCCTGAATTGTCTGGTCTTTCTGATCCAGTTCGTCCTGCATCTGTTCTGTCATCTGCAGAAGTTCTTCCACCTGCCCGACGTTCTCTGAGTTTCTGCATCCGTTCATCAATCTCCCTCGCTTTCTCTATCTGCTGTTTAAGGTCAGCAATTCGCTGTTCTGTTTCTGCAATAAGCTGTTCTCGCTGTTCAGCTTCTGCGTTAATTCCTGCCATTGCTGATTCTCGGTTTCCAACTGTTCGATTCTGGTTTTCTGTTGCTCGATCTGTGAGAGCAGTTCTTCTGTATCTGGTAAAAGATTCAGCAGCCCGGATAATTCGCTGTTTAAGCTTTTTAAACTCTGGTTCTGTTCCTGAAAAGACAGGAGCTGTCGATCCCGTTCCTGCAATTCCTGTACCATCGCTGCCATAAGATTCTGCTGTTCCTCGATCTGGTTTATCATTGTCTCCATCATGGGAATGACTTCCCGGCTTTCTTCTAATGTCATCCAATCGCTCCTTCCATTGTGTCAATGCACCGGATACCTTTCCGAAAGAAATCTGTATTTTATTCAGCAGTGCATTTTGTCTTTTTATGATCTGGTTTTCTACCACTTTCCATGACGCTGATTGTGTCTGTCCGTTCTGAAATTTCTCATCAATTTTTCTGGCATCCGCACCCTCATGGATCGTCGGTATCTCTAATTTCCCCTGCCTTGCATAAGAACGGTGGTCAATGTGATTTTCCGTTTTCAAATGTGCATTACAGACGTTTGCCCATTCGCTCCGCCATAGTTCACAATTTTTTGGATTGTTCCATCCGGTAGCATCGGTTAATACACGTTTCCACTGTTTACGGTTCCTTGCACCGATTTTCTGATTGCCATTTTCGTCCAATACCGGGATTCGGATTCCATGACGGGCAGGGTTCTTTTTATCCTGCCACCAGTCCGGATGGGATTCATCCTCCACGATATTTCCATTTTCATCTCTGACAAAATCCCAATCCTTGACTTCTTTGTTCCCCCATGAGTGGTCTGGATTGAATGGTCTCATCGTCACAAGTAAATGCACATGAGGATTTCCATCTCCTTTATCATGGATACTCCAGTCCGCACACATTCCCTTATCTACAAAGGTCTTTTGAATATATTCGGTTGTATAATCAATCTGTTCCTGTCGGCTCCATTCTTTCGGAAGTGAAAATTCAAATGACCTGCCGAGTTGTGCATCCGAGGTCTTCTCAATCTTCAAAACTTCATTCCACAAACGCTGTTTCTGAAAAGTAAGTTTAAATTTTTCCAGTGTGGTTTCTTTGTTATCTGCCCTTTTATATCGGGCAGATTTCTGGAACCGTCTGATATTTTCAGCAGGTACATCCTGCCATTCCTGCGGTGCATTTTCACACATCAGCAGGCTGGTATAAACGACTTCTTTTTTCGAAGTATAGCAGCTGATCCTGCCTGTTTCTTCATTTTTCATCACATCGCCATTGAGATAGGCAGATGCCGATATGATGGATTTTCCTTTGCTGCGTCCAACAATCTTTACTGTATAATGAAAAATCGCCATGATCCGTTTCCCCCTTTCTGCCGTATCCGGCTTTGATTTCCGGCAGGTAACCTTTTCCCTAAAAGAAAATGGTATCTGCCGGAACACCCTCTGCATAAGAGTGCCCTGTGCATAACAGCCTGCATGGAATGCGCCCCTCTGGCGAAGAGTGCCTCCTGCGGCATGAGCAGGTCTGGCTGAAAGCCCCGCCGACGGAACGAGCCCGGCAAGCGTAAGCGCAGACCGGTTGCCACCTGTGGCAAACTTATACGGACGACCTCTGGTTGTCCATAAGTGTGCCCTTCATGAAAAAGCAATGAAGGGAATGGAAACTCCACTCCCTCCGGCATTACACTTCCTCCGTATTTGTAACTGGCTCTTTCTGCATTGCCTTTGAGAAGAATTTCCCATTTGCTTCCTGCCTTTTTAAGAAACCGACCAGCTTCGGAATATCTTCTTCCTCAATCGCAGAACCAAGCACTGATTCCACCGCACCGCCGATCTGACAGAGCCTGTGTGTTCGTTTTTTCGTTTCCACATCTTTCTGACGCTTCTTCAGTTCCCGTTTCTGTGCTGCGTACTGTTTCGCTTTTTCAAGGCTTTCCTGTTCTCTTTTTTCCAACTGGAGCAGACGCTCCTCATAACTCTTTGTTGATCTTGCCATAAATATCATCGTCCTTTCTTTTTTTACCAAACATAAGTTCTCTGTTGTCTGTCAGACGAGGTACATGGTATAATCTGCTTGCGTGTAGGTATATCATGGCTTCGGTCTGATAGAACCTTTGGCGGTTTCTTCGGGAACCGCTTTTTTAAGTTGAACCGTTTCTTGTGACGGCTTTTACATTTCCCTTATCCCTCAAGTCCCTGCCCTCGTTGGCTTCCATGAAGAGTTCCAGCATATCCGTTTTGATCAGGACTTTTCTCCCGACCTTTAATACCGGAAGTTTCTTCCACTCCACCAGCTTTCTCAGGGTGTTCCTGCCGATTCCTGTATAATCAGCAGCTTCCTCAATAGATAAGGCAATCTTTCTTTGCGTCATGTGACCACCTCCTTGAAAATTGCATTATGCAATTTCTTTTGTGCTGTCAGTATAACGTGTTTATATCGTCCTGTCAAGCATTACGAAATTGTATCATTTGTTATTGGATTGCATATTGCAATATTATTTGTTATGTGGTATAGTAATGACATACCGAAAAAGGAGGCACATCAGCATGAAAGATAAAGAATTACGCAAGCTGATCGGTAGCAGGGCAAAACAGCGCCGTACAGAATTGAATCTGACACAGCCTTATATCGCTGAGAAGATGGGTGTGACTGCATCTACAATCCAGAGATATGAAGCCGGAACGATTGACAATACGAAGAAAATGGTGCTGGAAGGTCTTTCAGAAGCTCTACATGTATCTGTGGAATGGCTCAGAGGGGAAACAGACGAATACGAAACAGACATTACGGATAAAAGGGAATTACAGATTCGTGATGCAATGACGGATATTCTCAAACAATTACCTCTTGACCTTACGAAAACAGAAGATGCTTTTTCCAAAGACTTACTGCTGTTAATGTTGAAACAATATGAACTGTTTCTGGATTCGTTCCAGTATGCCTGCAAAAATTACAAGGGCAATACAAAAGAAGCGGACATTGCCAAAACACTGGGGTTTGAATCGAATGATGAATATAACGAGATTATGTTTCTCAGGGAGATTACCCATACTGTCAACGCATTGAATGACATGGCAGATATTGTAAGACTCTATTCCAAGAAACCGGAAACAGCAGAACAAAGACTTGCAAATCTTTTATCCGAAGTTATGTATGAGGATTCTGAAACGGTATAGTAAGATAATCGGAGTTATGATATACTTACACGCAAGAAGCATTTCAGCAGTTCCGATTGTCTGATATCGAAAGGAGACATACGATTATGGCAAAAGGATCTGTTAGAAAGAAAGGAAAGAAATGGTACTACCGCTTCTATGTAGAGGACGCAAGCGGCAAAATGGTTCAGAAAGAATACGCCGGAACTGAAAGCAAAAGTGAAACGGAAAAACTTCTCCGCAAAGCACTGGAAGATTACGAAGATAAGAAATTTGTTGCAAAGGCAGATAATCTTACCGTAGGTGAACTTCTGGACATGTGGTCAGAAGAAGAACTGAAAACCGGGACACTCAGCAACGGCACAGTGGAAAATTATCTTGGTGCAATCCGCTGTATCAAAAAACACCCGATTGCAGACCGCAAGCTGAAAACAGTTACCGCCGAACATTTACAGGCGTTTCTCGACCTGCTTACATTCGGTGGCGAGTTTCCAGACGGGAAAGTGAGAAAAGGATACAGCAAAGATTATATCCATTCTTTTTCCGCAGTGTTACAGCAGTCATTCCGTTTTGCAGTATTTCCAAAACAGTTAATCAGTTTCAATCCGATGCAGTATATTAAGCTGAAAAGGCAGGCTGAGGAAGTTGACCTCTTTTCCGATGATGAAGTCGAGGAAGGCACACAGCCGATTTCACATGAGGATTATGAACGGCTCATCAAGTATCTGGAAAAGAAAAATCCACCTGCGATTCTGCCGATTCAGATCGCATATTATGCAGGACTTCGTATCGGGGAAACCTGTGGTCTTACATGGCAGGACATCAACCTTGAAGAACAATGCCTGACCATAAAACGCAGTATCCGTTATGACGGAACGAAGCATAAAAATGTGATTGGAACAACCAAGCGAAAGAAAGTAAGGCTTGTTGATTTTGGAGATACGCTGACTGAAATATTGAAAGCAGCAAGACGGGAACAACTGAAAAGCCGGATGCAGTACGGGGAACTTTACCACCGCAACTACTACAAAGAGGTGCATGTAAAAAACAGGGTGTATTATGAATACTATCACCTTGACGGAACGCAGGAAGTCCCGGCAGATTATAAAGAAATATCCTTTGTCTGCCTCAGACCGGATGGTAGTCTGGAACTGCCGAGTACACTCGGCATTGTATGCAGGTCAGTGTCAAAGAAGCTGGAAGGATTTGAAGATTTTCACTTTCACCAGTTACGGCACACCTACACCAGCAACCTGCTCTCGAATGGGGCGGCTCCGAAAGATGTACAGGAACTGTTAGGACATTCTGACGTCAGTACCACAATGAATATTTACGCTCACTCAACAAGAAAAGCTAAACGGGATTCCGCAAGACTTCTTGATAAAGTAGCGAGCAATGCTTAAATACAGAGAACTTGCCACTGGCAACTTCTCTTACATACTTTGGCATAAAATTTCCCTTATTTCCCTTGCGGATTCCTCACAAGGGCAAAAATAAGGGAAAATACATATCATTTCACTATCTAAGGGGCTGGAAAGCCTGTAAAATAAGGAAAGTTCAGGAAATCTCTCCACAAATTTCGATTATGATATGCGGGTTTGGAATCAGACAGGATTGGGTGACCGGGCAAACAGATTCTAACAGATTCTATTTGTAAGCACAGAAAATTACATCAAATGCCTGTAATTGAAGTTGTTTGCTGAATTAAAATGAAAAAGGAGAAACGGATATGGCAAAGACAGCATGGATTTTTTCATACAAGCTGAAGAAAAATGTGAGTGAGGAACAGTTTATCGAAAAAACACAAAAGTTACACGATGAGGTCATTTCTAAGGCGAAAGGATTTATTTCCTGGGAACATTATTTACAGGGGAATGTGTGGACGGATTTTGTTCTCTGGGAAACAGAAGAAGACGCGAATCATGCTACAACGATAGGAAAAGGAAAAGAAGTAACGGAGGATTTCTATGCCTGTATACAGATGCATACTTGCAGGGCGTTGATTTCGCAGCTTGTAAAGAAATATTAATTGACAAAATTTGACCTATCTGGTAATATATTACTAATATATCACAGGAGAGGCATATGAAGAGTTTAAAAGAAAAAGCATATGAAGTAATACGGGAGCGGATTATTACCTGCGCATATCAGCCAGGGGATTTTATCGACGAAAGAGCATTATGCGAAGAACTGAATATGAGCCGCACTCCGGTCAGGGAAGCTTTGAATGTTTTGGCAGAGGAGGAATTTCTCGATGTTATGCCGCGCAGAGCGATTATTGTTTCACAGATTTCCATGAAGGATATCAATAACCTGTACGATCTTCGCGAACTGCTGGAGCCGGCAAGTGCGGCGCTTGCGGCCAGACAGAGCAGCCAAACCGTGATGTCGGAGCTGCTGGAGCAGTTTCAGAATGTGAATACGCTGGATATCTATCAGTATTCTATTTTGGATAATAAATTACATATGTACATTGCACAGTGTACCGGGAATCATATGCTGGTGAAATTTATGGACAGTCTGATGGCAAAGACTCAGCGGATACGCATTATCTCATCCAAATATGAAGAAAGGAGGAAAAAGGGGTACGCAGAGCACCTCGATATTATTCACAGTATTTTAGAGGGAAGAGAACAGGATGCAAAAGCTGCGATGCAAAGCCATATCCAGGAAGCGCGGGAGGACTTTACACGGGTTCTGCAGGCAAATGGGCGGTACTGTATTTCATAAAATCATATCAGAAGAAGACATATTCCGGTAGGGCAGGGGCTGTTTACGGCAGAATTTTTTGCATCAAAGAAAACAGGCGAGGTATGCAGCGGTGCAAAAAATGTTTGTGTGACAGACCCATAAAAAATGCTTTTTCTGATATATCAGTTAAATATCACAGTAAACATAAGAGAGAAGGAGAGGACACAATGAACAGAAGAACAATGATAGGCGTAAGTGCAGCAGCGTTGATGACAGCAGCAATCTTTGGAAGCGTATCGGTATCCGCAAATGAGAATACAGTGAAAATTGGATTCGCGATTAAATCCACAGGTAGTTCTTTTTACAAAGCACTTGCGACTGGGGTGGAAAAGGCGTGTGCAGAGAAGGACTGGGAATGCGTTGTGCTCGATGCAAACAGTGACCTGACCAGAGAACAGGAAAATATGGAGACACTGATTTCCCAGAACATGGATGTCATTTTGCTGGATGCGATAGATCCGCTTGGCGGCGTTGCACTGGTGAAGCAGGCGGTGGCGGCCGGAATTCCTGTGATTGAAGTAGACGCACCGATTGACGCGAGTGCGGAGGTGATTACAACGGTGTACAACAATAACATCACAACTGCTTATATGGTAGGTCAGTACATTCCTCAGTTTTACGGGGAGGACTGGATCAGCAGCGTTGTGCTCAGTGGTGGAAAGGGCAATACCGGAGGAACTGAGCGGCGTCAGGGAATGATTGCAGGTATTATCGGGACACGACTCGGATTAAGTGAGGAAGATGCTTTCGAGGAGGCAAGAAAATTTGATGACGCGCTAATTTCTACCGGAAAAGCACGGCACGAAGAGGCGAAGTTTGAGATCCTTGGGCAGGCTTATGGCAGCTGGCTTGCAAGTGAAGGACTGACAGGCATGGAGGATCTTCTTGTGGCAAATCCTGATATTAACTGTCTGCTCAGTGAAAACGATGATATGGCTTTGGGAGCGCAGAAGGCAATTACAGCATCCGAAAAGACAGAACAGATTCAGATTTTCTGTGCAGCCGATGGGCAGAAGGAAGGCTATGAACAGATTATGAAGGGTGGACAGTACAGATGCTCTGGTGAAAATAGCCCGGCAAAGGTTGGGGCGCTTGCAGTAGAAATCGCAGGACAAGTGGTTTTGGAGGGAAAGACGGCAGAAGATTATGAGGCGGTTGTGATGACTCCGGCTAATGTTGTTACGTTTGATAATGTAGAAGCGTTCTACGATCCGGATTCAGATTTTTAAGTGCTGTTTCAGGCAATGAAAAACAGGGAGGTCAGATATGACGGATAAACCATTGATAGAAATGAAACAGATCACAAAGAGTTACGGCGGTATCAGAGCACTGAAATGGATTGATTTTCACTTGTATCAGGGGGAAGTGCGGGCTCTTCTCGGTGAAAATGGAGCTGGGAAATCAACATTAATGAAAATTTTGTCCGGTGCAGAGTCTATGGATTCCGGAGAAATTCTGGTAAATGGTGAAACGGTATCTGTAACCTCCCCAAAAAGAAGTAGGGATTTGGGGATTTCTACGATTTATCAGGAATTTATTCTGGCGCCGCAGCTGTCTGTGGCAGAAAATATTTTTCTGGACAGGCTGTCAGAAAGAAAAGGGCTGATTTGCTGGAAAGCACTGTGCCAAAAAGCGGGAGCACTTTTGAAACAGATGGGTTTTGAAAACATTGACCCTATGACAAAGGTAGGAGATCTGCCGGTAGCATACCAGCAGATTGTAGAAATATGCAAAGCATTATCGAGAGAGGCAAGGGTGCTGATACTGGATGAACCGACGGCGGTTCTTACCTTTCATGAAATTGAAAAGCTGTTCCAGGTGATCCGGAAGCTGAGGGACGAGGGTTGGGGAATTATTTATATTTCACACAGGCTAGAAGAGGTTTTTCAAATCTGTGACCGGGCGACGATTTTAAAGGATGGGACATTGGTCGGCGCGTATGAACTGCGGGGGATGGAGAAAAAAGATCTGGTCAATCTTATGGTGGGAAGAACCATGCAGAATTATTACCCACCACGAGAGGTAAATATCGGGCAAGAGGTGCTGCGGGCAGAGCACTTAAAAGCCGGATCACTTGTGGATGACGTCAGTTTTCATGTCCGTGCAGGAGAGGTTCTGGGATTTTACGGGCTGGTTGGTGCAGGAAGGACAGAAACGATGCGGGCGCTCTTTGGCGCGGATGTGTTGCAGGAGGGCGAAATCCAGCTGGAAGGCAATAAGATACAGATCCGAAATCCTTCGGAGGCGGTCAAACATGGCATTGGCCTGCTTCCGGAAGATCGCAAGAAGGAAGGTGTGCTTCTGAAGCTTCCGATTCGGTGGAATACGACGCTGTCAAATATTAAAACCTTCAGTTTTTGGGGGATTCACAACCACAGACGCGAGCAGGAAGTTGCACAAAAAGCACTGAAAGATCTGCATACGAAATATGGGAGCCTGGAGGATGCAGCGAACAGTCTGAGCGGTGGAAACCAGCAGAAAGTGGCTCTGGCCAAATGGCTGGTGGCAGGCTGCAAGGTTGTGATACTGGACGAACCTACGCGCGGCGTTGATATTGGAGCCAAACGGGAAATTTACAGTATTATCAACGAGCTGGCCAGGGCAGGGACCGGGATTGTTGTCGTTTCTTCTGAGATGGAGGAGATTATGAATATCAGCGACCGGATTCTGGTTATGCGCTGCGGAAAGATTACGGGAGAACTGAAAAAAGAAGAGATCACAGAACAGAGGCTTATACAGCTGGCGATGGGGGTATCGTGACATGGAAAAGACAGGAAGAAAATGGGATGTAAGGAGTTTTATCAAACACAACAATATGTATGTCATATTTGCAGCCTTGCTGGTCGTTTGCGTTTTTCTGTCAGAGGATTTTCTGACAGGAAACAATTTGATGAATATCGGCAGGCAGCAGGCCGGACTTACGATGATTTCCATGGGGCTTCTGTATGTGATTATGACGGGTGGGATTGATCTGGCAAGCGGTTCGGTTATGGCGCTGTCCAGTGTCATGGTTACGTTTTGCCTTACAACGCATGAAATGGGAATGGCAGCAGCAGTTGGTATTCCGCTGCTTCTCGGAGGACTGTTTGGACTTTTGTCAGGCGTACTCGTGTCCTGGCTGAATATGGCGCCATTTATCGTTACTCTGGCGATTCAGATCATGGTAAGAGGACTGGCATTTATGATTTCAAATGGTAATCCGGTGCTGGCTCCGGCGAATACAGTGGAAGGGCTGGCTTCCGGTATTTTTCTCGGGCTTCCGGTATTGATTTGGCTGGCGATTGCCGTTGTACTGGTGTTCTGGTTTATCCAGCATTATACGACATTCGGGCGGATGATTCTGGCGGTCGGAAGCAACGATACAGCGGTGTATCTGGCCGGAATCCGTGTAAAATGGTACCGGACAGGAACGTATATCATTGCAGGCATATGTTCTGCACTGGCGGGAATTATTTCTGTTTCCAGAACCGGAATCGGTACGCCTCAAGTAGGTGTGGCGATCGAATCGGATGCGATCGCGGCCTGTGTAATTGGCGGAGCTAATATGATGGGCGGCGAAGGCGACGTGTTTAAAACCGTGATCGGTGTATTTGTACTGGCCCTGATCCGGAATATCATGAACCTGATGGCAGTGCCGTCTTATCCGCAGGATGTAATCAAGGGAATTATCATAATTCTGGCTGTTTTGCTTCAGACGCTGACGTCCAGGAAAAAATAAGGAGAGAGACTGATATGAAAGTGGAATGGAAAAAAATAAAAGATCTCGGGACAGAGGCGCTCAGAAAAGAAGGTATGCAGCCGGAGGATGCAGAAATTACGCTGGATGTTCTTCTGGAAGCAGAGGCGATGGGGATTCATTCACACGGATTAAAAAACCTGAATAATTATGTACAAAAAATCAGATGCGGTACTTTAAACCCGCGGCCGGAACTGCAAGTTGTATATGAAAGCAAAGCAGCGAAGGTACTTGACGCAGACGATGGTATGGGGATGGTAGCGGCTGTGCGTGGGATGGAAACTGCGATAGAACTTGCAAAAAAATATGGAGCAGGGTACTGCTGCGTCAGAAACAGCTGCCATTTTGGGGCAGGAGGCATTTATGCAAACCTGGCGGCCAGACAGGGGATGTTTGCAATGGCTATGAGCAACACAGACCCGAATATGGCAGTCCCGGGCGGAATCGGCATGACGATTGGAAATAATCCGTTTGCTTATGCATATCCGAGAAGAAACGGGGAGACTGTGTTTCTTGATATTGCACTGTCAGCAACAGCTGCGCTGAAAATTAACAAAGCGAAAATGGAGGGAAAAGAGATCCCCGACACCTGGCTTTTGGACGATAAAGGAAATCCGACGACGGAGCCTGGGTGGTATGGAAAAGGAGGTGCGCTTCAGCCAGTTGGCCTGCATAAGGGTTATGGGCTTTCTGTGATGGTTGAGGTCTTGACCTCAGTTCTGTCAGGAGGGAAGATCTGCAGGGATGTCCCGAGCTGGTGTTTTGAGTTGGATAAAAAGAACAGGGCAAGCCATGGATTTTTTGCGATAGATATTGAGAAGCTTTCCGGTCTGGAAGCATTTTATGACAAAACGGAAGAGTTGGAGCGTTACATAAAAGCATCGCGCACAAGAACTGCCGATACGTCTATTTTGATGCCAGGAGAGATGGAATGGGCGAATTATCGGAAAAATTCTGTTTTTGTTGAGATCCCGGAGGATGTGGAGATGGAGCTGAGAAAGCTGATCTCGGAGTCTGAATTTGAAAAGTGCTGCGTGATGGAGAAATGACTTTGCAGCAGGGAGGGCACAATGAAAAAACATAGGATTAAAACGACAGAGTATAAGTATGTTATAAGTCCGTATGAAGAACCGATTGCATACGTAAAATCAGGCGATGTCCTGGAGATTGAGACAGAGGATGCGTTTGCAGGAAAGCTTGACCGGGAGGATAAAAATCCGGAAACAGTGATTCCTTTCTTCAATCCGCTGACCGGCCCGATTTATATTGATGGTGCCAGAACAGGCGATACACTGAAAGTTACGATTCATGGAATCGAGCCGTTGCGTGACTGGGGTGTAAGCAGCATTCAGGGACATTTTGGAGCGCTGGGTGGTACCCATACGACACGGATTTTGAACGAACCGTTGAAAAATCAAGTTTTTTTATATCGGTTGGAGGGCGATGAATACGTGTATAATGACAGGCTGAGGTTTTCTTATGAACCGTTTATTGGGACGATTGCTACGGCTCCGGCAATTGAGGCAGTTTCTGCTCTGACGCCGTTTGCGCAGGGCGGAAATATGGATGTTCCGGATGTGAAACCGGGAAATGTAATCTATTTACCGATTCAAAAGGACGGGGCTTACCTGTATGTCGGAGACTGCCACGCCAGACAGGGGCAGGGAGAAGCGTGCGGGACAGCCCTTGAGATTGCAGCAAAAGTAACCCTGACAGCAGAGGTGGTCCGGGGCAAAAACATAAAATGGCCGAGAATAGAAAATGATCGGGAAATGATGTGCATCGGCAGCGCAAGACCGATGGAGGATGCAGCCAGAATCGCGTGCTGTGAGATGATTGAGTGGATGCAGGAATTTGGATGGACGTCGGAAGAAGCGTATCAGGCGATTACAATGGACGCTGGGCTGTATATCGGAAATATGGTAGACAGCGCATATTCTGTTGTAGCAAAAATGAAAAAAGAGACTGTCGCACGTGGCGGAGGGATGTGGAAAAATGAATAAACTGTGGAGTGTATTAAAAAAAGAAAAGCTGCTTCCGGTTGTCACGATTCAAGACCCGGAACATGCGGCGGGATTGGCAGAAGCATTGTTGGAAGGCGGAATCAGCAGTATGGAGATTACTCTGCGCACGGAGGCAGCGCTTGAGGCTATCCGGTCAGTGGCGGAGCAGTTCCCGGAGATGCAGCTTGGTGCTGGGACAGTATTAAATGGGGCGCAGGCAGAGGAGGCTATAGCGGCCGGCGCCAGATTCCTTGTCTCTCCTGGATTTTCCAAAGCAGTGGCGGAAGTATGCGAGAAAAGAGCGATTGCCTATATTCCGGGATGTGTTACGGCCACAGAGATTATGGAAGCATTGGAGTGCAAAATCCGGGTTCTTAAATTTTTTCCGGCAAAGCAAAGCGGGGGAACTGAGGCTCTGAAGACTTTTGCAGCGGTATTTCCAGAAGCTGTTTTCATTCCGACAGGAGGAATCAATTCAGAAAATGTAAAACAATATTTAGCCCAGGGAAATGTTCTGGCCTGCGGAGGAAGCTGGCTGATTCAGGAAGGAAGCGTTGGCCGAGAGGGTAAGTCCATTGTTTCTGAAGAAATACGAAAGATACAAAGTGAAGGAAGGGCACGGCAAGAGGTGTAAATGAGATGGAAAAATCTGGCATGACAAAAGAAAAAAAGTACAGTACAGAGGTGATAACACTTGGAGAACCGATGGCTGTATACATTGCAGAAGAACTGGGAGATCTCAGAAGTGCGAAACGATACAGGCGCGCGGCTGCGGGAGCTGAATTGAATGTTGCCGTAGGTTTGGCCAGGCTTGGTCATAAAGTCAGTTATCTTGCTAAGCTCGGAAGAGATCCGTATGGTCAAATGATTTTTGATTTTTTAAACAGAGAAGGTGTCGGGACCGGACATATTTTATGGGATGAGACACGCCTGACCGGTTCTTATCTGAAAGCACGGGTGGAGGAAGGGGACCCGGACATTTTTTATTACAGAAAGGATTCCGCGGCTTCCACTTATCATTGTGTAGATGTCAGAACCGGATTTGAGGAAGGCAAAATTTTACATATCACAGGAATTTCGGCAGGAGTCTCCGCATCCATGCGGGAAGCTTTGCAGGAGGCGGTGCATCTTGCAAAGAAAAAAGGGATGCGGATTACTTTTGATCCAAATCTCAGACCAGCGCTTTGGAGAACGGAGGCAGAGATGATCGAAACGGTCAATGGCTTTGCATTTCAAAGTGATATTGTTATGCCAGGACTTGGAGAGGCCAAAATACTGACAGGAGAGCAGGAGATCGGGAAGATTGCGCAGTTTTATTTTGACAGGGGCGTGAAAACAGTGATCATCAAGCTTGGAGCAGCAGGTGCATGTCTGCTTGAACCGGAAAATTACAGGACAATCCGTGGATTTCATACAGACGATATCGTGGATACGGTAGGTGCAGGGGATGCGTTTGCTGCTGGTGTGATCAGTGGGATTCTGGAAGGCACCTCTTTGGAGGAAGCTGTGCGCAGAGGCAATGCAATGGGAGCAATTATAATCTCCAGTCCGGGAGATAACGACGGGCTGCCATGCAAAGAGAAACTGCGGACTTTTTTAAAGTGAGCCTGAAGATATGAGAGAAAAAAAGTAGAAAACCGGGAGATAAAGAAAAGCAAAGAAGGTTGTTAGAAGTTAGAAACTGAAAGTTTGGCGCAGAGCGTTTGTCGAGAATGACAGGCGCTTTTTTGATGAATGACCAAAAGAAACTTTATACTTTAAATATCCTGTGCTATGATAAAAACGGAAAGATAGAGACACATAAATTCAAGGGTTCGCAGGGCAATTGAAGAAATTTTAAAGGAGACATAAAACATATGAGACTATCAAAGAGAACTGAAGTATTTACAGATTCCGTGATCCGAAGAATGACAAGAGTATCCGATGAGTATGAGGCTGTGAACTTATCGCAGGGGTTTCCGGATTTTGCACCACCCAAAGAGATGACGGACCGGCTGGCGCAAGTGGCGGCAGAGGGACCGCATCAGTATGCTCTGACATGGGGCGCACAGAATTTTCGTGAAGCGCTTGCGAAAAAGCAGGAGCATTTTTCCGGGATGAAGGTAGATCCGGAGACTGAGATCGTGGTGACATGCGGAAGCACGGAGGCGATGATGGCCGCTATGATGTCTGTGTGCAACCCGGGGGATAAGGTAGTTGTATTTTCACCGTTTTATGAGAACTATGGAGCGGATGCGATCTTGAGCGGAGCAGACCCTATTTACGTTCCGCTAAAGCCGCCAGCCTTTACATTTGATGCGAATGAACTGGAGGAAGCGATGAAGCAGCCGGGGGTTAAGGCAATGATTCTTTGCAATCCGTCGAACCCCTGCGGCAGAGTGTTTACAAGGGAGGAGCTTTCAGTAATTGCAGACCTGGCGATTCGATACGACGTGTTTGTGATCACCGACGAGGTGTATGAACATATCTTGTACAAGCCGTATGAGCACGTGTATATGGCGACACTGCCAGGGATGAGAGAGCGTACAATCATGTGCAATTCGCTCTCTAAAACATATTCAATTACAGGCTGGCGCCTTGGCTATGTGATTGCTTGTCCTGAAGTGATCGACCGGGTGAAAAAGGTTCATGACTTCCTGACAGTAGGAGCGGCGGCGCCGTTGATGGAAGCAGCGGTTGTTGGGCTACAGTTTGGGGATTCCTATTATGAGTGGTTGCAGGACAAATATACGCATATGCGGGAGCTGTTTACGGGAGGGCTGGAAAACATCGGGCTGACCTTTACGAAGCCGCAGGGGGCATACTATGTTCTCGTAGATATCCGTGAATTTGGCTATGTGGATGATGAGGAATTCTGTGTGGATCTTGCAAAAGAGGTGGGCGTAGGGGCCGTTCCGGGCTCAAGCTTTTTCCGGGAGGATGTGAACCATCTGATCCGGCTGCATTTTGCAAAGCAGGATCAGACTTTGACAGAGGCGTTAGACCGGTTGTCGGGGATCTGGAAATTACGAAAATAGTAATATTGCAGATACCCTGGTAAAGGGAAAAAGTATATGAAAAAAAATGGAATTTATTTAACGCTTGGTGGGAGATTTGTGATTCTGGCGTCGGTTACCTTTCTGTTTCCTCTGGTGATTTTTGCCAGCTTTGCATCGAGAAATTATGGAGAAGCAGTTAATCTGAAACTGGAGCAGATGACAGATGCGGCACTTGGACTGATTGATAAAAATATTGATTATATTATCCGCGACGTGGAAAGCACGGCTAGTTTGATTACAACAAACCGATCCACTCAGGCGCTCTTGCTGGAGAAAGATCCGGAAAGGTATAAGCTGGAATACCGGGAGAAAGAGCTGGCGGTAAAAAATCTTCTGATTAATGTAACGAATAATAAAGACTTTTTTGAAACAGTCTATTTGGGCAATCAGTATACTTCAGTGAACAAATATCGAAGCAGTATTGCTTCCGAGGCGATTGAAAGCTATGAGGCGATGATCGAAAACGACTGGTATCGCGAATTGACTGAGCAAAAGGGAAAAGGCGTCTGGTATAAGGGAAATGAGATTCCGGGTTTTACCGATAATCTTTTGATTTATGCGAAGTCGATTCTGAACATGAACAATCCCAGGCCAATCGGAATTTTACTGGTTGGAATTGGAGAATCCCCTTTTTCACAGATATTTTCGGATCAGCAGGTTGACTTTAATGCGAAGATCCTGATTTCACAGAATGATCAGATTATTTTTGAGTATTCCCCTTCGGAAGATGAGTTCCTCTCCTCCCTGACGCAGGAACAGAACAGAAGGCTGATCCGTTCGGATGGCATTGTGGATATTTCGAAAAAAGTGTATGTCCGTCATATCGAAAACCGGTTTTCCAGCTGGCAGATTACAAGTGTCGTGCCTTATAAAGAATTTCAGGCGGAGCGAATGGGGTCAAGCCGACTCTTTTTTTCCATTGCGGCGGGCTGTTTTCTGGCCGGCGTTCTGCTGATGTGCTTCTTCAGTCACGGTATGACGAGAACGCTGAAAAAGCTGAGGAATTACGTGGAGGCGCTGCGGCAGGGAGATACAGGTACAGAAGTGACGTTCTCCTCAAGAGATGAAGTCGGCATGGTTGGAAATGAGCTGGTCCGGGTGGTTTCGGAAAATCACAGGCTGATGCAGAACCTGTACCAGTCCATGTACAAGGAAAAGGAAGCGGAGCTTATGGCGTTACAGGCACAGATCAATCCGCATTTTCTGTATAATACGCTGGATTCCATTTTCTGGATGGCGCAGGAATATCATGCGCAGGAGATTGGAGAAATGGTAGTTGCGCTTTCCAATGTGTTTAAGCTCAGCCTGAACAAAGGAGAAAAATTCATAGAACTGGGAAAAGAGCTGGATCTGGTAACAAATTATCTGGAGATTCAGAAAATGCGTTTTGGAAGTGCATTGCGGACAGAGATTGACGTTCCGGAAGAATTAAAAAAGGTAAAAATTCTGAAATTTATCATACAGCCGCTTGTGGAAAATTCTGTTTTGCATGGATTGGCGGAGAATGGGATGGCAGGTACGATTCGGGTGACGGCAAAACAGGACGGCGCCTGCCTGAACATAGCTGTGGAGGATGACGGTCAGGGATTTTCCGGAACTTTTGAAAAAGCGCTCCAAAACGGGTATGCGCTGAAAAATGTGGAAGAGCGGATAAAGCTTTGCTATGGCGAGGACTGCGGAATCTTTATGGATCCGGAGGTTTCGGCAGGATGCCGCATTTTGCTCAGGCTGAAGGTATGGGAAGAGGAGCAATGAAACGATGTACAGAATATTTTTGGCAGATGATGAGTTTAAGGTGATTAATGGGATGCTTCGAAGCATCGACTGGGAAAAGTTGCAATCGGAGGTAGTCGGTTATGCCCAGGATGGGGAGGAGGCGATGGAAAAGATAAACAGGCTTCAGCCGGACATTATTCTGACAGATATACGGATGCCGAAAAAAAGCGGGCTGGAAGTGATGGAGCAGATGGAGTCGGAACATCCGTGCGCATTTATTATATTCAGCGGATATACCGAGTTTGAATATGCAAAAAAGGCATTGCAGATGAAGGCAGTTGATTATCTGATTAAGCCGGTCAATCTATGCGAAATCGAAGCGTCGATCTGCAAGGCACAAAAACAGATAGAGCAGATGAAGGCAGCTCAGAATCCGGACAGTGTCAGAAGGCGGGAATGGCTGGAAGCTATTTTAGATGGAAAAAAGCCGGAAGAGAGTTTCTTTCGGGAAACACAGCGTTTTTGTGTGACAGTACTTCATTATGCACGCGATCTGGCAACAGAGATTGGCGATAAAATTGTGTCGATTTTGTCTGAAGAAATGACGGAAGAGCAGGAGTATATTGTGCTGAAAAACCGCAAAGAACTGGTTATTCTTGTCGCGGGGGAAAATGAAAGAGAGACGCAGGGAAGGCAGCGTTCTTTGGCGGAACATCTGAAACTTCTGGCGGAGGAAGTGCCACAAAAACTGTACTGGGCGCAGAGCAGGGGCGTGTGTGGCACAGAGCAGATTGAAAATGCTTATACAGAGGCGGCCGACCGGGTGGAAATGCATGAGTTTTTCTGTGGTTACCAGGAAGAGTGTGGAGGCAGGGAAAGGAATTTTCAACAAAAAGATATGATTCCATCTGTAACCAGGGAAATTCTGTGCACGGATTCGAGCCGGGAAGCAGAACGGGTGATTTTGGATTTTTTTCAGGGAGCTGCAGAATCCGGCTATACACCGAATCAGATCAGGGGTCTTTGCCTGGAACTGTACTACAGTTTAAAATACTATTATCAGAAAGAGTATCCGGAAATTTTACTTTCTGAGCAGGGGCAGGATGATTCAGATTACTTTCGGAAGTCTTCAGATCTTTTAAATTTAGAGACCATAAAAAACAAAATACTTTCCTTTTATGAACTGGTGAACCGACGGTTGCAAATGCATCAGTCTTATTATCAGCAGCGGATGGTGCACAGGTGCAAAACGTATGTGGAGGAGCATCTGGGCGAGCCGATTACGCTGACAACAGTGGCAGAGTCTGTGAATATGAATCCGGCTTATTTAAGCCATGTTTTTAAGAAAGCAACAGGGAGCAATCTGTTTGATTATATTACAGAACGCAGAATCGTGGAGGCGAAGCATCTCCTGAAAACGACGTATCTGAAAATATTTGAAATTGCAAAGGCAGTCGGGTATCCGGATCAGAGATATTTCTGTCAGGTGTTTAAGAAGAAAGCGGGAATGACGGCTGTGGAATACAGAAATAAAAAATAGCCAAGGAGCTGACACGAATGTTATGGTGTGTCAGCTCCTTTATTAGCCTGTGCAGGCGGAATAAAAACGGTACTGCCCGGTATTATAGCGCGGGAGTGCGCGAAAAGCGCTTTTATATTTTTTCGGGAAGCATACAGGAAAGGTTTGTCACAGTCAGCTTTCCTCCGTGTGCAAAGAAGCCCCAGTGCGTTTGATGCAGCTGGTAACATCTTGCGGTAAGCGCCGTTTTTTCGCCAAGGTACAGAATACAGATATCGGTATCAACGAGAAGCGTAAACGAAAGCGGCTGATTGGGCAGCAGTGCCACCGGGCGTTCCAGACCGGCGTCGAAGGGACGGTCATTTTCAAAGTGATTCGGAATGACCGGTTCGGTCAGAGTACTTCTTGGCCACTGGTCAAAAACGACGCGCTGATACAGAGGTTCCAGGCGATAGAAATATCCGCAGTCACCGGTAACGTCTGTGTGCAGCTGGAGGCCGAAGGAAACGGTTCCAGAAGAAAAGGAAAGCGCTCCGGTTATACGGCAGCAGCGTGGAAGCAGGTCAAAAAAAACGGAAGAAAATTTTTCAGCGCCGTCTATCTGAAGTGCACAGCGTGTGATGTCTGTGCCGCCGGATGTCCTTGCCGGACACAGTGGAAACGGTATGCAGAAATGTTCCAGCAGTGTACGCGGTGGCCTGACGGATAGTGTGCCGTCGTCTTCCTGGTGTAGCTGATGTACGGCAAGATTGCCGGCCCATTCCCATTTGCCGAAATCGTTTTCACCGGATTTGGTGGGAATCCATCCGAAGATGAAACGGTCTTTATTATTTCCGGCTGTCTTGGCGCCATAAAAGGCGCGGCCGTCAAAGGTGTCGTTTGCCGGTGTGAGCCAGGGACCATCGGGAGAACGGCTTATGCAGTAATGGGTGGTATATTTTTCAGAAAAAGTTGAAAAAATCAGATACCACCAGTCTCTATACTGAAAACAGTCCGGGCATTCGTGTGTCATATAAAGGCCCGGAGCATAGAAGGTTTTTCCGGGAGTCCAGTGAAGCAGATCGCGGGATTCCATGGAGGCCAGGCAGCCGCTTCTGCGCAGGCTGCCGTTTGTGAGCCGCGCTGCCAGCAGCATCAGATAGCATTCACGTTCTTTCCAGTAAAAGACGAAGGGATCTCTCCAGTCAAACACATCATAGCCCTGACAGGCCTGCATCAGAAAAGCAGTATCCTTTTGCCAGTGAATGAGATCGTTTCCGATTGCATGTGCAATGTACTGAAGCGGACGCCCATCCTGCATAAAAGCAGGATGGGCGGAATTTTGAGCCGTATAAAACAGGTGATATGTTCCGTCTTTGCCGGTAATCACCGAGCCCGTATAGCAGCTTCGGTCCGCATCTGTTTCATTTCCCGTGGGAAGAACCGTTCCCTTGTTTTCATAATGAAAGAAATCTTTTGTAAGAACGAGATCCCAGGTGGTTTTTTCCGCCGGAATGCCGTTGATTCTCCGTTCATTTAAATAATAAAGATAGAACGTCCCGTTTTCAAAATAAGGGATAATATCGCCCGCCCAGGAAGTGTCCGGTTTATAAAAAATGTGGTACATGATTTATTCGTCAGCTCCGAAGTAATCGGCAGCGTTCGCTTCAATAGAGGCGTCAATGGCGTCTGCGAATTCTTCCGGAGTAATGGCACCGAGGCAGAGGGAGACGGCCTGGCTTCCGAGCAGTTCGTTTGTGGTAGGATCAAGCTCCAGGTCCGGAAGATTGATGACGCCATCTGCAGTTCCCATATCAGCTACTACTTTGTTTGCCAGCTCGTTGTCAAACGGCGCTTTTCCGTCTGCGACACACGGGAAGGAACGGCCTTCACAGGCTTTGCCGATGTTGTGCGCATAGAAATTAATAAAGGATTCCATTTCTTCGTCAAAGGACTGCGCGGAGAAACCGATTGGAGTTGAAGAATTTGAGATGAAGGCCAGATTGCCTACCTGCGTTTCACCTTCATTTGCCTTCGGAATCTTGAAGTAGTCAATTTTGCCCTTTACGTCGTCGCTCAGATCATCTGCAACAAATTTTGCGAAATCGCCGGTGCCGATAAAGTACATGGCGGATTTTCCGGCCAGGAAGTAGTCGCGACTGGTCGTGTAATCGTCGCTGGCAAAGCTTTCCTGGAAATATCCGTTTGTACCGAGATCAGCGAGGAACTGTGCTGCTTTCAGACCGATTTCACTGTTCATTTTCTGTTTTCCTCTTGCCAGATCAAGCAGAAAATCATTTCCGCCGTAGCAATAAGTAATCAGCAGCGGGAGACGGAGCAGTACCGGAGATTCTACACCGGAGGTGGCGATCGGTACGATTCCCTTTTCTTTCAGTGTGGCACAGACAGACATGAATTCATCCCATGTCTCCGGCGGTTCCACACCGGCCTGCTCAAAAAGCTCTGTGTTGTACCAGAATACTTCGATCTGGAAATCATTCGGAATACCGAGCTGAGCGCCGTCACGGGTGCGGCCCCATGCAAGAGGCGCTTCCTGAAATACATCCTGTAAATTATATTTTTCAATGGTAGGTGTCAGTTCCTGCACGTAGCCTTCATTTAAAAGCTGAATGGCATACGGATCGGTATCAATATTCCACATATCAGGTACGTCGTTGCTGGAAATCAATATTTTCAGCTTTTGCAGATAGGCGGCACGGTCCGGTACATACTGAAAGTCTACCGTAAAGTTTGGATTGACTTCTTCTTGATACTTTTTCACAACGTCTTCCATATTCATGTAGCAGGAATGCTGCGGCGTAAATACGGTAAGATAGGTAACGTGTTTTTCCGGATGTTCTTCCGCTGCAGATACATTGCAGGCGAGCGCTCCGGCTGTTGTAAAGGTACAGGCTGCGCTCATCAGAAGTGCAGCGATTTTCTTCAAATTTCGGTTCATATGTGTTACCCTCCTTTTTACTGTGTTTGTAATAAACTGTCTTGCAAAATTCAAATTTCGTAACTTAGGAGCTCCTGAAGATAATTCAAGTATATCTGTGGACATCTCCGAAGTAAATAGAGTTATTTTTGGGTTTTTTGCGTTATTGTTTGAATATGCAGATGTCTTGTATCTGTCATAAAAATTATCGGAAATCTTCTAAATATTGCTGACATAAAACAAAGTATTTAGAATATAATTGCGAAAATCCCTTTGCTATAATAAAAAAACAGAAAAATACAGGAGGGATTTTTATGGATCGAATGCTTCGCAACAAAAAAACAATCACACTTTTTTTGCTGCCGTCAATTATTATTTTCAGTGCAACGGTGATTCTGCCGATTCTGTGGTCCGGCTATTACAGTCTTTTTCATTGGAATGGAATCGGAAAAATGAGGTTTGTCGGATTGGAAAATTTCACAAATCTAATGAAGGACCCGTATTTTGCGTCGGCGTTTTTTCATAATGGTATTTATTTAATTGTGAATCTGATCGGGCAGTTGGGAGTCGCGCTTGTCCTGGCGCTTTTGCTGTCACATATCAAGCGAGGCAATACGTTTTTTAAAACACTGTATTTTGCACCGGCGGTTTTGTCTGGCGTGGCAGTCTGTCAGGCGTTTAAAAATTTTTATGCATTGGACCCGCCGGGATTGTTTAACCTGATTTTACAGGCGATAGGACTGGGCGAATTTCAGAGAGTCTGGCTTGGAAATATGGATACGGCGCTTGGCAGTGTAGCGCTGATTGAATGTTACAAAAATATGGGAATTTATCTTGTCATTTTATATGCGGGGCTGATCTCGATTCCTTCTTCCGTGATCGAGTCTGCCAAAATGGATGGCGCCAGAGGCTGGGTGATGTTCTGGAAAATAAAAATGCCGTATCTGAAAAATGTTCTCGGGGCTGCGTTGATTATGGCTGTAAACGGATTGCTGAAAGCTTTTGATATTCCGTATATTACAACCTACGGAGGGCCGGGGGATGCAACGGAGCTGGTGGCTACCTATATGTATAAGACCGCATTTAGCAGTGCAAAGTATGGATATGGCAGTGCAATCGCGGTCGTGATCGCTTTGGAATGTATTGTGTTCGTATCTGTTTTACAGTTTATTTTAAAGAGAAATCAGGAATAGGTTCCGGAAAAGGAGGTTGATTATGAGAAAGAAAAAAACAAAAACGTTTGCGCTGTATTGTACAGCATGTATTGTCCTTATCATAGAATGTTATCCGGTAGTCTGGACCTTCCTTACGAGTCTGAAAACGCAGGAGGAAATCCGGTGGGGCAGCTCGGTTGCGCTGCCAAAGTCATTCTGTCTGGATAATTATGTGAAAGTGCTGGAAGAGTCAAATCTGCTTACATATTTTAAAAACAGTGTGTTTGTCACAATGGTGACGATTTTTCTGTTGATTGTTTTGTCTTCTACCAGTGCGTTTGCGTTGCAAAAGCTGCGGTTTAAGGGACAGGAACTGGTTCTCGCTTTTTTCATGGCAGGAATTACAATTCCGATTCACGTAACGCTGATTCCGCTTTTTCAGATTTATAGGGAAACAGGGATTCTGAATACGCATATTTCGTTGATTCTGCCTCAGATCGGTTTTAATCTCCCCATGTCGATTTATCTGTTTACGGCATTTTATCGTTTTATTCCAGATGAACTGATGGAGGCGGCAGTCATAGACGGCGCGTCTGTGCAAAAAAGTTTTTTGGCGATCATGCTGCCGATGTCGCGCAATACGATTGCGACGATTGTTACCATGAACGCTGTTTTTACCTGGAATGAATTTATTTTTGCCAATACATTTATCAGTAACAATGCGCTGAAAACAATTCCAGTTGGATTGTATGATTTTGTGGGCGAGAAGGGAGCCGTGGACTGGGGCAGCACATTTGCCGCAATTTCTCTGGTGCTCCTGCCGATTCTGGTTGTCTGTTTTGCCTTTGGAAAACAGCTGACAGCGGGCATGGCTGCCGGGGCAATCAAGGAATAACGGATTAAGGAACAATCAGTCAAGGAATTACAAAGAGAAAAGAGCAGGAGAATATGGAAAATGAGGCAGATGGAAAAGAACCAAACGCAAAGCGCAGTACAGATCGTGCAAAGGGAAAGGGAATTGGAGCAGCGTTATGAAAGGTATCGTCCTTACTGGCATTTTACAAGTCCGGGCGGGTGGATCAATGATCCAAACGGGCTGATTTATGCAGAAGGTTTTTTTCATATGTATTATCAGCACTATCCGAATGGTCCGGTGCATGGCCCGATGCACTGGGGGCATGCGAGGTCGAAGAACCTGTTGCAGTGGGAGGTACTTCCGATTGCACTTTATCCGGATGAACTCGGCGAGATTTTTTCCGGAAGTATCGTGTGTGATACGGAACGCACATCGGGATTTGGAGAGGAGGGGGAAGCTCCGTGGGTGGCTGTGTTTACACATCATTATGAAAAGAATGGAAGTTTCTTGCAGAGACAGAGTCTGGCATACAGCCTGGATGGAGGAGTGACATTTGAAAAATATAAAGGAAACCCGGTGCTGGATTTAGGTTTGCAGGATTTTCGTGATCCGAAGGTTTTCTGGTACCAGCCAGAAAGGTGCTGGATTATGGTGGTTGTTGCAGGGCAGTGTGTGAAGGTTTTTCGGTCAGCGAATCTGAAAAGATGGGAGTATCTGTCTGATTTCACGATTACGGGCGGACGGGAACATGAAATATGGGAATGTCCGGATCTTTTTGAGATGGAAACGGAGGACGGCGAAAAACGGTGGGTGATGCTGCTGAGCGCCAATACGCTGGATTACCGATATACAGCCGTCCTGTATTTTGTTGGGGATTTCGATGGACATTCTTTTGTGCCGGAAGAACAGAAGAAGCCGATGCGTCTTGATTTTGGAAGAGATTATTATGCGGCGGTGACTTACGGACAGACGGACGGCCGTCGGATCGTACAAGGGTGGATGAATTGCTGGGCTTATGCACAGAAACTTCCGGAATGTGGTTTCCGCGGGGTGATGACAATTCCGCGGGAACTGAAGCTGAGAAAAACAGCTGATGGATGGCGGTTATTTCAGTTGCCGGTGAAGGAATGCAGGATGATTGCCGGGAGAACTGTTTTTTTGGATGGCGAAAAAAGGCTTGAATTGAGTGGAGAAGCAGTCAGGCTGAGGTTCTGCTGTAATCATGTGAATGGTTGGAAACTGACATTGTGTCATAGATCGCAGCGGCTGGAAATCAGAATTGATGTACAAAACAAGATCATTTCAATGGACAGGACGGGGTGTTTGGCAGAGAGCGCCGGAAAAGAATTTGGGGAAATTTGCAGGATAGAGTATCCATTTCGCGAAAATGAACAAAAATTTGAGCTGTTGCTTGACGTTACGAGTGTGGAATTCTTTTACGGGGATGGAGGAGTAGCCGGGACAATGCTGTATTTTGTCCGGGAACCGTTTACATGGTTGGAAATTACGAAAATAGAATAAAAGAATTAATAATTCCTTTGAGTTTTTGCCTGGATTCTGTGATAAAATAACTGTAAAAATGGCCTTGCGTCAGATTGGAGAAAAATAGAGGGGGAAAAGGATGAGGAGAAAGGCAGAATTTTGGATTGGAGCTGTGATGATGGCTGCTGGCGTTGCGGTGGCAGCAGGAGCTTACGGCACAGGAGAAAGTAAGGCTGCTGAGGTGCAGATGGTAGGAATCATGGAGCAGGTACAGGAAACAGAGCAGCCGGCGCAGGAAACGGAGCAGGTGGGAACAAAAACAGAGCAGCAGAATGCAGGAGGAACGGCAGAGATTACAGAGGATTCTGTATACTGGCCGGTGGTTGCACAGTACCGGGAAGCAGAGGCAAACAATATGTACGCAGATCTTTTTGATTCTGGCGACTGGAGTGCGAAGGGTGAATTTGTAAATATTGAGCTGCTGAATAATGCACGTTTTGTTGAGGATGATATGCATTTTGATGTGTATTACACGATTTTTGATATCAATCAGGACGACATTCCGGAGTTTTTTATCGGGGGAGGCGTAAATAGAGACAGCGTCGTACTTTATGACATGTTTACGAATGACGGAGAGAACGTGGTTCCTGTTTTTGAGGTCAGTACTCTGGGTTACCGTTCGAATCTGAACGTATACGAAGATAACAGCTTTGCCGTATATGGCAGCAGTGGAGCGGCGACAAACAGCGTGTGCTATTATACGCTGCCGGCGCAGGGAACGCAGCCGCAGCAGATCGAGGAATACGGAATGCGGGATGGCGTATGTTACCATAAAACCGGGGACGACAGTTCGGTCGAAATTTCACAGGACGAATATTTTGCCAAAACGGATGAGTTCACACAGAACCTGAAGCAGTTTTCGTGGAACCAGGTGACTGGAAAAGAATAAATCTGCCGGGAGATGGAGAATCAAAGAAAGCGACAGGGAGGATAAAAGCAATGAAAATCATTCTCTCACCGGCGAAAAAGATGAGGGAGCATACAGACGATCTTGCACCTCTTGGACTGCCGGTATTTCTCGAAGATACGAAACAGATTCTGGCATGGCTGCGGGGCCTTTCCTATGCAGAAATGAAAAAGCTTCTGGCCTGCAATGATCAGATTGCAGGCCAGAATTTTGCACGTTTTCAGGATATGGAGCCTGCGCGTGCGCTGACGCCTGCGCTTTTGTCTTATGATGGAATTGCCTATCAGTATATGGCGCCGTCGGTGTTTGAAGAGAAGCAGTTTGCTTACGTACAGGATCACCTTCGCATTCTGTCCGGCTTTTACGGAGTGCTGCGGCCCATGGACGGGGTTGTGCCGTACCGGCTGGAGATGCAGGCAAAGGCAAAGACAGGCGGTTCGAAGGATCTTTACGAATACTGGGGAGATAAGCTTTACCGGGAAGTAGTGGATGACAGTCATGTGATTGTCAATCTGGCGTCCAAAGAGTATTCCAGATGTATTGAGAAATATCTGACGAAAACAGATACTTATATTACCTGTGTGTTCGGGGAGCTGGAAGGAGAAAAAATCGTACAGAAAGGCGTTTATGCAAAAATGGCGAGAGGCGAGATGGTTCGCTTTATGGCAGAGTATGAAATCAAGAATCCGGAAGAGATGAAACAGTTTGACCGGCTGGGTTATCAGTTTTGTGCAAAACGCTCTTCAGACAGAGAATATTGTTTCCTCAAATAATTTCCTGAAAATATTTTGAAAAAACCGTTGACCTTCACGTAACGTCATAGGTTAGAGTGACGTTATCAGGGAGAAGGAGGCCAGATAACATGATGACAGTGAAGGAATTATCGAAACGCACAGGTATCAGCGTACGCACGCTTCATTATTATGATGAAATAGGATTGTTTTCGCCTACCGGTAAAAGTGAGGCGGGATACCGGCTTTATGACGATAAAGCCCTGGCGACTTTGCAGCAGATCTTGTTCTTCCGTGAATTTGATATTCCTCTGAAGGAAATCAAATCCATCATGGATACTCCGAACCTTGACAGAAATCAGGTTTTGCAGATGCAAAGAGGAATGCTGGAAGCAAAAAGAGAACGGATTGCCCGTTTGATTTCCAGCATTGACGACATTCTGAAAGGAGAGAACCGTATGGATTTTTCAGTTTTCAACAGGTCTGAGATGGAAGAAATGTTTGAGATTATGGTAGCGCGTATGCCGGAGAACATGAAGCAGATATCGATTCAGGAATTCGGAAATCTGGATGCATGGCGGGAGCACTATCTCGCGGCAGTATCTACGGAAAAAATGCAGAAAGGCTATGCGAAGGTCGTGGAATGGTATGGCGGAAAAGAGAAGTACCTGGACGTTGTGAAACATCCGCTTGCAAAAGAGGTGGCAGAGAGTTTTCAAAAGCGTCTGGCAGGGATCAATGAAAAGCTGCTTGCAAAACGCGGCTGTGACGTGCATTCTTTCGAGGTGAAGGAGATCATCGGAGAATATGGTTTTGTCATGAAGCAGTTGATGCAGGTAAAAACAGAAAAAGGAGTGATGTTGTCAGTAGCCAGAGACTGTCGGGAGGAGCGAGTCCGGAAAGGCTTTGATGAGAAGTACGGAGAGGGAGCCGCTGCATTTGTCGCGGAGGCAATTGAGGCGTTTTACTCCTGAAATGTTTTATCATTGCATGGAGTGGGATAGCGTCCACCGTGTGATGTTACAAAGTCAAACGAAAATATTGATGGACTTTATTATTACTATCAATTTTACAAATTAACATGAATGAATTATACTGGTTCCATCAGAAGACGTAAATCTTTAGAAAAGGGTGGATAAAAGTATGAAAAAACAGTTTTGGACATTGCTTCCGGCTGCTGCACTTCTGGCGGGAAGTTTGGGTATGGCAGGAAGTGCGGAAGAAACATACACGATAGGAATCTGTCAGTTTGTACAGCATGAGGCGCTGGATGCGGCGACGCAGGGATTTAAGGATGCGCTGACGGAGCGTCTGGGGGATCAGGTGACCTTTGATGAGCAGAATGCACAGGGAGATGCATATACATGTCCGACAATTGTAAACGGATTTGTTTCAGCAGGTGTGGACCTGATTCTGGCAAATGCGACGCCTGCGTTGCAGGCAGCGGCAACTGCGACCGGAGAAATTCCGATTCTGGGAACTTCCGTCACGGAATATGGAGTGGCGCTGGATCTTGATGATTTTGACGGAGTAGCAGGCGGGAACATTTCAGGAACGTCAGATCTGGCGCCGCTGGAAGAGCAGGCGGCCATGATTGAAACGCTGTTTCCGGACAAGGAGTCCGTGGGACTGCTTTACTGTTCCGCAGAGCCGAATTCACAGTATCAGGTGGATGTGGTAACCGAGGAGCTGGAGGCAAGAGGTTATACATGTAAATCCTATAGTTTTTCGGATTCCAATGATATTTCTTCTGTTGTGACGACAGCGGCATCGGAGAGCGATGTGATTTATATCCCGACAGATAATACGGCGGCGTCGAATGCGGAGTTGATCGGAAATATCTGCGGTACGGAAGACGTGCCGATCATTACCGGCGAAGAAGGCCCGTGCAAGATCTGCGGTACGGCGACGCTGTCGATCAGCTACTATGACCTTGGATATACGACAGGAGAAATGGCGGCTCGAATCCTGATAGACGGAGAAGATATCTCCCAGATGCCAATTGAGTATGCGCCTGCATTTACCAAGAAATATAACAAAGAAATCTGCGAAAGACTGGGAGTTGAGATTCCGGACGATTACGTGGAACTGGAGGTAGAATAAGCGTTTCTCCACTTTTTCTTGACAATACAGCCGGTATTGGATATACTGACTGCGTAAACTGAATAAGATCTTCAGGGCAGGGTGACTTTTATCGGACCATGACAGTTCGATAAGTGAGAATTCCCTACCGGTGGTATAGCCCACGAGCCGCAAGGCATGATTCGGTGAAATTCCGAGGCCGACAGTATAGTCTGGATGAGAGAAGATACGATAATCTGATTTTAGGTAAGAGATTTTGCTCTGGGATGTGTTTTTGCATTCCGGAGCTTTTCTTTATTTCCGCAGGCAATGGCCAGATGGCTGCAAAGCAGGTATTTGGCGAATGCGGCGAGTCAGATCGCTATGTTTGCATAGCATTTGACGGTGATCGGAGAATATTCAATCCTTGCAGTCTGCCCTGAACATTTTCGTTCAGGGCTGTTTTTATGTACAGAGATACGTAGGCAGAATGATTTTATGCGTATGGCGTTTTGGAGGTGAAAAAAGTTGAATGAGAACAATTTTATGCGCATGGCGCTTGAACTGGCGCAACAGGGCTGTGGCTGGGCAGCACCAAATCCGATGGTAGGAGCAGTAATTGTAAAGGACGGGCGTATCATCGGGCAGGGGTGGCACAGGAAATTTGGCGGGCTTCATGCAGAGCGGGAGGCTCTGGCAGCCTGTACTGAGTCGCCGCGGGGAGCGACGATGTACGTAACTCTGGAACCATGTTGTCATCACGGGAAGCAGCCTCCTTGTGTGGATGCAATTTTGCAGGCCGGGCTTGCACATGTGGTAGTCGGTTCCGAGGACCCGAATCCACTTGTGAAGGGAAAAGGAATCCGGAAGCTGCGAGAACATGGGGTACGCGTGACGGAAGGTGTTCTGCGCGGTGACTGCGACGAGCTGAATGAAGTGTTTTTTCACTATATCAGGACAGGACTTCCGTTTGTTGTGATGAAATATGCGATGACAATGGATGGGAAAATTGCGGCGTACACGGGCGCTTCGAAGTGGATTACAGGGGAGGAGGCGCGAAAGCATGTACAGCTGCAAAGGCACAGATACCGCGCCATCATGGTCGGGGCTGGTACGGTACTGGCTGATGATCCATTGCTTACATGCAGGATGGAGCATGGGAGAAATCCCGTTCGCATTCTGTGTGATTCCAGACTTCGCATACCACTGGATGCAAGAGTGATTGCGACAGCCAGAGAGATTCCCACAATCCTTGCAACCTGTAACCATGACAAAAAGAAGGCAGCTGCGTATGAACAGGCAGGCTGTTATGTCCTGATCGTGGCATCCGAAAACGGACAGGTGGATTTACAGGATTTGATGAAGAAGCTCGGGGATGGCGGGATTGACAGTATTTTGCTGGAGGGCGGCGGTACTCTGAACTGGTCGGCGCTGGAACGCGGGATTGTGCAGAAGGTGCAGGCTTATATTGCCCCGAAACTGCTTGGCGGCAGGGAGGCGAAGACACCGGCAGAAGGGCAGGGATTTTCCTCTTTGGAGCAGGCAGTCCGATTGAAAAACAGCAGGGTACTCAGGCTTGGCACGGATATTTTAATTGAGAGTGAGGTGGATACCGGTGTTTACGGGGATTGTTGAAGAAACAGGTATGGTTGAGCGGGTGCAAAAAGGCAGGAGCAGCGCAGTGCTTACCGTGCAGGCCAGAAAGGTACTGGAAGGAACTGCGGTTGGCGACAGTATTTGTGTAAATGGCGTTTGTCTGACGGTGACAGCGCTCGCAAATGATAGATTTTCGGCAGATGTCATGCACGAGACGTTGAACCGTTCTTCTCTGGCACGGCTTTGCAGTGGAAGCCGGGTCAATCTGGAGCGCGCCATGAGGGCGGATGGACGGTTCGGCGGACATATGGTATCAGGTCATGTGGACGGGGTTGGAAGAATTACAGAGATCCGCAGGGATGATACGGCTATCTGGTATACCGTGCAGTCGGAGCCGCATCTTTTGCGGTATATAGTTGAAAAGGGGAGCGTTGCGGTGGATGGAATCAGCCTGACAGTAGCGGGGGTAAATACGGACAGATTTCAGGTTTCGGTCATTCCTCATACGGTTCAGATGACGACTCTGGGAGAGCGGCGCAGCGGCGATCTGGTAAATATCGAAAATGATGTGATTGGAAAATACGTGGAACGGCTGCTGGCGCCTTTGACGTATGACCAGCCTAAAAGTACGGTGACAAAAGAGTTTCTGGCCCGATGCGGGTATTGAAGGAGGAGAGAACATGGTTTCGTTTGATCGAATTGAAGAAGCGCTTGAGGAATTAAAAAAGGGAAACATAATTCTGGTTACAGATGATCCGGAACGGGAAAATGAGGGGGATTTTATCTGTGCGGCTGAGTTTGCGACAACGGAGAACATTAATTTTATGGCAACGCACGGAAAAGGCCTGATCTGTATGCCGATGTCAGAAGCGTATGGCAGCAGGCTGGGGCTTTGGCAGATGGTACAGCAAAATACGGATAACCATGAAACGGCTTTTACGGTATCGATTGATCATGTGACAACAACGACGGGAATTTCGGCTGCCGAACGTTCTGTTACGGCGCTGCACTGTGCGGATGAAACGGCCGGACCGGAGGATTTTCGACGGCCGGGGCATATGTTTCCGCTGATTGCAAAGAAAAACGGGGTGCTTGAGCGAAGCGGGCACACGGAGGCGACCGTAGATCTGTGCCGTCTTGCCGGACTGAAGGAGTGTGGTCTTTGCTGTGAGATCATGCGGGAGGACGGAACGATGATGCGCACTGCGGAGCTGGCAGAGTTGGCGAAACAGTGGGACATGAAGTTCATTACCATCCGTGATCTGCAAAATTACCGCAAGGTGCGGGAAAAGCTGGTTGACTGTGTGACGGTAGCAGAAATGCCTACAAAATACGGCGATTTTAAGGCATATGGATACGTGAACCGCCTGAATGGAGAGCATCATATTGCGCTTGTTAAGGGGGAGATTGACAACGGGCGTGAGGTGCTCTGCCGGGTGCATTCCGAATGCCTGACCGGAGATACGTTTGGTTCGCTGCGATGCGACTGCGGCCAGCAGCTTTCGGCTGCGATGCATCAGATTGAAAAAGAAGGGCGCGGCATTTTGCTCTACATGCGTCAGGAAGGGCGCGGCATCGGCCTGATCAACAAGCTGCGTGCCTATGAGCTGCAAGAACAGGGGATGGATACGCTGGAGGCGAATCTGGCGCTTGGGTTTGCAGGAGATGAGAGAGAGTATTACATTGGGGCGCAGATTTTGCGGGACCTGGGCGTCAGGAGCCTGCGTCTGCTGACGAACAATCCGGATAAAGTATATCAGCTTTCAGAATTTGGCTTGGACATTGCCTCGCGCGTGCCGCTTCAGATGGAGGCGACAAAGCATGATCTGTTTTATCTGAGGACAAAGCAGGAACGTATGGGGCATCTGTTCAATTACGAAGGATAGGTAATTGCGAAACATTGTGAGGTATATTTTACAGAGGATTGCATTTGAAATTAAGTTTTAACATCAGAAGTATTCAATTTTTGAAGAAAGGAAATCAAAATTATGAGAACATTGGAAGGAAAGTTAGTGGCAAGTGGTATTAAGGTCGGAATTGTGGCGGCGCGTTTTAATGAATTTATTACTTCAAAGCTGCTCAGTGGAGCAGTTGACGGGCTGGTGCGTCATGAGGTTGCGGAAGAAGACATTGATGTGGCGTGGGTTCCGGGAGCGTTTGAGATTCCGCTAATTGCGTCTAAGATGGCAAAAAGTAAAAAGTATGACGCGGTGATCTGCCTTGGGGCGGTTATAAGAGGAAGCACGAGTCATTATGATTACGTTTGCAGCGAGGTATCAAAAGGCATTGCCGCAGTTTCTCTGGCGGCGGATATTCCGGTGATGTTTGGCGTGCTGACGACCGAAAACATCGAACAGGCAATTGAACGGGCCGGTACAAAAGCGGGGAATAAAGGTTATGAATGTGCCGCGGGCGCGATTGAAATGGTAAACCTGATTCGGGAGATAGAAAAATAGTCGGATTGGGATGATAGAATGGAGTTGACAAACATACCGTTGGTATGATAAAGTACAAAACATACTAACGGTATGTTTGGAGGAAAAAAAGTGGCAAGGAATAAACACCCAGAAGAGACGGTTAAGCGAATATTGGATGTTGCCTATAGTCTGTTTATGGAAAAGGGGTACGAAGCTACCTCGATTCAGGATATCATTAACGGGCTGGGCGGGCTCAGCAAGGGCGCAATTTATCATCATTTTAAATCCAAAGAAGATATTCTGATTGCAGTTACGGATAGAATGACGTATGAGTCGAATCAGATGCTTGCCGACATTCGGGACCGCTCTGATTTAAGCGGAAAGGATAAACTGAAAATGATTTTTCAGGCATCTTTGTATCGTCCCGTTCAGGATGAAATTTTCACGGTAGCTCCTGATTTCAGTAAAAATCCGAAGCTATTGTTCAGTCTTTTGCAGGACACCATTTATGATGCTGCTCCGCACTATGTTATGCCGATTATCAGGCAGGGGATCGCGGACGGTTCCATTCGTACAGATTACCCGGAAGAGCTGGCTGAGCTGATTATACTTGTAGCGAATGTTTGGACGAATCCAATGATCTTTGACAGTTCCGAAGAGAAGACGTTTCATAAATTTGTGATATTTCAGCAAATGATGAGAGGATTTGGCCTGGATATTGTGGATCAGCAGATGATTGAGAGAGTGCGAGCGTTGGCGGCGATCTATCAGAGGAAAAAATAGGAGGTAGGGTGCCGCGGGGCTGACTTTGCAGCAATACTTTACTTTTATTTTTTGGGTTCAATACATACCGGCGGTTGGTATTGTTTGATAAAGATGTGTTTTAGAAGATTTTTGCAAGTATTTTTTACAGGGACTGTGAGATGGGAGGATTTTTTTTATGAATCAGATGTTGTTTTCGAGGAATTTTATGTTGGTAGTGATCGGGCAGATTATTTCGTTGTTTGGGAATGCGACGATAAGGTTTGCGCTGCCGTTGTATCTGCTGAATCAGACTGGGTCTTCGGCGCTTTATGGGACAGTTACGGCCTGTGCGTTTATTCCCGCAATCTTGCTGTCGCCGGTCGGCGGGATTGTTGCGGACCGGGTGAATAAGAGGAATATTATGGTAGCTCTGGATTTTTTCACGGCAGCGCTTATTCTGGGATTTGCTTTGCTGATGAATCGTGTGGATCTTGTTTTGCTGCTGACGGTTATGCTGATGCTTTTGTATGGGATTGCCGGCGCGTATCAGCCGTCTGTGCAGGCGAGCATACCTGCACTCGTAAGCCCGGACCATTTTATGGAAGCAAATTCTGTTATTAACACGATCAGTTCTTTTGCGGGTCTGATCGGGCCGGTTCTTGGAGGAATTTTATACAGTGCATATGGACTGGTCCCGGTACTGCGGGTCTGCATGTTATGCTTTTTTGTATCAGCGGTTATGGAACTTTTTATTAAAATGCCGGAAGTAAAACAGAATGTCGGAGAAGGGATATGGAAAACGGCAAAAGCAGATTTTACGCAGAGCATCCGGTTTATCAGGAAGGACAGACCGGCAATCGGACAGGGGCTGCTTGTGATCTGTGGGGTGAATTTGTTTCTGTCAGCAATGCTGATTGTCGGAATGCCGTATCTGATTACAGAGGTACTGGAGCTGGGAGATGCGGCAAATAAGCTGTATGGCTTTGCGGAAGGTGCCCTGGCAGCTGGCGGCCTCGCGGGAGGTGTCTGCGCCGGCATTTTTGCAAAAAAATTCACGATCAGAAAATCAGGAAATTTGATTGTTGCATGTTCTGTCTGCGTGTTTCCAATCGGTGTGTCACTGTTCTTGTCATCCTCTTCGTGGGTGAGTTACGTGGTTCTGGCGTTATGTTGTTTTGTCATTATGGTGTTTTCTACGATTTTCATCGTACAGATTATGTCGTTTGTGCAGAAAGAAACCCCGTCTCATCTCATTGGTAAGGTAATCTCGGTTATTCTGACTGTTTCGATGTGTTCGCAGCCATTGGGGAATGCGCTATATGGGGTGTTGTTTGAAGCATGCGAAGGGTTTGAGTTTGCTGTCGTTTTATTTTCAGGCGCGGTTTCTTTGCTGATTGCAGTTGGTACAAAGCACATATTCTGTGGTTTTGAAGGATAGGCCGAATGTTTTGCAATAAGCTTGGGTGATTTTTTCGGAAAATTTCTGTGTCAAGTTTTGCAGGCAATAAGGTTTTGATTGCATTTTTTTTGATTATATTATATACTTTACCAGGCTGCTGACAAAGCAGTGCAGCTTCCGAATATGAAATTGACAGTTCGAGACCATCCTGTCATAAAACAAAACTAGGGACAACAGTGTAACTTTTCACGTTGTTGTGTACTTATTTGGAGGTGAACGAATATGATAAATAGAGATATGACCAGAGTGCAGAAATTGACGTTTTCTGCCATGGTAATCGCACTGTATGTAACAGTGCTGTACTTTACTCAGAGCTTTTCTTTCGGAGCTTATCAGATCCGGATTGCAACGTCGTTGTATGCTCTTTCTTATCTGTTTCCGTTCCTGGTTTTTCCCCTTGGTCTCGCTAATTTCATAGCAAATATGCTGTTCGGAGGACTTGGTCTTCTGGATATGTTCGGAGGGTGTGTCGTGGGTATTGTGACGACTGCACTGATTGTCGGTATCCGTAAGATGCACTGGAGCCGCTGGCTGATGGTACTTCCGATTGTACTGGTGCCGGGATTTGGTGTGTCCACATGGCTGTCGTATCTTCTGAAACTGCCGTATTTTCCGCTGGCAGGAAGCCTTTGTGTCGGACAGGCGATACCGGCAGTGTGTGGCGTACTGCTGGTAAAGGTTCTGGAACGGGTCTTTGGAAGCAGACCCGTAAAGACGCAGGAAGCATAGGAAGGGTAAGCAGTATGAGCGAACAGAAAGGAGAGAAATATGCAGGGAAGAACGCATGAAGAATTGAAGGATATCACGCTGCTGGGAAATCAGAAGACGAGATATCAGACAGATTATGCTCCGGAGGTACTGGAGACTTTTCCAAACAAACATCCGGATAACGACTATTTTGTGAAATTCAACTGTCCGGAATTTACAAGCCTTTGTCCCATGACGGGCCAGCCGGATTTTGCGACGATTTACATATCCTATGTGCCGGGAGCCCGGATGGTGGAAAGCAAATCTCTGAAGCTGTATCTGTTCAGCTTCCGTAATCACGGAGATTTTCACGAGGATTGTGTCAATATCATCATGAAAGACCTGATTCGGCTGATGGACCCGAAATATATTGAAGTATGGGGGAAATTCACTCCGCGTGGAGGAATTTCGATTGATCCTTACTGCAATTATGGCAAACCGGGAACCTGTTGGGAGCAGGTAGCGCTTGACCGTCTGACGCACCATGACATGTATCCGGAGAAGATAGACAACCGGTAACAGGCAGGAGGAGAAGATGAAAGAAAAAGCGATGGTATTATTCAGCGGGGGCGTGGACAGTACCACCTGTCTGGGTGTGGCGATCGATCGTTTTGGCAAGGAAAATGTGATTCCATTATCAATTGTATATGGACAGAAGCATGAAAAAGAGATGGAGGCGGCACGCAAGGTTCTCGCGTATTATGGTCTGAAAGGGATGGAACTGGATCTTACGCCGATTTTTGCCGAGAGTGATTGCTCTTTGCTGTCACATTCCGGCAGAAAGATTCCGGAGGGGTCCTATGCCAGCCAGCTTGAGGGGCAGGGTGGCGTGCCGGTAAGTACTTATGTGCCGTTTAGAAATGGACTTTTTCTGGCATCCGCAGCCAGTATGGCATTATCTATGAAATGCAGTTATATCTATTATGGAGCGCACAGGGATGATGCGGCTGGCAATGCTTATCCGGATTGCAGCGAAGCATTTTTTGACAGCATGAATCAGGCAGTGTATGAAGGCTGCGGAAAAGCGCTGCGGATTGAAGCGCCGTTTATTCACTGTAATAAAGCGGACGTAGTGAAAGAGGGACTGCGGCTGGGGGTTCCTTATGAGCTGACCTGGAGCTGTTACGAGGGCGGGGAATATCCCTGCGGACACTGCGGTACGTGTATCGACCGTCAGAAGGCATTCGAAGCAAACGGCATGTCTGATCCGGCTTTGTTGCACAAATAATTAATTGAAAAGATAGGCCCTGAGGGATAATTCCTTCAGGGCTCTTTTTTCGTATAATAAATTTTTGAGTTATGTATTTACAAGGAGGCAGGAATGATCAACAGATACCGCAAGAATCATAAAAATATCCTTTTTAGCTTGTGATACAATATCAGAGAAAGGCGGGGATGACATGGAACACAGACAGGTTGAGCATATTACGGCAGTAATCGCATACGTTGAGGAGCACTTGAATGAGAAGTTAGATTTGGAGACAGTCGCAAATGCAGTACACTATTCGAAATACTATCTGCATCGTATGTTTACAGACACAGTTGGCATGACGCTGCATGAGTATATCCGTCGCAGGAAGCTGACCGAGGCGGCGAAATTGCTGGTATTTTCACAAAAACCACTGCTTGAGGTAGCGCTGCTTGCCGGATATGAAAGTCAGCAGGCTTTTACAAGCGTTTTTAAGGACATGTATAAGCGTACGCCTTTGGAATACAGAGAGAATCAGGCATTTTATCCGTTGCAGCTGGAGTTTACCTTAAACAAAAACGCATCTGCTCCCGCTATCATGGTTTCAGATATTGTCTATGCTACGCAGGATGATATTCCGGACTGGATGAATTTTGCCAGACTTGTAATTGATGGGTTTCCAGGGTTTGACGAGGCGGAGCACCTGGAGCATCTTAAATTCTGTATTGCACAAAAACAGGCATTGATGATACGGGATAAAAAGGTTGTGGTCGGGGCAGCTGCATTTTCACGAAAGACGGGGAGTATTGATTATTTAGGCGTGCATCCACAGTATCGCAAACATGATATAGCGAAAGCATTCCTCGATTTTATTCTGTGCAACCTGTTTACAGGCCGAAAAATCAGTATCACGACATTCCGGGAGGGGGACAAGGCCGATACAGGACAACGGGCAGCGTATAAACAGCTTGGCTTTGCAGAAGCGGAGCTGTTGACAGAGTTTGGTTACCCTACACAACGGCTGATTTTATACCCGAAACAAGAGGAGCATTCACATGAATGACAATATTTTTGATCAGAAATGGAGTATGGTATCACTTTTGCGTTTTGCATTTCCTACCATAGTTATGATGATATTTATGGGGCTTTATACAGTCGTAGATACGATTTTTGTAGCTCGATTTGTTCATACAGATGCACTTTCCGCGATTAATATTGTGTGCCCCGTTATAAATATGACAGTTGGTCTTGGAACGATGATTGCGACCGGAGGCAATGCGATTGTTTCCCGAAAAATAGGGGAAGGGAAGGCTTGTGAAGCAAAAGAGGATTTTACACTGCTCATAATAGCGGCAGCGGTCATCGGATGTGTCATTTTGATAATCGGAACCATATGGATCGATGAGATTGTGTATGCGCTGGGGGCGAGCGAGTTACTTTTTTCTTATTGCAAAGACTATTTGAGTGTGCTGTTTCTGTTTATACCTGCAAATATGATACAGACTGTATTCTCTAACCTGTTTGTAACTGCGGGGAAACCTGGAATGGGTTTTGGTCTGTCTGTTTTCGCTGGCTTTGCGAATATTGTTCTGGATTATGTTTTTATCGTCATCTGTGGCCTTGGTATCTGCGGCGCAGCGCTGGGGACAGGCTGTGGCTATTTGATTCCAACCGTTGCTGGAATTATTTTTTTCAAGCAAAGTAAGGGAATGCTTTCTTTTACCAAGCCAAAGTGGAAATGGGCGGTGCTGAAGGAGAGCTGCTTCAATGGTTCGTCGGAAATGGTGAGTCAGCTTGCAACGGCTGTCACAACATTTCTGTTCAACAGTACAATGATGGCTTTGCTGGAGGAAGAGGGCGTTGCGGCTATCACAATTCTAATTTACTCACAGTTTTTGCTGAATACGTTGTATATTGGTTTTTCGATGGGGGTTGCGCCGGTGATTGGTTTTCATTACGGAAATAAAAACAACGTCCGGCAAAAGAAGGTAGTTCAAAGCTGTATAGGCTTTATCACAGTGGCATCCCTGCTGGTATTTGCGGTTTCCCTGTTTTGTGGCTCTTATATGGTACGGCTTTTTGCGCCTGAGACGTCAAATATATACAGGATTGCAGCAGGCGGATTTTCCGTCTTTTCCTACAGCTTTTTGTTTTGTGGACTGAATATCTTTACTTCTGCCATGTTTACCGCCCTGTCAAATGGAAAGCTGTCGGCAATTCTTTCGTTTTTAAGGACATTTGGACTGCTGACAGGCGGTATTCTTCTGTTGCCGAAGCTTTGGGGTATCACCGGCGTATGGCTGGCTGTGCCGGCTGCAGAAGGGATTATGTTTTTGGTGTCTGCAGGGTGCCTGGTGTATGATAGGGCTCATATGAAGTGACCTCATAATTTGTAGATTTTAATCTGCATGATCCGGGCTGTGCGCCGGAGATTGCAGATCATTACTGGCCTGAAAAGCTTCCCATTGACAGCCATGCCGTTCGTATGATAAGTTATCTTACATACTAACGGTATGTTTTTTGAGGAGAAAAAAATGACATATGACTGCTTGATTATAGATGATGAAAAGCTGCTTGCAGACAGCACGGCGGAATATTTTAATCTGTTCGGCGTGAAAACCGCGGTTGTCTACAGCGTCGCCGCGTGCCGGGACTTTTTCAGGGAGCATACAGCCAGGCTGCTGCTGCTTGACATCAACCTGGGCGACGGAAGCGGATTTGAACTGTGCAAAGAACTGCGGGGAAGCCTGGAAATCCCCATCCTGTTTATCTCAGCGCGCACAAGTGATGACGACCAGATTATTGCCCTGAGTATCGGCGGCGACGATTACATCCAAAAACCGTATTCGCTTGGCGTTTTGCTGGCAAAGGTCAGGGCAGTGCTCAAACGCTGCGCAGGCAGGGAGGCAGCAAGGTATGACAATGGGCGGCTGGCTGTGGATTTTTCTACAAGGCAGGTATTTGTCGACGGCGCCCTGGTAAAGCTGACGTCGCTTGAATTTAAGCTGCTGGCCTATCTGATACAAAGTGAAGGACGTATGGTGGCAAAGCAGGAGCTTTTTGAAAAGGTCTGGGGAGATAAATTTACCGGGGACGGCACACTGAATGTTCATATCCGGAAAATACGCGAGGCCATTGAGCGAGAACCGGGAAATCCGGAATATATTATTACAGTCTGGGGCAACGGGTACCGGTTTGCCGGAGGTAAATCATGAAAAGCCGCATATTTTTGGGGAGTGTGGCTGCTTTGTTCCTCATGGAGCTTGCCGTACTGCTTTTGTTTTTGTTCCCGGAGACAGAGAAGCTTCAGGATACAACGGCAGTCAATGAGGCTCTGCAGACAGTGCAGCGGGACTGGGCTTCGCTGGAGGTGCACAGAAATTGCACTGACCTTGATTATGTTGTGCTGGATTTGTCCGGAGAAGTTCTGTACAGGACAAATCCGGGGCTTAGCGAGAGCATAAACGCGGCAGTCGGCCACAGAGATACCATACTGGATATTAAAGTTGAAAATTCAGTTGCAGGCAAGCTGATTGTGTACAACAATAGCGCCGTCATTTTTCAATCCGAAAAACGGCGCACAGCTTTCGCGGTAGCGGCAGCTGTGCTGTTACAGTGCATCATTTGCGCGGGGTATTTTTTTTATGTGCAGCGCACGGTTTTAAAGCCGTTCCAAAGGCTCAGAAAATTTGCAGAGCGTATTGCGCAGGGCAATCTGGACATTCCGCTGGAAATGGACCGGCAAAATTTGTTCGGGGCATTTACAGAGAGCTTTGATATCATGCGTTCTGAATTAAAAAAGGCAAGAATGGCTGAAGCTGCTGCAAACGAGAGTAAAAAGGAACTGGTGGCAAAGCTGTCGCACGATATCAGAACGCCGGTTGCAAGCATCAAGGCCGCCTCTGAGGTGGGGGAAGCGCTGTCGCAGGATGAAAAAAACAGGCGGAATTACGGGCAGATTATTCAGAAGGCAGACCAGATCAATACGCTGGTAAACAATCTGTTTTCTGCTGCCCTGGAGGAGCTGCAGGAGCTTTCGGTGATACCGACAGAACTGAACAGCGCTGAGCTGCGCCCGATGCTGGAAAGTGCGGATTATCTGCACCGAGCCGTCATACCGCCTGTCCCGGACTGCTTACTGTCTGCGGACAGCCTTCGTTTGCAGCAGGTATTTGACAATATTTTTGCCAATTCCTATAAATATGCGGACACAAAAATAAACGTAACAGTATCGCTGGAGAACAATTATCTGGCAGTCTGTATTGAGGATTACGGCGGCGGGCTTGACGAGGCGGAGCTGCCGCTACTGAAAGAGAAGTTTAAGAGGGGGAGCAATGTAAGGAACACGGAAGGCGCGGGGCTGGGGCTGTATATCTCTGATTATTGCATGAAAAAAATGCAGGGGCAGCTCAGCATTGAAAACGGTTCCACAGGGCTGAAAGCAACTGTCCGGATCGCTTTTAGCAGCGGGATTTAAGGGAGATTTAAGAATTGCATAAAGACTGTTAAGAATTGAAAGTGTACAGTAGGACGTGTGAAAAGGAGGGTATTTTCCATGAAAGAGATTTTATTAGAGACTGAGAAATTAAGTAAATCCTTCTCAAACGGCGGTACCATGCAGCACGTTCTGAAAAATATTGACCTGCAGCTTTACAGGGGCGACTTTACCGTTATCATGGGCGCAAGCGGCGCAGGAAAATCCACGCTTTTGTATGCACTGTCGGGAATGGATACGCCTACGCTCGGGACGATTACATTTGGCAAAAAGGTGATTTCTGACCTGAATTCTGACGGGCTTGCCCTGTTCCGGCGCGCGCACTGCGGCTTTGTGTTCCAGCAGATTTATCTGATTGACGGAATGAGCGTTATGGACAATGTGCTTTCGGCCGGGCTGCTTGTGAGCAGGGACAAAAAGGCGCTTGTGACAAAGGCAAAAGCATTGTTTGCCGCAGTGGATATTTCAGAAGAAACACAAAAGAAATTTCCCGCGCAGCTTTCCGGCGGTGAGGCGCAGCGCGTGGGAATCGTCCGTGCGCTGATCAATTCGCCGGAAATTGTTTTTGCCGATGAACCGACAGGCGCGCTCAACAGTAAAACAGGACTTGACGTGCTTGATACGCTCACAGGCTTTCATGAGCAGGGCCAGAGCGTGGTTATGGTAACGCACGATATGCGCTCCGCCTGCCGGGGGAACCGTATTCTGTACTTAAAGGACGGCATGATTTTAGGAGAATGTGATCTGGGCAGATATTCGCACAGCGATATCCAGAGGCACGAAAAGCTTTCCGCATTCCTGAAAGAGATGGGGTGGTAGCATGAAAAAGAGTTTTTTGATTGCCCGCTCCAATATCCGAAAGGCAAAGGGACAGACCGTCACCATCATTGTCCTGATCCTGCTTGCCGCGCTCATGCTCAATCTCTGGCTGATGCTTTCTATGGACTACAGGAAAAATTTTGACAGATACCACGACAGATTTCATGCCGAGCATGTTACGCTGTCGGTAGACGGCAATACGGATGAGGTTCAAAGCTTTTTGTCGCAGACGGTCGAAAGTGACGAACGTACTGAGGAATACCGGCTGGATTCCTGTATGCATATGGTTGGCACGTTTCCGTACAATGGCGGGGAGATGAACGGCTGGTTCGTTTTTCTGGAAAAGCAGGCAGCAATGACGCGTTCCATCGGAAATCTGGAAATCGTTGAGGAAGGCAGCCTGACAAGCGGCATTTACCTGCCGATTCTCTATAAAACAGAGGATATTGCGGTAGGAAAAGAGGTTGAAATTTCCATCGGAAGCCAGAAAGTGGTTTACACAGTCTGCGGATTTTTTAACAGCATTATGATGGGGTCCCATAACTGCGCGCTGACGGAAATTGTTCTCACAAAGGACAAATATGAGGAACTGGAGCGAATCGGTTGTGCGCCGCAGGCAACCTTATGTTCCGTAAGGCTGACGGATTGGTCGGAAAATCTGAATTATGAGGCAGCATTGAAAAGCAGAGTTTCAGAGCATTATCCGAATATCACGATGGTGAGCAATTGCTATGATATTGTTTCACAGTCCCGGTACATTGCTCAGATGATCTGCTCGGGAATTATGAGCGCTGTTGCGTTTTTTGTGCTTTTAATTGCGCTTGTGGTGATTGTCTCAAACATTATCAATTATATACAGGTGAATATGAAAAGCCTTGGCGCGCTGAAAGCCATGGGTTATACGTCAGGCCAGCTGATTTTTTCGTTATTACTGCAGTTTCTGTGCCTGACCTTCCTTGCGGCGGCCATCGGAGCCGGAATTTCCTACCTTCTGTTTCCTGCGGTCAATACCATGATGATTGCGCAGACGGGCATTCCGTATACCGTTCATTTTTTGCCGGCGCCCTTACTGGTTTCGTTTGCAGTACTGGGCGGTACCGTTGTGCTTGCCGTATGGTCTGCATCGCGCAGAATCAGAAAAATAGAGCCCATTACAGCGCTTCGCTCTGGGATTCAGACGCATAATTTTAAATGCAACCACATTCCGCTTGAAAGGACGAAGGCTCCCTTAAGCCTTGCCCTTGCGTTAAAAACAACGCTTTCCGGCGTAAAGCATAACCTTACCGTCGGCATTACAATGCTTGCTCTTTCCCTTGTCGTTGTGTTTTCAGGTCTGATGACTGAAAATGTAATTGCCGATATGACGCCGTTTCTGAACCTGATCGTAGGAGAAACTGCGGATAGCTGTATCAGTGTGAGGACAGAGGCAGAGGATGGCTTCCTGGCTGAAATGGACGGGGACGGCCGTGTGGAGAAGAGCTATCTGTATACCTCCCTGAATGTATCCCACGTCGGAGGCGCAGAGCTTATGGCTACGCTTTGCGATGATTTCTCAAAAATCAACAATCAGGAGCTTGTATTTGAGGGAAGATTTCCAAAATATGAGAATGAAATCGTGATCGCAGCCAAATATGCAAAAGAGAACGGGTTCCGGATCGGAGATGAAATAGAGATTGCGGTAAACGGAAAACAGGAAAAATATCTGATCTGCGGCTATACACAGATTTCCAACAATCTCGGCAGGGACTGCCTGTTTACCCGGGCAGGGTATGAGAGGCTGGGGAGACTTACGAATGCAAGCTATTACCTCAACCTTGACGATGGGACAGATATTGATGCGTTTAACCTGGAAATGAAAGAAAAGTTTGGCGGAAGTGTAAATACAACGATAAACATAGAAACAACCATAGAGGGCGTGGCCAGCGTATACGTATCTCTTATGACAATCATTGTGATTGCCACACTTGTGCTGTCTGCCGTTATTATCAGTTTTGTACTGTACCTGCTTGTGCGCACGATGCTGAATAACAAAAAGCGGGATTACGGTATCCTGAAATCACTTGGATTTACAACAGGCCAGCTTATCCTGCAGACCTCTCTGTCATTTATGCCAAGCCTCCTCATATCTGTGCTGCTCGGCCTGACTGTGTGCAGCCTGATTATCAATCCTCTGACGGCATTGTTTTTAAAAGGGATCGGAATCGTAAAATGTACGTTTCACGTCCCGCTTGGATTTAACATAGCCGTAGGCGTGGGACTTGTGCTGTTTGCTTTTCTGGCGGTCTGCCTGCTGTCATTGAAAATCAGAAAAATCGCTCCGAGGGCGCTGCTTGCGGAGGAGTAGCCTTTTAGCCCCAGTAGACTTGAAGCAAGAACATTTGACAATTAAAAAAAAGGATTGTAGAATAAGATAAATAATTACATCATGTGAAAAATTGGATAAATATGAAGCGAAGGGAGATATGGGGTGAATGGAGAAGATGACAATACAGGATCAGAGGACGCTTAAATACAATAATCTGAAAATGGTATTGGATATTATCCGGGATAATGAAAGAATTTCAAGAAGTGAAATAGCAAGAAAAATGAGAATGAGTGCAACGAGTGCAACGAGGATCGTGAGTGAGCTGGAAGAGCTGCATTTTGTGGAAGACACAGGATGTTATGAAGATACCAAGGGTGCCGGGAGAAAGGCAACTATGATAGCGGCGCGGGCCGCTGCATGCTATTGCTTTGGAATCAGCATTTCAGACGTAGAAATCCGTATGCGTCTTATTGACTTTTCGGGGAAACTGCTATCGGATAGAGGGGAGGCCCAGATTGAGAAAAATTCCAGCCCGGAAAAACTGGTAGAGAAATTGTATGAAATGTTTTTGGTACTGCTGGAAAAAAACGGACTGCAGGCTGAGAAGATTGCAGCGATTGGAATTGGTATTACCGGTAATGTGGAACCGGCCGGGGGGACAGTTATATATGGAGATTTGCTGCAATGGGTAAATGTTCCGATTGGCGATATGATTGAGAAAAGATTCGGCATCCCTGCCTATGTGGATAATGACGTGAACTGTGCGCTGATGGGGGAATTGTCTCAGAAAAAGTACCGGAATATTGACGATATGATACTGCTGAGCTATGGACGCGGCGTCGGAAGCGCTATTTTAAGCCAGAACAAAATTGCGCGTGGCTCTGTGAATTTTGCAGGTGAGATCGGACATATGATTGTTGACCATACGGACGGAAGATTGTGTTACTGCGGACGGCGCGGCTGCCTGACTGCGTATATCAGTGAAGAAAGAATCATAGAGGATGCGAGAAAAAATAACCCGGATGTTAAAACGATAGATGATATTATTTCTGCTGTTCAGGCGGGGGTTCCATGGGCCGGAATATTGATGGAAAGAATTTGCAGCTATGCGGCAATCTCGATTAATAACGTGGTGTGTATGCTGAATCCGCCCAATCTTATGTTAGGCGGGGATTTGATTGATAATTACCCGTTTTTGTTCGAATATATTCTGAACAAATGTAATGCTGTTATGTACGGACCAATGAAGCCTTCTCTTAAGTTTTATCGTTCTGAATTAAAACAGGATGCGGCAATTATTGGAAGCGCTTTGATTGCAATGGATAAGCATCTCGAAAAAGTGTTGAGAGAGCATTGTGATATTTAAACAAAAATAATGGAGAAAATGTGTTGTAATTGTACTAAAATATATTTTTCTCCATTATTTTCTTGACAATTAATAACACCATGTTTATAATTAACCGTAAATAAGCGGGAAACAAGAAGGAAAATAATAACATCACAAGAATAATTAAAGAGGAGAAAAAGAATGAAAGTCATTACAGGAATGTTTTATCTGGAATGCAATACCTTCAATCCGGAGCTTGTTACGAAAGAGAAATTTATTGTTTCAACGGGGGATACGGCTTTGACCTACCTCCACGTTTCTGACATTTTTGAAAACGCGGGTTTTGAAATTGTTCCGTCGATTGTGGCCTCCGCGTTGCCGGCCGGGATTCTGAAAGAAACCGATTACTGGTTTTTTGCTGATCAGATACTTGAAACGGTAAAGAAGGAGAAGGATGAGCTTGCAGGTATCTGGCTGCATTTGCATGGCGCATTGGAGGTAGAAAATATCGGATCCGGGGAGCTGATTCTGGCAAAGAATCTAAGAGAGCTTGCAGGTGAACATGTGCCAATTGCAATAACATTGGATGCACATGCTAATAATGCGCCTGATTTAAATCAATACATTGATATTATGAGAGGATACCATACGATACCGCATGAAGATCAGGCTGAGACAGAACGAAAAACAGCGGAAGAATTAGTAGGTTTAATGAAAAATAAAACAAGAACGAGGACTGCTCTGGTGACTCTGCCAATGATTCTGGTGGGAGAGAAGGCGCTGGCCAATCATGAACCGTTGAAGCAGCTGATGGCAGAAGCGGATTATTATGAAACATTGCCGGAAGTAGCTGCTGCATCTATTTATATCGGAAATTCCTGGTGCGATTGCCCAAACACACATTTATCAGTCAGCGTTACGCCCAAAAAACCGGAAAATTACAAATTGGCCCAAAAATTGTGTATTCAGCTTGCGGAAAAGGTTTTTGCCGCGCGTGAAAAGTTTGATTTCGAGATACCGGTTATGTCGCCAAAGACAGCTTTGGAGGAAGCATATCGAAGCCATAAAAGGCCTGTTTTCATATCAGATACAGGAGACAATACAACCGGTGGCGCTGTCGGCGACAGTACAGAAATACTCCGGTTGATTCTGGATATGGGAAACTGCAAAAAACGGGTTCTGATTACCACACTGTATGATCCGGAAGCATATGCGGGCTGCCGGGATAAGCAGGAGGGAGAAGCAGTCAGCGTAAGGATAGGTACAGGAAGGGATATTTTTTCAGAACCGGTATTAGTTGAGGGGACGATTTTATCAAAAGGGGAGATTCTCGGGTATTTGAATTGCGAAACAGATGTCAGCGGCCATTGCGTCACAGTCCGAAATGAATTTGCAGACGTAATGATTTGTAATGTGCCGGCTTCCGCTATTTCTGAAAACCATTTCAAAGCATCCAGGACGCCTTTGGAGGAATATGACATTGTCATATTAAAACAGGGATATCTGTTTGCACAGCTGAGGCCGTTTGCAGGAGATTTTTTCATGGCGATTACAAAAGGGACTTCGTACCATTTTATAGAAGAACTGCAGTATCAGAGGATTCAGCATCCAGTATTTCCCTTTGATTCGGATGCGTTATTTGATGCTAAAATGTACTTGAAGAAAGCAGAGGAAAGCTGACAGACAAAGGAGTGTAAACGATGGAAGCATTGGTGCAGATGAATCATATTACAAAACGGTTTCCAGGTGTTGTGGCTCTCCAGGACATTACGCTTGATATTATGCCGGGGGAGGTCCATGTTTTGCTGGGAGAAAACGGCGCCGGAAAATCGACGCTGATGAAAATTCTAAGCGGTGTTTATCAGCCGGACGAGGGGGAAGTCATAATTGGCGGGAAAACGTATGCAAAACTTACGCCACGTGAAGCAAAGGAAAATGGAATCGCAATTATTTATCAGGAATTAAGTGTGATCAATGAGCTCAGCATAATGGAGAACGTATTTCTCGGAGCTCTTCCAGCCAGGAAAAAGGGCGGTATCGGTGTGGTTAATTATACGCAAATGCGGGAGAAAGCCCGGACGCTTCTGGATAGTGTTGAATTGAAACGCGATCCTGGGGAGACGGTTGCGAATTTAAACATATCAGAAAAGCAGATGGTAGAAATCGCCAAAACGCTGGCGCTGGATGCCAAAGTGATTGTTATGGATGAGCCGACGTCTTCTTTAAGTGAAGTGGAGGCCGGGAGGCTTTTCAAACAGATCAGGCAATTAAAAAAGGAAGGGAAAGGGATTGTTTATATTTCGCATAAGCTGGACGAGATCATGGCAATTGGGGATCGTGTTTCTGTGTTAAAAGACGGACAGTATGTAGGCACCTATCCGGTGAAAGAAAGCACGGTGGACGGTCTTGTCACATTGATGGTGGGCCGCGAACTGAAAAATAAATATCAGGGGGGAAGAACAGCCGGCGAGGCCGGAGAAGTGATTTTTGAAGTGAAAAATTTAACCAGAAAAGACCATACGGTTCAAAACGCATCGTTTTTTCTTCGAAAAGGCGAGGTACTGGGATTTTCCGGATTGATCGGGGCAGGGCGAAGTGAACTCATGTGCGCAATATATGGCATTTCACCGATCAAAGAGGGGGAAATCCTGTTAAATGGCAGGAAGCTTCATATCCGTAATCCGTATGACGCGTTAAAACAGGGAATAGGCCTGGTAAGCGAAAACAGAAGAGAAACAGGTTTTTTTGGGAATTTTACGATAAAACGTAATATTTCAATTGCGAAACAGCTTATGCAAACAAAGATGGGCGGTTTGCTTGGCATGATACATGTGAAAGAAGAACAGGAAATTGCAGAAAAGGCGCAAAAGGAGATGTCTATCAAATGCGCTTCCCTGGAACAGAATATTACGGAACTGTCCGGAGGAAATCAGCAGAAAGTGATTCTTGGGAAATGGCTGAGCGCCGGGGTTAAACTGGTGATTTTTGATGAGCCGACAAAAGGAATCGATGTTGGTACGAAATCCGAGATTTATAAACTGATGCAGGACCTGGCACAAAAAGGAATTGGCGTCATTGTTGTCTCTTCTGAAATGCCGGAACTTTTATCTGTCTGCGACCGTATTATCGTTATGAACAGAGGGCATATAAAGGGTGAATTTTCTATTGAAGAGGCGACAGAGGAAAAACTGATGAAAGCAGCGATAGAGTAAACGCGGGAGGAGACGGGATGAGTAAGTCAGCAGAAAAAGACAGGAATGTGAGAAAGAAAAAAACATTTACGGATTATTGGGAAAAATACAGCACAGTTGCCATTTTGGTTCTTATGGTCGTTGTATTTGGTATCCTGGAACCGCAGGCATTTATGACAGGGTCAAATTTTATTAAGATTATCGAGCAGAGCTCTATTACAATTCTTTTGGCCTGCGGTGAATTTTTTGCAATTCTGCTTGCAGGAATTGATCTGTCTGTCGGATCAATACTTGCGTTATCCGGAGTGGTTACGGCAAAACTTATGGTAGATTTTGGAATGCCTCCGGCATTGGCTGTATTGATCGGGACAATCCTTCTTGGCATTCTGATTGGAGGGGTAAATGGCTTTCTGATTAATGTCACAGGCTTACCGCCATTTATCATCACATTAGGCATGCAGTCAATTCTGCGAGGGCTGACGATGATTGTATCAAATGCACGCGCGGTTTCCGGCGTTCCAATTCAGTTTACCAAGTGCGTGGGGGGAAGAATTTTTGATCTGATACCAATTCCAATCATTATTGTTTTGATTACAGCCGGAATTTTTATATTTTTTACGATGAAAACACAGGCTGGAAGAAATCTATATGCAGTAGGCGGAAATCAGCAGGCGGCATGGTATGCGGGAATTAACGTAAAAAAGCATTTTTTGCTGGCCTTTATGATATCGGGGCTTTGTGCAGGTATGGCAGGTATGGTAAATGTAGCCCGGCTTGCGGCGGCAGAACCAACTGCCGGAACAGGGTATGATACGCATGCAATTGCAGCAGTCATCATAGGAGGAACCAGCTTTTTTGGGGGGCAGGGAATGATACCCAAAGTAGTTGTGGGGGGACTCATCATAGGCGTAATCAATAATGGGCTGAACATGGTGGGACTTTCTTCTTACTATCAGACAATTGCAATGGGAGTGCTGATCATAGCGGCTGTTACATTAGACCGGTTCTTTGGATCAGGAAATAAACGATAGGGAGGATGTATATGGAGACAAGAAGAGCTTTTTTGACAGGAATACGAAAGTTTGAGCTTCAAAAGGCAGAGATTGAGCCCAGACCGGAGCAGGTGTTGATTAAAGTGGCAGTCTGCGGATTATGTCATTATGAACTGAATCACTGGAAGGGGCTGATTGGAACCTTTCCGCAGCCGGTTGGACATGAGGTTGCCGGTGAGGTTGTCGCAACTGGTTCTTTGGTAACGAATCTGAAAGCCGGAGATCGCGTCACGACGCTTTTCGAACCGGATGAACAATGCGGATTTTCGGATTATCTCTGTGTAACAGCGAAACATTGTGTGAAGCTGCCTCCGAATGTGCCAATGGAAGAAGCGGTTTGTGAACCGGTGATGTGCGCACTGAATGTAATACGTCAGGCAAAACCGGAAGCAGGCGATCATGCGGTTTTAGTCGGCTGCGGATGTATGGGATTATGGGCGGCCCAGCTTTTAAAGGGTAATCTTCTTACAACGCTGACTGCCATTGATTTTAATGAAGAACGGCTGGAACTTGCAAAGCAGTATGGGGCGACGCATACGATCAATCCCGGGAAGGAACAGGTTGAAGAGCGGCTGGAGGAGATTACAAACGGGCATTTGGCAGATTTTGTGATTGAAGGAACCGGGATTCCGGCAGTTTTAAACGACTGTCTGCGTTATCTTCGGCCGTCAGGCGGTGGACGCCTTTTAATGATGAGTTCGCATGAACAGATAACAAAGGAACTGGATCTGCGGGAAGGCGTCAGAAAGTCAGCAGTACTTATTGTTGCGCATGGAGGACTTTCATCAGACCAGCATGACGATCTGCGCCGTACCGTTGAATTGCTGGCTGCCGGTAAAGTAAATACGAAAGATATGATTACAAACCGTTTTAAGCTTGAAGAGATACAGAAAGCATTTGAAGCATTAGAGCATCCGCCGGCAGGGTACCTGAAGGGAATTATAGTTCCGGAGTAGGAAAGAAGGGGAGAGAAGGATGGAAAACAGAAAAATAGGAATCATAGGATGCGGGAATATAAGCGCTGTTTATTTGAAAAATCTCCGGGAACAGTTCGAAGGAGTTGAGGTATGCGCAGTCTGTGATACGAACAGGGTACTCGCTGAGCGGGCTGCAGAAACGTATCATATTCCATATGTGTATGATAATGCAGATGAGTTATGCAAAAACCCGGAGATCAGAACCATAGTTGTATTAACGACGCCCGGTACGCATGCAGAACTGTGCAAGAAGGCACTTCTGGCAGGGAAAAACGCATATTGTGAAAAACCGCTTGGTACTGATCTGAAAGCGGCGGCAGAGGTAGTTCAAATTGCACGTGAGAAGGGACTGCATATTGGCTGCGCGCCGGACACATATATGGGAGCGGCAATACAGACCGGACATAAACTGATAAAAGACGGATGGATCGGCTTACCGATCGGAGCAAGATGCAATGTTATTATGTTTGGCCCGGAAACATGGCATCCCAACCCTGCGTTTTTTTATAAAAAAGGAGCCGGGCCTGTGTTGGATTGGGGGCCTTATTACATATCCGCGCTGGCCTATCTGCTCGGACCTGTGAGGCGTGTTTCAAGTGTTGCAAAAAAGACGTATGGAATTCGAAAAATGACATGCAAAGAGCGGTACGGACAGGAAATAGAAGTAGAGGTTCCTACCTATATATCAGGAATTTTGGAACATGAAAGCGGAACAGTATCCACAATTATTATCACATTTGACGCATGCAGCGAAGCAAGCCTTGATATGGAAATTATGGGGACGGATGGAACGCTGGTTATTCCAAATCCTGATACGTTTGGGGCAGGGAAGATGGTGCGGTATAAAAGATTGGAGAGGATACACCATGACCTGGAAAAAAACGAGTGGTTTGAGATTCCTTATCTGTTTGGAAACAGCGATAACAGCCGTGGGCTTGGATTGGTTGATATGTTGAATGCGATAGAGGAAAAGCGGTTACACTGCGCGAATGGAGATTTTGCGTACCATGTTTTAGAGGTAATGCTTGCTTTGGAGCAGCCTGGCGATGGAAGCGCTGTAGAGATTCAAAGCAGATTTTGATAGTTAGCTGTGCAGTGGGCGTTTAGAACTGTGCGGTTGTCTATAGAAACAAAAAAAATAAAAGAAAAGGAGATGCAGGTATGAGAAAAAAAGGAAAGGTATGTGGTATTGGGTTAGGGTTGTGTGTTCTTTTGTCAGGTATGGCGTATGGGAGCATTGTAAATGCGGCGGAGGAAGCGGAATATGCATTTGTAATCAAACCGCTTTCTAATCAGTTTTGGTCCGACATGCAGGACGGTATCCTGGAAGAGGCCGGGAAATTGGGGGTAAAAGTAGATGTATATGGCGCGAATACGGAGGAGGATGTGGAAGGGCAGGTTACCCTTATGGAAAATGTAATTTCCAAAGGGTATAAAGCGATCTGCGTTGCACCGATTACTTCTGAAAACCTTGTGCAGCCGATTGCAGAAGCAACAGAAAAGGGTATTTACGTTGTAAATATTGATGAAAAGGTAAATTTGGAAGCCTTAAAGGGATTAGAAGGGGCGATCTATTCCTTTGTAGCGTCAGATAATGATCAGATTGGACGTCTGGGCGGAGAGTATATTGCGAAGCAGCTTGGCGAGGCTGGCGGCGAGGTGGCGGTTATTGCCGGGAAAGCAGGAAATCCGACAGGTGAAGCACGCTGCAATGGAGCAATTGCCGCCATGGAAGAAGCCGGACTTGAGGTTGTAGACGTGCAGCCGGCTGATTATGACAGAACGAAAGCTTACGATGTCACAACGAATTATATTAGCAAGCATCCGGAATTAAAGGCAATTTACTGCGGCAATGACACAATGGCTCTTGGGGCGGTAGAGGCTGCAAAAAAAGCAGGGCGCGAGGATATTATAATTGTTGGGACGGATGGAAATGAAGATGCGGTAACGTCAATTGAAGCCGGAGAGCTGGCCGCAACGGTTGCCCAGGATCCGGGAGCAGTAGGCGCCCGAGCGTTACAGCTTATGTTGGAAGTGGTAGAAAAGGGCGAAGCAATTGATATTGAGGCAGAACCTGTTTCAGAGGCAATTCCGGCTTATTTGATTGCGAAAGAAGAATAAATATGAGAATTGTATATGGAGCTGTAGCCCAACCGCCGCTACATCGAAATTATGTACCTGTTGAGTTAAATGAAAGAACGATGGAAACGCATTACCAGAAAGTAATGGCTGCAATTCAAAAATCCGGTTTGGATGCGCTGCTTATTTATGCCGACCGTGAGCACGGAGCTAATTTTGCATATCTGACCGGGTATGAGCCGAGATTTGAAGAAAGTCTTCTGGTTCTTCATAAAAATGGAGACAGGTATGTCTTATTAGGAAATGAAAACTTAAAAATGGCACGGCACAGCTTCCTTGAAGCGCGGGTTATACATGTTCCCCACTTCTCACTGCCATATCAGCCCATGCTGCCGGATCATACGATGGAAGAGCTGATGCATGCAGCCGGAATCACAGATAACATGAAAATAGGATGCGCAGGCTGGAAGCTGTTTACCAGCCGGAATGAGAAGAATGAGGAATTGATCGATTTGCCGGCATTTATACTGGATGCAGTACGTGCCTGCAATCCAAACGGAAGGGTTGTAAATGCCTGTTCCATTTTTATAGATCCTCAGAATGGAGTACGTATCACAGTGAATGCGAATGAGCTGGCACACTATGAATTTGGGAGTGGTATGGCATCTGGCCTGGTGCTGGATGCACTGAATTCGGTCGAACCGGGAAAGACGGAGATGGAAATTGCGGAAAAGATGAATGTAAAAGGACAGCCGATTACAGTGACGACGATCTGCGCATCCGGAGACCGGTTTGCAAACGCAGTTGTTTTTCCAAGAAACAGGGAAATTTTGGCCGGAGATCCTTTTTCAATAACTCTGGGATTACGTGGAGGGCTGACATCGAGGGCAGCGTATGTAGCTGCGGGGCAGGAAGATCTCCATGTATCGGAAACAGAGTATATGAAAGAGCTGGTTATTCCATATTTTAAAACAGTGGTCAGCTGGTATGAGATGGTCGGGCTTGGCGTTTCATGCGCAGAAGTTTATGAGATGGTCAGAGAGATGCTGCCTCCTGAACGATATTTATGGACGCTGAATCCGGGGCATTTGACAGGGCAGGAAGAGTGGATGGCCTCTCCTTTTTTTAAAGACTCATGTGTCACGGTAAAAAGCGGTATGATGCTCCAAATGGATATTACCCCGCACCTTAGCGGATATACAGGAATCAGTGCAGAGGATGGAGTTGCGATAGCAGATGAGAATCTGAGGGAAGAACTTCGGAATACTTATCCGGAGACGTGGAAACGGATACAGAATCGGAAAAACTATATGAAAAAGATTCTGGGTATCAATTTAAAAGAAGAAACACTGCCTTTAAGCGATATCTGCGGGTATGTGAGGCCAATGCTGCTGAAAAAAGGCCAGGCGCTGCAGGTGTTGGCGGAAAAGTAAATAAGAAAACGCCCGGGTGTTGCAGGCTGGTGGTTAAACCCTTTTCAGTCCAAAATTGAATTTTGGATTGGAGAGGGTTTTTCTTGTGCCTGAAAAAAACATTGGAAAAATGTAACTATTCAGAGCCAACACTATTCAAAGATGAAATTAGGGTGGCCTGAAATTGCATTTTTGATTGCTTCGTAAGCATTGTATCCCTGCTTATGTGCCGTACCAACGTAGGACATGATTTTCAGATAATCTCTGGCGCCTTCTTCAGTTCGGAAGCAGCCGGATACTTTGGTCTTAACCTTTATCATCCGAAGATCACGCTCTGCCTGGTTGTTATCAAACGGAACCATGAAGTTATGGATAAAAAGGCAGACCGAGGCCTTGTGATTCGCAAGGCGTTCTACCAAGGCAAGGATTTTTCCCTTTTTCTTCCGTCCACGTTTTTTCTCTGTGGTTTCCAGAAGAGGATTTTCTTTCCTTGCCAGTTCGAGGAGTTCATCATACTTCTTATCGAACTTATGATAGTGATAATAGCTCAGAGAGTCCTTGCCTTTCTCTATCGCTTTCTCTTTGACCTTTTTCATTTCCAGTAAAAGGTTTATAAACGCAGATGTCCATTTCTGGTCAGGATGATTTTCATTTATCCCTGTCAGCTCACGGAGTAGATGGGCACAGCAGACTGCATGCCGTATATCCAAGTAGTTCCAGTAGGAAGCCCAGCAGTCATGCATGGCAATCCCTCTGAATTCTGGGAGAACACCGCATTGCTCCATGCCTTCGGTCCCACGTTTGGGACTGATATCAAGATAGGTATATTCACAGTTTGAGGCATCATGAACCCACCAGAGCTTTTTATCCACTCTGGTTCCGGTTTCATCGAAATGTCCAAGTGAGGAACCGATCATCTTATCCTTTATCTTACCGACTGTTTCACTCAGGCTGTCAGCGCATCTTTTTACCATGCTGCTGATCGTTCCTGTTGCAATCGGAATGTTAAATACTCCGGAAAGAATCTCATGAGTGCGTTTGATGCTGACTGCACCCACGGTGTTTAATGCGACAGATAGTGCCTGCAGGTTTTCACCATATTGTACGGTTGCTTTTACATCAGAAGGGAATTCTCCTCTGCGGGTGTCCCCATGCAGCATACAGATTGGAAGTTCCAGTGCCTGATGTTCTGTTACATTGACTGTAACAACCGCATCAATCACATGGCGTTTTTCTGCGATGCATGCGGTGCCTTTACACATCTGATAGTGCGGACATCCTCCGCATGAGGATGGCATATGCCTGACGATTTCGTCCGGAGCTGTTATCACCGCCAGATGTGTTCCCTGGTGTCCGCTCTGCCCGCCAGCTTTTTTCCCGGATGGCTTCCGGAGACTCTTTGGGGCAGGCTTTTTAAAGCCATCGCTGGATGGCGGTTTGGAACTGTTTTTGGAATTCTTGTTAAGCTGTTCCTTCAGTTCCTGTATGGTCTGATTGAGTTGGGCAATCAACTGAGTCTGAGCAGCGATAGTTGTTGATAATGCTTCATTTTGTTGTAATAACTGTTTAATCAGTTCATCGTTTGTCAACCGGACCACCTTCTTCCGATAAAATTTGATACTTCTATTTTAACGGAAAATGAGCCAAAAAGCGAATCATATCGTTTTGGTGTACTGTCAAAATGACGGTGGATAACCAGAAAAAATCAGAGATTAACTGCCGATAACTCTCGGATAAAATTGACAAATAGTCCATTATTAGGCTGTGATCAAGGATTGATGATGCCATAATCCACAGGCCAAAAGCACTTGGCAGTTATATTGAAAAGTTATCCACTTTTCGTGATAAAGTAATGGTAAAACAGAAATTTTATTTTCTCTGTTTTGACCAAAAATCAATATGCACTAAACGGGGTGCTGAATAGTTACGGAAAAATGCTGAAATATGTGTAAAATATTCATAAGAAAAATACATATAAAGAAGAATGAAAATATATAAAATAATTGATTAAATTTTATATAAAAAATATATTGACAAAATACAAAAATTTTATATAATTAAATCAGGAGGACGGGAAATGAGGGTAAGCATAAAAGAGATAAGTGGGAAGACAGGATACTCTTTGGCTACTGTATCGAATGTTTTGAACGGAAAAGCAGGCGTTAATGCGGAGACTGCAAAGCAGATTATGAAGATAGCGAATGAGATGGGATATTTGCAGTCAAAAAAGACAAAAAAGATTCGTCTGGTATTATATAAAAAAAATGGAAAAATTTTAGATGACACACCATTTTTTTCCTGCCTGTTCGAGGGAATTGAGTCAGCCTGTAAAGAAAATGGCATGAAGCTGGAGATCAATACGTTGGATGAGCGCAGTTCCGATTATGAGGCAATGCTGCAGGAGATCAGCCGGGATGCGTCAGCCGGGATTCTTTTGCTGGCAACGGAAATGTCAGAAGAAGACGTCCGGAGATTTGAGGGGATACCGTCGCCGGTTATTATTCTGGACAATCGGTTTGACCAGGCTGCATTTTCTTCAGTTTCTACAGAAAATGAGAAGTCATCTTATCAGATTGTAAAGTATTTATATAAAAACGGACACAGGGAGATAGGATTTATCCAGAGCAAGGTGAAGATCGATAATTTCCTGATCCGGGAAAAGGGATACCGGCAGGCTATGCAGGATCTGGGACTTCCGATTCGGGAAGAATACCGTGTGGAGATCAGTCCGTCCATGGAGGAATCCTACGAAGATATGAAGCAGTATCTGAAAAACGGCGGAAAGGCGGCAGAGGCGTACTTTGTGGTAAACGATATGATCGCATTCGGCGTGATGAAAGCGCTGACAGAGGCAGGATATAGTATTCCGCAGGATATATCGCTGGTGGGTTTTGATGATCTTCCGTACAGCGCGGTCAGTTCGCCGGCGCTGTCTACGGTACATGTATTTAAAGAAGAAATGGGAAAAGTAGGCATCAATATGCTGGCAAATAAGATCACGGCAAATTTGTCGACGGTTCTTTACAGTGAACTTGGCACTGTTTTTGTTCCGAGAGAAAGTGTGAGAAAAAAATAATTTATATAAATTAAGTTGCGCGCCCGAAAAGAGAAAGGAGGAATGCGCTGCGAAGGAAACGCAAAGGGACGCCGGAGTGTTTTTGGGGCAGAGACGAATGCAAAGAATCAGTGGGATGAGGTAGCAGTTCAATAAGTATATATTATTTAATGGAGAGAAGGGATTATTTTATGAAAAAACAGTTGAAAAAAATATTGGCGGGAACCTTATGTGCGGCAATGCTGACAGGAACAGTCTGTCTGGCAGCGGAGGCTGATTATGCAATTATCGTGAGTGATGCGCTTCCGGAGGAAGTAGCGGCAAAGGAAGGACCGAACGGGGAAGTGCCGGAATCCGCAGCCCTGCTTGGACTTACGGAAGAGGAAGTAGCAACGCTGAAAGAGGGCAATTACACGGCTGCGATCTGCTGGCATCAGGGGGGCGATACGTATATCACAAAGCATACCCAGTTTATCACAGAGCTTTTTGCGGAGGTTGGTATTGAAGTGGTGGCTGTGACGGACGCAGGCCTGAGCACAGAACAGCAGGTGGCGGATATTGAGACCGTGATTGCCATGAAGCCGGATATTATCATCGGAGAGCCTGTGGATGCAGTGGGGACACGCGACGCATGGCAGAAGGTGACAGATGCGGGGATTGCGCTTGTGTTTATGGATGCGAGCGGAGAAGGAATGACGGCAGGAACGGACTATGTGGGCTGTGTTTCTTCTGATAACTATGGAAACGGCGTGATTGCAGCAAGGCTTCTTGCAGACGCAATCGGAGGAGAAGGTAAGGTCGGCATGTGCTACCGCAATGTAAATCTTTATCCGGTAGAGCAGAGAAAGATCGGTTTTATGGATACAATGGCAGCAGAGTATCCGGATATTGAAATTGCAGAGGCAACTCCGTGCGAAGCGGCTGTGGACTGTGAAGACGCCATGAATGCAATGCTTTTGAAGCATGCTGACCTGAAGGGCGCATTTGGCTGGTATGATGAGCCGTGCGTTGTTATTTCAGCGGCAGCCCGTACGTCCGGCAAGGATGAATTTGCCGTAACAGGATGCGACCTCGGCGAGGACGTAGCTCTGGCACTGGCACAGAATGATATGGTGGCAGGTATCGCGGCGCAGCGTATCAAGGCGCAGGCGAGAGCGCTGGCTATTCTTGGCTGCTATGGAATCCTGGAGAAAGAAGCTCCGGCATTCGTTGCAGTACCGGGTCTTGCCGTTACGCATGATAACATTGTGGAAGGCTGGGAAGAGTGTTACGGCGAGCAGCCGTCCCAGGCGATCCTCGATGCAATCGGCTAAAAATATGCATGTATAAAAACAGTTTGAAAAAAGCAGGATAAAGAAGGAAACTTGAAGAAGAGCTGGTGGAGCATCCAAGATGCAACACCAGCTCAAATAAAAGGGGGGAATGATTTGGCAAAGCCTCTGCTTGAAATGAAAGGGATTAAAAAATCCTTTAATGGCGTATCTGTTTTAAAGGACGTGGATTTTCAGGTGAACCGACGGGAAGTTGTCGCACTGATGGGAGGCAACGGGGCAGGAAAATCTACGCTGATGAAAATCCTGAACGGAGTTTATCAGGCCGATGAAGGAGAAATTTTTCTGGATGGGGAAAAGGTGGAAATCCGGAATGTCCTGGATGCAGGGAAGCATGGCATCGGCATGATTTATCAGGAATTCAGCCTGATTTCAACGCTTACAGTAGCAGAAAATATTTTTCTGGCGCACGAACCCAGAAAACGGAACATGCTGCTGGATAACAGGGCGTGCGTTGAAAAGGCGAAGAAGATTCTGGATGGACTTGGCATAGAGATTGATCCGCGCAAAAAGGTAGAAGAACTGAGCGTGGGCTACCGGCAGATCGTGGAGATCGCGAAGGCATTATCTAAAAATGTAAAAATACTTGTCATGGATGAGCCGACTTCAGCGCTGACAGAGCACGAGACAGAAACATTATTTGAGATTGTCCGGAATCTGCTGAAAATGGATATTTCCGTCATTTTTATCAGCCACAGGATGAAGGAAATTTATCAGATCTGCGACCGGATTACGGTGCTGCGCGACGGTAAGATCGTAATCAGCGATGAAGCGTCAAAGATTCCGATGGATCACATTGTATCGTACATTGTGGGTTCTGCAATGGATAAAAAATTTGAGTGGATTCCAAGAAGCTATTCCATGGAGGCAACTCCGGCGCTGGAGGTGCGAAACCTTACTTACCGGGAACGGGTCAGGGACGTCAGCTTTTCTCTGTATCCCTCAGAGATCCTGGGAATTGCGGGACTGATGGGAAGCGGCAGGACCGAAACCCTGCTTTCTGTTTTCGGCTTATTAAAACCGGATGCAGGAGTGATTCTGGTGAACGGGCAGGAATGCCGGATCCAGGCGCCCGAGGATGCCATGAAACAGGGAATTGCACTGATTCCGGAGTCCAGGCGTGTACAGGGTCTTGTAATGGATCACAGTGTCAAAGAAAACGTACTGATTACCGTTCTGGATAAGATCAGAAAATATGGTTTTCTGAAAGACCGGCAGGGTGAAGCGATTGTAGAAGAACAGATTCGGAATCTTGACATCAAAACAGACCATATGAAGAAAAATGTCTGCCTGCTTTCCGGCGGCAACCAGCAGAAGGTAGTCATATCGAAGTGGCTTGCAAATAAGTCGACGATTCTGATGCTGGATGAACCGACGGCAGGAGTGGACATTGGAGCAAAGACAGAAATCATCTACCGGATGCGTGAACTGGCGGATCAGGGCTGCGCAGTTATTTTTGTATCGAGCGAATTAAACGAGCTGCTGGCTGTTTCTGACCGGATTCTGGTACTGAAGGACGGCAGAAAGATTCAGGAAATCATGCGGAAGGATATAGAAGGCGAGGAGGTACTGCAGCGTGCGATACAGGGCTATGAATAAAAAAGAAATACTGCGGGTGGTAAGAGAATATACGATTTATATTGCATTTTTGCTGGTGGTCATTTTCTTTGCCATCACACTGAGGGGCAAAGGATTTTTTACGGCAGCGAACGCGCTGAACATTATCAGGCAGACAGCGGCGCTGACAATTATGGGAGTCGGTCTGACCTTTGTAATCAGCACAGGCGGAATTGATCTGAGCATTGGTTCAACGGTCGGCCTGTCGAGCCTGATTGCAGCGATTATTCTGCGCGAAGGCGGAAACATTCTTCTGGCCTTTCTCGGGGGCGCAGGAATTGGACTGATGGTCGGGGCATGCAACGGATTCTTGTATGCAAAGCTGAAAATGCCGGCATTTATCTCCACGCTGGCTGTATCGGGAATTGTATACGGGATCGGGCTTCTGCCAACGCAGTCCTCGCCGGTACCGATTGCGGACACGCTGTTTAATAATATTTTCGGATCAGGAAATATCGGTCCGGTACCGATTCTGCTGATCTGGATGGCAGCAGCCGTTATTCTGGGGCATCTGATGCTCCGCCACATGAAATATGGCCGTCAGGTGCTGGCAGTAGGCGGAAATGAAATATCAGCGAAGTACAGCGGAATTAATACGGAAAAAATCAAATTTCTTGTGATGCTGTTCTGCGGGCTGATGGCAGGCATTGCGGGCTGTCTGTATGCCGGAAGAATGCATACCGGGCGCTGTACGTTCGGTGAGGGAGCGGAAACGCAGGTGATCACGGGCGTTGTACTTGGCGGAACAATTATGAGCGGCGGCAAGGGCTCTATTATAGGAACGCTGATCGGTTCCCTGATGATTGGAATGATTTCAAACGGACTTGTTATCATGGGACTTAACGTAGCACAGCAGAAAATTGTACAGGGTATTATACTCCTGCTTGCAATCGCATTTGGAATTGAGCAGGAGCGGGAAGCATAATTTTAAAAATTCGGGAGGATAGAAATGGATCGCAGAAAAGAACAGGTATTGAACTGGATTGAGGAAAACAGAGATGAAGTGGTGGAATTTTTGAGGAAACTGATACAGACGCCGTCGGTAAATCCGTATTTTGACCATGAGCCGGGAGAGGCAAAGGAAGGGCGCGTGCAGCAGGTTGTAAAAGAGCATATGGAGGCGCTCGGGGCACAGGTCGAGATGTGGGAGCCGGATGTGGAAGCTCTCTCAAAATACGAAGGTTATCCGGGATACTCCTCGGATTTTGATGCTGCGGACAGGCCGAACCTCGTGGCAACCGTGAAGGGCGCGGGTACCGGAAAAGGAAAGAGCCTTGTTCTGATGGGCCATATTGATACCGTGGCAAGGGGCACCGGCTGGACGCATGACCCGTTTGGCGGCGAGGTGAAGGACGGAAACATTTACGGGCGCGGCGCCGTTGATATGAAAGGCGGAATCGCAGCCATGATCATGGCAGTGGATGCTGTTGTAAAATCAGGAATTTCTCTGGACGGCGATGTGTCGGTTGCGACTGTCGTGGCGGAGGAGAATCCTGGAATCGGAACGCTGGCCTACGTAGAAAAAGGCTATCGCCCGGACGCCTGTATTATGACAGAGGCAACAAGCCTTCAGGTGGCTCCGCTTTGCCGCGGCGTAATCTGGGGCAAGCTCACAATCGAAGGAAGAAGCGGCCATATTGAGCTCCCGCGCCAGGACTGGAGAGAAGGCGGAGCGGTTGATGCAATTAAAAAAGCCAGGATGTTCCTGGAGCATTTTGACAGCATGAATGAAGAATGGACGATCACAAAGACGCATCCGCTGCTGCGTGTGCCGTGCCAGATTTACGTAGGCAAAGTGGAAATGGGTGAATTTATTTCGACCTACGCTAACAAGGCTGTGATTTACTTTGATGCAACCTACCTTCCGCGTGAGCGCGATGAAAAGGGCGGCGGAAGCCTTGTTATGAAAGAGATTGAGGATATGATAAAGGGCGTCTGCCAGACAGATCCGTGGCTGATGGAGCATCCTCCGGTGCTTGAGTGGCAGATTAATGCAGACTGCGGGGAGACGGATGTGCGCCATCCGTTCGTGCAGACGATTCAGAACAATCTGACCGAACTCGGAAGAGAACCGGTAGTAGAGGGCTGTTATTTCCATACAGATATGGGCTGGGTAGAGAAAGCCGGGATCCCGATTATCAACTTTGGACCTGGTGACCCGCGCCAGGCACACAGCAATGACGAGATGTGTCCGGTGGAGGAGCTGATCGAGGCAACGAAGACAATGGCGCTTACGATTCTTGACTGGTGTCAGGCATCAGAATCATAAGGAGTGAAAAAATGGCAAAATGGAACATAACGGGTGCAGACCAGGTTTCCTATGAGAAAATTTCCCTGCCGCAGATTACTGCGGCGGGGGAGCAGCCGGAGATTCCTGCCTGCGTATATGGAAACAGAATCAGAAAACTGACAGAGCTTCTTGCGCAGCGTGGACTTGACGGAGCTGTGATTTATGCAGACAGGGAGCATCATCAGAACTTTGAATACTTTTTTGGCATTGATATCTGGTTTGAAGAAGCGGTTGGAATCGTATGGAAGGATGGGACATGTGCGGCGCTGCTTGGAAACGAATGTCTGCCGCTGACCATACATGCGAAAGTACCGCTGCGCGGGATTCTGTGTCCGGTGCTGTCGCTTCCGGGACAGCCGATGCAGGGGCATACGCTGGACGAAGGATTTCAGAGCGCAGGCGTTCAAAAAGGGCAGAAGCTTGGCTGTGCGGGCTGGAAACAGCTGGACTCGGAGCAGAGCTTTGACCTTCCTGGATTTATCCTGGACAGCCTGTACCGAGGAGTCGGTGAAGCGGGACGTCTGGTCAATATCACAAAGTTCCTGGCTGGTCCGGGAATTGGGATTCGGAATTATATGGAGGCGGAGCAGGCCGCAGTTTTTGCATGCGCGGCAGAGATGGTATCAAACGGGATGCTTGCAGCGTGGGAAAAACTAGGGGAGGGCGTCACTGAGCTTGAGGTGGGTTCCTGCTTTAATCCCAGGGGATTGCCGCTCTCATGCCACAGCAATGTTTCTTCCGGGCACCGCACGAGGACAGGACTGGTAAGTCCGTCGGGTAAAAAGATGGAAAAGGGCGATCCGTTGACGCTGTGCTGGGCAATGCGCGGGGGGCTTTCCTGCAGAGCAGGGTATCTGGTAGAAGGACCGGAGGATTTGCCAGAGGAGAGCAGGGATTATTATGAAAAAGTTGTAAAGCCTTACTTCGCAGCCGCGGTTACGTGGTATGAAAATATCGGGATTGGCGTGACCGGAGGAGAGATTTATGCGCTGGTGCAGCAGATTTTTCCAAAAGAGCAATACGGCTGGAGCCTGAATCCGGGGCACGGTCTGGCAGCAGAAGAATGGCTGAATTCACCGGTTTTCCCGGGTTCCCAGATTCCGTTTTGCAGCGGTCAGATGATTCAGCTCGATATCATACCAGAGCCGGGCCACGGATACGCGACGAGCAATATTGAGGACGGTATTTTGCTTGCAGATGAGCAGCTGCGAACAGAACTCAGGGAAAAGTATCCCGAAATATGGGGACGGATTCAATACCGGAGACAGTATATGGCAGAGGAGCTTGGCATTCACCTGAAAGAGGAAGTGCTTCCGCTGTACAATACGCAGGGGATTTTGAATCCGTATCTGCTGAAAAAAGGGTATGCGATGAAAAAGGTATCGTTTAATCTGGAACCGAAAAGCTGATCTGAAGATCGGCTTTTTTCTTTATATGGAAGACTGCCCTCCATTGCACAGTGGAAACAGGCTCAAAATACAGGGAGGAAGCTGCTGTGTGATCGGGACCGCGGTGATTGCCGATCACGAACACAGAGGAGGAAAGACACTGATTTTTCTGATCTATCTCTGAGGTATCTGCTTTTCTTGGATGGTCTCCGTCTGAACAGTCGCGGATGGTAAAAAGGCTGTCCGGGATTTCGGGGGATATACGGTAGGCGAGTATCAGAGAATGTTCCGGATAGACGATGTCTTTTCGTCCGAATTGTGTAAAGCTTAAATGGTGTTGCATCTGTTCACATTCCAGTATAGTCAGATCATATTTCTGTCCGCTTATGGGATGAACGATTTCTATATTTTCAGTTCGGTTTGAGAGATCTGTCATAAAATGCCCGGCTGTAACCGGAACGGGACGGATCTGGAAATACAGGGAAATCTTCTGCGGCGCCAGGACAGGCTCTGACTTCCACTCGTAGGAAACCCGTCCGAAGTGCCAACAGCAGGTTCGGTCGCAGCCGTAAGCATTCATCAGTTCTTCTGCGATTTTATCATTTGGCCAGTCGTCATCCGAGGCTGGTTCTGCGTCCTTCGAGTCGGCGGACCGGGAAGTTTGTATGGCAGGAGATCGGTCCTCGTCCGGCGCATCCGTTTCGTTGGCAGTCATCCGCGAAATAGCAGGCGGGTACCACATCAGGCTTCCGCTGATCCTGCATGTAAGCGGGCTGTCGTTCAGGCTCATCTCTGTCATGAAATCTTTGCTGCCTGGATTTTCTGCGTCAAACTGTTCCAGCTCTTCCTGTGTTTTGAGGGAAAGCCGGCGTTCCTGGTTCCATTTTTTCAGAAATGCAGCCATGTCGTCCACTGAAATTTTTTCGCAGACATCCAGGACAGCACCTGCTTTCCCAACGTAAACAGCGGGGATAAAAAGCTCCTGCTTTTCCCAGAGGATTGTTTTTTGAAGCGGAACCGGTGTCAGTTTTTTGGCATACCGGTCACGTCCCCACAGTTTTTTACTGTAATATACGTTCATGTTCCAAGTCTCCTTCCATTTCTGCAAGAGTATTCTTCAGCGCCTGTAAAAATTTTTCTGCATGTTTGGCGAGAATCTGATATTTCTTCCATATAAGAAACACCTATTGAACAGTAGATTGTAGGTGCCCGTGATGTTCAGGGAAGTCCGTTTATGTCCGTGCGGTATCTAGAACCGGTAAGAATAATGATGGTATCGTAACATAAATGTATATAGGTTTCAACTATAGACATGGATATAAAACAGGTTTTTGCTCTTCTATTTTCAGGATTATCCGGCATGCTGCATGTTTGAGAAACGGATATGCAAAGCAGGAGCTGTATCGCTGTGTGGAACACAGAGAAATTGACAGAGAGATTGAATTTAGGTAGAATGAAAGAAAATAAGTTGTTGTATCACACGAGTGTCGTGCTGTTTGTACAACAACGTTCTTGTGTAGGGGGCTGAAATAGACGGTGTGAGAAACATAATTCGAAAAAGAGGGAGCAAAATAGGAGCGCTGTTTTTTTTGTTTCTGGCGCTCAGTATTTCTGTGACAGCGCAGGCAGGATTTTCTAAAAAAGCGCTGTCTTTAAAGGTGAAAAAGAGCGAAGAGAGTATTACTCTTTCATGGGCCGGAAGAAGAGAACTGACGGGATATCAGGTGTATCGGACAAATGCTTCTGGCAGAAATCGTGTAAAAATTAAAACCACGAAGAAAACACGTGTGACTGTTACGGATTTGAAACAAGGGAAAACGTATTATTTCTGCGTCCGAGGATATCAGAAAAAGAACGGAAAAACGAAATATACGAGCTACAGCAAAATAATGAAAGTCAAAATGCCGGTTCGCGGACAGAAATCGACTCTGAAAAAATTGCTTCAGACTGCGCTGCAGCCCGTTGGTTCTACGATGTATGTGTGGGGCGGCGGTTGGAATGAGGCGGATACGGGAGCAGGCAGGGAGGCGCGGACGATCGGTGTCAGCCCAAAATGGAAGCAATTTTTTCAAAAACAGACGAGCGCGTATGATTACAGGAAAACACGGTACCAGATCGCAAATGGGCTGGATTGTTCCGGCTATATCGGGTGGTGCATTTACAATATACAAAATACGGAAAACGGAAAAACAGGTTATGTCATGCTGGCTGATCAGATGGCAGAAAATTTTGCTTCAAGAGGTTGGGGAACGTATACCCAAAAAGGAAAAGTGAAAAATTACAGAGCCGGAGATATTATGAGCTCATCCGGACACGTTTACCTCGTAGTAGGCCAGTGCAGCGATGGAAGCGTTGTGCTGTTACATTCCAGCCCGCCGGGGGTACAGTTGGCTGGAACACCGGATCGAAATGGAAAATCGGAGAGCAAGGCAGTCAAGCTGGCACGCAAGTATATGAAGAAATATTACCCGGAATGGTACAGAAAATATCCGAATTGCGCAAAAGGAAGCTCCTATCTGACCCAGTTTTCGCAGATGCGGTGGGATCTTTCCGGCGATGCGGTGATGACAGATCCGGAGAAATACAGGAATAAGACAGCGGAGCAGATTTTGAGGGATTTGTATTCAACGTGATATATATGCGGACGTACCTGGACAAATGATACAAAAGTGAGAAAGGATAGGTGATAGAAATGCAGTTGGAGACGAAGCGGTTGATTTTGCGTCCGTGGTGTGAGGCGGATGCGGAAGCATTGTATGAGTATGCGAAGAATCCGGCGGTAGGGCCGGTGGCTGGGTGGCCGCCGCATACGAGTGTGGAGAACAGCAGGGAGATTATTCGGGATGTGTTGTCGGCGTCCGAGGTTTATGCTGTCTGCCTGAAAGAGGATGACAGAGTGGTTGGCAGTATCGGGCTGACGGTTGGAAAGGACAGCAATCTGGATTTGCCGGATACGGAGGGCGAAATCGGTTACTGGATTGGCGTGCCGTTCTGGGGACAGGGGCTGATTCCAGAGGCGGTTTTGCGGCTGCAACGGCGCGGGTTCGAGGATTTGAAGCTTGCGAAGATCTGGTGCGGTTATTTTGATGGGAATGAAAAATCAAAGCGTGTGCAGGAAAAGTGCGGATTTACGTACCATCACACGAACAAAGATATTTACTGGGCGCTGATGGATGAGATCCGGACAGAGCACATTACGTGTCTAACGAAAGAGGACTGGGAGAGAAGCCAAGAGAGATGAGGAGAATCCGGGAGGTTGGGGCGCTTGTATTGTACAACTGGAAAGCGCTTGCTGGTTTTGAACTGATTTATAAGTTTGCGTCCGGGCTTTTGTTTTTGCCGCTTTTGTGGAATATATTTGACTGGATAATGAAGGCCAGTGGGTACACGTATCTGACGCTGGAAAATATTGTTCCGTTTTTGATGCAGCCGTTTACGATAATTGCTCTGTTTTTTCTGTTGCTTCTGGTAGTATTGCTTCTTGTTCCTTTTCTGAATTTGGGACTGGGATCGAGTATTTTGACAACGATTTCCATACCGGAGTTTATTCTTGATTATATTGCGGCAGATGGATTTTTATCTTTGCTGCTTTGCTTTGTAACGGTACTGCTGCTTGCGCTGATGATGCGATGGCTGTATGCGTTTCATTATTTTACGCTGGAGGGCTGCTCTTTTGCGGAGGCGAGAAAAAAGAGCGCGCGGCTCGGACAGAAAAAGAGATTTCGCGATTTTTTTGGTTTGCTTTGGGTGCAGTTGGTGCCAGCCGTATTTTTGGTATTGTTTTTTATTGTTGTAGTGACTGCTGCACTGGCTGTGACGAATCTGCTTTCCAGTGTGTTTGTGCTTCAGTGGGTGGCTTCAACGGTGATCTGGATGAAGCTTCTGTTTGCAGTTACGGTTGCCGGTATGCTGGCGGGGCCGGTTAGTTATGGCTGTGTGAGTGTGCTGTATTATAAGCATAAGGAAGAAACAGGAGAGGAGCCGGTGTACAGCGAAGCGCCGCCGTACAACAAAAAAGGGTTCAGCGTGAGATTGCTTCGCGGCGTGTATGTGATCGCAAGTTGTATCGTTCTGGTCGGGAGCTTCGGGCTTGGATATCTGCTGTGTTCTGGGAAGTTGAATCCGCAGATTGAGTATCCGGACTATGGAGATTACAGCGCACAGAGGGGCCTCGGCTTTTTACCCGGAAAACACGATGGCAGCGTTTCGCGGGGCAAAGGAGCTTGGCGCAGATTGGATTGAACTGGATGTGCAGCAGTGCAAAGACGGGCAGATTATTGTGATTCATGATGCTAATCTGCAAAGGACAACAGGCGTGAATCAAAATACCTGGGATATGACGTATGAGGAGATTGAGAAGCTGGATGCGGGCAGTTTTTTTGAACCGGCATATGCAGGGGAGAAGATTCCACTGCTTTCGGAGGTGGTTCAGTTTGTAAAGGAAAGCGGTATCAAACTGAATATAGAGCTGAAACTGACCGGCCATGAAACGGAATTTGAAAAATGCGTGGTGGATATCATTCGCGATGCCGGTATGAAACAGATCTATGTGTGGACTGTAAATACGCAGGAGAGCATCCATAAGATGATTGAAAAAAATGTGGACAATATCATCACGGATGATATTGAGCTGGCCAAGCAGTGCGTGTACGAAAGCAGGTACAGCGATCTTTTGATGGAATATATGAAAATGTTTGAATAAATTAAAGAATATATTTCACAAGAGGCGCAATGCTTTTCTGATCTGTAAAGTCCATGCTTTTCCCATAGGTGGCAAGGAGCTCCCGGTCTTCAGAAGTGAGATCGCAGGGCTCTTTTTTTAGCAGCATTTTACGGAGCATGGACATCATCATCCGGTGCGGCAGACGCAGCCTGGAATAATCAATGCCTCCTCTTAAGTGGAAGACGGCGATGTTTTGCAGGATTTCCGGGGAAATCGTTTTGCTCATTGCTTCTTTGATATGAGCAACATTGTCTGGATTGTTCGGGTCTGCCAGTCCGCAGGTAAAAAGAATGACCTGTTTGTTTTTTACAAGGTCCCAGTTTCGGGTGAGCAGTTTGAGTCCGCTTATCCCTCCAGCATAAAGGCCGCCGCCGTATACAATCACATCATAAGAGGCGAAATTTGCGGGATAAAAATTTTTTCGTTCATAAACGGGGCAGGATAAGGCTGCGGCGATCCAGTTGGCGTATTGTTTGGTGTAACCGTATTTTGATTCATATACAACGACTGTTTTTTTCATAAATGAAGGACTCCTTTATTGTTGTATTGTTCCTATAGTGCTTTGGGCTGCTATTTGTAGTATACTGATGACTAAGTTATATCGTGGCAGAGGGAAAAAAGCAAGGAATTGTGGGAAAGTGCTACATAACCGGTGGTATTGTGACAGAATGAGGGTGGTTGGATGAACGGACATGTAAGGCAGAAGGAGCAGTCGGCGAAAAGAATAGAGGATGCATTGTTTCAGCTGATGGGGGAGAAAATTTTTGCCGAGATTACGGTCTCTGAGCTTTCGGACAGAGCAGATGTGGCGCGCAGGACTTTTTATCGGCTGTACAAAGGGAAAGAGGATGTACTGCATGGATATTTTGGCAGATTGTGCCGGGAATATCAAAGGACATTTCCTGCTTTGAAAAATTATCATTTTCTTCGGGTTGCGGAGGACTATTTCGGGTTCTGGTACTGCCACAAAGAAGTATTGCTTCTGATGCATCAGTGCGGCCTGGATGATATGCTGTACTGTGAGATCGGCCGTGCGGCGACTGCGGTAGTCAAAAATCGTATAAACAGTGAACAAAGTCCAGAAGATTGGGAAATTGAGTGCTTTGCCAGTTATTCTGCCGGTGGTTTCGGATTGCTTTTGCAGCGGTGGGTGGAATCTGGTATGCAGGAAGGGCCGAAGCATTATGCCAGAAGAGTCGGGAAGGCATTGCTGCATTTTATCAGGCCCGCCGTGCAGGCAGAATCAGGGAAATGAGAGGCGTATGCCATGTGCAAAGAGCGGGAGAAAAGTATTCTATTTGTGCGGGAGAAAGGGGAAAATTTATGATTTATGAGGAAAAACAGTGTGCGAAAACGGCGCGGATTTTCGGAGAATGGCAGGAGACAATGATCTGGTCCTGTCTTTCACAGGTGATGGGGCATATTTTTGTAAAAGACAGAGACCATCCGGACTCTGCGATGGCGATGCTGGGGGATTTCTGTTTTCTGGCAGGTGTGCCGGAACCGGAGCTGGCAGCTTACAAACCGGAATACTGCAAGCAGGATTTTATCATTATGGTGCCTCAAAAGGAAGCGTGGGCCAGGTGTATTGAGACGTGTTATGGGGAGAAGGCAAAACGAGTGACACGATATGCCATGAAAAAGGAAGGCGATCTGTTTGACCGCAAGGCGCTGGAACGGGCGGCTGCGGGACTTCCGGAAGAATATCAGATCAGGATGATAGACGAAGAACTGTTTGAACAGTGCAGGCAGATTCCCTGGTGCCGTGATTTTGTTGCGCAGTACGATACGTATGAGAAATATCGCGCGAGCGGTCTGGGGGCGGCTGTCCTGAAAGGGGATGAGATCGTATCCGGAGCGTCTTCTTATTCAAGCTATCCGGGCGGCATTGAGATCGAGATTGACACAAGGGAGGATTACCGCAGGCGCGGGCTTGCGTACGCGGCAGGCGCCAGGCTGATCCTGGAGTGCCTGGCGCGCGGATGGTATCCGAGCTGGGATGCGCAAAATAGATGGTCTGTTGCACTGGCGGAAAAACTGGGATACCACTACAGCCATGCATATACTGCATATGAAATATGGGGTTACTGAGAAAGCGGCAATGTTTTATTGAATCCAGCTTTTTTATGTCCGATCAAGGGATGAATTATAATCTGAATCTGTGGATTTTCGTGGTACAAGGCAGCAGGAAAGCGTTTCACAGTGTACGTTTCGTACATTGCCGTCACCTGGTTCCTGTTCGATTGCATCAATTAAAAGCTCCATGGCTGATCTGCCAAGCCGTCTTTTTTCCACGTGTACCGAGGAGAGCGGGGGATTGAGCATCTGGCAGACAAATACATCGTCGAAGCCGAGAACTTTTACATCCTCGGGGATTCGGAAGTGATGCTCTAAGAGTGCCTGCATCACCCCAATCGCCATCTGGTCATTGGCGACAAAGATTCCGTCAAAGGGAAGCTGGTGACTGAGTAGCTCCAGCGTTTTTTCATATCCGGAGTTATGGGAGAGATCGCCGCTTAAAATCAACCGGTTGTTCATGGGAAGTCTGTATTTTTTTAAAGTGTCAAGATAGGCGTTGTAACGATCATCTCCGGTACCAACTGGAGCTGATATGTGGGCAATGCTGCGGCATCCTGCGTCAATCAGATGCTGCATGGCCTGACATGCGCCATGATACGTATCGACACAGATCGAATCAATGCCATACGGTGAAAAATCTCGTTCTAACGATACAAGTCTGATATCTTTTCCGGATTTCTGGATCTGATCGTGCAGATAATTCGCGTATTCTTTCATTGACTCTTTTTTTACGATGGAACTGAACACAATTCCATCGACCTGTCTCATAATCAAATCAGTTATATTTTTTTTCTCTGTCTCAAAGTCACAGTTGGAATCAGAAATGGTAACAGAATATCCTCTGAAAGAAGCAATTTTGGCTGCTTCCTTTAATACATACGGAAAAAAAAGGCCGCACATATCAAGCGCGACAAAACCGAGCTGCATGCTGCGTTTACTTTTCATGCTCCGCGCGGCATAGTTTGTGGAGTAATGCAGTTCTTCGATGGCGGACACCACCCGCTGTCTGACATCTTCGCTGACATATTTCGTTCCATTGATGACATGCGATACGGTTGAGATCGCTACATGGGCCGTTCGTGCCACATCTTTGATTGTTGCCATAAAAATCCTTTCTGCTTTTTGACGAGCGTGCTGCACTTCTGGATCACGCATTACAGGTTTGAGATTTGTGATCTGCTGTTATTTAAGAAACTTTTCAAAAAATGAGAACCTGTCTGTTATTTTAACCTGTAATAGAAAATGATGCAATGAAAAAATATAATTGACAAAAAAACGTTTTTCTTTTAAAATAACAATTAGAAAAACGTTTTTCTAAAATTATTATATAATTATGTCAGTAACTTGAAAAATAATAGGTATAACGTGGGGGTTACAGGAGGGATTCGAATGAAACGGTCAAAGGCGAACGAAATTATTCAGTACACGATGGATGCATTAAAAAAGGCGCAGTTTCCGCTGCCGCCATTTGCGTATTATGGACCGGAGGAGTGGGCCAGACTTCCGGAGGAAGAGATTGAACTTGTCGAGAATATGCTGGGGTGGGATATTACTGATTTTGGAAGCGGCGATTTTGACAGAGTTGGACTAACAATTTTTACGTTCCGAAACGGGAACTTTTATGCAAAAGAGAAATATTGCAAGCCATACGCAGAAAAGATGCTTTATGTGATGGACGGGCAGATTCTTCCGTTCCATTATCACTGGGAGAAGCAGGAGGATATCATCAACCGCGGTGGCGGAGATTTGGAGCTTACGCTATACAATTGTACGGAGGTTGATTTTGCAGATGTCGAGGGCGGAAGAGCACACCAACCAGGCCAGTTTGCAGATACGCCGGTGACGGCATATGTGGATGGCAAACAGATCACAGTTCCGGCAGGCGGAAAGCTTTTGCTTCATCCGGGACAGTCCATTTCACTGATGCCAGGCCAGTACCATCAGTGGCAGGGGGTGCCGGGAACGGGAGATGTGATTTTATTTGAGGTATCGACAACAAACGATGATACGATCGACAACCGGTTCCATACAGCAGGAGACCGTATTCCATCTATGGAAGAGGATGTCCCGGCAAAATATCTGATGTTTGCAGATTACCCAGAATATACGAAATATTCGTTTATTAAAAAGTAGGAATATTGACTGTTGCAAGCAGGAGGGGAGAGGAAGGGCCATGATGTTTCTCCTGAATTTCGATCTCTGGTTTTTATCGTTCTTGTATTGCGTTTCAGCAATTTATTTTCCAGTTTGATAGTTTTACACCGTAAAATATTTGATGGTCAGATATTAGACTTTGCAATAGGGAAAATGGCATGATTTGTCAATAGACTATTGCAGAAAATTGTGTTACATTACTGCTTTAAATTTTATAATTCGTGAAATTAGATAGGAAGAAAGTGATTTCCATGCTTCGAATTTATATTATTTAAGAAAATATTTAAACTATGTTAAAAATTTTTTGGTATAATCTTAAAAATATGTGTTTTATTTTGGGCTATCACGAATGATAAGGAGGCAGAGTGTGTTATGAATGGGTGTCCGGAATTAATTGTAATGTTAACATATAATGACTGTACATCAAAAAATGCCAGTCAGATTTTTGAGGAGTGTAAGAATTCAAAGGCGAAATTTTGGGGCTTCAAGGAGAAGGGGCTTCCGAAAGAAGAGATGAAAGAGCTGTTTGCCTATATGAAAAAGTGTGGGAAGACAACAGTTCTGGAGGTTGTGGCATATACGGAAGAGGAATGTCTGGAAGGTACGAAGAAGGCCCTGGAATGTGGATGTGATATCCTGATGGGTACATTTTTCTTTGATTCTGTCTTTGAGCTTTGCAGGAAAAACAATCTTAAATACATGCCGTTTGTAGGAAAGGTGACAGAACGTCCGTCTATTCTTGATGGGACTGTGGAAGAAATGCTTGAGGAAGCGCGCCGATATCTGGAAAGAGGAGTGTATGGCTTTGATTTGCTTGGTTACCGATATACGGGAAACGCCTCTGCTTTGATTCGGGATTTTGTGGCCGGAGTAAATGCGCCTGTCTGTGTTGCGGGCAGCGTAAACAGCTACGAGCGGCTGGATGAGATAAAAGATTCCGGTGCATGGGCCTTTACGATCGGCGGGGCGTTTTTTGAAAATAAATTTGACGGAACGTTCGCGGAGCAGATCGATAAGGTGTGCGATTATATCGCGGCTTCCTGCGGCGAAGCAGACAGATAAAGGAACGAAGGGGAGGAATCCATGTTTAAAATACTTTATCCGTTCGAGTACGCAGAAAGTGTTTTTGCGATTGATTATGAGAAACTGTACCGAAAAGGGTATCGGGCCGTTATTTTTGACATTGACAATACGCTGGTGCATCACGGGGAAGACTCTACAGAGGAGGTGGATGAGCTTTTTCGGAGCATTCACAGGACTGGCTTGAAAACACTTCTGCTATCGAATAATGACGAGCCGAGAATCCGCAGATTCATGAGAAATATTGATACGCTGTACATATGTGACGCTGCGAAGCCGGATGTGGCAGGCTATTTAAAGGCAATAGATATGCTTGAGATAGAGAAAAAAGAAGCCGTTGTCATTGGCGACCAGATTTTTACGGATATTTATGGCGCGAATAAGAGCGGAATTGATAATATACTGGTGAAATATATGCGGTATCCGGATGAAAAGAAGATCGGAATACGAAGAAATCTGGAGAAAATTATTCTCTGGTTTTACGGAATCAGACGATCCTGTCAGAACAGGATCGGGGATATATACAAAAGGGAGGCTGTCTGAATATGCCGGAAAAGAAGAAAAAACTTTTTTGTGAGCTTCATCCTGCCTGCTATGCGATTTCAGTACAAAAAGAAATTATGAAGCGGCATTTAAAGGATCTGAAGAGTCCTGAAAAATTTGCAAAAACGATACAGAAAGAGGCGCTGCCGCATGTTGTTTCCAGCTACAGTACGAATATGATCAAGCGCGCGCCGGGCATTGATTTAAAGCTTCAGGAAAACAAAGCAGTAAATATCCGACTGGCGGGCAGTAAAATGAACGGAATGATTATCCGCCCTGGAGAAGTGTTTTCGTTTTGGAGAACAGTAGGAAGAACAAAGAAGCAAAAAGGTTACAAAGAAGGAAGAATTATCTATGCGAATAAGCTGAAGCCGGGAGTAGGCGGAGGACTCTGCAACCTGGGCAACACACTGCATTTGCTGGTGCTGCACAGCCCGCTTGAGGTGACGGAGTTCCACAGCCATTCCGACGCGCTGGCTCCGGATGCGGGAAAACGGGTTCCGTTCAGCTCAGGGACGTCAGTCAGTTATAATTACATAGATTACCGTTTTAAAAACAATACGGATCAGAATCTTCAGCTGTGCATCTGGTGCGAAGGAGAAATGCTGCACGCTGAGCTGCGCAGCGAGCGGGAATTTCCGTGGCGCTATGAACTCGTGGAAGAAGATCACCATTTCCGGAAAGAAAAGGAAAAATATTACCGGATTTCCAGGATCTATAAAGTGACGATTGACAAAGAGAGCGGAGAGATCCTGAAGAAGGAACTTGTCCTGGATAACCATTCAGAGGTTATGTATGATTACGATCTGATTCCCAAGGATATGATCCGGGAATAAGAAATAAAATGTGAAAAAAGAATACAGGTGAAAAATTCCGCCTGCGTACCTTGCTGATTGAGGCAGTTGCGCAGGTGGAATTTTTTGACTTTTTAAAATCAGACAGCCCACATTTTTTAGATTTTGCCCCTATCGTTTTTTCAGACCCCCCAAATGGGAAAAGAAAGGTAAAAACAACAGCTTTTACAGCTGCAGGATTTCCGGTTATAGTCTGAATAACGAAAAACAAAGTTCCTGCTACGCAGGAGAAGGAGGACAAAATGAGAAATAAAATGATGGGCCGTTTTACTGTTTTGACGCTTGGCCTCAGTATGCTGGGCGCGCCGGTTTGTTCCGGAAGTGTAATCGCGGCAGAAAATGCGGCAACACAAAGTGAAGCCGGAAAAGACGGGATTGCAGGCGCGGCGCAGGCACAGGCGCTGACACAGGAAGAACTTGCTGCAGTGAAAGAGACGACAGTATTTCAGGATGAAACCTCAGCAACCGGTTATTCTGTAAAATTCTGTTTTACGGATCCGGATTTCGGCACAGACAAAGAAACACAGCGTGTTCGGCTTTACGGTGAATGGGGATTTTCCGACCCCATGCATTCAACGATCTGGACCGGCGAATACGTGTCACCGTGGGAGTGGCAGGATGGCTATAAGCTTTGGTTCGGAACACATACGGCGCCGTACTACGATATGGAACGGGGAGAGGACGGCTGCTGGTCTCTTGTAGTTCCGCTTCCGGCAGGCGGCTATAAATACCGTTTTTATATCGGAGGGGACGTGGATGCGGATGTAAATGATGTGAAAGGCTGCTATATGTCCTATGACCAGAACAATGTTCCTTACTTAAGCCCAGTGGAAAAGGATCCGTATACCCTGTCAGCACACGCTTACTTTACATCGTACATTTATGTTCCGTGGGATCCTGAAAAACAGGCGAATACAGACCGCGTAGACGAGCAGTGCCCGCGGGATGACGGACAGACCGGTACTGTTTTTTATGAGAAGGCGACCATTGCAGAAGGAGATTTTGCAGGAAAGGAATCTGTCTATGGCGTATATCTGCCGTATGGCTATGAGAAAAATGCAGACGAAGAGTACCGCATCCTTGTGATGGTGCACGGCGGCGGGGAAAGCGAACCGAGCTGGTTTAACTCAGGACTTGTTGAAATCCTTGACAATATGATCGCAGAGGGACGCATGGAGCCTACGATTGTTGTGACGCCGAGCATGAATGACTTTGACCGGACAGACGGCCAGAATATGCGTCATGATTATGACCGCGTTTCTCTTGACAATTTTATTGCAGACCAGATTCTTCCGTATATGGAGGAGAATTACCATGTATCTTCTGATAAAGAGATGCATGCGATCGGCGGATGCTCGAACGGCGGCATCCAGACATGGGTTGCTTATTTTAACCACAACGAAGACTATAAGTACTATATCGTACAAAGCGGGGCAGAACCGGCTCAGTCACTGTGCGACATTGATTACACGAGAGAAGATCTGCGCGACGATGTTGTGATGATCGGCGTATCTCTGTATGACAATGCAGGATGGAACCTGGAACGTCCGGTCATTGAGAAAGCCTATATACCGGTTTACAATATGGCCAAGGCTAATCTCCCGTTTGAGATCATCAATGAAATCCAGTATGGCCACGGATATCCGGGATGGAAGATTGAACTGGTACGCTTCTTTGACGATTATCTGTGGAAGACAGATGCGCGTGAAATGGACGTTCCGGAGATTACACCGCTTCCGTCCGTGACATATTCGGATACGCTTTCCGGAGAGCAGCTGTATCAGGCAGCGCTTCTGTACCGCGAAAAGGGTGATTTCAAAACAGCACTCACGTTTATGCATGAAGCTCTGGCAAGAGGCTGCGACAATGCGCTTGTTGAGATGGCAGCATGGTATTTCTGCGGCAAGGCGCCACTGGCAGAGGGTGAGGACAATATTGAAACGGCAACTCATCTGATGGATCTGGCAACAGAGCGGGGTAATGCGATGGCTGCATACTACTGGGGCCTGATTTACTCAGACTGCTCCATCCCGGGCCTGGGCCAGAAAGTGGAAGAAGGGCATTTTGAGGTTGATATCGACAAGGCGATTGAATATTATGAGCTGTCGATTGAGCTGGGATATCAGAAAGCCTACAAATTCCTCGGAAACATGTATTACAATGGCGATTACGGCGTAGAGCAGGACAAGGCAAAAGCAGTGGAATATTACGCAGCAGGTGCAGAAGCCGGTGACTTTACGTGTACGCATCTGTATGCAGACTGCCTGTATAACGGAGACGGTATCGAGCAGGATGGAGCAAAGGCAATGGAGCTGTATCAGTGGCTTGTGGATGTGAAGGCGCACAACAAGAACGATTATTCCTGGGCAGCTTATATGCTCGGCAACATCTACACAGAAGGTACGTATGTGGAGCAGGATACGCAGAAGGCGCAGGAATATTATGGGCTGGCAGCAGAACTCGGAAACAAGGATGCAATGCAGGTACTCGGAATTGAGCCGGAGACGAAGGCAGAATAATCCGAATATTATTTGAGATAAAGTGGAATAAGCTTATATAGGAACCAAAGCTGAGAAGCAGAGTAAGTAAGAATAGTCAGAAATAATCTCAGGCATATGCCTGTGATAAAAAATCAGGATCCTGGCAGGCGAGGCAAAACAGGGAAGCGAATGAAGTTCCGGTTTGTCATTCCTGCCGGGATTTATGTGGTTTTCATATTGTTTCAGAATCGTGATCTGTGATAAAATCAGAAAAGCCAGACAGATATTCAGGAAAAATCAGGTGGGTCTATGAGTTTGAGAGAAAAGGTATTTGTCGCCATTTCGATGGCAGTGTTTTGTATATTTGCAGTATTTTTTATGAAACCATCAAAGGGAAAAACGCAGACAAGCGGCGTGCGCATTGCCGCAATCATGCCGGATGTGACGAACAGCTTCTGGGCGGGGGTATGGAACGGGGTTGACAATGGTGCAGCATCGGCCAATGTACGCCTTTCACGGTATCGGTATGCAACGGGGAAAGATACCCGGGAAATGAACGAGAAACTGGAGACAGCGCTTTTGTCAAAGCCGGAGGGGATTTTGCTTTGCGCGAATCAGTATACGGAGCCCCGGACGCGCGAGCTGCTTGCACAGGCTATGGAGACAGGGATTGTGGTCGTACTTTGCGATACGGATACGGAAGAAAAACTCAGAGATGCCTATGTGGGAGCCGACAATGAGAAAGCCGGGCATGACTGTGCGGGATACCTGCTGAATCACGGGGAAATCCGGACAGCGGTTATTATAAAAAGCAGCGAAGAGCGGATTTCCGGCGCGACAAGGCAGAGGGAGCAGGCTTTTCTGGAGCATTTTGCAGATGACAGTCAGATTCAAATCGAAAAGCTGGTTTTGACCGGTGAGGGAAACGATAATTTTCAGATTCTGGAGGAAAAGCTGCTGTCGCTTGGCGAGGAGACGGCGCTGGTCTGCTTCAATTCTTCTACGACGATTCTTGCAGCACAGACGGTTGAGCGGCTGAAGATGGCTGACAAAGTGACTGTGGTCGGTTTTTCAGAAACAGAGGAAGCATTTTCCTATACGCAGGAGGGTGTGATTGATGCGCTGTTTACGCAGGACAATGAAGAGCTTGGCTGGAAATCAGTGGAACTTGTGGAAGAGCTGGTGAGTGGAAAAACAGAAGGAAAAACAAAGCCGGTGATTTATATTGATATGATACCGGTACGCGGAGGGGAGGGGCGTATTTGAGTTATAGTTTACTGATTGTAGAGGATGAACGGCTGGAGGCAGAGATGCTGGAGGACATGATTCGGAACAGCTACCCCCAGATTCCGTATATTTACTCCGCTGATAATGGAATTGACGCATTGCGGCTCACGCAGAAGAAAAATCCGGATATCGTGCTGCTTGATATCAATATTCCGGGAATTTCCGGAATTGAATATATGAAAGCATTATCAGAGAATCATTTTCAGGGTCATGTGGTGATTACAACAGCGTATGATTCTTTTCAGTATGCGAAAGAAACCATGAAATATGGGGCAGTCGGATATCTGTTAAAACCAATCATGGATACAGAACTTTCAGAATTCATGGAAAAATGTTTTGAACTTGTGCAGGAAAAACGGAAGGCTCAGCAGATATCGGAGGGGATGATTTCGATTTGCTCGTATGCGCAGCGGTATCTGATGAATGATTTTCTGAGGGGAAATGTGCCGGAAAGAGCAATGCAAAACGCATACGGATGGCCGGCAGACGGGAATCTGCAGGCGAGGATGGTACGGCTTTGTTTTGGAAAAGAGCTTGACGAGAGCAGGCAAAAAGAAGTTGTACAGACTATGGAGAGCATTTTTCAGCCGTTTTTCCGAACTCTGTGGACGATTGACAGTCGGAAACTGCTGTGTGTATTTACACCGCAGGAGTGTCATGAGGCAGAAGCGCTGGAAGTAGCGGTGTGGTGTGCCGCATCTGTGCTGGTTTGTGTCCTGGAGAAAAAAGCAGCTGACTGCCTGATCGGAATTGAGATTACATTTACAAAAGTGTGCAGTACGTACCGTGAGCTGATGGAGGCGGTTCCAGGTGCAGCGCCGTTTCAGATTTCACTGAATATGGGAGAGCAGAGCGCTTATGACAGACGGATGAAGCTGTCGAAAGCGGTGCAGCGCATGAGGGAAGGAAATGCAAAACGGGCCGTCCATGTATTTCATGGAATGTTTGAGCAAAAGGAGACCTGGTGGGGAGGCGTTTATCTGTTTTTAAAAGCTGTGCTTCAGTATCAGGAGGAGATTGATGTCATGGACGGGCTGCTTGCAGTCGATGCCAAAAAGCCGATGGAGAGTCTGGCCGGTTGGCTGCAGGAGATCCTGACACAGCCGGAGCAAAAAGATGTGTCCATTCATCCGGTGATTGCAGAAGCGGTGCGCATTATGGAAAAAGAGTATGGTTCATTGGAGCTGTCCCAGGCAACGCTTGCAGAGCGTCTTGGCCTGAATCCGGCCTATTCCAGTAGACGTTTCAAAAAGGAAACAGGACAAAACTTCTCGACGTCCATGACACAGATACGGATGTGCCATGCAAAGGAGCTTCTTGACCAGGGTATGACACCGGAGCAGGTATCGGTGAAATGCGGATATACGAACAGAAAGTATTTTTATGAAACATATCGGCTGTATTATGGGATTTCTGCAGCGCAGTATGTACAAAGGAATGAAAACAATGAGAGAGGGAAAAACACATCGGTTGAAATATGAAGTATTCCGGCTTGTTGTGATCGGAGTGCTGATTCTGTGCATCGTGTTTGCGGTGACGATGTTCATTGAATTTCGCATGCTGACGAGAATGCGGAGCACGATTGACAGTAATACGGTTTTTTCAGAGTATTACGAGGCTATAAACGAGGCAGAAAAGTGTCTGGGCAGATATGTCAATGCACGGCAGGAAGAACAGAGGCTTGCGTGCATTGAGGCCGGAAAACATGTTGCGCAGAACAGCCGTCAGATGCGGGAAACGTTTGACGATCCGCAGTTTGTGGATCACTATTATCTGACAGAGAGCTGGCTTTTCTATTACAATCGCATGATTCTTCCTGATGAGGAAAATGGAAGTACAGAAATTCTGGAAGATTATGCGATGTGTGAGAAGCTTTACCGGTATTTACTGGATAACGAAAATGAGCTTAATTCCATTCGCACGGGAATTACGTTTCGCATCTACCATGAACAGTTTTCACTCTGGATGCGGCAGTTTGCCGTGATGGCAATGGGAATTCTGCTTTGCAGCGCCTATCTGCTGATTTTCAGCGGCGCGAGGGTGCGTAGACTGGTAAAGCCGATTACAGATTTGACGGAGCAGATGCAGGATTTTAAAAATGGGGCAGTATTTTTTACGGAAGATATAGAGGAAAATAGAGATAGAGCCGTGCTTCTTCCGGACAGGAGGAAGGAAACGGATAGCATTCTTGTTACAGAAACCCAGATTCTGGAGAATACATTCCGGGATATGTCAGAGGTAATACGTGACCAGATGGCGGAACTTCTTGAGAAAATGCAGCTCGATCAGCAGGTACGGGAGCTGCAGGTTCAGAATATGCAGATGCAGGTTTCCCTCAACGAGGCACATATGAAGCTGATCCAGTCGCTGCTCAGCCCCCATTTTCTGTTTAACTGCCTGAATACTGTTTCCGGGCTCGCGTACTTTGAACATGCGCCGCAAACGCGGGAAGCCAGCCAGCTGATAGCCTGTTACCTGCGGGATTCGATCCGGCTGATCGGCCAGAATATTTCACTGGAAGAGGAGATTCGTCATACCAGGGAATATATGAAAATTCAGGAGCTGCGGTTTGGGGAGCGGATTTCCTTTACAATTCAGTCCGACGGCATGAACGGAGAGGTGAAGGTGCCATCCATGCTGCTGCAGCCTCTGGTGGAAAATGCGATTTCCCACGGTTTAAAGACCGTCTGGGAGGGGGGAAGGATTGAAATAAAAGTACAGACCTGCGGGGGAAAAGTGTTTTTGCAGGTGGAAGATAACGGAGAGGGAATGGATCGTACGGCGCTTGAAAAAGTCCGGGCAGACCTGAAAGGGGCGGGAGCCCTTGAAAAGATGACCGGCTTGTATGGTGTTGCAGCAAGACTGACGACAATTTACGGAAACTGCGCATCGGTAGAAGTAAACAGTGAGCCAGGGAAGGGAACCCGTGTCTCTGTCACACTGGAGACGGTGCCAAACAACGGGAACAGTTGAGTATGGAGCGTATAAACGGAGAGAAAAAATGACACTGACACAGCTACATTATTTTATTACAATTTCAGAAACAAAATCCCTGAATAAGGCGGCCGAGCTGCTGTATGTCTCCCAGCCCTCCCTGACCAGTGCAATCCGGGAGCTTGAGAAAGAGCTTGGGATCACCCTGTTTTACAGAAGCGGACGCGGCGTTACGCTGACGGGCGACGGAACGGAGTTTTTACTTTACGCAAAACAGATCTACGCACAGTATGAGAGTGTGATGGAAAAGTACGGGAAGGGAACAGCCGGCAAAAAGAAATTTGGCGTATCGACGCAGCATTATTCCTTTGCAGTGAAAGCCTTTGTGGATATGGTAAAGGAGTTTGATCTGTCGAAATACGAATTTGCAATCCGGGAGACGCGAACAGCGGAAGTAATCAGTGATGTCAGCACAATGAAAAGCGAGGTCGGCGTGCTGTATTTATGCGATTTTAACCGCAAATGCATGGAAAAGCTTCTGCACTCTGCAGGACTGAAATTCTGCCATCTGATTCACTGCGAGGCATACGTTTATATCTGGAAACACCACCCTCTTGCAAAGGAGGCGTCTGTCAGTATGGAGCAGCTGAGCGGCTACCCGTGCCTTTCTTTTGAGCAGGGTGACAACAGTTCTTTTTACTTTGCGGAGGAGATTCTGTCTGCGAATGAGTATCCGCAGACCATCAAGGCGAATGACCGTGCGACCATGCTGAATCTGATGGTGGGGCTGAACGGCTATACACTCTGTTCCGGTATCATATGCGAGGAGCTGAACGGCAGTGAGTTTGTTGCAGTTCCGTTTCAAGATGATGAAGAGAACCCGAACAGTACAATGGAAATCGGTTATATTGTGAGAGAGAATACCATACTTTCGCGTATGGGGGAGCGGTATGTGGAGAAGCTGAAGGCGTATCTGGGGATTTCAGATGGATAACGGGCAAGAGCTAAAAACAGGCTTTTGCTCTTTTTTTGCAAAAGTTTGCAAGACTTTCAGGAAAAATATGAAAAAAATTCGATCTATTCACCATCTATTGCTGGATTATTAAAAAAAGAATATAGTGATTCTAGCAATAAAATTATACAATAGGAGGATCAGATGAGATATATCTGCGAAATTCAGAAAATAACAGAAGCAGATGTGCTGGTAATCGGCGGCGGGCCTGCAGGTTTCGGAGCAGCCGTAGCGGCTGCACGTAACGGGGCTAAAACAGTTTTAATTGAAAGAAACAGCGTACTTGGCGGAATGGCGACGGCCGGGCTGGTAGGCCCGTTTATGACCTGCTATGACGATGACTGCACCGAGCAGATTGTAAAGGGGATTTTCGACGAGCTCTGCGTGCGTACAGAGGCGAAGGGCGGAGCAATTCATCCTTCGAAGATTCGCGGAATGACTTCTTATTCGTCCTATTATCTGCGCAGCCATGAGCATGTAACGCCATACCAGTCAGAAATCCTTGCCATTGTGATGGATGAAATGGCGAAGGAGGCTGGCGTGGAGGTTTTGTTCCACACTCAGCTGGCTGATGTTATAACGGAAAACGGAAGGATTACACATGCGGTGGTTCTGATGAAGGAAGGGCTTGAGGCAATCAGGGCAAAGTGCTACATTGACTGCAGCGGCGATGCAGATGCTGCGGTAAAGGCCGGCGTGCCGGTGCGGCTCGGAGAGAAAGGCAGCGGCGCCATGCAGCCCGCGTCGCTATTCTTTGAAGTAGATCATATTGACCGGAACGCCTATATAGCCGGGCTGGAAGAGAGAAAGAAAGCGCTGGATGACCACATGGGAAACTGTTATTCCTGGATGATTGAAGAGGCAAGAAAAAACGGAGACTGGAGTATTGATAAAAATGAAATCGGGATGTATGAGCAGAATATACCGGGCAGATGGAAAGTAAATACAACCCGCATGCCACATGTCAATGCGACGGATACAAGGCAGATCAGCGCGGCAATGGTAGAGGGGAGAAAGCAGGTGCAGGAGGTGCTTGCGTTTATCCGAAAATATCTTCCGGGCGGAAAAGATGCACAGCTGCTGCAGGTGGCGTCTGTCCTGGGCGTACGCGAGACCAGGCATATAAAAGGAAAGTATGAGCTGACGGCGGAGGATATTCTGGAAAAAAAGCATTTTGAGGATGCAATCTGTACCTTTGCTTATGCGCTTGACATCCACCATTCGGAGGGCGGAGGCGTTACGTTTACTACGGTAAACGGATATTACACGATTCCCTATCGCTGTATGCTTCCGGAAAACTGCAAAAATCTTCTGGTAGCAGGCCGCTGTATCAGCGGAACGTCAGAGGCGGCAGGCAGCTACCGGGTGATGCCGGCCTGCATGGCAATGGGACAGGCGGCAGGAACAGCGGCGTCGTTGGCGGTGAAGGAAGGTATCGCACCGGAGAAAGTTGACGTCCAAAAGTTGCGCCGGATTCTGACGGAGCAGGGCGCTGTAATCAAAGAATAATTATTTTGATATAAATAAAGGAGGAGAAACGAAAATGGAATTTGATAACAGACCTTATGTGAACTGGAAGCTGGCGGACGATTTTATGACGGCTGTTCTGATGAAGGTGGGAGTACCGGAAGAAGAGGCAAGGCTTTGCTCAGATGTTCTTCTGGAGAGTGACCGACGCGGGATTGAGAGCCATGGCTGTAATCGTTTCAAACCGATTTACATTGACCGCATCAGGGCAGGAATCCTGAATCCGGTCACCAGAATTGACATTCTGAAAGAGACGCCGACGACGGCGGTTCTGGATGCGAACGATGGCATGGGTATGGTTGCCAGTAAAAAAGCAATGGATCTTTGCATTGAGAAGGCGCGCAAATACGGTATGGGTATGGTTGCGGTGCGCAATTCCTCCCATTATGGGATCGCAGGCTACTGGGCAGGGCTTGCGGCAAAGGAAGATATGATCGGAATTACGGGGACGAATGCCAGGCCGTCGATTGCGCCGACGTTTGGCGTGGAAAACATGCTGGGCACGAACCCCCTGACGTTTGCGATGCCGACGGACGAGCCATTTCCGTTTATACTTGACTGTGCGACCTCCATTACGCAGAACGGAAAGATTGAATATTATGCGCGGATTGGAAAAGATACTCCGGCCGGTATGGTGATCGGCCGTGACGGACTAACGATGACGGACAGCGGGCAGATCCTGAAAGATATGCGTTCTGGAAAGGCTGCTCTGGCTCCTCTTGGCGGCATAGGAGAAGAGCTGGGGGGCTATAAGGGATATGGATACGCTACGGTAGTCGAAATCCTCTGCGCAGCCCTGCAGTCAGGAATTTTCCTGCGCGCTCTGGATGGAAAAGACGAAAACGGCGGGAAACGGCCGTACCACCTCGGACACTTCTTTATGGCGATTGATACGGAAGCCTTTCTGGGAGCGGAGACATTTAAAAAGACGTGCGGCGATATTCTCCGCGAACTGCGCGGGTCACAGAAAGCGCCGGGACAGGAAAGGATCTATACGGCGGGTGAGAAAGAATATGACGTATGGCTTTACAGGAAGGAAAAGGGAGTTCCGATAACGGAAGCGGTACAGAAGGAATTCATAGAACTGCGGGACGAGTTTGGACTGTCGCAGTTCCGCTTCCCTTTTGAATCATAAAAGCAGGCTTGCCATTATACGGTACGGATGGATTCCGGGAGCGGGATATTGCAGATTACTCCGTCGAGATCCGTACTGTCGCAGACCTTGAATAAAAAAGACTGGCCGATTTTTGAAGAATCACAGAGAAAGTAGCTTTGTGTGGCTCTGGTTATCATGGTTCTTCGAAGATCGGTCTCTTTTTCTGAAAAATCAGAGATTTCGCCTGACAGCGAGAGTCCCTGAGCAGAAAAAAAGAGGTAATCAGCGTAAATATTTTTCACCATATCAACGGCGGCCGAGCCGGCAAAGGCACGGTTGCGGGAAATAAGCTGGCCTCCGGTACACAGGACGCGGACGTCGGAACCGTCCAGCTGGTCAATGATTTTAAGTGAATTTGTAATGACGGTAAGGTCCGTATATTCTCTGAGATAAGGAACCATATGCTGCACAGTGGAGGAAGCGTCCATGAGGATGGTGGCTCCGTTGTGAAGCAGTCCGGCAGCCCTGGCGGCAATCAGCTCCTTTTGCGGGCGGCTTTCGTGCTCGCGCAGGGAAAGCGGAAGATCAGACGAGCTGGCATATTTGGAAAGCATGACGCCGCCGTATACGCGTTTTACAAGGCTGAGCTTTTCCAGGGTGTTTAAATCGCGGCGTACAGTGGCCTCACTGACAAAAAGCAGCCTTGCAAGATCGGAAATATGGATGGTTTTTTCTTTTTCAAGGATGGAAAGAATTTCCTCCTGACGCTGACACTGTAGCATACCGGTACGCCCCTTTCCTGCCTGTATCGCAGCATGTGAAAATTGTATGGAATGCAAAAGTTTGCAAAAGTTTCAAAGAAAAGATGACGGTTTTTCGACTTGCCCGCCATGCGTTGACGCTTGCATAGAGGAAAAGTATAGTAATTATATGCCTGTAAGAGTTTGAAATCAAGAAAAAAAGAAAAAGGAGGACGGGTAATTTGAGTACAATTGTAATTGTCGGATCAGGGATGATGGGATCAGCGCTTGCGGTTCCGCTGTGTGAAAACGGACATAAGGTGCGCCTGGTTGGCTCGCCGCTGGATCGGGAAATTATTGAACACGGACAAAAGACAAATGAGCATCTGACACTGAAACGGAAGATGCCGGAGCAGGTTTCCTGGTATTTTGCGGAGGAAGTAAGGGAGGCCATGGAAGGCGCTGATTTGTATATTAATGGAGTCAGCAGCTTTGGCCTTGACTGGTTTTTGCAGGAAATGCTTCCCCTCATTCCGGAGACGCTTCCGGTTCTGTCTGTCACAAAGGGAATGATAAATACAGAAGACGGGTATTTGAAATCTTATCCGGAAATTTTTGAGGAAGCTTCCCGGAAAAAGATTTCCTTTAACGCAATCGGCGGACCGTGTACGAGCTACGAACTGGCGGACAGGGATTTTACGGAAGTGACCTTTTGCGGACGCGATATGGAGACGCTGCGCTGGCTGAAGTCTCTGTTTGAGACAGAGTACTACAATGTCAGCCTTTCTACGGACGTGCGCGGCGTCGAGTGCGCGGTAGCAATGAAAAATGCGTATGCGCTGGGCGTGAGCCTTGCAATCGGAATGTCGTACAAACGGGAGGGCAGGGAATTTGAACATTATAATTCACAGGCGGCCCTGTTTGGGCAGGCTGTTGTGGAGATGCTTCGGATTCTGGAGTTGTGTGCGGGGGATCCGTCGAACGTGCGCCTGCTAGCCGGAGATTTATACGTTACGGTATTTGGCGGAAGAACGAGAAAAATCGGTATTTTGCTTGGAACCGGGATGCATTTTGAAGAGGCGATGAAGAAGCTGTCCGGAGTGACGCTGGAATCGGTCGTAATTGCTGCAAGGGCGGCAGCTGCGATCCGGACCCTGGCAGCGTCCGGGAAAGCCAGGACAGAAGATTTCCCCCTGCTGATGCATGTGGATGAACTGATCAACCAGGGAAAGACGGTAGACGTACCGTGGAAGGCATTTGAATACGAGCTGGAACAGTAGAGACTGGAAACGTGAATGGAAATAAATGAAAGCATAGTGTATATAAGCTTCGACGCTTATCTGTACTATGCTTTTTATCGTATAGGAAACTTCGTCTCCCATACGATAAAAGCCTCCGGCAGGATGCGCAGCTCGCGGAGAAGAAATCAGCTGCAAGCAGAACCGCTCGCGCGCGGCGAATGCGCTTTTGCGCATTCTTTTCATCGTATCAGAAACTTTTTTCGAAATATTCAGTCATGGATCCTGGTGCTGATATTGATAAATTTTACATCTGGAAGAAAAGACAGATCAGTATTTGTGATAACTCCGGTAATCTCGCTGGCGTGGCAAAGCGTGTAAGTGGAATGCGTGCCGACTTTTTCTGCATTACACAGAAAATAGGACTGCGTTGCCTGGCGGAGCATGTATTTCCGCACATGGACGCCGAAATCAGTGGCTCCGGCAATAAAACCGTCGCTGCTTAAAGACTGCGCGGAAAAAAACAGATAATCTACATGAAAGGCCCGGATATTTTCCAGGGTCCACACGCTGGAGGTGACAAGGCTGTGGCTGTCAAGCTGGCCGCCCAGAAGAAAAACAGTGATGTTCTTTTCGTGAAGCTTTGTGGCCGTTTTGATGCAGTTGGTAAAAACGGTGATTTTATAATCCGGATTCAGATAGTCCGCCAGATACAGGGCGCTGGACGAAGAATCCAGCATGACGCTGGCGTGCGGTGGAATCAGGCTTACGGCATAGCGCGCCAGATCCCGCTTGGTTGCTTTTGCCTGATTTTCCCGAAACGCGAGCGGATGGTCGTGCGACTCCTGCATCAGCGGAACAATATTGCCGTATAAAAGCCGGATTAGCCCTTTTTGTTCAAGGCAGTGCAGATCCCGGCGGATTGTGGCGTCGCTGGCGTAGAGGGCGGCGCATAATTCTTTTACGCTGCAGCACTCCTTTTTCAGCACCAGTTCCAATATTTCGTTTTGACGTTGTTCTTTGTTCATTATTACTCCTTTTTGAATAAATAAAATGAAAAAAACATACATATAGCATAGCATAAAATGAAAAATTGTCAATATTTTTAACTCTATTGACGAAGAATTGATAAAGTTTTATAATGCAGATACCAAAAAGAGAAGGAACAGGAGGGTAACAAAATGAAACAGATATTGAGACATGTAACTGCAGGGCTGCTGACATTTACAATGATTTTGCCGCTTACAGGGGGTGGGGCGCAGACGGCTGTTGCTGCAGGGTCAGATCCCGTGTATATCAATGAAAATGCTGCAGAGCTTACAGGAGAAGTGCGTTTCTATACGGCGTTTGCCGAGGAAGTAGGGACAGGCGCGCTGATTGAAGCTTTTAATGAGTATTATCCAAACGTAACAGTGATTCCGACCGTATACAAGAATAATTCAGATGGAAATATTGCGGCTGACACTGCGATGATGGGCGGAGTAATAGACGTTCTGCTGAGCTTTAATGTATCAAATACAGCCGACCGCTGGGCGAACAATATGTTCCTAGATATCACCGACAGGCTGGCTGCAGACAATCTCGATCTTATAACAGAATGGGGAACTGATACGTATAAATTGAACGACAGGATTTACAGCTTTCCGTCGGGCGCTATGTCGTACTATGTAGCGATTAATATGGATATGTGGAATGCAGCAGGGCTTGGCGAGCTCCCGAAAGAGTGGACCTGGGACGAATACCTGGAAGCATGCCGGGCGATGACGAAGGACGGAGTATACGGAGGTGTTGACTATTCGGATGTTGATTCGTGGACGCTCCGTGTAAACCAGGTGAAGGGCGAGAACGGATATTATAATGAAGAAGGCCTTTCTGATTTTGACAGTGAGCTCTGGACAAAAGCGCTGCAGCTTGAAGTGGATGCAGAGGAGGAAGGGATCTGGTATGGAAAGACGGAAATGATTGCGGATAATCTCAGAAACCGCCAGCTGTTCCTGGAAGGGAGAGTGGCCACCTCCATTGACTGTATTCTGACCAGGTTTATTACATCGATTGAGCACGATTTCAAGATCGGCTATGCGCCGTATCCGGTATGGGAAAAGGGACAGACAAATTATATAGACGGGCCGGTGCCGTTCTCACATATCGGAATTGCATCCAACTGCCAGGATGAAGAGGCTGCGTACGCATTTGCCAAATTTGCGGCAACGCTTGGAAACAAGTACATGTATGCATCCGGACACGCCGGAAAATGGACAGGAAATAAGGGGGATGAAATCCTGGAGCTTGTATTTGGAAGCACAGAAGAAGCAGAAAAATGGGTGGATGCGGATACATTCAACGAGTACGTGGTTTCAGCCGGGAAAACGGCTTATTCAGACAGTTATATTGTGGCATATACGGACATTTACGATATGATTATAGAATATTCAAGATATGTTCTGTCCGGGGAAATGACGGTGGAAGAGATGCTGGAGGATCTGAAGACGTACGCTGACGAGGCAATTGAAGAGCAGCTGTAAATATGCGCCGTATTTGATACAGGAAGATCCGCTGTTTCGAAAACATCAGCGGATCTTTCCTTATGCGGCTTCGGATTTGTGCGGACAGGAGGAGAGTTGAATGAATAAAAAGAAAGAGGCAGTGGCCGGATGGCTTTTTATGACCCCTGCATTGTTTATTTTTCTCACGCTTGTATTGATACCGGTTATTTCCTCGATTATTCTTTCTTTCACAAAGTGGAATTTTCTTTCGGGTTTTTCCGGGATTGAGTTTACAGGGGTGAACAATTTTATAAAGCTGTTTACAAAAGACAGAAAATTCAAAAAGGCGTTGGTAAACACTGTTATTTATGCAATCACAATTGCCCCGACAACGGTCGCGTTGTCTTTGTTTCTGGCGCATATGCTGAATACGAAAGTATATCTGAAAAAGTTTTTGCGCATGTGTTTTTTTATTCCCTATATATCAAGTATGGTAGCCCTGGCGGCAGTGTTTCGGTATATGTTCCGTACAGACGGCCCTGTGAATCTGATTCTGGGAAAAGTATTTGGCATGGATCCTGTGCCAAACTGGATGATAGATGGAAGCCTGTGCCGCATCCCGGTAATTCTGGTTATGATTTATGCAGGAATTGGGTTCTGCGTGATTGTGTATATGGCAGCGCTGCAGGCGGTACCGTCCGAGCTGTATGAAGCGGCGCAGATCGACGGGGCAAGCGCAGTGAGGAGCTTTTTTAAGATTACGCTGCCGCTTGTATCGTCTACGACGTTTTATCTCCTGATTGTCCGTCTGATTGCGGCATTTAAAATTTTTACAGCCGTGAACGTGATGGATTCCAATGGCGGCGCTGTCAGCGTCGTGGAGATTATTTACGACGAGGCGTTTGGAAAATACAATTTTGGCTATGCCAGCGCTGCAAGTTGGGTACTGGTTGCCATTATTTTGCTTGTCACCCTGCTTCAGATGTGGGGACAGAAAAAATGGGTTCACTATTAATGCGGGGGTGACAGGATGAAGAAAAAGAATAGAACCGTTAAAATTATAAATACGATATGGGTCGGCGCTATAGCAATTATTTTTCTCTGCCCGCTTTTATGGATGCTTTCCTCATCGTTAAAGGCGGGGCACGAGGTGTTTTCCCTGGATTTCCACTGGATTCCGGAAGTAATCCGCTGGGAGAACTACGCCAGAGTCTGGAATAACGCGGAGATTCCTTTCTGGAAGCTTTTTTTAAATTCATTTAAGATTGCCATACTCGGTACGGCCGGTCAGCTTTTAATTTCTTCCATGGCCGGTTATGCGCTGGCAAAAATCAGATTCAGGGGAAAAAATCTGGTGTTTATCCTTATCCTGGTTACGATGATGATACCGGCGCAGGCTTTGATTATCCCGAGATACATACTGTTTGATGCAATCGGGCTGTATGGGACGCATTGGGCTCTGATTCTGCAGTCATGGTTTAATGTAACGTCCATTTTTCTTCTCCGGCAGTTCTACATGGGTTTGCCGGACGACCTGATGGAGGCGGCAAGGGTAGACGGCGCCAGCCATTACATCATCTGGCTTAAGGTAATGCTGCCGCTGACCAAAACGCCGATGATTACAGTGATCGTGCTTGCATTTATCAGTTCCTGGAATGAATATCTGAATGCATTGATTTTCCTGCCAACGTATGATTTGTATACAGTATCTCAGGGTATCCGCTGGTTCCTGCAGCTGACGGATGATTATAATCTGATGATGGCAGCGGCAGCCAGCGCAATTCTTCCTATCATTATTCTGTTTTTGTTCACACAGAAACATTTTGTCGAGAGTATTGCAACAAGCGGTGTAAAAGGCTGATACTAGTATAAAGGAGAACAGGATGGAAAAATTCACAAAACCGATGGACATTTCCCTAAAATGTGAATGTGACGTAGTCGTAGTAGGGGGCGGGCCGGCCGGATTCTGCGCTGCAGCGGCAGCTGCAAGAAACGGTGCGCGGACGGTTCTGGTAGAACAAAATGGCTATTGCGGCGGTATGGCAACCGGCGCGCTGGTAGGACCGTTTATGACGTCCTATAATAAATCCGGAACCAGGATGATTGTGCGCGGCATGTTTGAGGAGGTGATCAACCGCCTGGTGGAGCAGGGAGGCGCAATTCATCCAAAATACTGCCGGGCGGGAGGGCCGGAGGCAGGCTACCATTTCCGGGGGCATGACCACTGCGCGCCGTTTGATCCGGAGATCCTGAAACGGGTAATTGACGAGATGCTTACAGAAGCGGGCGTAAAGATACTCTATCATACGAGCTTTGTGGAACCGGTCACGGAACAAAATTGCATGAAAGGGATCATCGTTTCCTCAAAAAACGGAATGGAGAGCATTTGGGCAAAGGTTGTGGTTGACGCCAGTGGAGATGCGGATGTCGCCTACCGGGCAGGGGTTCCGTGCATGATAGGCGACGGAAAAAAGGGAACCATGCAGCCGGCGACCATGTTTTTCCGTATTGGAAATGTGGACAGCGACAGGCTGAACGCAGAAATTGAGGCGAATAAGGACAGAATTGATCTGTATATCGACGGAGTGAGGCACGGCGCATTCCACTGGAAAATCCAGGAGGCGAAAAAAAACGGGGATTTCAGCATTGACAGGTGGGTGGTCGGGCTCTACCGCGGCGTAAAGAAGGACGAATGGAGCGTCAATATTTCAAGAATCGGAAATGTGAACGGGACGGATTCCGAAAGCCTGTCGCAGGCAGAGGTAATCGGCCGGCAGCAGGTGGAGGAAATTTTCCGGTTTTTAAAGAAATACATTCCGGGATGTGAGGACGCGGTTTTACTGGCCAGCGGCTCCACGATTGGAATACGGGAAACACGGCATATTAAAGGCGAAGCGGTATTCTGTGCCGAGGACGTCCTGGAGGGAAGGATTCCGGATGATGTGATTTTGCTGACCTCAAGCTCCATTGATGTACATGGGACAGTCGGCGGAGCGGGAACGAAATATCTTACAATCGAAAACGGCGAATGGTACGGGGTTCCGTTCCGCTGTCTTGTTCCGCTGAATATCGAGCAGCTGCTGGTAGCCGGGAGAAGTATTTCCGCTACATCAGAAGGAGCCGGGGCGGTCAGAGTTATGCCGCCCTGTATGGAAATGGGGCATGCGGCGGGGGTTGCGGCGGCCATGGCAGTAAAGGAACAGTGTCTGGTCCGTAATGTCAACATAAAAAAGCTGCAGGCACAGCTGGTGGAAGAGGGCAGTTTTTTGGGATAGAACGCAGGAGACAGAAACGGGAGGTGCAGGATGGAACTTGTAATACAGAATGCAGGCATGACAGATTTCTGGGGAATAGAAGACGGGTACAGGCTAATCAGCGAGGCCGGGTTTACCGGGATTGACTGGAACTGGGGTCCGATCTGGGATAAAGAAAAACTGATAAAAAAGAAAGAAATACCCTATTGTATTTTTGATGAACCGTTTGAAAAGGTACTGGAGGTATATCAGCCCGAGCTGGATACCATGAGGCGTTACGGCCTTTGGCCAATGCAGGCACACGCTCCCTCGCCGGCTTATGTGCCCGGTTTTGCGGAGGCTACAGAATTTGCCCTCCGGACGTACCGGACGGCAATTAAAATGTGTGATTATGCGAAGGTCAGATGGCTGGTTATTCATGGAAGCTCTCTGAATGTGGAAAACAGGCTGGATACAAAAGAGACGATGCGCAGCCGTAATTACCGGTTATTTGAAAGCCTGATCCCCGATTTGCTGGAAACGGATGTTGTGGTCTGCCTGGAAAATCTGTTCAGCCGTTATCGCGATCAGATCATGGAGGGAACCTGCTCTGTAGCAGAAGAGGCGGTTGAATATATTGACAGGCTGAATGAAAAGGCAGGAAAAAAGTGTTTCGCTTTCTGCCTGGATACCGGCCATCTCAACGTGCTGGGGAAAAATCCGAAAACCTTTATCCATACGCTGGGCAGCCGGATTGAAATTTTGCATCTGCATGATAACAGAGGATGGAATGACGACCATCTGGCGCCTTATACCGGAAGCATTATCTGGAAGGATGTGCTGGACGCCCTGAAAGAAGTGGGCTATAATGGAAATCTAAGCTTTGAGACATTCCGTCAGATGGAACTGACTAGGCTGGATCGGGAAGTAGTTCCAATCTGGCTGAGAACCATTCACGATATCGGCGAGGTATTCCGGAAAAAACTGGAGGCATAAGCAATATGAAGATTATTTGCATGGGAGACAGCATCACATATGGGCTGGGCGTTGAACCCTCCAGGCGCTGGAGCGACCTGACAGCCAAAAGAAGCGGGCATGAGGTCATAAATTGCGGGATAAGCGGCGATACGACGGCAGGTATGCTTGCCCGGTGCCAGGTACAGGTATTTCCGGAAAAACCGGATATCCTTATTTTGCTGGGCGGGATCAATGACATCATTTTTACCGGAAACTACCGGCTTGCGTGTGCAAATATGATTGCCATGATCAAGCAGGCGCAGATGCAGAAAATCACGGTAATCGTTGGCATACCGCTCCCGGTTGCACCGGAGGACATGGCGGTGCATGCATGGGATCCGGACCGGGATAACGCGCGTGCAAAAAGACAGTGCGGGCAATATGCCGACTGGCTGCTTCACTATTGTGCAGAGAAAAAAATCCAGACAGTTAACTTCAGAAAGCTGTTTCTGGACGAAAAGGGCGAAGCTATACGGGAGCTGTTTCAGGACGGCCTGCATCCCACTGCCGCAGGGCATGAGCGCATGGCAGAGGAGGTGTGTAAAGTCCTGGATGAATGGAAACCTCAGTGCTGCCTGCCATAAATGCAGTGTATCTGGTTTTATTGTTATCCGGCTATAGAAAAAATCTATAGCCGGATATTTTTTTTGAATATTAGACAGATAAAACCGATCGTGATACTATGCTTTCAACGGATTACAAAAGAAAAAACACAGGAAACAGAAACGCAAGGAGAAATCCGGTCAGAACAATCAGGAAATATCATAGAGGAGGAAAAAGAAATGGCAGATATCAGGAATGCAAAGAACTGGGGATTTGAGACGAGGCAGTTACATATTGGACAGGAGCAGGCAGATCCGGCAACGGATGCACGGGCGGTCCCTATTTATGCGTCAACCTCGTATGTGTTTCACAATTCGCAGCATGCGGCGGACCGCTTCGGGCTGCGTGATGCCGGAAATATTTATGGCAGGCTGACGAATCCGACACAGGATGTTTTTGAACAGCGCATTGCTTCGCTGGAGGGCGGGGCGGCAGCGCTCGCGGTGGCGTCCGGGGCAGCGGCGATTGCCTATACGTTTCAGGCGCTGGCAAAAGCGGGAGAGCACATTGTTGCATCCAAAACGATATACGGAGGCACGTACAATTTGCTGGCTCACACGCTCCCTCAGACCAGCAGCATTACGGCAACCTTTGTGGACCCGGAAGAAGAAGGGGCGTTTGAGGCGGCTATTCAAGAAAATACAAAAGCCATTTTTGTGGAGACACTTGGAAATCCAAATTCGAATCTGGCAGACCTTGAAAAGCTTGCAGAGGTTGCGCATCGTCACCAGCTTCCGCTTGTTGTGGACTCGACGTTTGCGACACCGTATCTGATTCGGCCGATTGAGTACGGGGCAGATCTCGTGGTGCATTCTGCAACAAAGTTTATCGGTGGACATGGAACAGCGATAGGCGGTGTGATTGTTGACAGCGGAAATTTTGACTGGAATGCTTCAGGCAGATACCCGTGGATATCAGAGGCCAATCCAAGCTATCACGGCGTATCGTTTACAGATGCAGCAGGTGCAGCGGCATTTGTGACATACATCCGTGCAGTTCTTTTGAGGGATACTGGCGCGACGTTATCGCCATTTCATGCGTTTATCTTTTTGCAGGGGCTGGAGACTTTATCCTTACGCGTGGAGCGGCATGTGAGCAATGCATTGAAAATCGTGGATTATCTGGCAAAACATCCACAGGTGGAGGCTGTTCATCATCCGTCGCTTGAGAATGAACCGAGCCATAAACTGTATCAGAAATATTTGCCACACGGGGGAGGTTCTATCTTTACGTTTGAGATAAAAGGAAACGCAGAAACAGCGCAAAACTTTATTGATCATCTTGCGATCTTTTCTCTGCTGGCAAATGTGGCGGATGTCAAATCCCTGGTTATCCATCCGGCGACCACAACGCACAGCCAGTGCACGCCGGAAGAGCTGCTCGCTCAGGGGATAAAACCAAATACGATTCGCCTGTCCATCGGTATCGAAAGAGCAGAGGATCTGATTGCGGCGCTGGAAGCAGCGTTTGAGGCAGTGAAATAAACAGCGGCTGCTGCATGGAAATGAGCAGGGGATATATTTTTCAAAAAGGCTTGCATTTGTTTGATTATTATCACGCTTGGAAGCCACTGTGTTCACACTTGGGAGCCACTAAAATCTACTGTATTATCCCGCTTGAGAGCCACCACTATAAATAGTGGCTGAATTAGTATATATTGATATGGTGTTCTTGGCGTCTTCCGGCAGGCATAAAAAATGGTAAACGTACAGAGGCATCCCACCTTCCTTATCTGTTATATGTTCCTGAAACCGTAGAATCAACCACTGCAAAAGCTGAAAAAATAGGCTCCAATATAAAAACCATAGTATGCAGAATGTACGATAATGCAAAAATAAAGGAAAAGGCTCTTATGGATGTCAGGACAGTTCTTGATATAGCAGACATATATGGAGAGGAAATGCTGGTAGAAGCCAGCAGAAAGGCTTTAAAGGATTTTTATACGGTCACATACAACACGCTGATGCCATACATAAAGGAAATATCAAAGAGCAGAAAGAATGAAGCAAAGCCTGGGAATATAAAAAAGCATAAATATGGCGTTGTGCGAGGTGCGGATTATTACAGAAAGGATAGTGCAAAGTAATGAATATGGAACTAAAGAAACAATTAACAGTATTGGAACTGGGCGATCTGGTATCGGTTATAGAAAGTCAGGAGAAAAATGTATCGCTTGTAGAGCTGAACTACAATGACGGGCTGGAGCATCTGCTTGCGGAGCTTATAACAGAAAGACTGAACCGTCTGATTGCAAGATTCACAAAAAATGCAGAACTGAAGTATCCGAATGCAAGTCTTGAAACACTCGACTGCGAGGCAAGGGCAATAAACATGTAAACAGACTCTGCGTACCTATTATATCAGAACGCCTGATATGCTGAGCCATTTTCAAAACCACAAGGATAATCTCCGGGAGCAGGTCAGGTATCGGAAATGGCTTGGGAATTACAAAGTTTTGATTATTGATGAATGGTTATCACCACTTCATTTTTAAAAAATAAAACTTGAAATCATAAATAATATGTGATATCATGAAAGCAATTCTGAATCATATCAAGGAATTTTGTAGCATTTCGTGAAAAGTTGTTCCCTACCCTGTTCAGGACAGAAAAAATCTGCTATGATAAAAGGAGGATTTGATGAGTAAAAACAAAAATATGATACCACTAAAGGAACTGAATCTTACGAGCCGTTTTCTGTTCGATGAGGTGATGGAGGATCCGCAGGCGCAGCAGGATATGCTGAGTATTATTTTCGGGAGGGTGATTTATGCTCTAAGAGACTTGTTAATTCACTGATTTTTCGGTGATAGGCAAGGACAGCTTAGAGCATATTTTCATTCAAGGAGGTCTGTGCTATGGCAAAAACCAAGATTGCGCTGCTCTATGAACGCCTCAGCCGCGACGACGAATTAAATGGGGAGAGTTTTTCAATCCAGAACCAAAAAATCATGCTGGAGGACTTCGCCCGCCGGAATGGGTATCTCCGTTTCAAGCACTTCACGGATGACGGCGTTTCTGGAACCCGCTTCGACCGGCCCGGCTTTATGGCGATGATGGAGGAAGTCGAGGACGGCAATGTGGAGGCAATCATCATCAAGGATGATTGTGTTATTATAGAACGGAACACAGAAGACCCCGAAAAATGCGGGTTTTGTGGTGTCGGTTCTGTTTTTTGACCCAAAACAGAGGATAACAAGAGCGCAGGGCGGCGCAAGGAGGGTAGGACGTCCACTGGTACAACAAAACAAGGCTTCATAGAGCGGGTATCGCCGTTGGAGAAATCCAGCGGTCGGTATGTTGTGATAAAGTAAGGTTGTAACAGAAGTGGCTAATAAGATATAATCAAAATCACAAGAAAAGAGGTACCTATTATGCCACAGAATTACACTCCCGAGTTTAAGAAAAAGATTGTCCGTCTCCGTTTGGAAGAAGGAAGAACAATCAAAAGCATCACCGCGGAGTATAACATCTCCAAAGAAACGCTGCGCCGCTGGTGCAATGAATTCAAAGAAGAATGCCGGACAAGCCCCGATACAAAAACAGAGTATGATAACATGAAGGAGATGCTTAAGCTCAAAAGAGAAAATGAGGAGCTCCGAAAGGAGAACCTGTTTCTAAAAAAAGCAGCGGCATTCTTCGCAAAAGAAATCGATTAGAGGCTTATCGGTTTATAGAAGAACATCACAGAGAATTCGGGGTCCGCTGGCTGCTAAGGCGGCTTGGCATCTGTCCGAATGCGTATTACAACTACCGGAAACACCGGAAGGCGGCTTATCATGCCCAAAAAGAAGCAGTAAAAGCGCAGATCAGGGAAATTTACCATGTGCATAACGGGGTAGCAGGATACCGGACCATGACTGTCTATCTGGCGCGCAGGGGCTGCCATTACAGCACGGTTACCGTACATAAGTACATGAATACGGAAATGAGGCTGTATTCCCTTGTCCGCCCAAAGAAACCGGGCTGCCGGCGTGAAAAACCGCACAAAATCTTTGAAAACAGGCTGCAGCAAAAGTTTTGTGCAGGCAGGGCGAATCAGAAGTGGTGTACAGATTTCACGTATCTGTTTTTGAAAAATGGAGAAGTGCGCTACAATTGCAGCATTGTTGACCTGTATGACCGGAGTGTCATTGCAAGCGAGACAGACCGCCAGATCACCAGCAGTCTTGCTATCCGGACTTTGAAGAAAGCACTGGAATCACAGTCCCGGATCAATGGAGAACTGATACTCCACAGCGATCAGGGTTCCCAGTATACGTCAAAGGCATTTGTAGAATTCTGTGAATCTGTCCATGTGACACAGAGTATGAGCAAAGCAGGATGTCCATATGACAACGCCCCTATGGAAAGATATTTCAATACATTGAAAAATGAATGTGTGAATCTGTACGATTTCCAGACAGAGGAGGCACTGTATCGGGCAGTGGAAGAATTTGCTTATGTCACGTATAATCACATCCGCCCTCACAGCTATAATGGATACCGCACCCCTTATCAGGTACGGTTTGCATCTTAAATTAAAAGCTGATTTTTTTAGTCATAAGCGTTACAAAAATGCTTGACCACAACAAACATCGGCTATCTGCTTTGGGGAGGCGTGGGAACCGGCAAAAGCTATTTCGCCGGTTGCATCGCCAACGCTCTGATGGAGCAGGAGGTGGCCGTCCGTATGACGAACTTCGCGCTGATACTGAACGACCTGACCGCCAGCTTTGAGGGCCAGAACGAGTACATAGCCCGCCTGTGCCGTGCTCCACTGCTTATACTGGACGACTTCGGCATGGAGCGCGGGACGGAGTACGGTTTGGAGCAGGTCTACAACGTGATCGACAGCCGCTACCGCAGCCGCAGGCCGCTGATTGTCACCACCAACCTGTCCCTTCAGGACTTGCAGCACCCCCAGGACACCGCCCATGCCCGTATCTATGACCGTCTGCTGGAGATGTGCGCCCCTATCCGTTTTTCTGGTGAGAATTTCCGCAAGGCCACCGCACAGGACAAGCTGACACGTCTGAAAAATCTGATGGACTGAAAGGAGCCGCCTATGGCAAACAAACTTCCCAACGCTACCGCAGGCATGACCTTCCCCCGGCCCAAGCCAGACACTCCGCCCTCTATGGTGAAGAAAATCGGCAAAACCACCTACCTTGTATGGGCGCATTTCAGCGAAACCAGCACTGAAACGATGGAGGACAAAATCAAGCGTATGCTCCGCGAGGAAGTCCGCCAGATGATGGCTGACGAATAAGCCCAACATAGCCAGAGCAGAAATAATATTGCTCCTGCTCTGGCTACTGTTCTTGAAATGCGGAGTGACTTGTGGTAAGATACGCATAGAGAGATTTGAATTTACGGATGATAGAAAGCGTGGAATGGCTTTGACTTTGGAAGAACAGAAACGCCAGGAAGATTTACAGCGCCTGCGCGGCTTGCGCCCTATTGATGATGATTTTATGCGTTGCCTGTTCAAAGACAATATTCCCCTTGTTGAACTGGTGCTACGTATCATTACAGGTAAGCCGGATTTGATTATCACCAACTGCCAGACGCAGAAGGATATGAAACGGTTGGGCGGGGCGCGGTCTATCTGTTTGGATGCCTATGGAACGGATACTGCCGGGAAAAAATATGACATGGAAATTCAACGGGAAGATAAGGGGGCAGACCCACACCGGGCCAGATACCATTCCAGTGTGATGGACGTAGAAAACCTTGATGCCAGGCAAGACTTTTCTAAACTGCCGGACACTTATACGATTTTCATCACGGAAAAGGATTTTTTCGGTAAGGGTGAGCCAGTCTACTTTATTGAGCGGATAAATATTACCACGGGTGAACCATTTGCGGACGGAGAACATATTCTCTATGTGAATGGCGAGTATCGAGGAGCCTCTGATATTGGAAAGCTGATGCACGACTTTAACTGTACTGATGCCGATGATATGAATTTTGAACTGATGGCAGAACGCACGAGGTATTTGAAGGAGAATCCGAAAGGGGTGAACGAGATGTGCAAGGTGATTGAAGATATGCGTACTCAGGAGCGGAAAGAAACCATGACCGAGATTGCACTTCGTATGTTGTGTGCGGGCAGATATGCCCTTGAAGAAATTGTCAACATTTCGGGCCTCTCTCTTGACGAAGTGAAAAACTTGCAGATAGGACACAATGCGTAAATAAGCATCCTAATCAGAGCCGGGAACTTGTGAACAGGTTCCCGGCTTTTGCTGTGTCGATTTTTGAATATTCTGTGAATAGTATTAAAAAGCCCTTGACAACAAGCAACAGGAGATACCGGTTCTGCAGCAGAATGAGACAGAAAAAGAATTCCGGCTGTCTCCTTTAATCCGGTCTGTTCGTATGGATATTTTTTCTGTGGATGAAGAGGAAACGGTTTATAATACAGAAATGCAGGATAAAAAGAGAAATGATCTTGCGAAACGAAGCCGGTATTATCAGGCACTTATGGATACCTCGCTCCTGGAACCGGGAATTCCCAATTATAATTGCCTGAATCAGACCTACCTGATTATGATCATGACATTCGATCTGTTCGGATATGGGAAATATTGTTACACTTTTACATCGAAGTGTGAAGAAGTGGCGGATTGCAGGCTGAACGACGGGGCAGTGCGGATTTTTTTGAATACCCGTGGGGAAAATGCAGAAGACGTATCCGAGGAACTTGTACATTTGCTGCACTATCTTGAGCATACGACAGATGCTGTGGCAAATGGTTCAGAGAGTGAACGGATACACAGGCTTCATAAACGTGTACGTAAGGTAAAGTCCAGCGAAGAGATTGGAGTGAAATATATGCAGGCATGGGAAGAACGATATTACGAGAGAGAGGAAGCAAGGGAAGAAGGCAGAGCGGAGGGCATCGCACAAGGCAAAACAGAAGGTATTGCGCAGGTGGTTTCTGTGCTGATTGAGACCTACATGGAAGTAGGAATGGCGGAAGCCGAAATAAAGCAGAAATTGATACAAAAACTGCAGATTGAGGAATCGGATGCAGAGCAATATCTGAAGCAATACCGGAATCTGTAAAATAAGAGGAAATATTTATTTAATTTTACTTAATTGTATTCATTTAATTACAAGGTTGGATCAATTTAACAAAATAATCCATTGCAGGACTGCACCATTTGTTTTTATTGTATCCACACACCGCAGAGATTTGAGCCTCTGAAATATCTGTTTTGATCTCCACTAAGTCGCCATTCTTTAATTCCTCCTGTACTGTAAAGGTTGGCAGGAAGGAAATTCCTACGTTATGTTTCACCAAACTTTTGATGGTATGTATGCTCCATAGTTCGATCGTGTAATCAAGCATTATTGACTTTTGCTGTAAATATCTCTCAAAAATTTGTCTGAAGATACAGGTTTGCTTATTTATAATAAAGGGCACCGGAATCTTTTGGTTTGGAGTGGTAAAATCAGGATATAATCGTTTTAGTTCGGGAGAGGCTACTAATGTCAGAGCGTATTTTCCAAACGGAAATGTTGTGATATTATTGCCAAATCCACCGACCTCTTCATAAAAAATACCCAAGTCTAAAGAGCCTTTGAGAAGCGCATCGCGGATATCATAACAATTCATGGATTGTAAAAACAGCTTTGTATTAGGGGTATGCTCATGAAAATCCTTTAAGACAGAGGGCATACGATAACAGAGCAGGGTTTCTCCAATACCCATTCTTAAACTTCCTTTATATTCACCCAGATCAGTTTCGAAGCAGCGCAGCCTGTCAATGGACAGCAATACCTCCTCTATGATTGTCTGAAACGTTTGCAAGTATTTTAGTTCCATAATCTTTCCCCTTTATTAAATAATATTGAAGTATTTATTTAAAAACATTAATTTGATTTAAGTGATTAACAATGGTCTTGTAACAGCAAAGATACGATATAACAAGCAGCAAGCGGCAGAAAACGAAGAAGGCGGGGAAGAAAAATGCGGAATGTACTTGAACTGGCGCAAATGAAGGAGATTAAAATCTGTATGGGCATCATTGATGAGGGAAGGAGATTTCAGAATGAACAGGGATTTACACAGTGGACAGATGATTATCCTAACATAGATACCATCCGAAGCGATATTCAAAATACAAAAGGCTATGTCTTAAAAATGGATAACAGTATAGCCGGATATCTGTGTAATGATTTTGAGGGAGAGCCTGCATATGCCAATATTCAAGGAAACTGGAGGGCAGAAGAACCCTACGCAGTGATCCATCGGATGGCATTTCAAAAAGAATTCAGAGGAATCGGGCTGACAGAGATTGCGTTTACATTAATAGAAAGACTGTGCGTCCAAAAAGGCATTTATTACATCCGAGTAGATACAGATTTCTGCAATGAGCGTATGCAGCATGTTCTGATCAAAAATGGCTTTGAAAAATGCGGTAAAATTATGTTCCAGGGAAGTGAGAAAATGGCGTTTGATAAATTGTTAGAAGTACAAAAATAAAGAATATACGTGCTTTCACAGAAAGATATATGTAGAGAGGATAGAGGCTGCATGCCAACCGATTGTTGCATGCATAATATTTAATGGGGCTGTTACAAAACGGCGAATCCACACGGTATATGGCATAAAGGTAAGAGGCACCAAGGCCATATGTTGTAGGAACGCTGTATTTTGCAACAACCCCATTTTTTTCCTAGTTTGAATCAGTATTTTTTAGTCCTTTTGCTTAAAATGAGTATAACTCAATTATTATAAAAAATAAATAAAAAAAACTCATTGACAAAAACGAAACCCGGTGGTAATATGAAGAAAATTGATTGAAATTTACTCAATATCATTCTATAATGAAAAAAATTCAAAAAATATTTATAGAATGAGGTGTAAATATGAATTGTCTTAGTTTAATTCGACAGCGATACGCAGGTATGTCTTCGGTAGAAAAGCGGATTGCAGACTGTATTCTTGCTGAGCCGGAAAAGGTGATGAATTCGCCGCTGGTATATGTCGCGAAGAAAGCGAAAGTATCAGAGGGAAGTGTTATTAATTTTTCCAATTCTCTTGGGTATAAGGGTTTTTCTCAGCTGAAGATTAATTTGGCTCAGTATGTATCGACCTACAGTGTACATGATGAGGTGACAAGAGAGGATTCACCAAAGCAGATTTTGCGGAAACTGATTAACCGGGCTATTGTATCCTTTGAAAGTACATACGATACGATTGGACAGGAGCTGCAAAGTGCGACAGATCTCTTAAGCAAAGCGGGAAAGATTGTAGTGGTTGGTGTAGGGCATTCGATGGTGATTGCAAAAGATATATCGATTCGCATGATGTGGCTTGGGCTTCCGGCGATTGCGGAGACAGATCCATTGCTGGCTGGGACGATGAGCACACAGATGAAGGAAAATGATGTAGTCTTTGCTGTTTCAAATTCCGGACGGACCAGGGAAGTACTGATGGTGGCCCAGACGGCCCACAGTCTTGGTGTGAAGGTGATCGGTCTTACGAGCTATCCCAACAGTCCGCTGGCCAAGCTCAGCGATGTGACGCTTGTTTCAGTATCAATGGAGGCGCAGGATTACCGCGAATCAACGACTGCCCGACTGACGCAGCTGATGATTGGAGACTGTTTGATTGATTGCCTGACGAATCGGATCAGCAACGAAGCGATTGTCTATCTGGACAAAAGAGTGGAGGTATACGAGCAGCATCGTGAGTCGATAAACTGATACAGTTCCAGAAAAGAACAGGAGCTTACAGTATGACGCAGGGAAAAAAGAAACCATTTCTGTTAATTTTTTTGATAGGATATCTGGCTTACAGCGCGATCTATGTAGCAAGACTTAATTTTTCGGTAGCGTCTGCGCTTTTGGAGGCAGGCGGTATCTTGGACAAAGCACAGATTGGTATAATCGGGAGTATTTTTTCCTTTACATACGCAGTTTCAAAAATACCAAACGGTTATATAGGCGATCGGTTTTCAAGCAGAAAGGTGATTGTAATCGGTTTGATGATTGTAAGCGTCAGCAATCTCCTGATAGGATGGTTCCCAGGGTTTTGGAGCATTGCAGCTTTGTGGGGGGTAAATGCATATGGGCAATCCATGCTTTGGGGGCCTATGCTTCGTACTTTTTCCGAGTGCTGTGAAGAGAAAAAAGTGAAAAAGGTCAGTCAGTTTTTAGTTTCTTCTGTGGCCGCAGGCAGTATTATTGGTCTTTGGCTTGCGACATACTGTGCATCGTATGGAAGCGCAGCTTTCTGCTTTTTGCTTCCGGGGTGTGTGACGGCTGTCATGGCTCTTGTGGTGAAGTTTTTTTTCGCGGATGCGGCCGGAGCGGCCAAGAGCAGGAAGGGTAGTATTGGACAGTCATTTCGAAATGTCTGGGGAGAACCAGAGTTTCGCCGGATTATTTTTCCGGCCATAGCACATGGAATGATAAAAGACAATATCAATGTATGGCTGGGCGTTTATTTTATTGATACGTTTCAGATTGATCTGGAGCGGGTGGCAGGGTATGTGTTTATTATTCCGGTGTTTGCGTTATTGGGACGCATGCTGTATCCTGCAGTTTACCGGATTTTGAAAAATGATTCTATGGTTTCCGGTTTTTCTTTTCTGTGTTGTGCTGTGGCTGCGGCCGTTCTTTGCACGGATGGTGTTTCTGCTTTGGTAGCAATGGTTTGTCTCGGGGTGCTGTCAGCGATGGTTGCTATGATAAATACGCATATGCTTTCTATATTTCCCACGATGTTTTCGGCAAAGGGGAGTCTGTCGTTTACAGCGAGCGTAATGGATCTGCTCACCTACACGGGCGCAGGTATCGGTTCTCTGATTTTTGGTATGCTGATTCAGTATTTTGGATTTAAAAGTATGTTTTTGATATGGGGAGCAGTTTCCGTGGCGTCGTTTTTGCTGCTGGAACTATTCCGCCGGTGCAGGCAGCAGCGCTAACCTCATGTTTATTTCAGTGAAACAGTGATCTCGTCCGGTCATTCTGCCGGATTCGGTCTTGTTTAAGTCGTTAAAGCCGGTTTTGACGAACGATAGAGAATCTCACAAAGAAAAACAAACAGAAAAGGAGAAAAACTATGAGAAAAAGTATGAAAACAAGGAAACGTATTGCTTCTGTACTTTGCATTTGTATGATGTGCGGGGCAGGAATGACAGCAGGGGCGCAGGAAAAGGTATACGAGATCAAAATGACGTCAACGGACCCGGGCACTACTGTATGGCACACAGAGCATCTTGCAATGGCAGACCGGATCAGGGAGAGGACAGACGGACATGTGGATATTCAGTTTTACGGAAACGGGGAAATGCTTGTTTATGATGAAGGTATTGAGGCTGTTATGAGCGACGCGTCAGTGTTTTACTTTACAGATCCGTCATTATTTGTGGACTACTGTCCACAGCTGAAGACAATTTGCGCCCCGTATCTGTGGGAAAATTATGCAGAGGTCGAGACTTTTAACGAGTCAGAATTATACCAAAATATCCTTGCAGAAGCGGCGTCACAGAATCTTCATGCAGTTTCACCGTTGACGGTTGTAGGCACGCGTCATATTCTGGCAGACAAGCCGATTACGTCTGTGGAGGACTGCAAGGGGCTTGCGATCCGTGTTCCGGGCAGTGAAATTTATGTGGATACGTTTGACGCTTTTGGCTGTAATTATCAGGGTCTGCCGTTTTCGGAAGTTTACAGTGCGCTGGAGACGGGCATGATTAGCGCAGTGGAAATCACAGCCGGCAACCTGGTCGGATTACGTCCGGATGAATCCATGAAAGGGGATAAATACTACTCACTGAACTGCCATATGGTAAATCTGGCCGGGATCTGGTGTGGCGAGGGCTTCTGGAATTCGTTGCCGGAGGAATATCAGCAGATCATTACGGAAGAAATAGCAGTATCCACGAAAGCAATCAATAAAACGGTTGATGATAATGCAGAAATGGATCTGAAAGCAATCGAAGATCTTGGGATTACGATTGTAGAGGTGCCGGATAAAACATCGTTCCAGGATGCGGTAGCGGGAATGAATGAGAAAATGGCAGACTGGGATGAAATCTCGGCAAAGGTGCGGGAGATTCGTGAAGCGCAGTAAGGCGATATTTGGTGTATGGGAAATGTTCCGTACTGTGAAAAAGGGGGGCTTTTTTTGGACAAGATCCTGAAAAAACTGGATATCTGTATTGAAGTAATTGGCTGCGTCGCCTTTGCTTTGATGATCGTTTTTACGATGGGAAATGTTTTGTCTGACTGGACTATTGGGAAACGTTTTGCGCAGCTGGATGAGATCGTACAGTCGTTTTTTGTATGGGTGACTTATGTGGGGATGGGAGTGCTGTATAAGAACGGCGAGCAAATGCATGTGGACTTTCTGGTGAATTTGCTGCCTGAAAAGCTGAGAAAGGTAAATGACGTTTTTGTAGATCTCTTTACGCTTGGGATTTCCTGTATCATGTTTTACCAGTCGTGGCTTTTGGCGGCAAAATCCATGAATAAAACGACGGCTGTTATGCGGATTCCTTATACGCTCATAGACTTTGCGCTTGTCATCGGTTTTTTTACGCTGGCGCTATATATTGTCGTGAGACTTATTTGGATGGTCAGAAATGGAGGAAAAGAAAATGGCTGATTATTTGCCGATTATCATTGCTTTTGCACTGATGTTTCTGAATGTTCCGGTAGCTTTTTCGCTGATCGCAGGTTCTCTGTACTATTTTGCGTTTGTTACGGATACCATGCCGCTTACCATGGTGGTTCAGAAGCTGGTGTCTTCCAATATGTCCAGTACGCTTTTGGCAGTTCCCCTTTTTATGATGATCGGGACCGTCATGAATTATGCAGGTATAACAAATAAGCTGATGGCTTTTTGCGACAGCCTGGTGGGACATAAAGTGGGAGGACTTGGACATGTAAATGTGCTGCTCTCTACGGTAAATGGAGGAATCTGTGGTTCTGGTACAGCGGATGCAGCCATGCAATGTAAGATTTTAGTGCCGGAAATGACGAAGCGCGGATATCCGCTTCCATTTTGTGCCGCAATCACAGCGGCCTCCGGGCTGATCGCCCCGATCATTCCGCCGGGCGCTGGTCTGATTCTCTATGGAATCATGACAGAGACCTCTGTCGGAAAAATGTTTATTGCGGGATATATCCCGGGGATTTTGATGTGTGTGTCGGAAATGGCGATTGTTGCCGTGACAGCCCATAAGTGCAAGCTGCCGCCCTCAAGGGAGAAGCGAGCATCCCTGCGGGAAATAATCAGAGCATTTCTGGATTCCTTCTGGGCAGTTCTTGTGATTTTTCTGCTTGTTGTAGGAATCCGCATGGGATTTTTCACTATTTCAGAAGGCGCCTGCCTTGTGATTGCGATTTGTTTCATGATTGGATTATTTATTTATAAAGAGACGAAATTCAGCCAGATTCCGCAGATTTTTTCGGAGGCGTTTCACAGCACAAGTTCGATTATGCTGATGATTATTGCCGCCCTGCTGTTCGGAATGTATTTGTCGTGGGCACGTATTCCGCAGAATGTTGCTGCATGGCTTATGACAATTACAACAAGTAAATATGTGTTCCTTTTTATCAGTATGATTTTGTTGTTGATTATGGGCATGTTCCTTGATGGTACGGCAATGCTGATGATTATGACACCGATTCTTTTTCCGATTGCGCAGAGCTTCGGAATAGATGCGGTCCACTATGGAATCCTGATGATTGTGAATGCTTCGATCGGTAGCCTGACGCCTCCGCTTGGAGGAGTCATGTATGTGGTCTGCAACATTTTGCATGTGTCAATTCCGGATTTTGTGAAAGCGGCATTGCCCTACATTGTGGTTCTTATGTTACTGCTTTTGGCGATGATGTTTGTGCCGCAGATTGTAACTTTACTGCCGGATCTGATTTACGGATAAGAAAAGGAGAATGGTATGAAAATTTCAGCAGAAACTCTGTATCTTAGAAAATATCTTGGTGACCGCGAGACTATCCGTGTTCTTGCCGAAGCGGGGTTTGACTGTATTGATTATACGATGGATCACATGACAGAAGAGGATTCACCGTTGAATGCACCGGATTACCGGGAGTACGCAGCCGGACTTTTATCTTATGCAAAGGAACTTGGAGTTACCTTTCACCAGGCGCATGCACCGTTTGAATTTGAATGGGAAAAAGAAAACGTTCTGGAAAATATTGCGGTTCCGCGTATTATTCGATGCCTGGAAATTGCTTCTGTTATGGGAATTGATACGGTGATTGTTCATCCGCTGCATCATCTTGTTTACATATATAATCAGGAACAGATCTGGGATATGAATATGAAGTTTTATCGAACATTGCTTCCCTATGCAGAAAAATATAAGGTGAAACTCGCCCTCGAAAATATGTTTCAGTTTAATAAACGTATGTCGCCGATGCCGGACGCATTCTCAGATGCCGGACGTTTTGTGCGGTTTTTGGATGAGCTGGACAGTCCGTATGCGGTAGCCTGTGTGGATGTGGGACATGCGTGCATGCTTGGAGAGGAACCGGCCAAGCTGATTCGCGCCTTAGGTCATGACCGTTTGAAAGCGCTGCATATTCATGATAATGATGCTGTACTCGACCGACATACGCTTCCTTATCTTGGAAAAATTGACTGGAATCAGACGATGAAGGCGCTGGCAGAAATTGATTATGATGGCGTTTTTACATTTGAAGCGTTCCTGTTTTATGCAAATTTTGAGCCGGATTTTTTCCCGACTGCGGCAAGATGGATTCATGATATGGGAGTTTATCTTTGTGAGAAAATAGAACGTTTTAAAAGCAGGAAGGATTGAGAGGAGGAAAGAAAAGTGACGGAAAGGAAGGAGCTTCCAAAGACAATGAAAGCGCTTGTGGCCTACGGGAAAGGTGACTACAGGCTGGAGCTGGAATACCCGGTGCCGGAATGCGGGCCGGATGATATCATGATTAAAACAGAGGCCTGCGGCATTTGCGCCGGCGACTTAAAGTGTAGCCATGGTGCGGCAATGTTCTGGGGAGACGAGACACAACCTGCGTGGGTAAAGCCTCCGTTTATCCCAGGCCATGAATTTTTCGGCCATATTGTCCAGATGGGAGAAAATGTAAAAGGTTATCAGCTGGGAGATAGGATTATTGCTGATCAGATTGTGCCATGCGGAACATGCCGCTTTTGCCGGGATGGTCATTACTGGATGTGTCAGCCACACAATATTTTTGGTTTTCAGAGTACGAACAACGGAGGAATGGCGGAGTATGTGAGGTTTCCGAAAAATGCTGTAATCAGCCGAGTGCCCGTGGATATGACGATAGAGGAGGCGCTGCTCATTGAGCCTTACGGCTGCTCCAAACATGCTGTTGATAGGGGGAAGATCACCAATGGGGATGTAGTGGTGATTTCCGGTGCCGGGACGCTGGGACTGGGGATGATCACCTATGCAAGAATGAAAAATCCCAGAAAACTGATTGCACTTGATATGATTGATGCGCGTCTTGAAAAGGCGCTTGCGTTTGGTGCTGATATTGCCTGGAACCCGGGCAATACAGATGTTCAGGCAGCAATTCTGGAATTGACAGAGGGGTACGGATGCGATGTTTACATTGAGGCAACGGGTCATCCATCCAGTGTAATCCAGGGCATGGGAATGATTCGCAAGCTGGGACGTTTTGTAGAATTCAGCGTATTTGGCGCACCGACTACCTTCGACTGGTCTGTAATTGGCGACCGTAAAGAACTTGATGTTCTGGGGGCGCACCTGAGTCCCTATGCATATCCTTTCGTAATTGAAAAAATCATGGAGGGCAGCCTGAAGACAGACGGTGTTGTGTCAAGCATCTTTGCGCTTGACGAGTGGGAAAAAGCATTTGAGTATGCATCGGGGAAATATGGGGATTTCAAAGTAGCGTTTCAGTTTTGATGAATGAAACTTCTAAAATGGAAGAATGTATGAAAATGCCATCTTTGCGCATACTATTCGGAACAGAAAGACTCCGGAGGAAAATACATGAATTCTATTTGGAAAGAAAGTGCTTCTCTGCCACATTTTGACACGCTTGAGGGCAGTGTAACTACAGATGTATTGATCATCGGCGGGGGGATTGCAGGGATTTTGTGTGCATATTTCCTCAGGGAAAAGGGTGTGGACTATGTTCTGGTGGAAGGAAATACCATTTGCTCTGGAATTACAGAAAACACAACAGCCAAAATCACATCCCAGCATGGGTTGATCTATGATAAGCTTTTGCATCGTGTCGGAATCGAGAAAGCAAAAATGTATCTGGATGCAAACCAGAATGCTGTGAAGAAATATTTTGAGCTCTGTGAGGATATTGACTGCGATTTTGAGAAAAGGACAAACTGTGTGTACTCCATAGATGACAAGAGGAAGCTTGAGAGGGAAGTGGCGGCGCTGTATAAGATGGGATTTCCGGCAGAAATCATAGAAACAGAGGAGCTTCCTTTTCAGACAGCCGGTGCAGTCAGCTTTGAAAATCAGGCACAGTTTCATCCACTGAAGTTTCTTGCCAAAATTGCAGAAAATTTGAATATTTATGAACATACTTTCGTCAAAGAGCTCGCAGAACACACGGCGGTCACGGAGAAGGGCAACATTGCTTTTCAGAAACTGATTTTTGCCACACACTTTCCTATAGATAACAAACACGGAATGTATTTTCTGAAAATGTATCAGCATCGTTCTTATGTAATTGCCCTGGAAAATGCCCCCAAGCTTCGCAACCTGTATGTGGATGAGGCGAAAGGCGGTCTATCCTTCCGCTGTTATCAAGATATTCTCCTGCTGGGCGGCGGAGCCCACAGGACGGGCAAAAGGGGAGGAAACTGGAAGGAGCTTCGGGATTTTGCCGCAGAGCATTATCCAAACGCACGTGAGAGTTACTTTTGGGCGACGCAGGATTGTATGACGCTGGACGGCATTCCGTATATCGGAGCGTATTCGAAACGGATGCCCGGATGCTTTGTGGCAACGGGCTTTCATAAATGGGGAATGACCTCTTCCATGGCAGCCGCAATGATATTGACAGACCTGGTGCTGGAAAAAGAAAACAGTTACGCCCCAGTCTTTCATCCGTCGCGAAATATGCTCAAACCTCAGCTTCTCATCAATGGCTGGGAGGCTGCCGTCAATCTGCTTACCATATCAAAGAAACGCTGCCCGCACCTTGGATGCGCCCTGAAATGGAATGAAGCGGAGCATTCCTGGGATTGTCCCTGTCACGGCTCACGGTTTGATGAGGAGGGAATCTTGCTGAATAATCCGGCAAACGGAGATCTCAGGAAGGAGGCAAAAGCATGAGCAACCATCTGAAGAACCAGAGCAGCCCTTATCTGTTACAGCACGCGGAAAATCCTGTGAACTGGTATCCCTGGAGTGAGGAAGCATTTGAAAAAGCGAAAAGGGAGGACAAGCCGATTTTTTTAAGTATCGGTTACAGCACCTGTCATTGGTGTCATGTGATGGCCCATGAGAGCTTTGAAAATGAGGAAGTAGCGGAGATGTTGAATCGGAATTTCGTAGCCATCAAGGTAGACCGGGAAGAGCGCCCGGATATAGACAGCGTGTACATGGAGGTCTGCCAGGCGCTTACCGGAAGCGGGGGATGGCCTATGAGTATTTTTATGACAGCAGAGCAAAAACCATTTTATGCAGGAACTTACTTCCCGCCTGATTCCCGCTACGGGATCATTGGCTTTCGTGACCTGTTGCTCGCCATTGCAGAAAAGTGGAAAACAGAGAAGGACAGGCTCATGGCCTCAGCAGAGCAGATTCTTTTGCATATTGCGAACGGGACTTATGAAAACCAATCGGAGCTTGATTTAAGGCTTCCCCAAAAGGCGGCGAAGGTTTTTGCAGAAAGCTTTGACCGAACGTATGGAGGCTTTGGCCGGGCGCCGAAGTTTCCTGTTCCGCATAATCTGCTGTTTTTGACGCTTTATTCGCAGATTCATGAGGATCGGGAGGCATTCTCTCAGGTGAGGTTGACGCTGGAATCAATGCGCCGGGGCGGAATTTTTGATCAGATCGGATATGGCTTTTCGCGGTATTCCACGGATGAATATTTTCTGGTTCCGCATTTTGAAAAAATGCTCTATGACAATGCGCTTTTGATAGCGGCATACTCTGCTGCGTACAAGGCGTCAGATCAGCGTCTTTTTCTGGATACGGCGGAAAAGACCGCGGAATATATTTTTCGGGAAATGACAGGTCCGACCGGGGAATTTTACTCCGCCCAGGATGCGGACAGCGAGGGCGAGGAAGGAAAATATTATGTATGGGCCTATGAGGAGATCCTACACGTCCTTGGGAGGGAAAAGGGAGAGGCATTTTGCCGATATTTCAATGTCACGGAAAAAGGAAATTTCGAAGGCAGAAATATCCTGAATCTTTTGCACGAACAGACAGCAGCAGAAAATTTTGATGAAGAGAAAAAAAGGCTGTATGAGTATCGGAAATCCCGGGCAGAGCTCCATCTTGACGATAAAGTCCTAACTTCCTGGAATTCACTTATGATCTGTGCCATGGCGGTTTTGTATCGAGTGACGGGAGCTGGACAATATCTTTCGGCAGCGGAAAGGGCCTATCAGTTTATAGAAGAAAACCTTACGGACGGGACTCTTCTGTATGTGGGCTGTCGCGGCGGTGTACGCTTGGCGAAAGGATTTTTAGATGATTATGCATACTATGGCGGAGCGCTGATTAGTTTGTATGAAGTGACTTCAAAATTAGAATATCTGAAACGGGCCGGTGAAATCATCCGGGAGGCAATGAGCCAGTTTGCAGATCAAGCGGGGGGCTATTTTCTGTACGGGGCGAAGAACAGCAGCCTGATTACAAGACCGAAGGAAACCTATGACGGGGCTTTGCCAAGCGGTAATTCTATGATGGCTTACTGTCTGGTGAGGCTGTCGCAGCTAATGGACGAGGCAGAAACGTACCGGGAGGCGGCAGAGAAGCAGCTTGCCTTTTTATCCGCAGAGGCGCAGGCGTATCCGACCGGGCACAGCATGTTTTTGCTGGCATTATTGTTTTACGCCAACCTTCCCCAAAAGATTACTGCTGTGCTATCGGGGTATGAACAGAAAGCGGAGGTTCTGAGCCGTCTGCCGCTTTATGCGGATATCAAAATTTGGGAGCAGGATACAGCAGAATATCCGTTGCTGAATGGGCGAACGACGTATTATGTATGTAAGGACCACAGATGTCTTCCGCCGACGAATGAGCTGCCATCCTCTTCGAAGAAGTTTTAGAAAAAACAAAGTAATGGTGGTCAAAGCGAGGAAGTTTATCGTAAGAAGTAGGATAAGAGACAAGAAAACACTCGAAAAGGGATGGCATGAACGGCCATCCCTTTTCGAGTAGAAAAAAGTTGGTAAAATAGATGGTAAAGAAAATTTAGCCCTTGTATTTGTCGATAATATCTGCTAGAATTGTCAAAAGAACAAATGTTCTGAATAGGATTGGGAAAATACGGATTTTGCGATAAAAATTCGTCAAGACAAAATATGATGTTGATATTACGGAGGTGGAATAATATTGAGTAATCTGAAGAATAAATTCACCACACATGTGTAGTGAAACTTTAATTTTAAGAGGGACAAATCAGTAAAACAGAAAAAGGAAATATCTATCATACGGAAAATGCTATAATATAAATCATTATAATTTGAAGGCCATCATTGCTGTAGGAAATAAAGTTGATGGTGCAAGGTATTTGCACAATTTAGCAGAACAACTTTTGAGGAGAGAATTATTTCTATAATGGAAATAGTTTGCATGGAGATTATTATGGATCACTTTGAATTAGTATCACAGTACCAGCCGACTGGTGACCAGCCACAGGCCATCGCCGAATTGGTCAAAGGCTTCAAGGAGGGCAACCAGTTCCAGACACTTCTTGGCGTCACCGGTTCTGGCAAGACCTTTACGATGGCCAACGTCATCCAACAATTAAATAAACCGACACTTATACTTGCTCACAACAAAACCCTAGCAGCGCAGCTCTACGGAGAATTTAAAGAATTCTTTCCGAACAATGCTGTTGAGTATTTTGTGTCCTAATTTGGGGACAGGCTGAAAACCGCATTATTTAGTGTTGTTTGGTGCTGATTATACCGTATTTTGTGGATGAAATAGAGGGATATGGACGAAATAACACTAGGCGGATGGGTGGAGTTTGTGACCTGGATTCGTGTAATGGATGGGATAATATAAAATATCATTATATGAGAAATCTGAGATTTGAGACAAATTTTTCATAAAAGATTTGGATGGACTGCCGTGAATTGAATAAGTACATAAAGGGAGACAAGGATGGAGTTAATATTTGCATATATAAAAAAATTTGGGGACTTTATTCATGACCAAAGCATACAATTTTCAAATGATTTTGAAGTCCATTTGGAGAATAAAATTTTGACAGTGAGAGAAAAAAAGAATTATTTAAAAGATTTTTATGGCGATGGCATAAAAAATATATCTGTTCTTGTTGGAAAAAATGGTTCAGGGAAGACAACTTTATTAGACATTTTGGGTATGAATAGGGATGATAGACTTAGGGGATCTGTGAAAAAGAATGAGGTTGATGATGAATATTTACTATTGTACTATATTGGAAAAAATGATTATGGGCAAGAATTATTTGGAATTGAAGTGTTAGGTTCCAATGTGTTTTATGATATGTTTACAAATTATGACAGGGGCGATGATGATGACAGATATGATAAGGCGAAGGTTTCTATAGGACTTGTATTCAGATATGAAAACGAGTGTTTTATAAGCATGGGAAAGCATTTCTTTAATGAGATGGAAGAAAACAAAGAGGACAGATTAAGTGATCTGATTCGTTACGCTTATATTAATGAAAGCTATCGGTATAGTCAAAGAAATGAGCACTATGGAATTTATAATCCTAGATATGATGACTATATTGCTGGGAGGAAAATGTATTCTCGTTCCAATGTTTATACTAAGTATTTGGTAATATGTCAATGCATAGAGGATAATATAGAGGGTTTTTATTTTGATAAAGTTAAAGTGAAATTATATGATGAAATAGATTATGAGTATCCGGTGTGGACGGATGATAATTTTAAGGATAGGTATAAAGCTACAATAAATGAAATAGAAGAAATGTTGCCACTTTGGAAAAAAATTAATATATTATCTAATAAGAAAAAGAAGGCTGAGGAAACAAATAAGAGAGAAAAATATATTTTGGATTTATATGCAAGATACATATTGGATATGCTTGTGAACGGTTTATACTCTTTGTGTAAGGAAGGGGAAAGGGGAAGGCACAGTGGAGATAAAGCCCGTATTGATATAGTGTATCATATGGAATATATTTTGAGTCTTAAGTCTAATGAGAGTTCTTATGATAAGTTGGGGAAACCAATAGACTATGAAGAAGAATTATCACGAGTCATAATATTAATTTCATGGTTGAAAGAGGAATATAAGCAAGCAGAAATATTTGGTTTGAGAATACTGGGCAGGTATGTTGGGAGCAGAATTCATGGGGAAGAAGATAATAATGACTTTGGATATGTAGATATATTGGAAAAAATGACAGAAGAAATGTTTGATATTCCTGAGGAATATTTCCAAAAGGATGGGATTGAGTTTCTTGTAGTTAAGGAGTCTAATCTCTATTTGAAAAAATTTTTAAAGAAATACAGTGAGTGGGAGAAAATAAAAAAGGATTGGCATTCAGATATTGAAAATCAATTCAAGGTGCATTTTGGGCTTTTGTCAGAAGGAGAAGAGCGTTTTATTGATACCATTGCAAAAATAAAGGATTGTGTTGTAGAAGATAAAGAAACGAAATTGCTGATTGCTATTATGGATGAGCCAGATCAAGCTATGCACCCCGAGTGGGCTAGGAGATTTATTGATATCATGGTGAAGACTTTGGGAAAGCCAGAGCATGAATGTGATATACAATTAATTATGTCAACCCATTCCCCATATCTACTGTCAGATATTTTACCATCAAATGTTTTTTTATTGGAAAGGTCAGGCGTTGAAAGACAATTAAGCGTACAGAGAATGGATAAGATGAATGGAAACAGTTGCTTTGGAGCAAATGTATATGACTTAATGAAAAATCAATTTTTTATGGAAAATACGGTAGGCGAATTTGCCACAAAGAAACTTAACAATTTAGCAAGGGAAATTGAAGAATTAGGTCGTGACAATGAAGAAAATATTAAAAACATAGAGTATTTTGTTGACCAAATTGGTGAGTCGGTAATCCAAAAAATACTGAAAAAGAAATTAGAAGATAGAAAACAAAGATTAAAATTATTAAATAATAAAAACAGAATTTTGGAAATGATAACGAATCAAGATGACAAACAGAGAATAAAAGATTATTTGGAGATGTTAGAGGATAGGTAACATGATTGGGATTAGAATTGACGATAAAAAGATAAATGAGATAAAACAGCTTTGGAGTAGTTGGTTTTTTAGGCAAGACAGAATCAAAGAGCTGATGGATATTTTGGAAGATGATATTGTTTTCCGACAAATGATATTTACGTCCAATAAAGAGTTCAGCGAGTGGAAAAGTGAATATCATACAAATTTATCTGCAATTAAAAATAATATATGGAGAGATAAAATCATAAAATACATTTTCGATGATTTATCTGATGAAGCATATGTAATTTCTAAATACAAGAAGAAGGTGCTGAAAAATACAGAATATTTTTTGCTGAAGAATTATGATAGTTATCGCAAAAGTATGAAATTAGTAAAAATTGTCCAGATTATGGGGGTGGAAGTATGTCCATATTGCAACCGTAATTTTGTAGAGAATTATGTTACTCGTAAAGAGAACGGACAAAGGAAGGCATATTTTAAAGGTGATTTGGATCATTATTATTCAAAAGAGGAAATCCCAGCACTGGTGCTTTCTTTTTTCAACCTTGTTCCAAGTTGTAAGGTATGTAATCATGAAAAGTCTGATTCAACAAAAAGAACATTTTATCCATTTTACGACAATGAAAATGATGAATATCATTTTTCTATAGAAGTTTATGATAGTAATGATACGAGAGATATTGTATACGAGGAGCCTATTGAAGATATAGAAGAAAAAAGATTTGATTCTACGGTCTGGCAAGGGATTTCAGACAATTTTAAAATCAAGCTGCATAGCAATGGTGAGAAAAAATTGAGTGAAAGAATGAAAAATTCCAAGGAAACATTTCATTTGGAAAAGAAATATAATCATTCTAAGGAATATGTAAAAGAGATGATACGCAAAAGATATATTTACTCTGAAACGCATAAAGACATTTTATTAAAAAATTTTGCAGGAATTTTCGTTAATGAAAAGCAGATTGTGGAAACCTTATATTCGTATTCTGATAATGAAGAATATATGCATAATAGGCCGTTATCAAAACTGACAAAGGATATTCTGATTCAGATAGGTGTCGAGATAGAAAGTTTATAATGGTTCTAGATATATGAAAAAAATATGTATAGTAGGATAATTATATCCTAATGAAACTATAGAGTAATTCGCTACACGCGTGTAGCGAATCTGCGGAGGCAAGATGGAGAAAAAGAATGAATTATTAAAGCGAGAATCTGCGGAAATTCTAATAACAAAGGAACAACAATTCTATGAAGATGTGCGTTTCATATTACAACGGGCAAGGGAAGAAGCATATAATAGCGCGAGTAGTATCATGACATATGCTTATTGGAATGTGGGACGACGAATTGTTGAGCAGGAACAATATGGAGAGACGAAGACAAAATACGGTTCCTATTTGATAAAAAATTTATCAGAACAGTTATCAGATGAGTTTGGAACAGGCTTTTCAATGGCAAATTTGAGAAACTGCCGTCAGTTTTATTTGGTATTTCCAGAGGATTCATATGGGTTTTCAATGGCTGGTAAAATTCCGTGGTCTCATTTAAGAAGTATAATGCGTATTTCCGATGAAGAGGAAAGAAATTTTTATTTAAATGAAGTTATGACTGAAAATTGGTCTGTAAGAGTCTTGGAACGCAATATCAAAAGTGGATATTATAAAAGAATTCTTTCTACACAGTTGCCGGATAAAGAAAATAAAGTATTAGAATTTGTGAAAGATCCGTTTGTGCTAGAATTTATGGGAGTTACTCAAAATACCAGTCAATTGGAAAGTGATCTGGAAACAGCAATTATAAATAATCTTCAGAAATTCCTGCTGGAAATGGGAAAAGGATTTTCTTTTGTAGGTAGACAGATGAGAATATGTACTGAAACAACGGATTTCTATATAGATTTGGTTTTCTATAATTATATTCTGAAATGTTTCGTAGTTATTGATTTAAAAACAAAAAAGCTGACACATCAGGATATAGGGCAAATGGATATGTATGTCAGGATGTTTGATGATCTAAAAAGAAGAGAAGATGATAATCCAACAATAGGTATTATTTTTTGCACGGATAAGGATGAAACAATTGTAAAATATTCTGTGTTACATGAGAGTCAACAAATATTTGCTTCAAAATATATGACAGTTTTACCGACAGTAGAAGAATTACAGAGAGAGTTGGAAAGAAACCAACTGATTTATGATGGTGATAGGTAAAAGCTATTGTTAAGCTCATAATACAGGATATGTAACAAACTACTTTGCAAATGGTTATGACTACAAATTTGTGACTTGCATTCGTGTAATCACAAAAGTTTGCCTATAGATCAACCTTACAATGGAAAGTTACACACATTTTTATTGAAATTGCACGAATTATGTGGCTTATAGTAGTCATAACAATATCGCGAAAGAAAGGATTTTCCTATGCCAGAGTTCAAATTACAAGCCCCCTACAAGCCTACAGGCGACCAGCCGCAGGCAATCGCAGAGCTGGTCAAAGGCTTCAAGGAGGGTAATCAATTCCAGACTTTACTGGGAGTTACAGGTTCCGGTAAGACATTTACCATGGCAAATGTCATTCAGCAATTGCAGAAACCGACCCTTGTGCTCGCCCACAATAAGACATTGGCGGCGCAGCTATACGGAGAATTTAAGGAGATGTTCCCTGAGAACGCAGTGGAGTATTTTGTGTCCTATTACGACTATTACCAGCCGGAGGCTTATGTTCCCTCGTCAGATACGTATATTGCGAAGGATTCTTCGATCAATGACGAGATTGACAAGCTGCGCCTGTCAGCCACGGCGTCGCTTGTAGAGCGGAGGGATGTGATTATTGTATCAAGTGTGTCGTGCATTTACGGAATCGGTAGCCCGTCTGATTACAAGGAGCTCGTTGTTTATCTGCGCAGAGGACAGGAGAAGGACCGGGACGAGGTAATGCGGGCGCTTGTTGATATTCAGTATGACCGCAATGAGATGGACTTTCATCGTGGTACATTTCGGGCACACGGCGATGTACTCGAAATTTTTCCGGCCAATTCAGACGACTACGCCTATCGGGTCGAATTTTTTGGAGACGAAATCGACCGGATTACAGAGATTGATGTGCTGACAGGAGTGATACGGCGCAGTCTGGAGTTTATCGCAGTATTTCCGGCGTCTCATTATGTAGTGCCTATGGAGAAGATTCTGGCAGCAGCAAAAGCGATTGAGGAAGAACTGGAAGGGCGTGTTTCTTATTTTAAAAGCGAGGATAAGTTGCTCGAAGCACAGAGAATTGCGGAGCGGACGAATTATGATATCGAAATGTTGCGGGAGACTGGTTTTTGCTCCGGGATTGAGAACTATTCAAGACATCTGGCAGGGCTTCCGGCGGGGGCGACACCACATACGCTGATTGACTATTTTGGCGACGACTTTTTGTTAATTGTTGATGAGTCGCATAAGACGATTCCGCAGGTGCGGGCGATGTATGCAGGCGATCAGTCGCGAAAAACGACACTTGTAGATTATGGATTCCGTCTGCCGTCTGCAAAAGACAATAGACCGCTGAATTTTACGGAGTTTGAGGACAAGCTGGATCAGATTCTGTTTGTCTCTGCCACCCCGGGAGAATATGAGGACGCGCATGAGCTGCTTCGGGCAGAACAGATCATCAGGCCGACCGGACTTTTAGATCCGAATGTGGAAGTGCGGCCGGTAGAGGGGCAGATTGACGACCTGATCGGTGAGATTAATAAAGAGACAGCGGCCGGAAATAAAGTGCTTGTGACGACACTGACGAAACGGATGGCGGAGGATCTCACAGACTATATGAGAGAAGTGGGGATTCGTGTCCGCTATTTGCATTCTGACATTGATACACTGGAACGGACGGAAATTATCCGGGATATGCGTCTGGATGTGTTCGATGTTTTGGTGGGTATCAATCTTCTGAGAGAAGGACTCGATATTCCTGAGATTTCTCTGGTCGCGATTCTTGATGCGGATAAAGAAGGATTTCTTCGTTCTGCAGTTTCGATGATCCAGACGATCGGACGTGCGGCGCGAAATGCACAGGGGCATGTAATTATGTACGCAGATACGATCACAGAGTCGATGCAGGTTGCAATGTCTGAGACGCAGCGCCGTCGGGAAATTCAGGAGGCATATAATAAGGAGCATGGAATTACGCCGCAGACGATTAAGAAGGCAGTGCGGGATCTGATTAGTATCTCCAAGGCAATTGCCAAAGAAGAGAAGAAGCTGGAAAAAGATCCGGAATCTATGAGCCGGAAAGAGCTTGAAAAGCTGATTGCGGATGTACAGAAGCAGATGAAAAAAGCAGCAGCCGAGCTTGACTTCGAGACAGCAGCCGAGCTCCGTGACCGGATGATTGAATTGAAAAAATATCTGAAAGAAGAGACATAAAATTTTACAATAGAGGTAGCTATGGACAGAATGAATACAGAGAAAAAAACAGTGGCGGGAGATAAAAAGCAGTATATCCGGATTCGTGGTGCAAATGAACACAATCTGAAAAATATCAGTCTGGATATTCCAAGAAACAAGTTTGTTGTATTGACAGGGCTTTCTGGTTCCGGGAAATCTTCGCTTGCGTTTGACACGATTTATGCTGAGGGACAGCGGCGGTATATGGAATCGCTTTCTTCCTATGCGCGTCAGTTCCTCGGGCAGATGGAAAAACCGGATGTAGAGAGTATTGAGGGGTTGCCTCCGGCGATTTCTATTGATCAGAAGTCCACGAATCGAAATCCGCGTTCTACCGTTGGAACGGTGACAGAGATTTATGATTATTTTCGTCTGCTGTATGCCAGGATCGGGATTCCGCATTGCCCGAAATGTGGTAAAGAGATCAAAAAGCAGAGTGTCGATCAGATGGTGGATCAGATTATGGAGCTTCCGGAACGGACGAAAATCCAGCTTTTAGCTCCGGTGGTGCGGGGACGCAAAGGCGAACACGTAAAGCTCCTAGAACAGGCCAGAAAGAGCGGCTACGTGCGTGTCCGCATTGACGGAAATATGTACGAACTCAGCGAGGAGATCAAGCTGGAAAAAAATCTGAAGCATAACATCGAAATCGTAGTGGACCGTCTTGTTGTAAAAGAAGGGATTGAAAAAAGACTGACCGATTCGCTGGAAAATGTCATGCAGCTGGCCAATGGACTGGCTTTTGTAGAAGTACAGGATCAGGGGGTTTTGAGCTTTAGTCAGAGTTTTTCCTGTCCGGACTGCGGAATCAGCGTGGATGAAATTGAGCCCAGAAGTTTTTCTTTTAATAATCCGTTTGGGGCATGTCCGGATTGTTTCGGGCTTGGCTACAAAATGGAGTTTGACGTTGAACTGATGATTCCGGACCGGAGTCTCAGTATTCTGGATGGTGCAATTGTGGTGACTGGCTGGCAGTCCTGTGCGGATAAGGGCAGCTTTACGCGGGCGATTCTTGACGCGCTTGCGGAGACGTACCATTTTGACCTCAGCACGCCATTTGAACAGTATCCGCAGGAAATTCAGGATGTCCTGCTTTTAGGGACGAATGGACGGGAAGTCAAGGTACATTATAAAGGGCAGAGGGGAGAAGGTGTTTATGATGTTGCTTTTGAGGGCCTGATCAAAAATGTTGAGCGCCGTTACCGGGAGACTGGTTCTGATACGATGAAGCAGGAATATGAGAGCTTTATGCAGATTACTCCATGTAAAGCATGTGGCGGCCAAAGGCTGAAAAAGTCTGCTTTGGCTGTGACTGTGTGCAATAAAAATATTTCTGATCTTACATCCATGTCGGTCGGGAACTTGCAGGAATTTATGGAGCATATGGAGCTGACGCAGCAGCAGGGGCTGATCGGCCATCAGATCCTGAAGGAAATCCGGGCAAGAATCCGATTTCTGGTAAACGTTGGTCTGGAATATCTGAGTCTTGCGAGAGCTACAGGTACGTTATCAGGCGGTGAGGCGCAGCGTATCCGTCTGGCGACACAGATTGGTTCAGGGCTGGTAGGGGTAGCGTATATTCTGGACGAGCCTAGTATCGGACTTCACCAGAGGGATAATGATAAATTGCTGGCTACATTGAATAATCTGAAAGATCTTGGAAATACTCTGATTGTAGTGGAACACGATGAGGACACGATGTATGCGGCGGATTATATTGTAGATATCGGGCCAGGAGCCGGAGAACATGGAGGTCAGGTAATTGCAGCAGGCACGGCACAGGATATTATGACGTGCGAGGAATCTGTGACAGGAGCATATTTAAGCGGCCGGAAATCCATCCCTGTTCCTTCTACCAGAAAGCAGCCAAGCGGCTGGCTTGAGGTGCGCGGAGCACAGGAGAATAATCTCAAAAAGATTAATGTCAAATTCCCACTGGGCGTAATGACATGTGTGACAGGAGTTTCCGGTTCCGGAAAAAGTTCTCTGGTTAACGAAATTCTGTACAAGCGTCTGGCTCGCGATCTGAACCGTGCACGGACTGTTCCGGGAAAGCATACGGCTCTTTTGGGTACGGAACAACTGGATAAAGTAATCAGCATTGATCAGTCTCCGATTGGCCGAACACCTCGTTCTAATCCGGCGACTTACACCGGAGTTTTTGATCAGATCAGAGATCTGTTTGCGGCAACTGCAGATGCGAAAGCGCGTGGCTACAAAAAAGGCCGTTTCAGCTTCAATGTAAAAGGCGGAAGGTGTGAAGCGTGCGGAGGCGATGGAATTCTGAAGATCGAAATGCATTTTTTGCCGGATGTGTACGTACCATGTGAGGTCTGTCACGGGAAACGATACAACAGAGAGACGCTTGAGGTGAAATACAAGGGAAAGAGTATTTATGATATTCTTGATATGACGGTAGAGGAAGCGCTGAAGTTTTTTGAACATTTGCCCTCCATTCATCGTAAAATCGAAACCCTGAATGATGTGGGGCTGTCTTATATCAGACTGGGGCAGCCATCTACGGAGCTTTCGGGCGGTGAGGCACAGCGAATCAAGCTTGCAACAGAGCTGAGCCGGAGAAGTACCGGCAAAACGATTTATATTCTTGATGAACCGACAACTGGTCTGCATTTTGCCGATGTCCATAAACTGGTGGAAATTCTGCACAGGTTGACAGAGGGTGGAAATACAGTAATTGTAATTGAACACAATCTGGATGTGATCAAGACAGCTGACTATATCATTGATATCGGGCCGGAAGGCGGTGATCGGGGCGGCACTGTGATCGCAGAAGGAACACCGGAGGAGATCGTGAAATGTCCGGTGTCATATACAGGCAAGTATGTGGCAAAGTATCTCACAGACAATGCGGCAGCAGAGAGTGAAAAGCATTAGGTTTTGCTCTCTGCACACAAAGAAAAAGTCTGACCAAAGTCAGACTTTTTCAGGAAAGAGAAAAATTTGGGTTGAAAATGTTTTGCCTGTAAGAGAAAATCTTCATAAGTATTATGAAACTCTCTCATACAGATCAATGTTTGAGGGAGTACCTGGCAGCGTGTGGGGGCTGCCAGGTGTGAGTTATGAAATATATTAGCTGTTTGCTAATATGTTTATACTATAAAAGATAAATGTGTTCAAAATATGTCTACTTTCTAAAAAAACAGGAAAGAAAATTAAGAAATCCTTGCAATTCTAAAACAATAAAAAAGTTATTTCCATTTTAAGGGATTTTATATTATACTATACAAAGGTGGCTTTACGGGCAGAAAAAGCCTGAAGTCAGAGGTTGAACCGAATTGTGAAAGGGGTATAAAAATGGCAGCTACGGATGTTGGAATTGATCTTGGCACAGCCAGTATTTTAGTTTATGTCAGGGGAAAAGGCGTTGTATTGAAGGAACCGTCTGTCGTTGCATATGACAGAGATACGAATAAAATCAAAGCGATTGGTGAAGAAGCACGGTTGATGCTTGGCAGAACGCCGGGGAATATTGTTGCGGTTCGCCCTATGCGAAAAGGTGTTATTTCGGATTATACCGTTACAGAACAGATGCTGAAGTATTTTATTCAGAAAGCAATCGGCAAAATGTCATTCCGAAAGCCAAGGGTCAGCATTTGTGTTCCGAGCAGTGTGACAGAAGTGGAGAAAAAGGCTGTTGAGGATGCGACGTATCAGGCCGGTGCGCGTGAGGTTCATATTATAGAAGAACCAATCGCCGCTGCCATTGGCTCCGGAATTGACATTTCACGCCCCTGCGGAAATATGATTGTAGATATTGGCGGAGGAACGTGCGATGTGGCAGTGATTTCCCTTGATGGAATTGTGGTAAGTACTTCGATCAAGGTGGCCGGGGACGACTTCGACGACGCCATCGTAAGATATGTACGGAAGAAATACGGTCTGATGATTGGAGAGCAGACAGCAGAAGAAATCAAGATTACAATTGGAACTGCGTTTGAAAAGCCAGAACCGAAGGTGATGGAAGTAAAAGGGCGTGATATTGTGACAGGACTTCCGAAAACAATACGAGTTACCTCAGAGGATACAAGGGATGCTTTGAAAGAGGTGACGAGCCAGATTGTGGATGCCGTACACAGTGTTCTTGAGAAGACGCCTCCGGAGTTAGCCGCCGATGTGGTCGATCGTGGAATTGTACTGACCGGAGGAGGCGCATTGCTGAGCGGTTTGGAGGAACTGATCGAGGCACGCACAGGGATTAATACGATGACAGCGGAAGATCCGATGACTGTGGTGGCAGTTGGGACAGGCCAGTTTGTGGAGCTTATGGCGGGAAATAGCAGGATGATGGAAAAGTAAATCAGACCCATAGAGGGACGAGGCCAGGGCGGCAGCGTCCCTTTCCGGTTATGGCATGGCTTGGAACAGAAGGGAAAACGATGAAGATTCGCCGGGAGACAGATGGAGGAGTATGGAAAGGTTAGAGGGATACATAGACCACATCATTTTCCGTAACAGTGACAATGGCTATACGGTAATGGTTTTAGTGACGCAGGATGGAGAGGTGACCTGTACCGGAACACTTTCTTATATTGGGGAAGGGGAAAAGGTTGCGCTTACCGGGCAGTATATTGCTCATCCATCTTACGGAGAGCAGTTCAAAATTGAGTCTTATAGTATACAGACTCCGGAGGATGAGGAATCCGCGGAGCGCTATCTCGGTTCAGGAGCGATTAAGGGAGTCGGAGCGGCTTTGGCAGCCAGAATTGTACGCCATTTTGGCGGCGATACGTTTCGGATTATAGAGGAAGAGCCGGAGCGGCTTGCTGAGATCAAGGGAATCAGTGACCGTAAAGCCCGAGAGATTGCGGAGCAGGTGTATGAAAAGCGCGATATGCGCAAAGCAATGATTTTCTTACAACAGCTTGGCATCACCACATCGCTTGCTGTAAAAATATACGAAAAATACGGAGCGGAGATCTACCGCGTGATTCAGGAAAATCCATATCAGCTTGCAGATGATATTGGCGGTGTCGGCTTTCGGATTGCAGATGAGATTGCAATGCGCGCAGGGATTCAGGCAGATTCGGAGTACCGGGTAAAATGTGCAATTTTTTATGTATTGCAGCAGGCGGGCGGAGAAGGGCATGTCTTTTTGCCGAAAGAGCAGCTTTCCTACAGAGCCGCAGAGCTGCTGGGTGTACCGCTGCAAGACATTGATCAATATCTGATGGACCTGGCAGTGGAACGCAGGATTGTGGTGAAACAGGAGGAGAATCAGGAACGGGTTTACAGCGCATCTTCCTATTTTATGGAAATGAGCACAGCGCGTATGCTTTGCGATTTGAATATTACCGGTGAAGTCAATGAGACTGTAATTCTGCATAAGATTGCAGCAATTGAAGCGGAGACGGGTACTTATCTGGATGAAAAACAAAAAGAAGCAGTAATTGCCTCTGTGCGTTGTGGTCTGCTTGTTATCACAGGAGGGCCAGGTACCGGAAAAACTACGACAATTAATACGCTGATATCCTATTTTGAGTCAGAAGGACTGCAAATTTTACTTGCCGCTCCGACAGGGCGCGCTGCAAAGCGGATGGCAGAGGCAACCGGCTATGAAGCAAAAACAATTCACCGACTCCTGGAAATTTCAGGGATTCAGGAAGGAAGTACAGCCGGAGGCGGTTTTGAGAGAAATGCGCAGAATCCACTCGATGCAGATGTGATTATTGTAGATGAGATGTCGATGGTGGATATTTATCTGATGCATGCGCTGCTGGATGCCATAACGGTCGGGACACGTCTTATTATGGTAGGAGACCGGAATCAGCTTCCATCTGTCGGACCAGGCAGTGTCCTGAAGGATATCATTGAGTCAGGAAAGGTGCCGGTTGTGCGGCTGACACGAATTTTTCGGCAGGCATCGGAGAGTGATATTGTCGTTAACGCACATAAAATCAATCGTGGAGAGCATGTTTCTCTGGATAATAAAAGCCGGGATTTTTTCTTTTTAAAAAGAAGCGATGCAAATGTTATTATCAGTATTGTCATCCAGCTTGTGAGAGATAAAATGCCCCGTTATGTTGATGCGACAGCGTATGATATCCAGGTGCTTACGCCGATGCGAAAGGGCCTTTTGGGCGTAGAACGCCTGAATCGGATTTTACAGGAGTATCTGAATCCGCCGGATCGCAATAAAAGAGAGCATGAACAGGGAGGGCAGATTTTCCGCGAGGGCGATAAGGTCATGCAGATCAAAAATAATTATCAGATCGAGTGGGAAGTCCGCGGGCGCTATGGGATTCCGATTGAGAAAGGGGTAGGCGTATTTAACGGAGACCTGGGAGTGATACGGGAAATTAATTTACACACAGAACGTATCACGGTCGAATTTGATGAACAGCGCATGGTGGAATATCCGTATGCCGGACTGGAAGAACTGGACCTGGCGTATGCGGTAACCATTCACAAGTCCCAGGGAAGCGAGTATCCGGCCGTTGTGATTCCGCTGCTCAGTGGACCACGGATGTTAATGAATCGTAATCTTCTGTACACAGCTGTGACAAGAGCCAGAAAATGTGTGACAGTCGTGGGAGATGTGCTGACGTTTGATCAGATGATTGACAATACGGTGGAGCAGAAGCGCTTTACAACGTTGGATGAGCGGATTCGGGAACTGGCGGATACACAGGCTGAAGAATAATAGAAATCATATGAGGGACAAAAGAAAAAGCGCCCGGATCATGATGCGGGTAACAGACGGGATGATAGCTGGAATCTTGAATTTTGGGGAGAGACCAGGGAAAATATTTGAAAAAGATCAGAATTTCTGAGGGGAAAAACAAGAAATATCAGAAAATACTTCAAAACAAAACGATATTGCAGATGTTTACTGGGGTAAATCAAGTACTGCGGATCATTCAGAAGCTTTTATATCCGCCGAGATGTGTCTGCTGTGACGCGCTTCTTGGCAGGCTGGAGGATGGATGCTGTCCGCAGTGCGATGCAAGGCTGCCGAGAATTCTGGGACCTGTCTGTATGAAGTGTGGAAAGCCGGTTGTTTCCAATGAGAAGGAATATTGCGACGATTGCAGGAAATATGCGCATATCTTTGACAGAGGAATTGCAGCGTTTACTTATACAGGCAGTCTGCGGCGATCCGTGTACCGGATGAAAAGACAGAACAGAAGAGACTATCTGTCTTTTTATGCGAAGGAAATGACGGGCGTATTGCAGACAGTTCTTTCTGTATGGAGACCGGAGATACTGATACCGGTTCCGATGCACCGAAGGAAAAAACGCTGCAGAGGTTATAACCAGGCAGAGCTTTTGGCGGAAGAAATCAGTCGTCTTACCGGAATTCGTGCAGAGAAGAATGTTTTGCGTTGTACGCGGATGCATTCCGAACAAAAAATGCTGAGCCGTAAAGATCGCAGGAAAAATCTGAAAGGGTGTTTTGCTGTATCGGAAGAATGCCAGAAACAATTTGCCCGCGTTTTGCTTGTGGATGATGTTTACACGACAGGGAGTACGCTGGATGAGATTGCGGATGTTTTGAAACGAGCAGGGGTAAAGCAGATTTTTTTTGTTGTTTTATGCATCGGAAAAGGAAAATGACAGTATGCACGGAAGAAAAGATGTGATATAATAAACTTCAAATAACGTGAAGAAGGGAGAAGGCAGAATGAGCTCAATAAAGGTATGGGTGAATACATACATGAAATTGTTTCTTGACCCGATTGAAGATCTGACGCTTACGAACATACTGGAAATACTCATTTTGGCTTTGCTTGTATACAATGTTCTTCTGTGGATTAAAAATACCAAAGCGTGGACACTCTTAAAAGGAATGGTAGTTTTAGTCTGTTGTGTGTCTCTTGTGTATATTTTACGGATGGACACGCTGAAGTTTATCGTAAGTTCCGCGATTGATGTTGCGATTATAGCTGCGCTTGTTATTTTTCAGCCTGAACTGCGCCGGGCACTGGAACAGATCGGAGAAAAGAGGATTGTTTCTTCTCTGTTTCCGCTTATTGATTCAGACAGAGAGGTTTCAGAACGCTTCAGTGACAAGACGTTGAATGAAATCGTCAAGGCATCGTCTGAGATGAGCAAGGTAAAGACGGGAGCGCTGATTGTGATTGAACAGGATATCCGCCTGGATGAGTATGAGCGGACCGGTATTACCCTGGACTCTGTTGTTACGAGCCAGCTTCTGATTAATATTTTTGAGCATAATACGCCATTGCATGACGGAGCAGTAATTATCAAGGGCAACCGCATTACTTCTGCGACCTGTTATCTGCCGCTTTCTGACAATATGATGCTGAGCAAAGAGCTAGGTACAAGGCATAGAGCGGGGGTTGGTATTAGTGAGGTGACAGATTCGCTGACTGTGATCGTATCAGAAGAGACCGGTAAAATCTCCATTGCCTATAAGGGAGAACTGATGCGCGGCGTACCTTCTGAGGTTTTGAAGGAGCAGCTTGTCATTTTGCAGAATAAGTCAGTGGGTCAAAAGAAATTCAAATTCTGGAAAGGTTGGAATAAAAATGAAGCATAAATGGACCGGCAACCTGAGTCTTAAACTTTTGTCTCTGGTTGTGGCATTTTTAATCTGGCTTCTTGTTATGAATATTGACAACCCGACGAAGTCCAGGCTGTTTCAGGTAGGGATTCAGTTAATGAATGAAGACAGTGTGACGGAGATCGACAAGGCTTTTGATATTATCTCTGATGAAACTGTCATATTGAAAGTAACGGAACGACGCCGGATACTGAACAGCCTGACTCGCGATGATTTTACGGTGCTTGCTGATATGGAAAATCTGAATGAGATGGATTCCGTTCCACTTACGGTGATCTGCAGCAATCCTGCGGTCTCATGGGATGATATAGAAGTTTCGCCGCCGTCTATGAAAGTGAAACTGGAACAGAGAAAGCAGAGTGAGTTTGTGGTGAACGTTTCTGTTTCAGGCGATCCGGAAAAAGGCTATGAGGTTGGTAAAACAGAAGTCGTGCAGGGGAAAACTGTGCTGATTGCAGGGCCGGAGAGTATGTTGAACCGGATTAACCAGGTGGTGGCAGAGATTAAAGTAAACCGAATTAATGCAGATCAGAGGCTTGCATCGAAACTCAAGATTATAGATAAAAATGGAGAGGCCTTTACGTCAACGCAGATGAGCCGTTTGCAGATTAAGGATGCTGATGGGGTATTGCTCTCAGAAAATACGATTATGGTTGACGTTGTGCTGTGGCGTGTGATGAACGGTGTACCGCTGGTGGTGCCGGTAACGGGAACGTCTGCGACTGGTTATCGTTATACAGGGCTGGCAACTATACCGGCTGAGGTAAATTTGGTTGGTACGGAGGAAGCGTTGGAGGCGCTCGGAGGAAAGCTTACATTAAAAGAAGTTATTTCTGTAGAAGGAGCAACAGAAGGATTTACACAGGATTTTGATCTGACAGAAACGCTGTCAGAGATGGAAGGAATCCGGCTTGTCAAAGATTCTGATCCTACTGTGACTGTATCTGTTAAAATTGAGAAGTCAGGAGAGCAGACATTGATGTTGCCTCTGTCCAGTCTTGAGGTAAGAAATCGTCCGGAGAATGTGAATTTGTCGTTTTCACCGGCAGATGTGCTTACAGTCGTGGTTCATGGAACAAACGGTTCAGGTACGATTAAAGTAAGCGATATTAAAGCAAAAATTGATTTGGGAGTCTGTTCAGTTCCAGATACGTATGAGATTCCGGTGGAGATCGAATTGCCGGAAGGCTATGAGCTGGTTTCTGATGTGAAGCTGGTAGTAACTGCAGCCGAGCAGCCAGTCGACACCAATAACAAAGAGGCGGGAAAATAGCTTGATAGAGAGAAAGATGACAGTAAAAAGCCTCGCTGGGCTGCATATGCGACCAGCCGGAGAACTGTGTAAAAAGGCACAGAAATTCGAGTCCAGGATTATATTTCGGTTTCGTGACAAAGAGTTTAATGCAAAGAGCCTGCTCAGTATTTTGAGTGCCTGTGTGCAGCAGGAGGATGAGATTGTTCTGGTGTGCGCTGGTGTCGATGAGCAGGAGGCTGCTGAGCATATCGCGGCATTTATTGAGACAGCGGTCTGACCAAAGCAGCAGAAGTTTCCTTATTTACCTTAAATAGAGGAGATCTAAAACAAATGTTGGGGTGATGATTAAAAATCATACATCCTGACATTTTTTATTTTAGGTTTTCAATAAAAAATGTCTGTCCTGTGATTTTCAGAACAGACATTTTTTCGTAGTGTTTTCTTTTAAATATTTTTTGATTAATTTTTAGGTTTATATTTTATGCGTATGGATCCGTCGGGTCATAATTCTGAGTAAGCGGAATCGGTTTCACTGTTTCGATTTTTACATCTTTCGGTGCAACGATGCTGTCGCTGATGACTACCTTACTGCCTACCGGAACATTGTCATACAACCATTTTGCATGACCAACAGTTAAACGGATACATCCTGCTGATGCCGGAGTCCCTAATTTGTTGTAGGCAGAAGCATTCAACGTATGGTTGTCATAAGGACGGGCATTTACGACGGAAGGTACAGAATGGAACAAAATATCACTGGTAATATGGGAACAAAATTGTCCATACGTAGGGCCGTTTAACGTATGCCAACGTAGTTTATCAAGAATTTGGAATGTACCTGTTGGTGTACTGACACGGTCGCGTGCAGTGGAACATACAAAAGCTCTAAGCGGTGTGTCACCACGGTATACGACTACAAAACATTTCTTACGGTTCACTTCAACTCGCCATGCACCACTGAGTGGTTTGCTATATGCACCACTGGTTCCAAAATCGTATTTGTTACCATCAATCACATGAACACCAGTGTACATTTGGCCAGTACTCTTGTCAAAATAGTAGAACTTTGCTTTGTGGGTAAGCCAACCGGTCCGCATGGTGCCGTTTTCATTGAAATAGTACCATTTGCCTGAAATCTTAACGAAATCGGTTTTAGCAGCTCCATAGGTGGAAGAGGATTTCACCGGATTGAGGTAATACTTTTTACCGCTGTAGGTGAACCATCCTGTCTTGGCGGCTCCGGTCTTTTTATCCATGTAGTATTTGCGTCCGGATATGGTCTGCCATCCTGTTTTGCGGATACCCTTTGAGTTGGCATAGTACAGTTTGTTGTCAACTTTGAATAATCCGGTCTGAATGACTCCTTTGCTGTTAAAATAGTAGTAATACTTACCGATTTTTTTCCAACTACTTTGTACTCTTGCGCCATCGTTCTCCGGATCCAGATAATATCTCTTTTTATTGATTGTCTTGAAACCGGTCGACTTTCGTCCGCTGGAACTGTAGTAGTAATATTTGCCGTTTCCTTTGATCCAGCCGGTTCTCGATGCCCCGTCTTTGGTGCTGAAATAGTACGTGTATTTACCGATCTTGACCTTTCCAGTCTGTCGGGCACCGGTCTTTGTGTTGAAATAATAATTTTTATTCTTTATTTTTTGAAGGCCTGTCTTCAGAACACCTTTTGAGGTGGCATAGTAGTATTTCTGGTCGTAAGATGAACGTTTGTATGAAGTAAGGCGACCGGAACGGGTAATATGGTAAAGTTTTTTGCCAACTTTGATTGTTCCGAGCTTTATCTCTCCTTTTTCATTTGCGTAATAGTACTTACTTTTGGTCTTAATCCATTTCTTTGTAGAAATACGACCGTCTCTTCCACTTGTAAAATAGTAGAGTGTACTGGTGTCTGAGCCGATCTGTTTCAGTCCGGATAAACCGGTACAGAGTTTTCCGTTTTCCGGATGGAAGAGATAGACGCTGGAGCCCATCTGAACCGGTCCATCAACGCGGTACCCGTTTTGGTCAAAGTAGTATGAGGCCCCCCCGATGTTGTCCTGAAAGCCGAGCAGACGTGAATCACCCTGCATATAATAGGTACCGTTCTCATCTGTATTCCAACCCTCTGCTGCAGATACGGTCGACAGTGTATCCGGCATACCCAATGTTGCGGATATTGCGGGAACAGCCAGAGTAAGCCCCACTGCGAGACAGAACGCTGAAATCATTTTCTTAAGTCGCATAATTTCCTCCCCTTATTGCTGAAGGGCAGAACCACAAATTTCTACCCCTGACAGATATTTCTTTTTCTCATTATAGCCAGTGAGGGGGAAGAATGCAAGCAAGGGAAAGGAGAAAAAATCTTAAGATTTTTCTAAACAAATAGTATAATTTTTCTGCACTCTTTCTTTCAGATAAAAACCCCCTTTGTAGTTGTTATTTTTTAAGAAGTGTTCTATAATAATTGAAACCAAAGAGGAGTGGAGCAGAGTGAGAAGAAGAGAACGTTATAAACGGTTGATTATGTTCCTGGCGTCTGTTTCGATTGTGGCGATTCAGGCAGGCGCGTTCGCATATGCATGGTTTCATGAATATCATGTAAAAGAGATTATCGGAAGAAGATACGGTTATTGGGGGCACTGGGCATTGATTGTTCTTTACGCGCTGATGGTGATTTTGATTTCCAAGCTTTTTTCAGCTTTTAAAGTCGGGTATCAGCGGGTGCTGGATGTTTTGTTGTCACAGATTTTTTCAGTGCTTCTGGTGAATATCGTGGCATATCTTCAGCTCGCATTGATCGGGCGCTGGCGTTTTTTGCAGTATGTGGAGCCAATGCTGCGCGTAACGGCGTTTAATCTGGCGGCAGTGATTCTGTGGGTATTTTTTATGCGCGTAATCTATTCCTGGATCTATCCGCCGCATGAGGTGCTCCTCATTTATGGAAAATTCAGTCCAAAGGCGCTGATTAAAAAAATGGAGAGCCGTAAAGACAAGTATCTTATTTCCGGAACGATTTGCCTGCAGGAAGGCGTGGAGCGGATCAAAGAAGAAATTTTAAAATATCAGGCCATTGTGATTGGAGATATTCCTTCACATGATCGGAATGTCTTTTTGAAATACTGTTTTGAGAATAATAAGCGCTGTTACTGTCAGCCCAAAATATCCGATATTATGATTATGAGTTCGGAGAAAATTCACATGTTTGATACACCGCTTCTGTTATTCCGAAATTGCGGACTGACGGTGGAAAAGCAGGTGATCAAACGCATTTTTGATGTGATTTGTTCTACTTTCATGTTTGCAGTTCTGTCACCGGTCTTTTTGCTGATCGCGGTTTTGATCAAAGCGTATGATGGTGGCCCAGTATTTTACAAGCAGGAGCGGTTGACCAAGGACGGAAAGATATTTATGGTTTACAAGTTCCGCAGTATGCGTGTGGATTCAGAAAAGCAGGGAGCAAGGTTGGCCATGAAGGGTGACAGCCGGGTGACTCCGGTAGGAAAAGTATTGCGCAACATACATTTTGATGAGCTGCCTCAGTTTCTGAACATTATAAAAGGAGATATGTCGCTTGTCGGGCCAAGGCCGGAGCGTCCCGAGATTGCGGCGGAATATGCAAAAGAAATTCCGGAGTTTTCTTATCGCCTGAAGGTAAAAGCAGGACTGACCGGTTATGCACAGGTATACGGCAAATATAACACGACCCCGTATGATAAGCTGAAGCTGGATTTGACCTATATAGAAAATTATTCCTTTGTTCTTGATTTGCAGCTCATTGCGACAACGGTAAAAATTCTGTTTCAGAAAGAAAATACCGAGGGTGTAGAGCAGTGGCAGAAAACCGCGGCTTCTGTGAATACGACTGTGCAGACAGAAGCCGGGGATGCCGTTTTCGAGAAAGAAAAGTCGGGGAACGAAGAAGAACCCCCTGTCTGTATTAAAAAACAGGAGACAGATCAGAAAAAATCTGTGAATAGGAAGAAACAAAAGAGGTCAGCTTATGGGAAATAAGGAGCAGGATGACGTACTTGTATCTGTAATTATTCCTGCGTATGGTTGTGCAGAGACGATCTGTCATGCGATTGATTCTGCGCTGATACAGGATGTGGCATTGGAGGTTCTTGTTCTGAATGACTGTTCGCCAGATGATCTGGATGCAATTATGGAAACGTATCGCAGGGAACCAAGGATTCGTTATCTGAAAAACGAGAAAAACCTTGGAGCAGCGGCGACAAGGAATCGTGGTGTTTCCCTGGCACGCGGCGTATATGTTGCATTTTTGGACGCAGATGACTGGTGGGAAAAGGACAAGCTGACAAAGCAGCTTGCCAGGATGAAGGACGGGCAGGTGGTACTGTGTGCGACGGGGAGAGAGCTGATAACGCCGGAAGGAAAAGGAACCGGGCGCGTAATCGGGGTTTCAGAGCATATCACGTACCGGATGCTTTTGTTGCACAACTGCATTAACTGTTCTTCTGTTTTAGTAAGAACCGATGTGGCGCGGGAGTTTCCGATGCAACACGAGGACAGCCATGAGGATTACATTGCATGGCTTGGGATTTTAAAAAAATACAGGTGGGCAGCAGCGATAAATGAGCCCCTTTTGAAATATCGGCTGACGTCAGACGGAAAATCGGGCAATAAGTTGAAATCCGCAGAGATGACGTACCGGGCGTACCGGTATGCAGGTTTTTCAGTTATTGGCGCTGCCATTTTGTTCTGCACCTATGCGGTAAACGGTCTGTGGAAATATGGGAGAGCGTATGTACAGGGTACATTGAATAAAAGAAAAAGATGTAAAACATAAAATAAAGCAATAATAACAATACAACAGAAAATTCGATTAGAAACAAAACGGAGGACAGTTATGATACAGAAATTAATTGAAAACATGAAAAAAACGAATGCACCGATTGTGGTAGGCCTAGATCCAATGATGGGTTTTGTGCCAGAACCGATTGTAAAAGAAGCGTTTGCAGAGTATGGAGAGACGCTGGAAGGGGCGGCGGAAGCGATCTGGCAGTTTAACAAGGCGATTGTAGATGAAACTTGTGATTTGATTCCGGCTGTAAAGCCGCAGATTGCGATGTATGAACAGTTTGGCATACCTGGGCTTCAGGCATTTAAAAAGACCGTTGATTACTGTAAAGAGAAAGGGCTTGTTGTGATCGGCGATGTGAAGCGCGGTGACATCGGCTCTACTTCAGCCGCCTATGCAGCGGCACATCTTGGGAATGTGCAGGTTGGAAGCCAGGTTCTGACGCCGTTTGGGGAAGATTTTGCGACGGTAAATCCATATCTTGGAACGGACGGAATTAAACCATTTCTCGAAGTGTGCCAGAAAGAGAAAAAGGGATTGTTTATTCTGGTAAAAACTTCAAATCCGTCGGGCGGAGAGTTTCAGGACCGGTTAGTGGACGGAAAGCCCCTGTATGAGTTGGTGGGCGAAAAGGTAGCTGAGTGGGCAGAATCCTGTATGGGAGAGGATTACAGTTATGTTGGCGCTGTTGTAGGCGCAACCTATCCGGAAATGGGCAAGGTACTGCGTAAGGTGATGCCGAAGTCCTTTATTCTTGTGCCGGGATACGGTGCACAGGGAGGAAAGGCAGCAGACCTGGTACACTATTTTAATGAGGACGGACTGGGTGCTATTGTGAATTCTTCACGAGGAATTATTGCAGCTTACAAACAGGAAAAATATGCAAAATTTGGAGCAGAGCATTTTGCACAGGCAAGCCGCCAGGCTGTGATTGATATGATTGAAGATATCAACCACGCATTGCAGAACAGGTAAAAACAGATACGAAAGACGGGCTTACAATGCCCGCGGAGGCAGGAGCATAGAATGGCAGAAAAATTCAGAGAACAGGCAGTCGTACTCTCTCAGGAGCAGATCGCAGCACAGATTTTCAGCATGTGGATTCAGACAGAAAAGATTGCAGCATATGCTGTGCCGGGGCAGTTTATTTCTGTTTACAGCAATGATTCCGGGCGGATTCTTCCGCGTCCGATCAGTATTTGTGAAACAGATAAAGAGAAAGGCAGGCTTCGCATTGTATACCGCGTAGCGGGCAAAGGGACGGAAGAATTCAGCCAGTGCAAGGCAGGGGATTGTCTTGACGTGCTGGGGCCGCTTGGAAACGGATTTCCGTTGGAGCGGTGTAAACAGGGAAAAAAGGCATTTCTGATCGGAGGAGGAATCGGGATTCCGCCGATGGTTCAGCTTGCAAAGGAGCTTGAAGGTGAGGTGCAGGTGGTAGCAGGCTATCGGGATGAATTGTTTTTAACCGATGAACTGAAAGCCCACGGCATGTTTTATGTGGCAACGGAGGACGGCAGCGCCGGAACAAAGGGAAACGTACTTGACTGTATCAGGGAACATGGACTTCATGCAGATGTGATTTTTGCCTGTGGACCAGCACCGATGCTTCGTGCGATCAAAGCATATGCAGAGAAAAATGAGATTGAGTGTTGGGTGTCCATGGAAGAAAAAATGGCCTGTGGGATTGGCGCATGTCTGGCTTGCGTCTGCGGTTCCAAAGAGGTTGACGCGCATTCGAAGGTGCATAACAAACGTATTTGTAAAGAGGGCCCTGTGTTCCGAGCAGAAGACATTGAGCTTTAGATACGATAATTTGCGGGAAGATGCCGTAAGGAGACAGGGAACAGGAGAGAATGTATGGGAGATATGAGAGTAAACATAGCCGGTGTAGAATTAAAAAATCCGGTGATGACGGCTTCCGGGACTTTTGGGTCCGGAATGGAATACAGTGATTTTGTGGACCTTTCGAGACTTGGCGCGGTGGTGACAAAGGGTGTGGCAAATGTGCCGTGGCCGGGCAATCAGACACCGCGGATTGCAGAAATTCGCGGTGGAATGATGAATGCAATCGGTCTGCAAAATCCGGGGATAGATACGTTTTGTCAGAGAGACCTGCCGTTTCTGGAGCAGTATGATACGAAAGTGATCGTGAATGTCTGCGGACATACGACAGAGGAATACTGTGAGGTAGTGGAAAGGCTGGCAGATGAAGCTCGTACTGACATGCTGGAGATCAATATTTCCTGTCCCAACGTAAAATGCGGAGGGATTTCGTTCGGTCAGGACCCCAAGGCTGTAGAGGAAATTACAAAAGAAATAAAGCGTCATGCAAAGCAGCCGGTGATCATGAAGTTGAGCCCGAATGTAACGGATATTACGGAGATTGCGCGCGCGGCAGAGGCAGGAGGCGCAGATGCGATTTCCATGATTAATACGCTGACCGGAATGAAAATTGATGTAAATCGCAGAAGCTTTGCGATTGCAAATAAAACAGGCGGCGTATCAGGACCGGCGGTACATCCGATTGCTGTGCGTATGGTCTATCAGACAGCACAGGCGGTGTCTGTTCCGATTATTGGCATGGGCGGCATTGAGACAGCTGAGGATGCGCTGGAATTTATACTAGCCGGGGCAACGGCTGTGGCAGTCGGAACGGCAAATTTCCGGAATCCGATGGCGACGATTGAGATCATTGACGGGATGGAAGAATATATGAGACAGCAGAAGGTGTCATGCATCAGAGATCTGATCGGGGCTGTTCAGGAATAGCAAATTTCAAAAGCAAACCTATATGACAGGTAACAGTCATGAAAAGGCCTGAAGAAAAACACGGGGCTGATTAACAAAGCGACAGATTGAAATTCTGAGGTTGAGAGAAATGTATACTGAAAATGAAGCTCTTAAAAAACAGCTAAAATCAGACATAAACAGAATTTCTGTTACGGGCATTGTAAATTCACTTATTATGATGGTGGTTTTCACTGTCAGCATAGTTGTACGTCTGATTGCTGCAATGATGAAATCCGATATTTCAGATGCCACGCAGTTTTTGGATAAAGTGATAGAAGATAATGAATTCTGGGAAACAGTAGCCAAAAGTGGTATGGAATATCTGTTGTTTAGCTTGCTGGGCGTTTTGACTGTTTGGTTGTTTATGAGAAAAAAGGTGTCTTTTGCACAGCTTTTTGGGAAATGTCAGCCAATGAATGTGCATTCGTTTTTTAAGTGCGCAATTATTTTTATGGGAATCCAGCTGCCGAACAATCTGTTGTATATCGTGCTAGAGTTAGGATTAAATCAATTTGGATATACGGCAGCAGGCGGAAAAATGATAGCATCTTCTGCCGGCCTGACCATAATGATGTTCTTTTATGTCAGCCTGATAGGGCCGATTGTCGAAGAATTGATTTATCGAGGATTTGTAATGCGCAGCTTGGAAAAATACGGGAGATCTTTCGCTATTGTGGTATCTTCCGTTTTCTTTGGGATAATGCATCAGAAGCCGGTTCAATCTGTGTTCGCGATGTTTGCAGGTTTGGTTTTAGGCTATGTGGCGATGAATTATTCCATAAGATGGTCTATCTTCTTGCATATTATAAATAACTGTTTGTTTAGCCAGGTGCTGACTCAGATGATAAAAGAATTACCACAGTCCATGCAGGCCTGTATCTTATGGGGAATTATACTAGTATTTTTCATGCTTGCCGTTTTCGTTTTGATAAAAGAGCGAAAACAGGTGAAGGAAAAAGTCGGACTTTGCTTAGAAAATAAAAAATATTATCTATATACAATTACCTCTGTATGGTTCCTGCTGTTTTTCTTTGCAAGCATTATTGTGAGCATGATGGGGATTGAAAAAATATAGGAGGGATTTCAGAGCCGGTTACATCCTTGAGAAATTTCTATGGAACCTTTGCCGGAATTAATATCATTGATTTGCTGGCGGAGGTTCTGCAGAATTTCATCAGAAAATCCGGTGCCATTATCACAAATTTCAAGAATCAGCTGCTCATTGCGGATTTTTCCTGTGACAGAAAGGATGCAGAGTACGTTTATGCCGTCGTAGCCGTGGTTCAGCGCATTTTCTACAAGAGGCTGAAGTGTCAGTTTCGGAATTTCAATATGTTTCAGAGCGTCTGGCACATCAATCTTATTTGAAGGACGTTCCTGAGGGCGTGGTGGAGCTTTCAGAGGATCTGGCCGAGGCGCTTCGAAGTGAGATTTATGCAGAGAAGGCGAACGCGAGGATGGAGGAACGCCTCGCGCAGTTAAAAGAAGAGTCGGAAATCGTTTATACAGAAGAGTAGAAAAAACTGCCGCACAACAAGGATTCTGAATGGTTCAGATCTGTTGTGCGGCAATTTTTAAGAAGAATTTTCTGTTCTTTTTATATTTTTATTTTAATTATACGAGCTTCTCTCCGGTCAGCATTTCATATGCCTGGAGATATTTCCCAATCGTCTTTTCAACGATATCATCCGGGAGCGTCCAATCATTGTCCGGATTGGCTTTGAGCCAGTCGCGGGCGAACTGTTTGTCAAAGGAGGGCTGGCCGTGCCCCGGCTCGTACTCATCTGCAGGCCAGAAACGGGAACTGTCCGGCGTCAGCATTTCGTCGCCGATTACGATGTTTCCGTCTTCATCGAGACCGAATTCAAATTTTGTATCTGCAATGATGATGCCGCGGCTTCTTGCATAGTCCGCGCATTTTTTATAGAGAGCGATGGTACAGTCGCGAAGCTTTGCAGCGTACTCCTCGCCTTTGCCCGGAAAATATTTTTCAAGATGGGCGATACTCTGTTCATAAGAGATATTTTCGTCGTGGTCGCCGATTTCAGCCTTTGTGGACGGTGTATAGATTGGCTCTGGCAGCTTATCAGACTCTTTTAACCCTTCCGGTAATTTGATGCCGCATACGGTGCCGTCTTTCTGGTAGCTGGCCCAGCCGCTTCCGGTGATATAACCACGGACGATGCATTCGATCGGAAGCATGTTCAGCTTCCTGCACATCATACTGTTGCCATCAAATTCCGCTGTACGGAAAAATTCCGGCATATCGTTTACATCTGTGGAAATCATATGATTTGGAAGAATATCCTTTGTCAGATCAAACCAGAACCGGGACATCTGTGTCAGAACTGTTCCCTTTTTAGTTACTGCATTTTTCAGGATAACGTCAAAACAGCTGATACGGTCCGTTGCCACCATAATCAGACTGTTGCCGTTGTCATAAATCTCGCGGACTTTTCCTTCTTTGATAGGCTTCATGTTGTGTACCTCGCTCTAAAATATGATTGGTTTTCAATATCATTTCGTTTTACTATAATAGATAAACAGATTTCGGAGCAAAAATCAACACTATTTTGAATTTTAGGCGAAAGTCCTATATTTTCTGCGATTTTCCGCGTATGATTGGAAATATATTGCGTTTACGGAATACATATGATATAATGGCAAACGCTTGTATCACAGAAGTGATAGAAATGAGAAAAGAAAGGCACGTGCCTTGTTAGGCACGGACGGGTGAGGAAATGTTCAGATAGTCTTATTTGGTTGGAAACAGACAAACAGTTTTAGATGCCTGCGCGGCAGGTGTTGTTTGTGTATGCCAAATAGACGATATCGTTGGAAAAGACGATGGACTGGACATTCGGAGCCTTTTGCTATATGAATGATAGAGGGTTCTTTTTGTGCAGGGGTCTGTTTTCGGATACGGAAGCAGATTTTTTGTCGTATTGGGACTTGTCCGATACAATAAAAAATCTGGCAGGATATGGCGTTGCAGGCAGACGACAGGGGGAATGTATATGCTGCAGATTAAGAACTTAAATATTGTACACAAAAAAGATTTGAGAACGATTTTGGACGATTTTTCGTTTACCTTACAGAAAGGGGAAAAAGCGGCCATTATCGGGGAAGAGGGAAACGGTAAATCAACGCTGCTGAAATGGATTGCAGATCCGCTGCTGGTTGAGTCGTATGTAGAGACGGTAGGTGAACGGATTTGCAGGGGAGAGAGGATTGGATATTTGCCGCAGGAGCTTCCCGTAGAAGAAAAAGAAAAAAGCGTATATGAATTTTTCTGTGAGGAGCCACTGTTTTTTATGCAGAATCCAAAGTCACTTGCACAGATGGCAGGAAGACTCAGGATGAATCCGGACTTTTTTTATAGGGAACAGAAAATGAAAACGCTTTCCGGTGGGGAAAAGATCAAGGTGCAGTTGGCACGGATTCTGATGGCGGAACCAACCATATTGCTTTTGGATGAGCCGACAAATGACCTGGATACAGAGACGCTTGAGTGGCTGGAAGAGCTGATTCTTCGTACGCAGCAGAGTGTACTGTATATTTCACATGACGAGACGCTGCTGGAACGGACGGCGAATGTGATCATTCATATAGAGCAAATCCGCAGAAAAACGGTCTGCCGTTATACAATCGTACGTACCGATTATCAGACATATCTGTCGCAGCGGGCGTCACAGTTTGAGACGCAGGAACGGGAGGCAAAAAACGACAGGCGTCAGGAAGAGATCCGGCAGGAGAAATTTCGCAGAATTCAACAAAGAGTAGAACACGAGCAGCGCAACATATCACGTCAGGACCCGCACGGCGGTCAGCTTCTGAAGAAAAAAATGAAGGCAGTGAAATCTATGGAGCGTCGTTATGAGCGGGAAGCCGTGGCGATGACACAGATGCCCGAGGAGGAACGGGCTGTTTTCCTGAAGATGAGTGAGGGAACCTCTTTACCTTCCGGGAAAATGGTATTGGATTTATATCTGGAGCGTCTGCAGGCGGAGAAAAACGGCACAATTTTGGCAGAGCATATTTCCTTACGGGTAAGAGGGCCGGAGAAGGTCTGTATTATCGGAACAAACGGAACAGGAAAGACGACACTGTTAAAACGCATTGCCCGGGAACTGCTCGGCCGGAAGGATATTTCGGTGGCTTATATGCCGCAGAATTACGAGGACTTGCTAGAAATGGAACAGACACCGATTGAGTATCTTGCGCCATCTGGCAGCAGAGAGGACCGAACGAAAGCGCGTACTTATCTTGGAGCAATGAGGTATACAACGGATGAAATGGAGCATCCTATGAAAGAGCTGTCCGGCGGACAAAAGGCGAAGGTACTGCTGCTGAGGATGAGCATGTCCGGTGCAAACGTTTTGCTTCTCGACGAGCCGACGCGGAATTTTTCACCCCTTTCCGGGCCTGTAATCCGTGAGATATTAAAGGCGTATCAGGGAGCAATTATCAGCATTTCTCATGACAGAAAATACATCGAAGAGGTGTGCAGCAGCAGATATTTACTTACAGGGCAGGGACTGGTATTGCTGAAAGAACCGGAATAAAAGCATAAGCGTGAAAGGAAATGCAGAAATAATCATGAGGGAACAGAAAATATGAGCAGAGGAACCGAGTATCTTACATTTGTGACAGGCATTTTAAAAGAACGGATTCAGGAGATCGGAGCAAAAATCCGGGAAGTGCAGAAGGATATTGAACATATGCATGACTATTACTGGGAAAATTATACGGAAATGGACCAGTATGGGTATGAAAATTTTGATAATCAACAGGCGCTTCTGGCACAGGTCAATGCGAATACGGAAAATCAGAGGATGTATCGGCGCATGAAACGACTGCTGGAGTCCCCGTTTTTTGGCCGTGTGGATTTTGTGTACGAGGATGAGGAGGAGCCGGAGCATTTTTATATCGGACTGGGGAATTTTTCAGAAAAAACGGGGCGTGTACCTCTGATCTATGACTGGCGAGCACCGGTTAGTGGGCTGTTTTATGATTATGATAAAGGCGCGGCTTCCTATGAAGCACCGGGAGGGCGGTTAGAGGGAGAAATCCTTTCCAAATGGCAGTATAAAATCCGGGAGGGCCGGATGATATATGAGTTTGAAAGTGATACGAAAATCGACGATGATATTCTCAAGCAGGAGCTCGGGGCGAACAGCGACACGCAGCTGAAAAATATTGTCCGGACAATCCAGAAGGAACAAAATGCAATTATCCGCAATACAAAGGATCGGATTCTGGTGATTCAGGGAGCCGCAGGCAGCGGGAAGACTTCGATTGCACTGCACCGGATTGCTTATCTCCTGTATCATGACCGGGACCGGCTCAGGTCATCTAACGTCCTGGTACTGTCTCCAAACAGCGTATTTTCGGACTATATTTCACATGTGCTTCCGGAGCTGGGAGAAGAAAATATTCAGGAAATGAGCTTTGATCTGTTTGCATATCGGGAGTTGCAGGATGTGGCATCCGACTGTGAAGACCGTTATCATTATATTGAGCATCAGATTCGTCATGGAAAATCCGAAAACTATGAGTGGAAACAGTCAAAACAGTATATGCAGGCAGTGGAAGGATTTTTGATTGAACTGGAAGATCGACTGGTGGATTTTGCAGAGATCGAATACCGAGGATTCGGAAAAAGCGCCGAGGAGCTTACGAGACTTTTTTATTACAAGTTTCTGGATACACCGCTTCTGAAGCGAATGGAAGCGCTCATGGATTATTTTGTGGATGAATATGAAACACTGCGTGGTAAGACCCTTGCGGAAGAAGCGTTGGAGCAGCTGAGGGAACGTTTTATGGGTCTGTATGTAACGACCGACATCTACAAAATTTACAACTGGTTTCTGGAGGAACAGGGGTTGCCGGTGCTGGAATGGGCGCCGCGGGAGCAGAGAATACTGGAGTATGAGGACGTCTATCCGATTCTGTATTTGAAGCAGCGGCTTTCGGGAGCCGGAAACCGCAAAAATATCCGCCACCTTGTGATTGATGAAATGCAAGATTACTCTTATTTACAATATGTCATCCTGGGACAGATGTTTTCCTGTAGCATGACGATTCTGGGTGATCGTGCGCAGACCGTTGACGGGGGAGCAAAGGACGTGCAGCGTTTCCTTCCGGAGATTTATGGAAGGACAGTGCGGTGTATTGAGCTGAATAAGAGTTACCGCAACACAATCGAAATCGCTTCCTACGCGCAAAAGCTGACAGGGCTTACCGGTATTGAATATCTGAAAAGACATGGAAAGCCGGTGACAGAGAGTGGTTTTTCCTCAATGGAGGAGGCAATGGAGGAGGTACTGCGCTGCAGTGCGCTTGGAGAAGAAGGGTATGAAACAGCGGCAGTTCTGACTATGACAGAGGCGGATGCAAAAGCATGTTTTGCTTATCTGAAAGAGCGGGAGAACTCGGTTTTCTACATTGACCGTGACAGTACTGCTTTTCAAAAAGGCATTACAGTTACAACCTTTTATCAGGCAAAAGGTCTGGAATTTGACCAGGTATTTGTGGTGGGTGGAGACCGAAAGAATGACTTTTTTATTGCATTTCGGTATATCAGCGCCACAAGGGCTCTGCATGAATTGTATGTGTTCGAGGTTTCTTAGGGCTTATTCTGATTTTGGTAGACAATTGCACCGTCGATGATGGTGTACAGTGTTTTGGTGAAAACCTCCATCGGATTTCCGGAAAAAATCGCAATATCGGCGTCTTTGCCGGGTTCAAGTGTCCCGATGCGGTCTTCGGCGCGGCAGATTTTGGCGGGACCGGAGGTGATAGCGCGCAGGCCTTCCAGCAGTGGGAGGCCTGCTTTTACGGCAAGACCGGCGCAGAGTGGGAGATACTGGATGAGCGATACCGGGTGGTCGGTGGTAAGCGCAATCGTGACACCGGCCTTCTGCAGAATACCTGCGGTTTTAAAATCAAGGTACCGGACTTCTAGCTTGGAGCGGGAGGTGAGGCCTGGACCGACAATGACAGGAAAACCGGAGTCTTTGATCAGATCTGCAATCAGGTGGCTTTCCGTGCCGTGGTCGATGGTGATATCAAGATCGAATTCACGGGCGATGCGGATGGCGGTCAGGATGTCGTCTGCCCGGTGGACATGGACCTTCATGGGAATTTTCCGGTCAAGCACAGGAATCCATGCTTCAAGAGAAAAATCGGTTTCTGTGAGACAGTGTTTCTTCTTCTGATCATAATAGGCACGCGCATTTGACAGAGTCCGGCGCAACAGGGCGGCAGATCCCATGCGTGTTGAGGGAAAGCTGCCCTGATCACCGTAAGCAGTTTTCGGATTTTCTCCGAGCGCTGTTTTCATGGCAGCCGGAGCGAGAAGGATCATCTGATCTACACAGCGTCCCTGGGTTTTCATTAGGACAGACTGCCCGCCGATTACATTTGCGCTTCCTGGCCCTGTCATGACTGTGGTAATCCCTGCACAGATGGCATCATGAAAGGCAGGGTCCATGGGATTCACTGCGTCAATTGCACGCAGTGACGCAGTAGATGGATTCGTCTGTTCGTTGCAGTCATCTGCAATGAGCCCCTGTTTTTCTTCTGTGATACCGATATGGCAGTGCGCTTCAATGAGACCTGGAAGCACCCAGCCACCTTTTGCATCAATCAGAGACGATTTATGCAGAAGTTCTTTTGGCAGTTCGTCCATGGTCCCTGTTTCTGTGATTTTAGATCCGTTTGTCCGAAGATAGCCGCAGTCTATGACAGGATTTTCTCTGGTCATTGTATAAATACGTCCGTTGATGATTAACATAGGAGCTCCTTTTTACAGCTAATGATCTGTTTTGGAAAATAGTCTGCACGAAATGTAAGATTTTATGCGGAAAAGGGTTTGGTTCGAAATGCGGCAGGCAATGGAGAGAGGCAGTTTTGCACTATTTTTTCGTGCATTTTAAATATATTTTCTTGACAAACATGGTATGAAATAGTAGAATGTTTTAAACTGTTGAAGCGGAGATAAAGGCAGTAAAGGACTTTACAGAGAGCCTGGGATGCTGAGAACCGGGTGAGAAACGGACTGTCAAATGGACCGCTGAGGGTGCAGAACAAATGCCGGATTGAAAAATAAGAGAAATTCATGGATTGGTAAAGTATTCTGCAACGTGTTGGGCATACGTCAGTTGCCGGGGATATATAGGTATCCTGCTAAGGGCACGGAGGTTCCGTGAATTCAAGGTGGCACCGCGGATATGAAGATTATTCGTCCTTGACAGAAGCTTTTTTGAGAGCTGTTCTGTCAGGGATTTTTTTATGTGCAGGGGCGCATATGGAAATTAGCCGTTTCACGGCATGCGCCCCGCACGGCGAGTAAGGGAAGATAAATCTTCCCTACTCGATTGCACACGGAGAAGAAAGGAATATTCGTCTCCCATGCGATAAAAACCTCTGGCAGACGTTTATGATTTGCAGAAGGGAGCGGTCAGAGGAATGAAAATTTTACCTGAACTGGAAGAAGTAAAGCGGATTGCAGCGCTTGAATCTTACAAAGTATTACCGGTGAGCTGCGAGATTCTTTCCGATATCTGTACGCCAATAGAGGCGATGCGGATATTGAAAAATGTATCAACCCATTGCTATATGCTGGAATCTGTTGCAGAAAATGAAAAATGGGGACGCTATACGTTTATGGGCTTTGATCCAAAGCTTGAGGTCACGTGTACGGATGGCGAGATAAAGGCAGGTAGTATAAAAATCAGGACAGAGAACCCGTCTGTATTTTTGCGGCAGCTTCTGGAAGATTACAAAAGTCCCCGGTTTTCTTATCTTCCCTCTTTTACCGGCGGACTTGTGGGATATTTTTCTTATGATTATCTCAGCTACAGTGAGCCGTCTGTAAAGCGGAATGTGGAAGATGCGGAAGCATTTAAAGATATGGATCTGATGTTGTTTGACAAGGTAATTGCTTTTGACAATTTCCGGCAGAAGATCATTTTGATTGTAAATATGTCCCTGGAAGAACCCGAGACCGGATATCACAAAGCTGTGATGGAACTGGAACAGCTGTGTACGCTTCTGCGCAGCGGCCAGAAGAAAAAGGAGCCGGGCGGACGTCTGATGGGGGAGGTAAAGCCTCTGTTTGGAAAAGAGGCGTACTGCGATATGGTAGAGAAGGCGAAGCATTACATCCGGGAGGGAGATATTTTCCAGATTGTGCTTTCCAATTGTCTGAGCGCACCGTTTGAGGGAAGCCTTTTTAATACCTATCGGATTTTGAGGACCATGAATCCTTCCCCGTATATGTTTTATTTTTCCGGGACGGATGTAGAGATAGCAGGCGCTTCCCCGGAGACGCTGGTGAAACTGGAGGACGGAGTGCTGCACACATTTCCTCTTGCGGGGACGCGGCCAAGGGGAAAGACAGACGAAGAGGACCGAATGCTTGAGGCGGGGCTGCTTTCAGACGAAAAGGAGCTTGCAGAGCATAACATGCTGGTTGACCTCGGACGGAATGACCTTGGAAAGATCAGTGAATTCGGGTCTGTACAGGTGGAAAAATTGCATTCGATTGAACGCTATTCGCATGTGATGCATATCGGTTCAACGGTGAGAGGGCAGATTCGGGCAGAGTTTGACGCGCTGGATGCCGTGGAGGCAGTGCTTCCGGCCGGCACGCTTTCCGGAGCGCCGAAGATCCGGGCATGCCAGCTGATCGGGGAACTGGAAAAGAATAAGCGAGGGATATATGGCGGAGCGATTGGTTACATTGACTTTACCGGAAATATGGATACGTGTATTGCAATCCGCATTGCATACCGTAAAAACGGAAAAGTATTTGTACGCAGCGGCGCCGGGATTGTGGCAGACTCGGTACCGGAGAAAGAATTTGAGGAATGCATGAACAAAGCAAAGGCTGTTTTGTATGCACTGCAGCTTGCAGGGGAGGGAGAGCTATGATTTTACTGATTGATAATTATGACAGCTTTTCCTACAATTTGTTCCAGCTTGCAGGAGAGATTAATCCGGATATCCGGGTGATTCGAAACGATGAACTGACGGTTCGGGAGATCGCCGCACTGCAGCCGGATCACATCATTCTTTCACCGGGGCCGGGCAGGCCGGAGGACGCCGGGATTCTTGTAGAGTCGGTAAAGGCACTGGGCAGGAATATTCCGCTTCTGGGTGTGTGCCTGGGCCATCAGGCGATCTGTGCGGCCTTTGGCGCTACAGTCACGTATGCAGGCAGGCTGATGCATGGAAAACAGTCCAGGATTCGTTTTAAGCCGGATTGCCCGCTTTTTGCAGGATGTCCGGAAGAGCCGTTGGTAGCGCGGTATCATTCACTCGCTGTAGACCCGGCGACGCTGCCGGAGGAACTGAAGGTGACAGCCGTGACACCGGAGGGTGAAGTGATGGCAGTTATGCACCGGGAATATCCGATTTTCGGGGTACAGTTTCATCCGGAATCTATTATGACGCCGGAAGGAAAACAGATGCTTAAAAATTTTATAAATCTATCATCACAGAAGAAGTGACGCGTGGTTGATATTTCGATTCTATCATTTTCTATTATTCAAGATCAGAAAGGGGCATTGGCATGATAAAGGAAGCAATCGTAAAAATCGTGAATAAGCAAGACCTTACGTATGACGAGGCATACTGTGTGATGAATGAAATCATGAGCGGAGAAACCACACCCACACAGAATGCAGCATTTCTTGCAGCATTGTCGACAAAGAGCGCGAGGGCCGAGACGACAGACGAGATTGCAGGATGCGCTGCGGCAATGCGGGCGCATGCAGTGAAGGTTGAGACGGGAATGGAGCTGTTTGAGATTGTCGGCACAGGCGGAGATAATGCGCACAGCTTTAATATCTCCACAACGTCAGCTCTTGTGGCGGCGGCCGGCGGCATTAAAGTGGCAAAGCACGGGAACCGGGCAGCCTCTTCAAAGTGCGGAACAGCAGACTGTCTGGAGGCCCTTGGCGTAAAGATTGATCAGGATCCGGACAAATGTGTGGAGCTTTTAAAAGAAGCAGGGATGTGTTTCTTCTTTGCACAGAAATATCATACGTCGATGAAATACGTCGGAGCGATCCGGAAAGAACTCGGTTTCCGTACAGTGTTCAATATCCTGGGGCCGTTGACAAATCCGGGAAGCCCGGACATTCAGCTGCTTGGCGTGTACGATGAATATCTGGTGGAGACACTGGCTCAGGTGTTGATCAATCTTGGCGTGAAGCGGGGAATGGTAGTATACGGGCAGGATAAACTGGACGAAATCTCAATGAGCGCGCCGACGAAGATCTGTGAATTTAAAGACGGATGGTTCAGGTCTTATGTGATTGCACCGGAAGACTTCGGTTTCGAACGCTGCCGCAAAGAAGATCTCGTGGGAGGTACGCCGGATGAGAATGCAGGAATTACGCGTTCGGTTTTAAATGGCGAGCAGGGCCCTAGGCGAAACGCTGTGCTGATGAATGCAGGCGCTGCCCTTTATCTGTGCGGCAAAGCGGAAACGCTGAAGGATGGGGTTTTGCTGGCAGGAGAATTGATTGATTCAGGGAAAGCAGCGGCTGTGCTGGAAAAACTCATTGAGGTCAGCAACCGGGAATAAAGGAGGAACTATGACAATACTGGATCAGCTTGCAGATCACGCGAAGGAGCGCGTGGCCCTGGCTCAGAAAAAGATACCGCAGGATGAACTGCGAAGGCAGGCAATGGCGATGAAACGCGGGAACTTTGCTTTTGAGCGTGCTCTGAAGAAGGGGGATATGGCGTTTATCTGTGAATGTAAAAAGGCATCGCCTTCAAAAGGGATCATTGCAGAAAATTTTCCGTATCTTCCGATTGCCAGGGAGTACGAGGCGGCGGGGGCGGATTGCATTTCCGTGCTCACGGAACCGCGGTGGTTTCTGGGGAGTGATGCCTATTTGAGGGAAATTGCAGAGGCGGTGCAGATACCCTGCCTGCGGAAGGATTTTACGGTGGACTCGTATATGATATATGAAGCAAAGCTGCTGGGTGCATCGGCAGTGCTGCTGATCTGTTCCATTCTTGAGGAGGCGCAGATCCGGGAATATATCCATATCTGTGATGAACTGGGCCTGTCTGCTCTGGTTGAAGCTCACGACGAGACGGAGGTGGAAACCGCTGTGCGGGCGGGGGCAAGAGTAATTGGTGTCAATAACCGGAATCTCAGGGATTTTACGGTAAATACAGACAACAGCAGAAGGCTTCGCAGCCTGATTCCGCCGGAAGTGATTTATGTGTCAGAAAGCGGAATCCGCGATGCAGACGATATCAGAGCCCTCAGGGAAGCGGGTACGGATGCAGTGCTGATCGGGGAGACACTCATGCGGGCAGAGGATAAGGCAGCGAAGCTTGCCGAGCTGAAAGGGGCGCCTGATAGGACTGGAGGGAAAAGGCAGGATTCGTTATGACAAGGATTAAATTCTGCGGGCTTTCCAGAGCCTGCGATATTGCGGCAGCCAATGAGCTGATGCCGGATTATATCGGTTTCGTGTTTGCTCCGAAGAGCCGCCGGTATGTGGATGAAAAAAAGGCGGCGGCCCTGAAAGCTCTTTTACATCCTGATATCCTTGCAGTGGGTGTGTTTGTGAAGGAAGAGCCGGATTTTATAGCGCGGCTGTTGCAGGAAGGTGTGATTGATATAGCACAGCTGCATGGAAATGAGGATGAGAGCTATCTGGAAGCCCTTAGGGCAAAAACAGATAAGCCGGTGATACAGGCCTTTGACGCAGACAGCGGGGAAACAGTCAGAAAGGCAAAGAACAGCCAGGCAGATTTTATTTTATTTGATTCTGCGGGAGGCGGAACAGGGCAGACATTTGACTGGAACGTGCTTGCAGGTGTGAAAAGGCCGTATTTCCTGGCCGGAGGCCTGAATGCAGAGAATGCAGAGGAAGCGGTACGGGCTTTGCATCCATATGCGGTTGACGTCAGTTCAGGGATTGAGACAAACGGCGTAAAAGACAGAGAAAAGATGAGAAAGTTTGCAGCAGCCGTGAGAGCCGCTGCCGGAAAGGACGAGAGAAGATGACAAATCCAAAAGGACGTTTTGGCATTCACGGGGGGCAGTATATTCCGGAGACGCTGATGAATGCTGTGATTGAGCTGGAAGAGGCATATAATAAGTATAAAGTGGACCCGGAGTTTAACCGGGAGCTGACGGAGCTGTTTAACAACTATGCAGGCCGTCCGTCAAGGCTTTACTACGCGGAGAAAATGACGAAGGACCTGGGCGGGGCGAAAATTTATCTGAAGCGTGAGGATTTGAACCATACAGGCGCCCACAAGATTAACAACGTGCTCGGCCAGGCGCTGCTTGCCAAAAAGATGGGAAAAAAGAGACTGATTGCCGAGACGGGAGCAGGACAGCACGGCGTTGCGACGGCGACAGCCGCAGCGCTGATGGGAATGGAATGCGTGGTGTTTATGGGGGAGGAAGATACAATCCGCCAGGCGCTTAATGTATACCGGATGCGTCTTCTGGGCGCAGAGGTGGTTCCGGTAAAGGCAGGCACGGCTACGCTGAAGGACGCGGTTTCAGAGGCAATGCGCGAGTGGACGAACCGGATTGCAGATACCCATTATTGTCTGGGTTCCGTGATGGGGCCACACCCGTTCCCGACGATTGTGCGCGATTTTCAGGCTGTAATCTCAAAAGAGATCAAGGAACAGATTCTGGAAAAGGAAGGGCGGCTTCCGGATGCCGTTGTGGCCTGCGTCGGAGGCGGTTCCAATGCAATCGGCAGCTTTTATCATTTTATTGAGGACGAAGGCGTGCGGCTGATCGGCTGTGAGGCGGCCGGACGCGGGATTGATACGTGGGAGACGGCAGCTACCGTGAATACCGGAAAACTCGGAATTTTCCATGGCATGAAATCCTATTTCTGCCAGGATGAATATGGCCAGATTGCCCCGGTTTATTCAATTTCCGCAGGGCTAGACTATCCGGGCGTGGGTCCGGAGCACGCCCACCTTTACGATATCGGAAGGGCAGAGTATGTTCCGGTCACGGATGATGAGGCGGTGGAGGCTTTTGAATATCTTTCAAAGACAGAAGGGATTATTCCGGCCATCGAATCTGCGCACGCGGTTGCTTATGCGAGAAAGCTGGCGCCAACCATGGAGCAGGATAAAATTATTGTAATTACCGTTTCAGGAAGAGGAGATAAGGATTGTGCGGCCATTGCGCGCTACAGAGGGGAGGATATCCATGAGTAACATCAGAGAAGCATTTAAAAACGGAAAAGCATTTATCGCATTCATTACGTGTGGAGATCCGGATCTTGAGACAACGGCAGCAGCCGTGCGTGCAGCAGCGGAAAACGGGGCAGACCTGATTGAACTCGGTATTCCCTTTTCAGACCCCACAGCGGAAGGCCCGGTGATACAGGCCGCGAATATCCGCGCGCTTGCAGGCGGTGTGACGACGGACCGGATTTTTGATTTTGTGAGGGAGCTCCGCCGTGATGTGAAAATCCCGATGGTGTTTATGACGTATGCGAACGTTGTATTTTCCTACGGCAGCGAGCGATTTATTTCTACGTGCAGTCAGGTTGGGATAGATGGACTGATCCTTCCGGATCTGCCATTCGAAGAACGTGAGGAATTTCTTCCGGAATGCCGTAAATATGGCGTTGATCTGATTTCCCTGATTGCGCCGACGTCAGAAGGACGGGTTGCAATGATCGCGAGGGAAGCAGAAGGCTTTTTGTACCTTGTATCGAGCCTCGGCGTAACCGGGGTAAGAAATGAAATCGAGACAGACCTGGTTTCCATGGTGCAGATGGTGCGCCAGAACACAGACGTTCCCTGCGCGATTGGATTCGGCATTTCAACGCCAGAGCAGGCGAAACAGATGGCAGGGCTTTCCGACGGAGTGATTGTGGGATCTGCGATTGTCAGGCTGCTCGAAGAGCATGGGAAAGAAGCGCCGGAGTATATCGGGGAATATGTCAGGAGGATGAAAGAGGCGATTCGGCAGTAGATTTGAGAAAATTGTGGATAGAAAAAGTACCGGGCATTTTGAAAATGGAGCCGGTACTTTTTATGTCAGAGATTAATTTTTGTTTAGTTATAGAGATACACTTAACCTATGTCAATCCAGTCAGGGTCAACCCAGCAGGCTTTTGTTTCATTCCAGCGGCGGTATTGCTGTTTCCCATTATAGAAACGTGTTTTGATAACAATTTTGTCGGTTGCCTGTATTGATATTGAAGAATCAGAGGTTGGGTGGAAAACCTGGGCTTTTAATGGTGCCGCTCCAGCAGAAATCGCAGAAAAAAGCGATGCGGCAAGCACAAATGCACGAACAGTCTGTTTGAGTTTGTTTGTGGTTGTTCTATTTTTCATAAGAGTCCTCTTTAATGGGTACACCGGCTCCTATATAGACAGGAAGTCCTATAGTTTCATCAACTTGTACGGTATCTGAACCGTTGATTACCAGGTAATAGTTTCCATCTTTTATGTATAACCAGGACAGCTCCGGGTCAATGTATGTGCCTCCATGCCCTTCGATTTCCTCCATAGGCGTTTCATACGATGGAAGCGGAAGGTACAGATAGGAAGCAAAAAAGAAGATACACATAATAATTGCGAACAGGATCGTATTGCGTGATCCTGTTTTAGTTTTTGGAGCTTTTGACAGAATCTTAAAGCGTTCGACCATGGTACTTTTAGATGCAGTCTCGGATAATGTCATGATATACGGCAAATCGGTTCTGTGTCCATCTTTTTGACTGGCACGCTTCATACTTTGTACTAGAACATCCATATACCGAATCCTGAATGGCCGGGATAAATGTTCGGAAACTGTCATATCGCATCGGATCTCAGTTGCCTGCATGATCTGTTTTTGCAGCAGACGTATGGGCGGGAACCACCACAGCAGACAGCAGCAAATGTGAATCATATATTTCAGGAGCAGATCACCGTTTCGAAAGTGACAGTATTCATGCGCCAGTATGAAGTAGAGCTCCTCATCTGAGTAATTGTAATCAGGCAAAAGGATTTTTTTGTGGAAAACTCCGATTCCGCCCGGCATGTGCAACTCGGGAATGCACAGAATACTGCAATTTATTTTCATTCCGAAGTCATGTAAAACCGACGAGGAGACTGTTTGCACCTGCTCTGACTGGCAGGAAGATAATGGACGAAGGCTTTTGGTGTAAGCGTGGTACTGTATAAAAAAGCGAAACAGCATTGCGGCAGCGCCCAGTCCCCATATGATTAAAAACATTTCCCAGGGGGAAATTGCAAAGAAATCAAATGTGGATGTAGTATTTAACATAAAGTCAGAAAATATAGCATACACACCACGAATAGGAATTCCCGTACTGAAAGAAAAATCATATGAGAGAAACATGCGTAAAATGCACAGTATGCACACCAAAATCAAAGCAAAGGCCCCATGCTTCCCGGATAGTGTAACGTGTTTTCGAAACAGAGTCAGAGCGAGAATAAATATACTGCACCATGCCAGTGCAACAAGGAATGACCAGAATGTAAATCCCATACGCTATTCCTCCGCTTTCTGGCGAAGCTGCTGAATCATATCTTCAAGCTGCGCAATGATCTGTTCAGAATCTGCGGAAGCTCCCTCAGCCAGTGCAACAGCTACCTTTGAGACAGAGCTGGAATTCAGATTAAGGGACAGAGCCAGCTTTGCAGCATATTCTTCTTTGGTGAGAAGCGGGCGAAACTGTCTTGCATACTGAGACGCATATTGGACAGATCCACAGACTTCGATCATGCCTTTTTTCAAAAGAGAACGGATCAGGATATAGACATAACTGCTTTTCCATTGCTCTTCTTCCGCATGCTCCGCTAATTCCACACTGGTCATGGGACGTTTTTTCTGCCACAAAAGTTCCATGACACGCTCTTCGCTGGGAGTCAGTGCGAATTTCTTTTTCACAAAAGGTTCACCTCCAATCAGTTTTTCTTAAATTTTATAATAAATAGGGAAAAGTGTCAATAAAAAATATCAGCTGCTAACAAATTCAAGAAAAACTATTAGAATATTCGCAACTAATAAAAAATATTACTATTAAAAAGAAAGGAGAATGAAACCAATGGTGTAAAATATGCTAGAAAAAGAAGTAATTAACAGAAAAGACGAATGAGCGAGGGAGGTAAAACATGAAGAAAAAAATTTTTGCTATTTTAACAATTATTGGACTTTTGACCATGTCAATGACAGTAATGGCCCAAACTGTATCGTTTAATATTACGATGGGAGGGAGCTCTCCCGATCCTATTTCAAAAAGGGCAGAGAAGAATCCATATGACCAGGACAATTACTTTTATGTAACTGGGTATAGTTCATCAGATTCGAGTACATTGATAATAGCAAAATCAAAACATTTATATAAGCCGAATCAATACTATACTCCTTATGGGACGATGATTATTGTTGGAGCTACACAATCAGCAGCGTATAACACTACAGTACCACATGGCGAGCTTTATTATATGGAAGGTGAATATTTGAATGGATATGGTCCCAGAGTTCAGCTGACAGGAGCTTATACACCATAATCGGAGACTAGTATGACTAGAAAATATTTGAAATTATTACTTATAGGATCAGTATTATTGCTGGGCGGCTGTACAGGCCGTCCAAGACAAGCTGAAGATGTTATACAGGAAATTTGTGAGTTCCCGGAACATTATGAAAATACGATAGAAAAGGTTACATTTGATGCTGGGCTTGAGATAGCGGACGGCGTGCAGCTGGAAAATTTAAAGGCGGGCCGCGTGCAGCTTCAGCTTCCGGATGTAGAGACAGTAAAAGCTGTTTTTCTGGATGGCTTGGAAGAAAAGAAGATAAAGGAGAAGGTAGAAGAAAAAGGTGGTGAGGGAGAGCCGGGGTATTTTCATTTGCTGACAGAGGATTTTTACAATTTATCAGCTGGCGGAAGTGTGGTGTATAATACGCCAGACGCATACTATTACCGTGCGGCTATACACTATGATGATCGTGATAATTTGCCGGAAGAATATGTAGGGAAAGAAGATCTGGACGGGATGTCAGCAAATGAGGCTCTGGATGCAGTAAGGGAAACCTTGCAAAAAATCGGAATAACGACGGAAGGATGTCTTGTTTCAGGCTTTACCTTGCCGCATACTTTGATGGAAGAAAAGGAAGTATGGGAGGATCATACGGGGAATATTACCAGTGAGTATTACAAAGAATCCTGGACTAGAGAGGATGATGCATATTATTATGTAATGCATCAGACGTGGCAGGGGCTTCCGGTTTATCACAAATATGTGTTTCCGGATAATAATGATATGAATGCACCGATCCGTGTGCTCTGGTCACGCAGAGGCTTGGAGGACCTGCAGGTTGATTACTATTTTAGGTTTAAAGCGGAAGAAGAGACGTTGCAATTGAAAGATTTTTCTCAGATTACGGCAACTGTTGCGGATAAATACAATGCGATTTTGAACGAGGTGGATTATCTTGTGATGGATGCCACTTTATATCAGACGGTGGTTCAGGGAGAAAAGGAGAGGGATTATTTTACGATTCCGGCCTGGCTTTTCCATGTTACAGAAAAATCAGATGAAGGGGAATATACAATCACAATGCTGGTAGATGCAGTTTCCGGAAAGGAGATTGTTGCATGAAAACGAGATATTGGAGAACGGATCTGTACCGATGTTTCGGCTCGTGGCAGATGCTTTTAGCAATCATAGGGGTATGTGTAGTGCATTTGTTGGGAGCAGAGCAGTTTTCAGAGGTTAGGGTTTCAGTGCTGCGCAGTTTTTACCGGGTTTGGGGAAGCAATGCAACAGTTCTGGTGTATCTGTTTACTACCTTGGCGTATGGGCGATGTTTTGCGGAGGATATGGAACAGGGCTACATAAAATATGCGCTGACCAGGGGAAAAGCCATAAATTATGTGATTTCAAAATGTATATGGATTGCCGTGTCGGCGGAGATTTCAATGGTATTTGGCCGTATGCTCTATATTTTTCTGCTGCGCTGCCGATATCCGTGGGAGGCTGGTGTCGGAGAACTGGAGATGTTATCTGTGTTTGGAGGTTTCACCGGACTGCTTGAAAACGGAAATTATTTTATGTATTTGTGGATACACAGTATATGCCAGGGTGTATGGGCGGTTGTTTTGGCGCTTTTGGCAGCGTTGGTTTCCCTGTATACTACCAATGGGTTGCTTGTCCTGGCATTTCCGGTGATGGCACATCATCTGATCCGCAGAATCAGTGTTGTGTTTGGAAGTGGAAAATATCTGATGGATCCGGATCATTTTTTCCTGATTAACTATAATGCACTCGGAAATGATAAGCTGACAGTAGCTGCTATTTTCCTTTTGGGAGTTTTTTTATCTGTTCTGATTGGGGCCGCCATTTGCAAAAGCGTGGAAAGGAGGGTACGGAATGGGTAAGTTCTGGCGACAGCTTCAGTATACATTTCAGCTCTATCGTCATCGTTTTTTTCAGATGAGAACCGGGATTTTATTGATTTTACTGTTTGGGGCAATGGACTTAGATTATATGGGTCTTGCACGTGCAGTAAAGGGACTTGATTACCCGGCTTCTCCATGGTTTATCTTAAGCGTTATGACAAATGATTTTATGTGTGCGGCCGTAGGATTGGGAGCAGTCTATCTTTTTTCCGGAGCGCCTTACCTGAACCGGAACGGAATGTATCAGATGATTCGGGTGGGCAAAAGACGCTGGGCGGCAGCACAGCGGGGAAGTATCCTGGTAAGTAGTTTTAGTTTTACGCTCTCTTTGTTTTTGATGGGACTGCTGCATCAGCTTCCGCGTATTGACTGGACGGTTTCCTGGGGCAAAATGCTCCATACGCTGTCCCTCACAAATGCAGCGCAGGAGTTCGATGTAACATTTGGCCTGAGCTATTCGTTTCTTCAGCAGATAGACGGATGGCAGGCAGCGCTTCTTGCATTTGGGCTGGATAGTTTGGTGTTTACATTGCTTGGTTTCCTGCTTTTTGGGATTGGTCTTTGTTTTGGAAGGACAGTAGCTCTGACGTGTGTCGGATTTCTGGCTGTTCTGCCATTTAGTTCACAGGCATTCGGCATACATAATTTTTATTGGTTGCATATGATCTCGCCGGTGTCCTGGCTGCAGACCGGGCTGTTTTTTACAAAAAATTATATCTATGCAGCTATGCCGCCTGTTACGGTAGTTTTTGGCCTGAGTTTGGCCTATATTGTTGCAGCCATTGGAATCGCATCATTGGGAGTACATCGAAATCAGTTCAAATGGAATGGAGAAACGGAATGAAAGAAGTTTCAATCAGAGTAGAAAATCTGCAAAAGTCTTTTCGGGATAATAAAGTATTACAGGATGTGACATTTACCTGTAAATCGGGGGAAATTGTAGGATTTGTTGGGTATAACGGATGTGGAAAAAGTGTATTGTTCAAGTGTATCTGTGGCTTTTTGCAGCCGGATTCAGGTACAATCGAAATCTCCTGCGATGATGCCAGGGTGGATGATATCAGTGGAAAAATTGGAATTATCATAGAAGAACCGGCATTTTTGAGAAATAAAAGTGGACTGAAAAATCTCGAATTTTTATATGGAATCCGTAATAAGATGAACCGCATATATCTTCGGTCGGTGATGGAAACAGTAGGCCTTGAGCCTTCTTCCAGAAAACATGTAGGGACTTATTCGCTTGGAATGAAGCAGAGGCTTGCGATCGCCCAGGCGATCATGGAGGATCCGCCAATTCTGATACTGGACGAGCCGATGAACGGTCTGGATAAGGCGGGAGTTGCCCAGATGCGGACTCTTTTTTTGAAAATGAAAGAAAAGGGAAAGGTGATTTTGCTGGCGAGCCATAACAGGGAGGATATCGAAGTCCTGTGTGACCGTGTGTATGAGCTGGAGGAAGGGCGGCTTTGTCCTTTAGGAAACGCTGATTAAAGCGTTTCCTCTGTCTTAAAGGATGTATAACCCTCATAGTAGTAGCTATGGTCGATGCCCTTCATATAGATTTCACGGCTATTGATGTCATCCGTCAGGGCGTTTTTCAGCAGGTGTTTGATTTCAATATCCTTAATCGGGCTACGCTCCATAGCAAGAAGATAATCTTCTTTATCTACCTTGCTCCAGTCAACGACCCTGTGAAGCTCGGTTTTGAAAATCAGATCCAGCCAAATACGGGCGCTGCGTCCGTTACCTTCCCGAAATGGGTGGGCGATATTCATTTCAACATACTTTTCTACAATCTCATCAAAAGTTGATTGCGGCATCTTATCAATGTTTTCAAGTGCCGCTTCCAAGTACACCACCGGGGCAAAACGGAAACTGCCTTTTGCAATGTTTACTGTTCTGATTTTTCCGGCAAAGTCGTAAATTTCGTCGAATAGATATTTATGAATAGCCTTGAGCGCAGAAAACTTTCCAGCTTCTAATTTATCAAGAATTCCTTTTTCAAAAAGTTCCGCAGCCTTTTTCTTGCTGATCCGTTCTTCCTCACGGGCAAGATCGGCAGAACTGGTCAGCCCCAATTTATTTTCAAGTGCCATATCGCACCTCCATCCTCATGTTTGATTATGAATCTCTTTTAAATCCTCGATAGCCAGAACAGGATCCATTGTGTGAAATATCATATAGTTGCGTTTCATTGTTTCAACGGGGGCCTGTTTATATATTTTTGCGCTGTCTTCTCCGCTGTAATAATGCCAATAGCGGTAGAGGTAGCCAATCCAGTACAGAATATCAGTGGAGTATATTTCTCCGCCTGAGATTAATGAACTGCTTGCGGCAGACACAATTTCCTCAAGCAGATATTCTTCACCTGCCCACTGCATCCGGTTATAATCGGAGTCAAGCGCCTTTGCGGTGTCGGATGTCATAAATGCCTTCACAAAAGCGGCACTGTCATACTTCTTTTCGGCAGATAACTCAAACAGTCTGCCTTGAATATCACATAACTTTAGCTGTAACCCGTCCATTATTGCCCTTCGTTCTTCATCTTGTCGAGTATTTCATCAAAAAACAATCCTTCACGGCGATAATTTCTGCAAATATCATTGGCAAGAGAGATTCCTTTTGCCCGGTTTTCTCCGGCGGTATTCTTTATAAATAGTCTTTCAAGGGCATATCATAAACGAGACCGGACTTTTTTTGTTTTGGATTATATCTAATGTTATATTTCGCGTCAATAGATTTTACCGAAATCTGTGCTTTTGCGTATTTTTTCTTTTTGTGGTTTGAGAAACTGGCTTCTGGCCATTCCACTACTCGATTGTGCAGAGACGGATATAAAAGTTGACTTCAATTTGAGACGATGTTAAAATATAAGCTAATAATAAAAAATATCATTAATAAACATGGTTTGAATCAGATAAAATGTAAGGATGAAACTCTGGGACAGCAAATTACTTTTTGGAGGAGGAACACATGAAAAAGGTCATTATAAAAACAATAGAAACATGCGGAGGAACTTATATTTATGACAGGAATACACATACTGTCATTCCTGTTGACAGAGAGAGCTTCGAAGAGTTTCGTGCTTATGAGCAGGGGAAAACAGATCAGGAGCATTGCCCTGCGTTGCAGAGATTTTGTGATATGGGAATCCTGGAGGAGAATGTTGTGGAGGAGATCCGCCACCCGGATACAGATTTTCTGGAGCATTATGCAAAGTGCAGGGTACGGCAGGTTGTTTTGCAGGTGACTCAGCAGTGTAACCTCCGGTGTGCATACTGCGCATATTCCGGAAACTATTTCACAAGAGAACACTGTGATAAGAAAATGACTTTTGAGACAGCCAAAAAGGCGATTGATTATGCTATTAGCCATTCCAGCGAGATCGGGGAGATGTGTTTTTCCTTTTATGGCGGGGAACCTCTTCTGGAAATCGGACTGATACGGGAATGCGTTTCTTACATAAAAAAGTGCATGGGTGAAAGAAAATATACCTTTACAATGACAACAAACGGGACGCTTCTGACTCCGTCGGTGGTGAAATTCCTTTCGGAAAATCAGTTTACTGTTCATATAAGTCTGGACGGCCCGAAAGAAGAGCATGACCAAAACAGAAAATTCCGGACAGGAAAAGGCTCTTTTGATACGATTATGAAAAATATTGCTGTTATAAAAGAGCAGGATTATGAATTCTGGAAAAATCTCGGCTTTATGATTACCTTAAATCCCAAAGTGGATTTGAAAAAGATAACAGAATTTTTTGATCACACAGAGCTGATTCCGAAGCATGCGGTACAGTATCATGAAGTAGAAGAGACAAATCTGAAAAATCAGGAATGGGTTCATTATCAAAACGCTTTCCGGTTAAACAGAAAATACATGTATCTCAAAGCCTTGATGTACCTTGCAGGCATGCTGGAAGAGAAACAGGTAGACCAGATGTTCAGAACTACCTGTGTAATGAAACAGAAATTTTTCGATGGACTCAAAAAAGGAAGGTATATGAGAAAGTCTGTACATCATGGAGGGCCGTGCATACCGGGAATGCGAAAAATTTTTGTGTCTGTTGACGGGACATTTTATCCATGTGAAAAGGTAGTAGAAAATGAATCCGCTTTTTCGATTGGAAATGTGGATGAGGGACTGTGTATTCCTAAAATGGAGCCGATTTTGAACCTTGGGCGTTTAACGGAAAAACAGTGCATCAACTGCCCTGCCCTGCAGAATTGTGAAATATGTGTTGCGAGAATTGAAGGCGGGGACAAAGAGAGCTTTGTAACGGCAGAGAAAAAATTAGAAATCTGTCAAAAGAGCAGACAGACATTTGTCAATGAATTGTATGAATATTGTGTGATTAATGAGTGCCAGAAGGAAAACAAGGACAGGAAAGAAGAGAAGAGGGCTGTGCCGGAGCCTGAACAGCCATTTCAGGCAGAAGAACTTCCGCATTATGGCATGGAAAAATTAGAGATTCCCGTTCTTGTGGTGCTTGGCCAGGGGGAACAGTGTTCAAAAGCGGCGACATTTGCCAGAGCCTGCGAATTTATCCGGACAAAGGGATATCAGGTCTTGGGCATTGGCGTTGACCCGGCGGTATGCAATGCAGGTAACAGGAAGCTTCCGGACTTTTTCCTGGACCAAGCAGAAGGCTTTGAAAAGAAAGTTCTGAATCTAAATAAGTATGTGAAAGAGCTTTGCGACAGAGAAAATCCGGATATTGTAGTAGTGGAGATTCCGGGGGGAATGTTCCCGGTAAGCGAAAAGGAGCATTTTCATTTTGGAGAACTTTTGGCAGTAGTTTCCCGTGCTTTGGATGTGGATGCTGCGATTTTCAACCTGTATTATAACGTGTGCAAAATGGATGCAGAGCGAAGGGATGCATATCTTGCCTATATGAAAGAAAGCTGTATGGGCAAATATCAGTTCCCGGTGGATTTTTTCTGTGTCAGCCCGCATTACATGAAACTGGATCCGGAGACAAGGAAAGCGGATTATCTGTGTTTTGATGAAGATTCCGTTGTCCTGAAAAATACAGAGAAGCAGGCGCAACTGGTCTGTCTTTGGGAGGACAGCCAGGATTTTGAAAAGGAAATGGATAAGCTTTTGGAAAGATTAGAAGAAAATACAGAGGTCGTTTAAAAGAAAGAGGCGTGAATATGGAAGATAAAAATAGGATAAATATAGAGGAAATTGAAGAAACAGTGCAGAGCATTGTAGAAAACTATACAGGGATTCATGTAAATGACAGAGAACTCAATCTTTTGGATGATACGTTGGGAATTCCTGTGGTAGACTGGTTATATGTGATACAGGAGATCGAAAGAAGATTCCAGGTTAATTTGGCAGAAATGATTGCAAAAGAAACCTTTGAATTTTTTACAGTCAAGGGTATCGCAGAAAAAATCAGAGAGGAGGGGTAAAAGTACAATAGCGGCGGCGTGTAACAGGGCAAAGAAATATTATTGCGATTGGAGGTAACAGGATGAGAAAACTGAAAAAGAACTACGAAAGAAAAAGTAATAGTGTTTTAGCAATGTCTGTTTGCTGGTGTCCGTGTGAGGGCGTGAGCTGTGCGTGTTGGGATGCAAATACGCAGAATTATAATAATTATCAATCATTGGTAGAGGGTTCAAGGAGTTCTACGACAAGAGCTAATTATGAATAATGATGTAGATTGTTAATAAAAACTAAGTAAAGGCTGCCGCTATTGTATTTTTATATAATTTATGAAAGAAACAAAAAGAATGTTATTATCGTTATCCAGAAAAAAGAGTAGTCTGCTTTTGTTTGGAATACTGTTTTTTCTTCTCTTTTTTATGCTGGTATTTATATCAGTTTATAACATATCCAAAGAAAACATTTCAGCAATCGAAAAGACATATGGTACAAGCTTCAGCATAGGAATTACGCCAGATAAAAATGATATGAATCAGTGGGAAGATCGAGTGATTGAAGGGTTGGATAGTTCGATACGGGCTTATATCGGGCCAAATGTGGATGAAGCTTTGGTGCGCAGGATTTCAGAGGGAGTGGACGGGATCACAGATTATGAGATTGGCAGCAGAGCCAATGTGATGTTGTACGAATATGAGCTGATTCCAGGATATCAAGTATGGAGTTATAACTATTTTTCAACGCATGAGCATCAATTGCTCTATGATCCAGAAGATACTAAGAATTTAATGTATGTTACTTGGAGTTACCATGCCAAGAATAGTTATCGTTTTGAACAGTTTTATAACGGTGCATTCCGGCTTACCCAAGGCCGACATATCACACCAGAGGATACGTTTAAATGTATTGTTTCGGAAAGCTTTGCTGAAAGAAATGATTTGCAACTGGGAGATATTGTGAAACTGGATTTTCCTTCGACGAATGTATGGGCGAAATATCCGATTGAATCACTTGGAACTGTGAAAACAGAGATAGTAGGACTTTTTGAAATGACCTACCGGCAGGCTGCCACGCAATATACAAACGAGCAGGATATTTTGGAAAACTGGGTGATTACAGACAATGAGACTGGACGTGCTTTGGATGATCTGTGCGGGGAACCGTATTATTTAAGTACAAGCCAGTTCTTTGTAGAAAATCCGGCAGAACTTGACGAGGTCATGGAGCGGGTAAGACAGCTTGACTGGATAGACTGGAAGTATTATGAGATCGTGAAGGACGATGCGCTGTACAGTCAGGCAGTAAAGCCTTTGCGGACGCTAAAAATAATTATGGGAGTCTGCCTCGTAGTCATAGTGATATCGGGCGTTTTGCTTCTGATGTTGATAGTCCTGCATTCAATAAAAAGGCGTAAGCGGGAGGCTGGCATCCTGATGTCTCTTGGAATCACGGGAAGAGAGATCAAAAAGCAGTTTTTAGGGGAGCATCTGGCGCTTGGACTTACCGCATTTTTCTTTGCTCTTATCGTGAGCCTGGCAGTCACGCCAGGGATTGGAAACCAGATATACGGAGCAGTGAATAAAGGAGGAGAGCAGAAGGTTTATACAGAAAAAGAAATAGAGGCGGCGATTGCTCGTGGAGAAAACAGCAAAGTGGCAGAGATGGCAAAAAATCAGAGGACAGGAGTAGAACCGCCGAAGGAGCTGACGACAAAGGTAGATATGAAGACTGCTTTGCTTGTATTTGCTCTGATGCTTCTGATCGTTTATTATAGTGTAAACGAAGCAATAAAGAAAACGCTGAAGCTGGAACCGATCAGAGTACTGTCTATGATTGAGTAGGACGGAGTACAGATAAAAGAAGGAGGAAAGTACAGTTTATGAGAGAAAGAAAACGAATATTATTATCGTTATTCCGGAAAAAGAGCAATATGTTTTTACTGGGAATACTGTTTTTTCTTCTTTTTTTTATGCTGGTATCTGTATCAATTTACAATACATCCAGGGATACGATCTCAGCAATTGAAAGGACGTACGGCACAAGCTTCAGCATTGGACTTACGCCCGATAAAAATGATATGAACCAGTGGGAAGACCGTGCGATTGAAGGGATGGATAGTCCTGTACGGACTTATATTGGTCCAAATGTGGATGAAGCGATGGTGCGCAGAATCACAGAAGAAGTGGAAGGGATTACAGATTATGAGGCAGGGAGCAGAGCTGATGTGATGCTGTATGAGTATGAGCTGGTTCCGGGCTATCACGCATGGAGTTACAATTATTTTACAACGCATGAGCATCATTTGCCCTATGATCCAGAAGAGACTAAAAATATGATGTATATAACGTATACTTATCATACCAGGAACAGCTGTCATTTTGACCAGTTTTATAACGGTGCATTCCGGCTCACCCAAGGCCGCCATATTACGCCGGACGATGCATTTAAATGCATTATTTCAGAAAACTTTGCCAAAAGAAATCATTTAAAACTGGGCGATACGCTGAAAATTGACCTTCATTCTTTGAACGTACGTGCGAAATATCCGATTGAATCACTGGGGTCAGTAGAGACGGAGATTGTAGGATTTTTTGAATTGACTTACCAGCAGACGGTCACTCAATATACAGAAGAAATAGACATTCTGGAAAACTGGGTGATTACAGACAATGAAGCCGGGCGTGCGCTGGATGAGATAATTGGGCGTCCATATTATCTGAGTGCAAGCCAGTTTTTTGTGGAAAATCCGGCAGAACTTGACGAGGTCATGGAGCAGGTAAGACAGCTTGACTGGATAGACTGGAAGTATTATGAACTTGTGAAGGATGATGGTCTGTACAGTCAGGCAGTAAAGCCTTTGCGGACACTGAAAATAATTATGGCGGTCTGCCTTGTAGTCATAGTGACGTCGGGCGTTTTGCTTCTGATGCTGGTAATCCTGCACTCGATGAAAAGGCGTAAGCGGGAGACTGGTATTCTGATGTCCCTTGGAATTACGGGCAAAGAGATCAGAAAGCAGTTTTTAGGGGAGCATCTGGCGCTTGGACTTACCGCATTTTTCTTTGCTCTTATCGTGAGCCTGGCAGTCACGCCAGGGATTGGAAACCAGATATATGGAGCAGTAAACAAGGGAGGAGAGCAGAAGGTTTATACAGAAAAAGAAATAGAGGCGGCGATTGCGCGCGGAGAAAACAGCAAGGTGGCGGAGATGTCGAGAAATCAGAGGACAGGAGTAGAGCCGCCGAAGGAGCTGACAACAAAGGTAGATATGAAGACTGCTTTGCTTGTATTTGCTGCAATGCTTCTGATTGTTTATTATAGTGTTAACGAAGCGATAAAGAAAACGCTGAAGCTGGAACCAATCAGAGTACTGTCTATGATAGAATAGTATGGAGGGTAAAAGAACATGAGAGTGGCTATCGTAGACGAAGGGATTGACAGACGGGCGCTTCTGCACCCGCAAAGGGTTCAGAAAGTAGTTTTTCCGGATGCGAAAACCGGCGGGGCTGAAATACCGGCAGGCGGGCATGGAACAGACTGTGCGGGACTTCTGGAACAATGTGCGGCTGAATACGAAATTTTAGATGTGCGTATCGCAAAAAGCTGGGAATCGCCGTTATCAGTCAGAGATTTGCGGAAAGCGCTGGAATGCTGCATAAAAGAGGAGGCGGATCTGATCTGCCTGAGCCTTGGAACCATGCGGCTTTCCGATGCGGAAATCTTGGATCCGGTTATGGCGCAGATACAGGAAAAAGAAATCACTGTCGTGGCGTCTCTGAGCAATGACGGAAAGATGACGCTTCCGGGCGCCTATCCGAATGTAATCTGCACGGCAATGGACTGGAATCATCTGCTGAAACCAGGGGAATGTAGAGCCGTGTATCACGAGATTTTACAGAAAATATACGTGGCAAACACGGAAGTCGGACCAAATAAAAAGGGCATTTGGAAAGGAAACAGTTACGCAGTGCCTGTGGCAGCCGGAAGTCTGATTCAGTGGATTAGGAAAAAAGAAAACGGACAGGCAGACGAATGGGCGCCTGAGACTGAGCTTTCTTTTGCGGACTTTGCAAGAAAAGGCTGGGGCAAACCTCTTGAAAGCCCGATGGTTGCTGTTGTGAACCGGGAAGAGATTTTTGAAACAGAAAAGCTAGTCCGCATATTCGCAGAAAAATTCAGCCTTGAGGCCGCCGCTCTCGTGGAAGAGGATTTTGGAAAAGGATTTCAGATATTTGGGAGAAACCATTATAGTGGTTCACGCGAAGAATTGCTGAACAAAATGGACCGCTATCTTGATGTTTCGTTGCTGCTCTCTGTCTATGAGAAGGAGGAAATGGAAAAAGAACACTTTTTTTACGATGCAGAAGTTTACTGCAGAAGGGAAAAAATAGATTTTTATGCAGAAGGAAGACTGGCCTGCACGCTGCGTGCATCTTCCGCAGTGGAAACGGATATCTGCAGGACATTGATCCGGATGCTGGGCGGAGAAGATTTATGAAGAGTGTAATAATACAGATTTTACAGATCATGAAGAAACATACGGCGGCCCTTGTCCTGATCGCGGGCGCCTGTCTTCTGTGTATGGCAGAAAGCTTTTTTCATCCGCTTATTTTGCAGAAGCTGACGGATGAAGGGCTGCTTCAAAGAGAATATGGACGGGTTGTAGGCTATGCGTGCCTGTTGATTATTTTGATTCTGGCAGTCCAGGGGCTGGAAGCGCTTCAGGACTGGTTGCTTTTAAGGGTACGCAATGATGTGCTCCATACGCTGCATGTCCAGGCGTTTCAAAAGGTGCTTCGTCTGAAAATAGGCCAGTTTACAAAACAAAACAGTACGGAGCTGATTCATCAGTTAAATACGGATATTGAAAGTGCGGGCGTACTTCTTGATAAAGGTGTTCTGTATCTGTTTACGTATTCGCTCCGTATCGTCAGCGGACTGATTGGGCTGTTTTTTATTAACTGGAAAATGGCGCTTTGTATTTTGGTATGTGTTCCTGTGAAATTTGTATTTTTACATATTTTGAGTAAAAAGAAGGAGGAGCAGTTTCAAAACTATATTCAGGAGAACCAGAGCTTTCATGCGTGGATATCGGACCGGATCAGCGGGATACGTGAAATAAAGCTTCAGAACCGGTATCAGAAAGAGGAAAAACAGTTTTCATGCCGGAAAGAAAAGCTTTTGTGCGGGCAGCAGAAAATAAATATGCTGGATATTTTTCATTCTTCTGCGGAGGCTGGAATACAGGGGATTATGACGGGAATTTATTATCTTCTGGGCGGATATTTTGTCTGTAACGGTTCTATGAGTATGGGAAGTGTACTGGCATTTATTTCTTACAGCGGAAATGTGACAGGACCGATTTCGATGCTGATGAATATAAAAATGATTGTTGCGCAGATACGCCCTTCTTTTAAAAGACTGAACGAATTCTGGAATCTTGATACAGAGCAGATTTGGGGCAGTAAGCTGGAACAGGAATTTCGTACCCTGGAATTACAGAGGGTTTGTTTTGGATATGGAAAAAAGCCGGTTATCAGAAATGCGTCCATGCAGCTGCGCCGCGGACAGCGGGTTGCGGTTGTGGGAGACAATGGAAGCGGAAAAAGCACACTGATTCAGCTTTTGCTTCGCTTTTACGAGCCTGACAGCGGCGAAGTTCTGGTAAATGGAAAAAACAGCAGAGCGATTAACCTTGAGGAGTACCGAGCTTTGTTTTCTGTGGTGTCTCAGTTTCCTTATCTTTTTCAGGAGACAGTCCGGGAGAATCTGGATTATGAGGGCAGATACACAGACGAGGAGCTGAAGGCCGTATTTCGCGAGACCGGAATGGAAGAGCTGCTGGCACATTTTCCGCAGGGGCTTGATACTGTGATCGGTGTGAGCGGGACAAACGTGTCCGGCGGAGAAAAACAGAAGCTTGCCTTTCTACGGGCAATGCTTCATCTGGCGCCTGTGCTGATTTTTGATGAATGTACGTCAAATTTTGATCATGAATCAGAGGAATGGTTTTTCACAGAGGGTTTGGAACTGCTGGGAGACAAACTGGTAATTCTGATTACCCATCAATTGAAATACGTGGAAAACTGCGATAAAATATACGAAATAAGAAATGGAAAGATAGAAGAAAGAAAAGCGATAAGAGAGAAAAGCAGTAAAAGGAAAAAGCAGAACAGGAGGCGGGAAAATGCTGCAGATTGTTGATATGATGTATTCTTACACGGATTATAATACCGTTTTGGAGGACGTAAATCTTGATTTTGAACAAGGAAAGCTGTATGCGATTCTGGGAAAGTCGGGATGCGGAAAAACGACGATGCTTTCTTTGCTCGGAGGGCTCGATAGTCCCAGAAAAGGAAAAATCCTTTATAACGGGACAGATATCCGGGAATATGGCCTTGACCGGCACAGGCAGGACCATGCGGCCTTCATTTTCCAGGGGTATAATCTGATTGAATATATGACAGTTAAGGAAAATGTGGCGCTCACCGCAAAGCTTCCGGTGGAGGAAGCTTTGGAAAAGGTAGGGCTTTCAAAAGAACTGTGGGACAGAAATGTTTTAAAGCTTTCCGGCGGCCAGCAGCAAAGAGTGGCTATTGCGAGGGGAATTGCCAGCAATAAGCCCATTCTTCTGGCTGATGAACCGACGGGAAACCTTGACGAGGATACGGCAAAGGACATTCTTGCGCTTTTGAAAAAAAGCGCCCATGAGGAGGGGCGGTGTGTGATTATGGTAACGCATTCCTCTGCCCTTGCGCAGGAGGCGGATGTGCTCTGCGAGTTTCAGGACAAACATTTTGTGGCAAAGGAAGCGGCTGATGAAAACAGATCATAAAACTCATAAAACAGATCATAAAAAATTGGTTCTGGGGCATGCAGTCCTGTATTTGAAAAGAAAAAAATCCAGAACCGCTGTTCTTACTGCAATTTTCTTTCTTCTTTTGGTGCTTGTGCTTTCGGGGATTACGCTGACAGCAGCAGTACAGGATTCACTTACAGAGCTGCGCAGGCAGTTTTTTGCCTGCGTGACCGTGGAGTGTACGTTTGATGAGGAGAACGTTGTGACGCCGGAGCTTGCAGGGAGTGTCGTGCAGGTAGTGGAGCCTGAGAAATGGACCGGAATCAATACGTTTTACCTCTCCATGAAGGAGCTCTTTTTATGCCCCGGGAAATTTACAGCAGAAGGAACGGAAGCCGCCCGGACGGCAAGAATGGTTGCGTGCACAGAAAGCGCCCTTGCCAGGGAGTTTACGGATGGAAAGCTGGAACTGGCGAAGGGCCGTGCGATAGAGAGCGGAGATACGGAAAAAGCGGTGATTTCTGAGTATCTGGCAGAGGCGAACGGCCTGAAGATAGGAGATACCATAACCGGAACCGTGACGGATGAAATCGTCATGAGGGCGCGCGCAGGTGTGGGAAATACATATCGCTTTGAGATCGTGGGAATTTTTACCGTTGCGCCTGAGGCAGATAATGCTTCCCCGCAAAGGGCGGAGCCGGAGATTCTTTCCAACTACATCTATGTAGATGAAGCAAGCGGAATGCAGGTGGCAGAGGAGGTCTGGCAGACTGAGCGGCAGTATACGAACGGACTTATTTTGCAGCTGGAGGATCCGGCGCTTCTGGATGCCAGCCTTGAGAACGTGATATCCATTCCGGGCTATCACTGGGACAGTTACTTCATCAACACGAACAGCGCGGATTATGACCGCAGCGCAGCGCCTCTTACGCAGATGAACCGTATTCTTTCTGCTATGCTGATTGCAGTTCTTCTCCTTGGGCTAATTATACTGGTCATTGTCCTGACCATGTGGAATCAGGAACGTACGGGAGAAATCGGAATCCTTCTTTCACTGGGCTTTTCAAAGAGACAGATAGTGGGCAGACTGATGGCGGAAAATCTTCTTGTTTATTTATGCAGTCTGATTCTCTGCGTTCCGTTTGTGTACGGGGGAGTCCGCATCCTTGCAGAGGTGTTGGAACTTCCGGGTGCAGGCTTACGGGCAGGAAGCGTCATTACAGCAGGAGCGGGGGGCATGATTTTCTGCGTGATTGTGACAGTTTTATCGTGTGTGAGGATTATGCGGGTGAATCCAAGAGAGATTCTGACAATGATAAACTGACCACTTGACAAATGCTTTATCGTATATTGCCTTTGGAGAAAAGGAATCCGACAGAAAAACAAGTTGGCATGGAACAGCTGATGGATGTTTAAAAAAGGGAAAGTTTTCGGTTAAATTGTAATGACAAAAGCGTTACAATATCAGAAGCGAGGAGGTGTGATCATGGAAAAAACACCAATATTGAATTTAAGAGTAAATCCAACGGTCAAAGAACGGGCAGAAAAAGTATTATCTCAGTTAGGTGTCCCCATGTCAACGGCCATTGATATGTATTTAAACCAGATTTCTCTTACTGGTGGAATTCCATTTTCTGTTTCTTTACCAAAAGCGCCGGCATCCATTTATGCAGATGCTATGACAACAGAAGAAATCCATCAGAAACTGGAAAAGGGATACAATGATATAGCGGCAGGAAGAGTACAGAATGCAGCAGAGGCATTTGCAAAATTCAGGGAGAATCATTGATTATGAAGCGATATACGGTTGAGATTACAAATGAAGCGTTGACTGATATGGATCAACTATATAATCACATTGCTTATGTCCTTCAGTCACCGGAAAACGCAATAAATCAATACAACCGGATTGCAGATGCTATATTAACATTGGATACATTGGATGAGAGAATCCATATTGTGGAATCGGAGCCGGAACAGAACAAAGAGATGAGACGGCTGTTGGTAGATAACTATTCTGTCTTTTATGTAATCCAGGGAGATAAAGTGATTGTAACAAATCAGAAAAATATAAAATCAGGCAGGGATATCCCCTGCCTGATTTGGCGTTTGATTCATGGTAATGAAAATAGAAAGTCCGTGAATCATGCCTTTTATTATTTATCTGCCTTCTGTGTCTTTGCCTCAGCAAGCTTCATGGCCCGAACCTTCAGCGGAAGGCCGAACAGTGTGATGAATCCGCTTGCGTCGTGGTGGTCGTAGAGATCTCCGGTTGTGAAAGAAGCGAGAGACTCATTGTAGAGGCTGTATGGAGAAGTCGTTCCGGCTTTGATGATATTGCCTTTGTACAGCTTGAATTTTACTTCTCCGGTCACGTATTGCTGCGTGGATTCCACGAATGCCTGAATTGCTTCGCGCAGCGGGGTGAACCATTTTCCTTCGTATACGACCTGGGCGAACTGGCTGCCCAGTTTTTTCTTTGTCTCAAGTGTTTCGCGGTCAAGGATCAGCTCCTCGAGCTGGTCGTGTGCTTCCATGAGGATGGTTCCGCCCGGAGTTTCATAAACGCCGCGGGATTTCATGCCCACTACGCGGTTTTCGACGATATCAACAATACCGATGCCGTGTTTTCCACCAAGCACATTCAGCTCAGAGATAATTTCAGAAACTTTCATCTCTTTGCCGTTTAACGTCTTCGGAACACCTGCTTCGAACGTCATGGTGATGTATTCACCCTGATCCGGGGCTTTTTCCGGGGTGACGCTGAGCACGAGCATGTGGTCATAGTTCGGCTCGTTCGCCGGATCTTCAAGCTCCAGGCCTTCATGGCTGATGTGCCACAGATTACGGTCGCGGCTGTAGCTCTGGCTGGCGTCGAACGGGAGGTTGATGCCGTGCTGTTTACAGAATTCAATCTCATCCTCACGGGACTGCATGGTCCAGACATCGGTCATACGCCATGGTGCGATAATTTTGAGATCCGGGGCCAGAGCCTTGATGCCAAGTTCAAAACGGATCTGATCGTTTCCTTTTCCTGTTGCGCCGTGGCAGATGGTGGTAGCGCCTTCCTTGCGGGCGATTTCCACAAGGCGCTTTGCGATAACTGGACGCGCCATGGAGGTGCCGAGCAGATATTTATGCTCATAAACAGCGCCGGCCTTTACGCATGGCATGATAAAGTCATCACAGAATTCGTCTACAATATCTTCAATATATAATTTGGAAGCGCCGGAAAGCTTTGCGCGTTCATCGAGGCCTTCCAGTTCATTACCCTGCCCACAGTTGATGCAGCAGCAGATTACTTCATAATCAAAGGTCTCCTTCAGCCACGGAATCAGCGCTGTTGTGTCCAGACCGCCGGAATAAGCCAGAATTACTTTTTCTTTCATAATGAAATCCTCCTCAGTACCAAATGATTTTATAAAACCAGGTTTTTCGTGTTCCTTTTATTTTCTCAGGCAATGCAGCCTTGTTTGGCCGTATGGGGCATCCCTGAGGGCCCTATTCGTCTGCAAGTATACCGCAAACATCATAAATATGCAATAGAGAAAATTGGTTTTGTATAATATGCAGAAAAGACTTGAATAATATTCATAAACAATGTATAATTATGCGGTGCGAAAGTTCTTTACAACTTTTTTTCGTTGGTATATGATAGGGAAAGTTAAAAAGATTTGAGGGAGGACTTTGGAAATGATCAAAGTAGGGATTATCGGAGCAACGGGGTATGCCGGTGCAGAGCTGGTGCGGCTGCTCCTTGGACATAAAGAAGCGGAAATTGTCTGGTATGGCTCACGAAGTTATGTGGATCAGAGCTATGCATCTATTTATCAAAATATGTTTCAGCTTGTGGATGCAACATGCATGGATGATAATATGGAAGAGCTTGCAGCAAAGGCGGATGTGATTTTTACGGCAACACCACAGGGGTTGTGTGCTTCTTTTATAAATGAAAGAATTCTTTCCAGTACGAAAGTAATTGACTTAAGTGCGGATTTCCGACTGAAAGATGTAGCAGTCTATGAAGAATGGTATAAAATAAAGCATCAGGCGCCGCAGTATCTGGAAGAAGCGGTCTATGGCCTGTGTGAGATAAATCGGGAAAAAATTAAAACAGCGCGTCTGATCGCCAATCCTGGCTGTTATCCGACCTGCAGCATCTTATCCATTTATCCGCTGGCAAAAGAAGGGCTGATTGACCTGTCAACGGTGATTATTGATGCAAAATCAGGAACCTCCGGAGCAGGACGCGGTGCCAAGACGGATAACCTTTACTGTGAGGTAAATGAAAATATCAAGGCGTACGGGGTAGCGGGGCATCGCCATACACCGGAGATTGAAGAGCAGCTTGGATATGCATCAGGCGAACATGTGACGCTGAACTTTACCCCCCATTTGGTTCCGATGAATCGTGGAATTTTGGTTACGGCATATGCATCTTTGAAAAAGAATGTGACGTATGAGGAAGTAAAGGCCGTTTATGACAAGTATTACGAGAAGGAACGTTTTGTCCGTGTTTTACCGGAGAATGTCTGTCCACAGACAAGATGGGTGGAGGGCAGCAATTATGTGGATGTTAATTTTAAGATTGACCCAAGAACAAACAGAATCATTATGATGGGTGCGATGGACAACCTTGTAAAAGGCGCCGCAGGCCAAGCCGTACAGAATATGAATCTCCTTTTTGGCCTGGATGAGGCAGAGGGACTTTATCAGGCGCCGATCTTCCCATAATACAGGGCTGTTTTTATATCTTCTGCGTATGGAGAACTCTGTGCCGCGTGCACAGAGGATGCAGGAAATATAAAGAAGATTGATGTACAATATTTTCAGATAAGAGGAGGAACATTCAGATATGGCTCAGGTTACAAAAAGAAGCGGCGGCGTTACTGCGGCACAGGGATTTCAGGCAATCGGAATTGCAGCGGGAATCAAAAAGAAACGCAAGGATATGGCGATGATCTACAGCGCAGCGCAGTGTGCGGTTGCGGGAACCTTTACGACAAATCTTGTAAAGGCGGCTCCGGTAAAATGGGACCAGCAGATTGTATACGGAAATAAAACGGCACATGCGGTTGTTGTGAACAGTGGCGTGGCCAATGCCTGCACCGGTGAAGAAGGGATGCGCTATTGCCGTGAGACGGCGCAGAAAGCAGCTTCTTTGTTTGGAATAGAAGAAAACCAGGTACTGGTTGCCTCAACTGGTGTGATCGGCAAACAGATACCGATTGATAAGATCGAAGCCGGCATTGAAGCGATGCGGCCGCTGCTCGAGGGCAGTGAGGCTGCGGGGACGCTTGCAGCAGAGGCGATTATGACGACAGACACCGTGAAAAAGGAGATCGCGGTTTGTGTGGAGATTGCGGGAAAAACAGTTACAGTGGGCGGTATGTGCAAGGGCTCTGGTATGATTCATCCGAATATGTGTACGATGCTGAGCTTTGTGACAACAGATGCAGCCATTTCACAGGAGCTTTTGCAGAAGGCGCTGAGCGCTGACATCCGGGATACCTACAATATGGTTTCTGTGGATGGAGACACCTCGACAAACGATACGTGTCTGCTTCTGGCAAATGGTCTGGCAGGAAATCCTGAAATTGTCTCAGAAGGAGAGCACTATCAGAAATTCTGTGAGGCGCTGAATACAGTGAATACGTATCTGGCGAAGCAGATGGCGGCAGACGGAGAAGGAGCGACAGCCCTCTTTGAAGTGCAGGTCACAGGCGCTGAGAGTAAAGAGCAGGCAGTGATTCTCAGTAAATCCATTGTGACTTCAAGCCTGACAAAGGCGGCAATTTTCGGCCATGATGCAAACTGGGGGCGTATTCTGTGTGCGATGGGTTATTCCGGTGCGCAGTTCGATCCGGAAAAGGTAGACCTGTATTTTCAAAGCGCAGCAGGCAGGGTGAAAATTATTGAAAATGGCGTGGCGACAGATTACAGCGAAGAGGAAGCGACGAAAATTCTTTCGGAGAAGGAAGTAACGGCTGTTGCGGATATCAAAATGGGAGATGCCCATGCGACGGCGTGGGGCTGTGATCTGACATATGATTATGTGAAAATCAATGCGGATTACCGTTCGTGAAAGGTAGGGAAGAAATATGGAATCAACAATGGAGTTGTGGGTGGAAAAGGCGAATGTCCTTATTGAGGCGCTGCCTTATATCCGCCGTTTTCATGGGAAAACGATTGTGGTAAAATATGGCGGAAGCGCTATGATTGATCAGGAGCTGAAGCAGAGCGTGATACGGGATGTTGCGCTTCTGAAGCTGATCGGTTTCAGACCGATCGTCGTACATGGTGGTGGAAAAGAAATTACCCGCTGGATTAATAAAATCGGTCTGGAAACAAATTTTATCAACGGGCTTCGCGTAACGGACAAGCCGACGATGGAAATTGTGGAGATGGTGTTAAATAAGATCAATAAGGATCTGGTGTCCATGATGCAGAATTTGGGCCTGAAAGCGGTTGGAATCAGCGGCAAGGACGGCGGAATCCTGCGGGTGGACAGGAAGCTGGCCGGAGATAAGGATATCGGCTTTGTAGGCGAGGTAAAAACGGTAAATACCGGACTGCTTGATACACTGCTTGATAATGATTTTGTCCCGGTTATCTGTCCTGTAGGCTTTGACAGCAGTTTTAATTCCTACAATGTCAATGCAGACGATGCAGCCTGTGCGATTGCGACCGCAGTGAAGGCCGCAAAGCTGGCGTTCCTGACCGATATCGAAGGAGTCTACCGTGATCCGCTTGACCGCTCGTCACTGATTAGTGAGCTGACAATACCGGAAGCAAAAGGATTTTTAAAGAGCGGCAATGTGGGCGGCGGTATGCTTCCAAAGCTTCAGAACTGCATTGCAGCAATCGAGGCAGGAGTTTCAAGGGTGCATATTCTGGATGGAAGAATTGCGCATTGCCTTCTTCTGGAATTTTTCACCAATAAAGGAATCGGTACGGCCATTATCGGCGACACCGAAGAACGCTACTATTCGGAAAACAATGAGACGTGCAAAATAAGAGAATGACGGGGCGGACGTTTGCAAACGAAGCGGAGCGAACTGCACGTCGGAGAAAATGGAGATGTTAAATTATGAAAAGTAAGGAATATATGGATCGGACGGAGCAGAGCGTGCTCCACACCTACAATCGTTTCCCAGTTGTTTTTGAGAAGGGCGAAGGGGTGTACCTTGAAGATGTAGAAGGAAAGAGGTACCTGGATTTTGGCGCCGGCATTGCAGTGTTTGCGCTTGGATACGGCAACAGAGAATATGAGGAAGCTCTGAAGGATCAGATCTCAAAGGTAATCCATACTTCAAATCTGTTCTATAACCCGCCACTTATGGAAGCGGCGGAAAAGCTCGTAAAGGTGAGCGGGCTGGATAAGGTTTTTTTTACAAACAGCGGAACAGAAGCAATTGAGGGTGCGATCAAAGTTGCCAGAAAATATGCTTATCTGAAAGACGGAAGTACAGATCATGAGATTATTGCGATGAACCATTCCTTCCATGGAAGGAGTATGGGAGCACTTTCAGTGACGGGGAACCCCCATTATCAGGAGGCGTTTAAGCCGTTGATCGGAGGCATTCGGTTTGCTGATTTTAATGATCTGGAAAGCGTGAAAGCGCAGGTTACAGATAAGACGTGTGCAATCCTTCTGGAGCCGGTGCAGGGCGAGGGCGGCATTTATCCGGCATCTCAGGAATTTATGGACGGAGTGAGAAAGCTTTGCGATGAAAAGGATATCCTGCTGATTCTGGATGAGATACAGTGTGGAATGGGACGGACCGGAAGCTGGTTTGCATGGCAGCAGTACGGAACCAAACCGGACGTCATGACGTGTGCCAAGGCGCTTGGCTGTGGTATTCCGGTGGGAGCTTTCGTATTGAATGAAAAGACAGCCAAGGCTTCTCTTGTCCCGGGAGATCATGGAACGACGTATGGTGGGAATCCGCTGGCCTGCGCTGCTGTTTCCAGAGTGTTTGATCTGTTTGAAACACTTGACATCATTGCGCATGTAAAGGAGCTGACACCGTATTTTGAGGCAAAGCTGGACGAGCTGACTGCCAGGTATGATTTCCTTGCGGCGAGGCGGGGAAGAGGATTTATGCAGGGGCTTGTTGTGACTGGCCGGCCGGTCGGAGAGATTGTAAAGAAGGCGCTGGAGAACGGGCTGATCGTACTCAGCGCAGGAAGCGATGTGCTTCGGCTGGTGCCGCCGCTTGTGATTGAAAAAGCGGATATTGATGAGATGGTGAAGCGCCTCGAGCAGTCGTTTTGAGTGCCGTGTATAGATTTTGACAAATCTGCATATACTTTCGATGTTAAATATGATTTATTTCATTGAAAGGACGGAAGGTATATGTGGGGAATTCTGATTGCATTATTGTCTGGTGCGCTGATGAGCGTGCAGGGAGTCTTTAATACAGAAGTGACGAAGCAGACGAGCCTATGGGTATCGTCTGCTTTTGTGCAGTTTACGGCGCTGCTGGTCTGTCTGGGGGCGTGGCTGATTACGGACCGGACGAATCTGATGTCACTTGCGCAGGTGGAGCATAAATATATGCTGCTTTCCGGTGTGATCGGCGCGTTTATTACGGTGACAGTGGTAAAAGCAATGAGTTCGCTTGGACCGGCCCGTGCGGCGATGCTGATCGTTGTGGCACAGCTGATCATTGCGTATTTGATTGAGCTGTTCGGGATGTTTGGTGTGGAGAAAGAGCCGCTTGAGTGGCGTAAGGTGATTGGGATGGCGATCTCAATTGTCGGGATCGTGATTTTTAAATGGTAAATGTGATGGAAAAAAGGTTGACGGGGTTCGGGAATACTCCTATAATCAGTGGCAGCAAAAAACGCTGACAGGAGGATTTGTTTTGAAGTTTTACAGTCACAAATCAAGGCTGGATTTTCCAGTCTCAGTAAGCCCGATGGGAGAGATTGAGGGATTTCCGGTGAGGCCGGGAATGTTTGATGTCAATGGAGCGACTGCGCTTCCGGGGGGCGTGAATTTTACAGTGCATACGCATGACGGAACGTCTGTCGAGCTGTTGCTTTTCCATAAAAAAGAGGATGAACCGTATGCGGTTCTGCCGTTTCCTGAGACATACCGGATCGGGGATGTCTATTCGATGATTGTTTTTGGACTGAATATAGAAGAGTTTGAATACGCGTACCGTGTGGACGGTCCCAATGAACCGAAAAAAGGCCTGATGTTTCAAAAAACAGAGGTTCTGCTTGATCCCTATGCGAGAGCAGTGGCAGGGCAGCGAATCTGGGGGGAACAGCCGTCACACAGCTATCATGCCAGAGTCGTGCAGGATGTTTTTGACTGGGGAGATATGCCGCAGTCCAAAAGAGAGCTGAGCGATCTGATTATATATGAACTGCATGTCCGCGGGTTTACGAAGCATGCTTCTTCCGGTGTTGCCCATCGTGGAACATTTGCCGGTCTGATGGAGAAAATCCCTTATCTCAAGGAACTTGGAATTAATGCGGTAGAACTGATGCCGATTTTTGAATTTGATGAGACGCGAAATTCCAGAGAGGTGAATGGTAAAAAGCTTTTGGAATACTGGGGCTATAATACCATCAGCTTTTTTGCGCCCAACACGAGCTATACGGCTTCGGAGGAGTATAATCAGGAAGGCACGGAGCTGAAGGAACTGATTCGGGAGCTTCATAAAAACGGAATAGAAGTCATTTTGGATGTCGTGTTCAATCATACGGCAGAGGGCAATGAAATGGGGCCTACCTTCAGCTTTAAAGGGTTTGACAACCGGATTTATTATATGCTGACACCGGACGGGAATTATTATAATTTCAGCGGTTGTGGCAATACCTTGAACTGCAATCATCCGATTGTGCAGCAAATGATTCTGGAATGCCTGAGATACTGGACGGTCAGTTACCGAGTAGATGGATTCCGGTTTGATCTTGCGAGTATTCTGGGCAGAAATACAGACGGTTCACCGATGAACAATCCGCCGCTTCTGAAAAGTCTGGCGTATGATCCGGTGCTGGCAAATGTGAAGCTGATCGCAGAAGCCTGGGATGCAGGCGGCATGTATCAGGTGGGAAGCTTTCCGGCAAGCCGCCGGTGGGCGGAATGGAACGGCAGGTACCGGGATACGATTCGTGGATTTTTAAAGGGCGACAACTGGGAAGCCCATCCGGCTGCCTGGAGCATTGCGGGCTCGGAGGATCTCTATGGAGGATTCCATCTGGATGATGGAGGAAGCTATGCCGGATACAATTCCTGTGTGAATTTCCTGACCTGCCATGACGGTTTTACTCTGTATGACCTGTACGCTTATAACGAAAAACATAACTGGAACAATGGATGGAATAATACGGACGGCAGCAATAACAACCGAAGCTGGAACTGTGGCGAAGAGGGAGAGACGTCGAATACGGAAGTTCAGACACTGCGCCGCCGTATGATACGCAATGCGTGCGCGGTTTTAATGTGCAGCCGCGGAACACCGATGTTTCTCTCAGGTGATGAATTCGGGAATACACAGTACGGCAATAACAACTGTTACTGTCAGGATAATGAGATCTCCTGGCTTGACTGGTCGTTGCTTGAAAAAAACCGTGAATTGTTTGAGTTTTTCCGTTTTATGATTGCGTATCGGAAAGCACATCCGGCGATCCGGAAAAGGCTTCCGGATGCCGTTTGCGGGATGGAACCGGTGCGTATACATGATACGCAGGCGGAGAAGCTGAGCATTGCGCCGGATGCCCGCACATTTGCGTTGAGCTTTGCCGGATACAATAGGAAAAAGGGCGAGGATGACCTCGTATATGTAGCAATCAATACGTACTGGGAGGATGTACGAATTACGCTTCCGGTTCTGAAAACAAATGGTTCCTGGTATCTGAGCGTGAATACCTGGGGGGACGGGCAGGGCAGATATTTCTATCCGGAAGGAACAGAGACGAGAATTGCCAGTGAATTTATCATGCGTCCGCGGTCTGTCGCGGTGTTTACAGGCAGAAAATTTTAAAAAGTCATTGCAAATTTTTTACTTTTTCGTTAAAATATAGAGGTGTAAGGGAAACCGGCAGTGCAGGCTGCATGGATTATATGCAGAAAAAAAGAAGGGGGCTGGCAGCAGTCCTATTGTTTGTGTTATTTTATTGTCTGACTGGATGCAGAGGCAGGCATGAGGTGTATGAAGCCGGGCTGGAAACCGAATGGCTTCATACGACAGAGACGGAAATGTCATATACGGAGACTGACAGCGAGAAGCAGACACAGGGTTATTCCGGATATGTATATGTCTGCGGGGCAGTATCGCGGCCGGGCGTATATCCCCTGTATGACGGAATGCGGATTTTTGAGGCAGTGGAGCTGGCAGGCGGTTTTTTGCCGGAGGCAGACGAGACATGGCTGAATCAGGCCAGTCCCATGCAGGATGGTCAGCAGCTGTATGTGTATACAAAAGAAGAGACCCGGAAGATAAAGGACGTTCGGGGAGAGGGTACCGTTTGTGATCTGGCCGAGCTTTGGCCAGATGGAAGTACAGGCGGGAAAACGCAGGAGCAGGGTAAGGTAAATCTGAATACGGCAGATGTGGATGAGCTGATGACGCTTCCGGGAATTGGGGAAGCAAAAGCTCAGGCAGTTGTGCAGTACCGGGCGGAGCACGGAGCTTTTTCTTCTATCGAGGAGATTCGGCAAATTCCGGGAATTAAGCAGGCTGTATTTTCGAAAATAAAGGATCAGATTACGGTATAGGCAGTGAAGGAGTGAAACCATGAGTAAAAGAGTTTTGGTAGTAGACGATGAGAAGCTGATTGTGAAAGGAATCCGGTTCAGTCTGGAGCAGGATGATATGGAGGTGGACTGTGCATACGATGGCGAAGAGGCAGTCCAGATGGCGAAGGAGAAAGAATATGACATTATTCTGCTGGATCTGATGCTGCCGAAACTTGACGGGCTTGAGGTCTGCCAGCAGATCCGGGAGTTTTCGGATGTACCGATTGTCATGCTGACGGCAAAAGGCGATGATATGGATAAGATTATGGGACTTGAGTATGGCGCCGATGATTATATCACGAAGCCGTTTAATATTCTTGAAGTAAAGGCCCGGCTGAAGGCAATTATCCGCAGGACTTCGCAGAAGACTGCATCGGAGCCGAAAGGCAAGATCGTAGAGGTCGGGGATCTGGCCATTGACTGTGAGGGCAGAAGAGTCAGCATAGCAGGCAAGGAGGTCAACCTGACAGCAAAGGAATTTGATGTCCTAGAGCTGCTTGTTTTTAATCCGAATAAAGTATACAGCAGAGAAAATCTTCTGAATATTGTGTGGGGCTATGAGTATCCGGGTGATGTCCGGACCGTGGATGTCCACATTCGGAGACTGCGCGAGAAGATCGAAGCAAATCCGAGTGAACCAAAATACGTACATACGAAGTGGGGAGTGGGTTATTATTTCCAGCATTAAGGAAAGGCTCCGTGGACATTTTAAAAGTCTGCGTACACGGATTTTTGTCATTGTGCTGCTTGTAGGTATGATTCCGATCTTTCTGATGAAATACGTAATCTTAGAGAATTATGAAACACAGTCTATTGAGCAGAAAAGTGCGCTGATTCAGAGCCAATGCCAGCAGATTGTGGATCAGGTCGGAAGTTCCGGTTATATTAGAAATGTTTCGACAAGCCAGCAGGTTGATAAGCAGCTTGTACAGCTTGCGAGCATTTACAACGGCAGAGTGATAATTGTAAACAGCAGCTTTCGCATTGTCCGGGATACTTATGAGATTGATGAGGACAAAGTGATTATTTCAGAGGAGGTGCTCCAGTGTTTTCTTGGCACCGATTCGACAAATTACAATGAAGAAAATGAATTTCTGGAACTGACGCTTCCGGTGAAAAATCCGGATACAAAGTCTACAGAAGGAATTATGATCGTCAGCCTGTCAACGCAGGATGTGAAGGATGGTAAGGATGCGCTGAGTAACACGGTTCTGATTTTGCAGGTCGTGATTACCATTCTGATTCTGGCGGCTGCTTATTATGTGGCGAGGGTTCTGACAAAGCCATTCGGAAAGATTACACGTTCTCTGGAAGGTATGCAGGGAAACGTGATTGATGACGAAGGAATTTCCATTCCGGAGTACACGGAAACACAGATGCTTGCCGAGGCATATAATCGTATGCTGAAGCGGCTCAAGATTCAGGAAGAATCGCGGCAGGAGTTTGTTTCCAATGTCTCGCATGAGCTCAAGACGCCGATTACTTCTATGAAAGTACTGGCTGATTCTCTGCTGGCGCAAAAGGATGTTCCGGCAGAGCTCTATCAGGAATTTATGGGCGATATTGCGGAAGAGATCGACAGAGAGAACAAGATTATTACAGATCTACTGTCTCTTGTGAAGATGGACAAGCGATCTTCTGACGTGAATATTAAGGAAACCAATATCAATCAGCTGATTGAACTGATTTTGAAGCGTCTGCGCCCGATTGCCGCAAAACAGAATATTGATCTGGTGCTTGAAAGCTTTAAGCCGATTCTGGCGGAAGTGGATGAGACAAAGCTGACGCTGGCGTTGTCGAACCTTGTTGAGAACGGGATTAAATATAATAAGGAAGACGGCTGGGTGCATGTTTCCCTGAATATTGACAGCAAATATTTCTATGTAAAGGTGGAAGATTCCGGCATGGGAATTCCGGAATCTGACCAGGAGCATATATTTGAACGTTTTTACCGGGTTGATAAATCCCATTCCAGAGAAATCGGAGGGACCGGACTGGGACTCGCAATCACACGGAGTGCTGTTCTCATGCATCACGGTGCGATCAAGGTGTACAGCAAAGAAGGGGAGGGAACCACCTTTACGGTGCGTATCCCGCTGAAATATGTACCGTGATACAGGAAACGGTCTATGATGACGGGAGGCATTTGGTGAAAAGAAAAAGAAAGCTTCTGCTTCTGTTTGCAGTATTTCTATTTGTGCTTTGGGGCTGTGGGAAAAAGCAGGAGAAGGAGAACAGTTATAAATTATATTATGTCAATCAGGCCGGAACACGGCTTGCGGAGTCCGACTATTATCCGCAGGCGCAGACGTTTGAGGAGATGATGGACGAGCTGCTCAGACAGCTTCAGAATCCGCCTGCGGGTTCCTCGGGATTGATGAGTGTATTTGCAGAGGGCGTGGCGGTGAATGGTTATGAGCGTGGTATTGATGCGCTGCGTATTGATTTTTCTGGGGAATACTATAAGCTGAGCAATACGCAGGAAGTACTTTTGCGTGCGGCGGTGGTTAAGACCTTTTCTCAGGTTCCCGGTGTTGCAAAGGTTATGATTACGGTAAATAAAGAACAGCTGAAGGATACAGCCGGAGAACTGGTACAGCCGATGGATGCCAATTCCTTCATTGATACAAAAGAGGGTGGAATCAATTCCTATCAATATGCAACCCTGATTCTGTATTTTGCGGACAGCGACGGAGAGAAGCTTGTGAAGGAGACGCGGAGCCTGCATTATTCCAGTAATATGGTACAGGAACGCGTGGTGGTTGAGCAGCTTCTTGCGGGTCCCGAGGAATCAGGACATAAGGCAGTCCTTGGAAGCGACGTGCGGATTCAGAATGTATACATTCAAAATGGAATCTGTACGATCAACTTTGACGAGAGCGTGAACAATATGCCGTCAGAGAATCCGCCGGATGCCACAGTTGTGCTGTATGCAGTTGTCAATTCGATCTGTGATACGTGCGATGGTATTTCCGGTGTGAAGTTCGAGATCAACGGAGACAGTGATGTGCTGTTCTGGAATACAGTTGATCTGAATCAGGTTTTTATGATGAACCGTTCGTATATTGAACAGAGCTCCATGCAGACGGAGGAGACTGCCGCCTGAGAAAGAATATAAAGGAGTGACAGTTTGAAAAGAGCACTGAGCGTATTTTGCACAGCTGTTCTGCTGTTTCTGTTCTTGCTGTGTGAAACGGGAAACTGCAGCCGCGGTTTCCCGGATCAAGCAGCGGAAGCTTTGCTGGAAGCGCAGGGGCAAAGCGGAACAGTTATGATCCGGGGAACGGTGAGCAAGTGTGAAAAGTTATCTACAGGTATACGCCTGTCTGTGAATCATCTGAGTATTCAAAATAAGAAAAATTCTGTTATATCTTTGCTATCTGATTTAAATCTCATATTTACAACAGAATATACGGAAATACAGCCCGGGGACATCGTCTGCGTTAAAGGGGAATTCCGGAGCTATGACGACGCTGCAAATCCGGGTGAATTTGATGCAAAAGCCTATTATTGGGCACAAAATACGGTGGGGCAGTTAAGACGTGCAAAAATTCTTTTTGTTGAGAAAAAGTCTTCGGGTCCTGTATTATGGGCACACCAGATGCGGGCGGCACTTAGGGAATCTTACTGTCAAATACTGCCGGATCGTGCAGCGAGGACAATTTCCGCGATCAGTCTGGGTGAAAAAAACTGGATGGAACGCGAGTGGAAACAACAGTATCAGGAAGGCGGCATTTCACATATCCTGGCGATTTCAGGACTTCATATTTCCTTGCTTGGTATGTTAGGGTTCCGGCTTTTGCGGAGGTTTCGATGCAGCTTTCAAAGTTCTGCACTGTTTTCTGCCGCAGTCCTGTCCTTTTATCTTTTTATGTCCGGGTTCAGCATTTCCGCTCGAAGAGCATGTATCATGTTTTTTGTGTGGCTTGGAGCGCAGGTGTGCGGAAGGAGTTATGATATGCTGACAGCAATTTCGGTTGCAGCGTTGCTTCTTGTGGCCGGAGACGGTCGGAATTTGTACCAGGCATCGTTTCTGCTGTCGTTTTCAGCAGTGCTGACCCTGTCGGTGGTGACTGGGGCTGTTTTGAAATCTTCTCATATTACGGGAATGGCAGGGAAAGCGGTAGGTACTTCGCTGACCGTATGGTTTGGTACCCTTCCATTTACTGCGTATTTTTTCTATCAGGCATCGCCGTGGAGTGTGGTGGCAAATCTGGTAGTAGTACCTTTGATGGGTATTCTAATGACATCAGGATTGATTGCAGCGTGCGTTGGTATGGTTTCCGTATCGGCCGGTATGTTTTTTGCCGCTCCTGTCCGGTATCTTCTGTCTGGTTTTGAGTGGCTGTGCCGGTTTCAGCAGAGGCTGCCGGTACCGGTATGGGTGACGGGGCGTCCTGAGAAGTGGAGAATTGTAGTTTATTATATGGTATTGCTTGGCGTAGTCTGGCTGATCGGTCAGATCTTTCAAGTTCATACGCGGAAAACAGCCCGAGGTGGGAGGAAAAAGAATTGTTTGGGAAAATGGGGGATGCGGAGTATCTGGCTTTGCGCGGGACTGGTGTGTCTGGCAGTTCTGACGGTACGTCCGGGGCGGCGTCTTCAGATTGATTGCCTGGACGTCGGACAGGGAGACTGCGCCCTGGTACAGTTACCGACCGGTGAAAACTGTCTGATTGACGGAGGAAGTTCTTCTAGAGATAAAATATGGGAATATGTAATCGGACCTGCTGTGAAATATTATGGGATTGCGGAACTTGATTATATTTTTCTGTCGCATGCGGATGAAGATCATATGAACGGGATTGCCGAGTATATTGCGTCGTATGAGGTCGGAGTCGGTGGAAGAAATGTACATGGCATTTCTGTGAAGCATATCGTGCTGCCGCCGTGTGCCAGTCAGGCGGATTTTCTGGAACTTCGGCAGATGGCAGGGGAAAAGGGACTGAAGGTTTCACGTATGGAAGCAGGAGGCAAAATAGCAGGAGGAGAAGGTACGGCCCATGCCTGGCAGTTGTTATGTCTGGCCCCGGAAAGAAGCATGCTTACAGGAGAGAAGAATGAGGATTCTATGGTTCTGATGCTGAGTTACGGGCAATTCCGGATGCTTTTTACAGGAGATCTGGAGGGGGAGGCAGAGCGCAGGCTTGCGGCTTCCGATGCGGACTTGCACGCGGATGTTCTGAAGGTGGGACATCACGGTTCCGCGGGCGCATCCGGACAGGAACTTCTTGCGCGGGTTCAGCCCCGAATTGCTGTAATTTCCTGTGGCAGGGATAATGCATATGGGCATCCGGCGCAGGAGACCGTAGACAGGCTTGCGCATGCGGGAAACGATATTTTTGTGACAGCAGAGTGCGGCGCGGTTTCTGTCACGACAGACGGAAAGACATTTGCTGTAAAAAGCACAGGAAATTATGAAAAATTTGAAAAAAATTTGAAAAATAATGGAAAAATACCGCCTGTTTAGAATATAATAATAAAAGAGGTGAAAAAACCATGACGATACGTGAGAAAACGGAAGAGCTGGAACTTGCCGTATTCAGCCCTTATGCAGCGTTCAGCCGGTATTCCCGGGGGCGGGAGGTCGAAGAAGAGGCCTGCGATATCCGTACAGTATTCCAGCGAGACCGGGACAGGATTTTGCACAGTAAATCGTTCCGGAGACTAAAACAGAAGACACAAGTGTTTTTAATACCGGAAGGAGACCATTACCGGACAAGACTGACGCATACGCTGGAAGTTGCGCAGCTTTCGAGAACGATTGCAAAGGCGCTGCGACTGAATGAAGATCTGGCGGATGCGATTGCACTTGGACATGATCTGGGGCACACTCCGTTTGGACATGCAGGTGAACGGGCTCTTGCAGCGGTTTGTCCCTATGGTTTTGCGCATTTTGAGCAGAGTGTAAGGGTGGTAGAGCTGCTGGAAAAAGGCGGGGAAGGACTGAATCTGACCTGGGAGGTGCGCGATGGGATTCGCAATCACCGTACGTCAGGGACGCCGCATACGCTGGAGGGACAGATTGTCCGGTATTGTGATAAAATCGCTTATATCAATCATGATATTGATGATGCGGAGCGAGCCGGTATTTTGCAGGAAGAGGATATTCCGGAGGAGAGCCGGCGGATCATGGGTGAGACCACGAGGATGCGTCTGAATACGCTGATTCACGATGTGGTGGAACACAGTGAAGGCCGCGGTGCGATCGTTATGTCTGATCGGATGGAATCAGCCATGAAGTATCTGAGAGCGTTTATGTTTCGGCATGTATACAGCAATGAGGCAGCTAAGGGAGAGGAAGATAAGGCGATTCGTATGATTCAGGAATTGTATCGCTATTATAACGAATACCCAGAACAGCTTCCGGAAGAATATCGGTTTTTGAAGCAGGAAAAAGGAGAGCCGCAAGAGCGGGTGGTGTGCGATTATATTGCGGGTATGACAGATTCGTATGCGATTCATAAATACAAAGAGCTATTTGTACCGGAATCGTGGCAGAGGTAACAGAAGGCGGGGAGTATATGTATTATTCAGATGAAATTGTAGAAGAAGTGCGGTCAAGAAATGACATTGTAGATGTGATTTCGGGCTACGTAAAGCTGCAGAGAAAAGGCAGCTCTTATTTCGGACTCTGTCCGTTTCACAATGAAAAATCGCCTTCCTTTTCCGTTAGTCCGGGGAAGCAGATGTACTACTGTTTTGGTTGCGGGGCAGGCGGAAATGTGTTTACGTTTATTATGGAATACGAAAATTATACGTTTCCGGAGGCACTGAAGCTGCTGGCTGAACGGGCCGGCATTACGCTTCCAGAGCAGGAATATACAGGGGAAGAAAGACGGCAGCAGGATTTAAAATCTGCTGTGCGGGAGATTAATAAGACAGCTGCAAGATATTTTTGCTATCTTCTGCGTACGCAGCAGGGGGAAAAGGCAATGCAGTATCTGAAAAACAGGAGTCTGAGCGATGAGACCATAAAGCGGTTCGGAATCGGATATGCCGGGCCGTACAGTGATGCCCTGTACCGTTATCTCAAAAAACAGGGTATTTCGGATCAGCTTTTAAAGGAATCCGGATTGATGCAGGTAAATGAAAAACAGGGGATGTATGATAAATTCTGGAACCGCGTCATGTTTCCGATTATGGATGTGAACAATAAGGTGATCGGTTTTGGAGGCCGTGTGATGGGCGATGGTAAGCCGAAGTATCTCAATTCGCCGGAGACTGTGATCTTTGACAAAAGCCGGAACCTGTATGGCCTGAATTACGCGAGGACATCGAAAAAGCGGTATCTTCTGGTCTGTGAGGGGTACATGGATGTGATTTCCATGCATCAGGCCGGTTTTACGAATGCGGTTGCTTCTCTTGGGACAGCGCTTACCAGTCAGCATGCCTCTCTTTTAAAGCGGTATACAGATGAGGTGATCCTGACGTATGACAGCGATGAAGCGGGAATTCGGGCTGCGCTTCGGGCAATTCCACTTTTGAAGACAGCAGGGATTTCTGCCAGGGTGCTTCATATGGACCCGTACAAAGATCCTGATGAATTTATCAAGGCACTCGGACAGGAAGCATTTCAGGAGCGTATCGACGCGGCAGAGAACAGTTTTCTGTTTGAATTATCAATTTTGCAGAAATCCTATGATATGAAGGACCCGGACAGCAAAACAAAATTTTTTCAGGCTGTGGCGTCCAGAATTGCGGAATTTGAGTTGGAGCTTGAGCGGGAAAATTATATTGAGGCTGTCGCTGGACGCTTTCAGATTTCCTTTGAAGGGATGCGGAAAATGGTTTTGAATGTACTGATGCAGGGTGTTCCGGTTCGAAAGGGTCCTGTAAGGCAGCAGAAGCGTCCGGAAAAGGAGGATGGTATCCTGGTTTCTCAGAGATTGATTCTGACGTGGTTGACCGAATACCCTACATTGTTTTCCATGATTTCGAATTATGTTCGCCCGGAGGATTTCTCGGACGAGCTGTATCAGAAGGTGGCTTCTATGCTGTATGAACAGCTGGAAAAGGGAGAACTGAATCCAGCCAGGATTACGAATTATTTTACAGACCCGGAACAACAGCGGGTCGTTGCACAGCTTTTTAATACGGCGGTTACGCTGGAAAATGAAAAGGAACAGGAAAAGGCAATTCAGGAAACGCTCTACAAGGTGATGGAATACGGGATTGAGAAAAAGACCGTTGCGCTTGATCCGTCTGATATTGTGGGGCTTCAGAAATTAATTGATGCAAAAAGAAGACTGAAGGAGTTGGGGAGGCTGCATATTTCTTTGTAACACGGACAGACTATAGCTAAGTAATCAACGAAAAGCAATACCCGGACAAACCGGAAAGGCGGGAATCAGATGGGCACACAGATAATCGACCTACCAAAGAAACTTGACGAACTGATAGAAAAGGCAAAAGGACAGCAAAATGTGCTGGAATATGAAGAGATTCAGGATTTTTTAAGTGGTCAGGCGTTAGGTGCCGGAGAATATGAGCATGTCCTGGATTATCTTGAAGCGAAAGGGATCAGTATCGGGCAGAAGCTGCCTGCGGACGAGCCGGTTTTGCTGATGGAAGAGGAAGAACTTCCGGATGAGCCGGAAACAGAATTATCAGACGGAATTTCTATGGACGATCCGATGCGGATGTATTTGAAGGAGATCGGTAAGATACCGCTTCTTTCCTCAGAAGATGAGCTTCTTCTGGCAAAGCGTATGAGCAACGGGGATGAGGCAGCCAGAGAAAAGCTTGCAGAAGCGAATCTGCGTCTGGTAGTCAGTATAGCAAAAAAATATGCGGGCCGGGGGATGCAGCTTCTTGATCTGATTCAGGAGGGGAATCTTGGCCTGATAAAAGCTGTGGAAAAATTCGATTATCAGAAAGGCTTTAAATTCAGTACGTATGCAACCTGGTGGATTCGCCAGGCAATTACCCGTTCTATTGCAGATCAGGCACGGACGATACGGATTCCTGTTCACATGGTGGAAACGATGAATCGTGTGGTGCGTACTTCGCGTACTCTTGTGCAGGAGCTTGGAAGGGAACCGAGACCGGAGGAGATTGCGGACAGGCTTCATATGCCGGTACAGAAAGTACAGGAGATTCTGAATATCGCTATGGAACCGGTTTCACTGGAAACACCGGTCGGGGAGGAAGAGGATAGTCATCTGAGCGATTTTATACGGGATGACCGGCTTCCTGTGCCTTCGGAGGCCGCAACTTATACGGTTTTGCGGGAGCAGCTTGTGGAAGTGCTTTCGACGCTGACGCAGCGCGAACAGCGCGTGCTTTGTCTGCGTTTTGGCCTGGAGGACGGGCGTGCGAGAACATTGGAGGAGGTTGGACGGGAATTTAACGTGACAAGAGAGCGAATCCGGCAGATTGAGGCAAAGGCACTGAGAAAGCTCCGCCATCCGAGCAGAAGCCGGAAGCTGCGGGATTATCTTGAATAAAAATAATTTGGTGACAGGATAGGTTTTCGTTAAAAAAGGAGGTTATCATATGCAAATTTCAAAAAGGCTGAGGACGGTTGCCGGTATGGTAACTTCCGGCAGTATCCTTGCGGATATCGGGACTGACCACGCGTACATACCGATTTATCTCGTGTCAAATAAAAAGATTCCATGTGCGCTCGCCATGGATGTAAACAGAGGACCGCTGGGAAAAGCACAGAGACATATTCAGGAGGCGGGCCTGGAAGCAGTCATTGAGACGAGGCTTTCTGACGGGCTGGCCGCATTGCGCTGTGGGGAGGCTGAAAGTATTGTAATTGCGGGCATGGGAGGCCCGCTTATGGTGCGTATTTTAGAAGAAGGCAGGGAAAAGCTTGTGGGTTGTAGAGAGCTGATTTTACAGCCGCAGTCTGATATTCGAGCTGTCCGTGCATATATTGAAAAGGAGGGCTGGCAGATTGTCAGTGAGGAGATGCTCTGTGAGGAACAGAAGTTTTATCCTATGATGCGGGCTGTGCGAAGAGAGAAGACGGACGTTCTGGCATCGCCGCTGACAGAGGCACAGCTGAGATTTGGTCCGTTTCTCATAAAGGCTCGCCACCCGGTTTTGAGGGAGTTTCTGCTGGGCGAAAGACAGATGAATCGGCGGATACAGGATGCGCTTGCCGGGCAATCAGGAGAGGGGGCTTCCCGCAGGCGGCAGGAGGTTGCAGAAACCTTGGAGTTGATTGAGGAAGTGCTGGCACTTTACACAGAAGCTACCAGTTTATAAGAGGAAAAGAGCACAGCATTTTTATGGAAGGAGAAGCTGGTTCCCTGATTGAAAGTGTTGCAGAGGATTTACAGGAAATAAAGCGACATAAAAAGGAGACACAAAAAGAAAACACAGGAGACACAAATAAGGAGACATAAAATATGAAAATGGAAAAAATAATTGACAGACTTGCAGAGCGTTATCCGTCAATTTATGCGATGAACTGGGATAATCCAGGGCTTCAGGTTGGAAAGAGTTTCCATACGGTTAAAAAAGTAATGATAGCGCTGGATGCGACAGACCATGTGATTCAGGAATGTATTTCCTGGGGAGCAGATCTTCTGGTAACCCATCACCCGCTTTTGCTTTCAGGAATCAGGAATATCACAGATGGAAATTTTCAAGGGCGGAAAATTCTTGCCATGGTGGAAAATGGTATTGCACACTATGCAATACATACGAATTATGACGTTCTGAAGATGACGGAGCTGGCGGAAAAAGCGCTTAAATTAAAAAAGACACAGATTCTGGAAATAACAGGAATCCGGGATGACGGAAGCGTTTACGGAATCGGCAGCGTTGGAATTGCTTCCGGGAAGATGACGGCAGGAGCGTACTGCGAATATGTCAAAAAAGCGTTCGGATTAAAATCTGTAAGGCTGTTCGGAAGTCCGGATAAAGATATCAAACGCGTCGCAGTATCACCGGGTTCTGGGAAAAGTATGATCGGTTCGGCGCTGGCGGCGAATGCGGATCTTCTGGTGACTGGAGACATCGGCCATCACGACGGTCTCGATGCAGTGGATCAGGGAATGGCGGTTATTGATGCGGGACATTATGGTATTGAACATATTTTTGTTCCTGAGATGGCGCAAGAATTGCGGGAGGCATTTCCGGATCTGAAGATCAAAGAAGTAAAAGAAAGAGAACCATTTATCGTAGTTTGACGGATTGTTTGTTGAGAAGAGGGGGAGTATCATGGAGAACGGCAAAATTACCGTTTGGATAAATAACGTGCAGGAAGTTTATGAAGATGGCGTATGTTATCTGGATATTGCTCGGCAGCATCAGAGGGATAAAAAATATCCGATTGTACTTGCACGATGTGACGGCCGGCTTCGGGAGCTTCACAAGACAGTGCCGGATGGATGTCATCTGGAATTTTTAACCACGGAGAGTAAGGCAGGGCACAGTACGTATGCGAGAAGTCTGGTTCTGATGATGTTGAAAGCGATCTATCATACGGTTGGTGATAACAGTCTGATTGATCGCGTAGGCGTTCATTTTGCAGTAAACGGCGGCTATTACTGCACGATGCAGGGAAAAGTAAAGCTTACGCAGGAATTTCTCGACCAGGTAAAAAACAGCATGCAGGAGCTCGCAAAAGCAGCGCTTCCAATTGAAAAAAAGACGGAGAATACATATGAGGCCCGTCGGAAATTCAATGAGTACCGGATGTATGATAAGAGCGAACTGCTTCGCTATCGCCGGGCGTCAAAGGTTAATCTCTACAGCCTGGAGAAGTTTGAAGATTATTTTTATGGGTATATGCTTCCGGACACCTCCTATCTGAGACATTTTGACCTGAAGCTGTTTTTAGACGGATTTGTGCTGCTGTTTCCGTCCGGTTATGAACCGGAAAAGCTTCCTGTTTTTAAACCGGACTTAAAGATTTTCCATGTACAGAAAGAATCCATGGAATGGGGAGCGCGGCTTGGAATTCCGACAGTCGGTGCATTGAACCATTATATTGTGCACAATAAGGTCAAGGATTTGATTATGATTCAGGAGGCATATCACGAGAAAAAGATTGCGGAGATGGCAGCTCAGATTGCGGCTTCTCCGGAAAAAAAGATCGTATTGATTGCCGGGCCGTCTTCTTCAGGAAAAACAACTTTTTCCCACCGCCTTTCCACGCAGCTCTCCGTATATGGTTTACATCCGCATCCGATTGCAGCGGATGATTATTTTGTAAACAGGGAAAAGACACCGCTTGATGAAGAGGGCAAGCCGGATTTTGAGCGTTTGGAAGCAATTGATATTTTGCAGCTGAATCAGGATATGGAAGATCTGCTGGCAGGAAAGACGGTAGAGCTCCCAAGCTTTAATTTCAAAACAGGAAAGCGGGAGTATAAAGGAAAGTATAAAAAACTGGGGAAAAACGACATCTTGCTGATTGAGGGAATACACTGTCTGAATGACCGGTTAACAAACCGTCTGCCGAAAGCGAGTAAATTTAAAATATATATCAGTGCCCTCACTCAGCTGAACATTGACGAGCACAATCGCATCCCAACGACAGACGGCAGGCTGCTGCGACGGATTGTGCGCGATGCAAGAACAAGAGGAGCGGATGCAAGGCGAACCATAGAAATGTGGCCATCTGTGCGCCGCGGTGAAGAAAACTATATTTTTCCGTATCAGGAAGAGGCTGATATTATGTTTAATTCAGCTTTGATTTATGAACTGGCAGTTTTAAAACAGTATGCGGAACCGCTGCTGTTTTCTGTGAGCCCGGAGGAAAAAGAATATGAGGAAGCGAAACGACTGCTGAAATTTCTGGATTATTTTTTGCCGATACCGAGCGACAGTATACCGAATAATTCACTGATTCGGGAGTTTATAGGCGGAGGATGTTTTGATCTGTAAGAAAGGACAAATGTGAAAATGAATTTATTTGTATGTTATCCGAAATGTAGCACCTGTAAAAAAGCAGAAAACTGGTTGAAGGAACAGAAGGTACCATATGATTTGAGGGATATCAAACAGGAAAATCCATCCAAGGAGGAGCTTGCTGCCTGGTATGAAAAAAGTGGTCTGGAACTGAAACGTTTTTTTAATACGAGCGGGATTTTGTATAAAGAAATGAAGTTGAAGGACCGCCTCCCGTCCATGACGGATGATGAAAAACTGGATTTGCTGGCTACGGACGGGATGTTAGTGAAACGCCCGATTCTGGTTACGCAGGATTGTGTACTGGTAGGTTTTAAAGAGAAAGAGTGGGAAGCAGCTGTTGCATGCATACAGAGATAAAAGAGTGACATATTTCACGATAGAAAAGTTTGCAAAGTAAAAAAAGATGTGGTAGAATGCCACTGTAAGTAGGATAAATGGTCGCGGCTGGCAGGCCGAAAGGTGCCAGACGAGGAAAGTCCGGGCTTCACAGGGCAGGGATGCCGGATAACGTCCGGTGGAGGCGACTCTAAGGATAGTGCAACAGAAATGAACCGCCGGTGCAGTGCTGTGGATTCTGTTTTACGGAACATGCAAGCGGCTCCGGTAAGGGTGGAAGGGCAGTGTAAGAGACTACCGCCCTCCCGGTAACGGGAGGGGCATATGTAAACCCCATCCGAAGCAAGACCGAAACGAAGCATATGGCGGCCCGTCAGCTTCAGGTAGGTTGCTGGAACCTGCCGGCAACGGCAGGTCTGGATAGATGACCATTCACGACATAACCCGGCTTATCGTCCTGCTTATAAAAAGAATCCCGCTTAAGGTATTTTTTCAGGGGAAGAATATTTTATGCGGGGTTCTTTTTGACTTAAAAATCGTGAATTTTGAAGGAAATGTGATAGAACATGCGGCGGAATGAGGTTCTTAGAAAAGTCTTAAGAAAACATACGGGAAACCATCCTTTGCTTTTATTTCCGCCTGTGCTATAATCACGATATCCAAAACGTTCACGTGCACAGATGATAAAAATACAGACATCTGCGACGAAACAAATATTTGAAAAGGGAGACGGGAGGAAGGGTAATTATGAAGAAAAGACAAAAAGGTTTCATAGGCGTTATGCTGGCATGTCTGCTGGTATGCCTGCCGGTATCGCAGGCGCTGGCGGAGGTACAGATTGAGGCGGCTGAAGTGGATGGGAAGCTTTTATTCCCGGAAGATTCGCTGGTCAATGCATGGCTTCCTGTGATGATGGACGGAATCGATGTATCAGCGGAGAATCCGGGCAGCTGGACAAATACAGACAGCGGAATCGTTTACAGTGCGTCTGTGTCAGATACGGAGATTGTACTGACAGAAGCAGGGTACGTACTGGTAGTGGAAAATGGTACTGCAGCCCTTGACGACGGCACGGATGAATCCAAATATCATAAAGACACAGATTCCAAAGATGTGGCATGCTATGAGAAAGATGACATCATTAGAATCAAGGCGGCAGAACCGGAAGAAGGCATGGTCTTTACAGGCTGGATTTCAGAGGACGTATCTTTTGCGGATGCTTCCAGCGCTGAGACAACGATCACTATGCCGGAACATAAGACTACAGTTACCGCGACTTATGGAGCTGTTTCAGTAGAAGAGCCGACAGAGGCGCCAACAGAAGCACCGGTGGAAGAGCCGACAGAGGCAGCAACGGAAGCACCTGTAGGAGAGCCTATAGGGGCAGCGAATGAGTGGACGGACCCGAATATTACACTTGGAGCAGATACACCGGTTGATACGTATACAGATCAGACAGAAGCAGCGACAGAAACAGAACCGGAGACATCGGCAGCAGTAGACTATTATGCAGTGATGGTGAATAATGGTTCAGTGGATGATGAGACAACAGGCGTGAGAGATGAAATCGGTACACTCAGGTTTACAGAGGGTACAGAAGTGTCTGTTACAGCGAATGCAGCTGAGGAAGGTCAGGAGTTTACAGGCTGGATCTCAGGTGACGGGAATGATTCCATTTTTACGAACCCTATGTCAGAGACGACAACATTTATTATGCCAAAGAATGATGTGACTGTTTCTGCCACATATGCAACTAAAGTATCTGAGACGGAAAGTTCTGAAACAGAAGAGCAGACAGCAAGTCCGGAGACGCAGGCACCTGAGACAGAGGAGCAGACAGTAAGCCCGGAGACGCAGGCACCTGAGACAGAGGAGCAGACAGTAAGTCCGGAGACACAGGCACCTGAGACAGAAGCACAGACGGTAAGTCCGGAGACACAGGCACCTGAGACAGAAGAACAGACAGTAAGCCCGGAAACACAGGCACCTGAGACAGAAGCACAGACAGTAAGCCCGGAAACACAGTCAACTGAGACGGAAACAGAAGCTGTTACTGAGACACCGCAGCTTGATGATGAGACATATGAAGTTGTCGTTGAAAACGGAACGGGAAGCGGTTTTTATAAAGCTGGAGATACCGTTACTGTTCAGGCTGAAGGCGAAGAAGGATTGGAATTCCAGAACTGGGAGACGAGCAGCGCAGATGTTCAGATGTCAGACCCGAACCAGACGACAGCTACCTTTATCATGCCGGAGGAAGGCGTAGTCGTTAAAGCAGAGTATGCGGACCCGGCGCCAAGTACCACGATTACAATAACGGGCGGAAAAGTAGTTTCGCCGGTATCAGACACAGGTGTTTATGCGGTTGGCACAGCTGTGGAGATCGAGCTTGATGCAAGTACTGTTCCGGCAGGAAAACAGTTTGCAGGCTGGGTTGCACAGTGGGATGACGGTGCAAATGGTATTAAGGATGTGGAGTTTACAACAACTGGTACAAAGGCAACATTTAATATGCCGGGTGGACCGGTGACAATTACCGCGACATATTCAGATATTACTTATACCGTATTGGTGGCAAATGGTACACTGGTAAGCGAGGAGTCTCAGCATGATCCTGCAGATCCGAGCAAGTATATTGTAAAGGCTAATAAAGAAGTTTTGATTAATGCAAATCCGAATCCGGCAGGTCAGGCATTTACAGGATGGATAATCCGGGATGCACAGGGAACCGAGATTGATCCGGCTGTGCTTGGACTTGATGCGAAGAGTTCGTCACTTACCCTGGCTTCGATTAACCAGAGCTTGAATTTCCAGGCACAGTATGAGGGAATTCAGTATAACGTGAAAGTCAATGACGGTTCTGCAAATTATACGACTGCAGTCAGTGGCACCAATGTTACGATTACCGCAGACAAAGCGCCGAAGGGCATGGAATTTGATTACTGGAAAGTAGATTCCGGAAATGCGACTCTGGCGAATGCTTCAAGTGCAACCACAACCTTTGCAATGCCGATGGCAGACGTTACAGTAAGTGCAAATTACAAATATAAAGAGTACCGTCTGACGGTTGAAAATGGAACCGGAAGCCAGAAATATTTCTACATGGGAGATAAGGCTACGGTCAGCTCCAATTATCCGGCAAGTGGTAAAGAGTTTGATAAGTGGGTTGCCACGAGCGGTAATGTTGAATTTGAAAATGCATCCAGATGGAAAACCACGTTTGAGATGCCGGCAAGTGACGTAACAGCAAAGGCAACGTATAAGGATGGTCCGTCCCCGGACAACAATCAGATCCTGGAACTTGTGGCAGGCGGTGAATACTATACCGGCGCATCCATCAAGTTTACAGCTTCCGGTGCAGGTATGGGAAATACAAATCCGAACCCGGGTGATTACCGTTATCGTCCGAGCGGTTATCAGATCGGCAATGTAACGGGATCATGGGATGGTTCTCCGTATACGACTTCTATGACGATTAAAGCGACAGGGGAATATACATTAAAGGTGACTTACAACAAAGAAATCTTTGATGGAAGCAACTGGGCAGCTGATGGCACAACAGATACAAAATCTGTTACTTTTAAAGTAATTCCGAAGGCAGCAGGTGTTGCGACTGGCGACGAGACGCCAATCGGAATCGTAGTTGCGATTGCAGCAGTTTCCTGTCTGTTGTTTATCATTCTTCTGGTTGTATTCCTGAAGAGAAGAAAGGCTCGTTAATAGAAGAAAAACTCATTATTAGAAGAAAGACTTATTAATCGAAGCGACATTAATAGAGAAGATTCTCAGATGATGCTAGCGTAGAAAAAAGAGCTACCGCACAAATCAAAGTATGCGGTAGCTCTTTTTTAATGCGTGTCTTTTAAAATAAAGCGGTGAATGATTTCTGCTACACCGTCATGGTTGTTGTCTGCTTTTGTAATGTAATTCCCATGCTCCGCAATACCAGGGAAGGCATTGCACATGACAGCGCCTACACAGGCGGCTTCGATCATAGAGATATCGTTTTGTGCATCGCCGGCAGCAACTGAATTCTCCAATGGAATTCCGAGATAATCACACATCCAGCGAACGGCAAAACCCTTGGATATCCCAGTGGGTACGATCTCGAGAAAAGCATCATCAGAAAAGAAGGTGTCCAGCGTTCCTTCGTATTTGGAAAGCACCTCTTTTTGAAAATCGAGAAGCTTTTGGTGGTTATTCAGATCTATGGCGATTAACTTATAGGGATCTTCTGTCAGAGCATCGCTGATGTTTTCTATAATATGGTATGGAATCAAAATTGTTTTTGTATAATGCTGTAGTTCCGGACCGTCGTGCTCCGTTAAAATATGTGAGGCGTTATAGGTTTGGATATAAAGCTGGCGTTTCGCAGCTTCCGCAAAGATTGGCGCGGCAAGCTCGCGGGAAAGCGTTCTTCCATATATAGTTTTTTTATGATAGATATCGTAGATCTGGGAGCCGTTATAGGCAATCGCATAACAGCCTTTTTTGACAAGTCCGAGCCGCTCCGCCTGAATAAGGGCGCTGACAAGAGGCCTTCCTGTTGTGATTACAATAATATGTCCGTTTTCAAGTGCCTCATCAATGGCAGCCTGGTTGCCAGGCGTTATTTTTTTCTCATCATTTAGCAATGTACCATCCAGATCTGTAAATAATATTCTTTTACTCATGGTGTGCCTCCGTGCGTTTTGTGTTTTGGCTTCGTTCTTTTTCGAGCAATCGTTCAAGTGCTTCATCACTTTCGCTGATCCAGATATCTTCCTCTTCGGCAGTCAGGCCCAGGTATTCCCGAAGGGTACAGGTCTCATCGCTGAAATTCCACTCATCTGTGAGTGAAAATATTTCTTCAAAATCTGCTTCATGATGCATATAGCGTTCACGGAATTTCATCAAAATGTCCTCCAGTGTTTTTTATGTTTTTGATTAGCTGCGGCGTGAAAAATGGGATGATGTGGCGCGGGCGTGCCTCAGACCATCCAGTAGGTCGTAGGAGAGCTGTAGATTTCCGGTTCCACTGCCAAGTGAGATGTTTGGTTTATTGGTGCCATGAAAATCAGATCCGCCCGATGGAGCCAGATGAAATTCGCTGGCAAGCGCAAGCAGATATTCTTCCTGTTTATGGGTGTATCCGGAATAGTATACCTCCATTCCAAGCAAACCGCATTCCTTGAGGGACTTCAGAAGCGTTCGCAGTTCTTCGTCAGTAAAACGGTATTGAAACGGGTGGGCGAGGACAGGAATGCCGCCGAATCGGTGAAGAAGAGCGATCACTTCGAACGGAGAAACCTTTTGCCGTGGAATAAAGTATTTGCACCCTTCACCCAGGTAGCGTGTAAAAGCATCATTTATGCTTTCGACATAATGGTGTTCAACGAGATAACGGCCGAAATGTGCTCTGGTCCACATGGCATTGCCAAAAGATTCCTCCATTTGCGGCCAGGAAATATCAATGCCGTCTGCGGCCATTTTGTCGATGATTTTCTGGTTTCTGCGCAGTCGCTCTTCCTGGTAAAACTGGACAGAGGGCAGAAAATCCGGATCGTTCCAGTTAAAATCAAGCCCGACAATGTGGAGATCTGTTCCATGGTATTCGGTTGAAAATTCAATTCCGGGGATCAGCTCCACATTGCAGTGCTCGGCTTCTTTGATGGCTTCCGTCAGGCCATTTACATTGTCATGATCCGTCAGCGCAAAGGCGGACAGACCGCAGGAAAGAGCGTGACGGACTAATTCTTTTGGAGAAAGAGTGCCATCTGATTGATTTGAGTGTACATGCAGGTCAATACGTTTCATAATGCGCCTTTCTGTATTTCTGATTCGATGTCGTTAGAATCACTGCCAGTATAATCGAAAAAGACGAGGATGTAAACAGAAAAAGCCGCGCTGATTGACAGAGAGAGAAAATTATGATAGTGTGGAAACAGGCCAAAACCAGTGATATTGCAGGATAGTCTGCATAGTGCTGGAGGCTGATTCAGCAGGAAATTCCGGAGGGAAAAGATGGAGATTAGTGGTCAGAACGAACAGACAGAGGTAAAGTGTGAATGTCGTATGAAGCATCGGGAGGACAGTGAAAACAAAGATTTGCTGAATCGCCTGAAGCGTATCGAAGGACAGGTGCGAGGCATTCGGGGTATGGTCGAGGAAGAGCGTTACTGCGTCGATATTTTGACACAGGTGGCAGCAGTTCAGTCTGCGTTGCACAGCTTTAACAGAGTTCTTCTGACAAATCATATTAAAACGTGTGTGGTGGATGATATTAAAAACGGAGAGGAACATGCAGTAGAAGAGCTTTGCGCAACGATTCAGAGGATTATGAAATAGGAGACTCATTTGCGATTAGGGGCATTTCATGCGCAGAATTTAATGCCATTTGGGGATGGAATTTGAGGGTAAAAATAGCTTGTCGAAAAAAGTTTAAAAAAAATAAAAAAAGTACTTGCATTTTTTGAAAAGGTTTGGTATATTAATTGAGCAAGGTTCCTTGGTCAAGCGGTTAAGACGCCGCCCTCTCACGGCGGAAACAGGGGTTCGATTCCCCTAGGGACTGTTTCAAAAAAACTCGAAAGTTCTGTGTTTACAGTATTTTCGAGTTTTTTGTTTATGCAAAAAGGAAGGGATAACAAAATAGAACCTCAATATAATTTTTGTTCTGCAGATGGCAATGCCATTACTTGACAAATAAATAAAACATGATAGAATACAGTTATAAGTGTGCTTACATTTTCCAAAAGTAAAACGGCCGGAAATAGTCAGCAGATTTTTTTTGCTTCTGAACTTTTTTGGGAACATATGGTCGAAGTATTGGGGAGTATGGGCGGACCAGAGGAGGGTACATATATGAGTTTATTTCAAAAAGCAAAAAAAGCGAAAGAGAACAAAAATGGTTTTACACTTGTGGAACTGATCGTGGTACTTGTTATTTTGGCTATTTTGGCTGCTGTTTTGGTTCCGACTATGACAAAGTGGATTGACAAGGCGAATGAGAAACAGGTAGTGATTGATGCGAGGACGGCTTATCTTGCAGCGCAGACTGTTGTTTCTGAACAGTACGGCCTGGGTAATACAATAGAGGAGCTGAGTTTCGCAAACGACACAGACAGCGATGATGCGAACGGTGAGGCGGCAGAGCTTGCAGATATCTCCGGAGATTATTCAGCCAGCTTTACAGTAACCAGCAACAAGGTAGAGGCAGGTAGCTTTACAAAAGGTGGTTTTACCGCGATTCTTGCGAACGGTACCTGGACAGTAGAAAAGAGTGAATAAAGGTATAAAGATACCATATAAATGAAAGGCTGTTGCAAAGAAGTTTGGATTGCTTTGCAACGGTCTTTATTTATGCCCGTGTACTGCAAAAAGCGTTGACAATTTCTTGTTTTATGTGCTATAAAAGAAAAAGATTGTTACTATAAGGGAGTACCTTTTGTTTACCATGTACAGAGAGCTGTGCGGTATGGGAGACGAGGGTATTTTTTTATACCAGCATCGAAAGGAGAGGCAGGGATGAGTGTAGTAGTTGCTTATACGGTTATATATGCATGCTGTTTTTTATTTGGAGCGTGCATGTTCTCCTTTTTGAATGTACTTGTTTATCGGCTTCAGAGGGGGATTCCCTACTGGAAGGGACGGAGTATCTGTCCTTCCTGTAATCATACGCTGAGAGCATTTGACCTGATTCCGGTTGTGGGCTGGTTTCTTTTGCGGGGCAAATGCAGATATTGCGGAGCAAAGATTTCTTTTCGGTATGTGTCAGTGGAGTCGCTGGGCGGGTGCCTTAGCTGTCTTTGCTATTGGAAATATGGTTTTACGGTATCAGCAGCCTTTACTTTTGCCTTTTTGTTTCTGCTGACCCTGGTGTCCGGTGTTGACTGGGATACCATGGAGATTCCGAATGGTTTTGTGCTGGGTGTCGCGGCAATTGGCATTACAGGTTGGGCTGCAGGTATGGAACCGGATCTTGGTTCAAGGCTGATCGGGACAGTCTGTGTCAGTGTTCCGATGCTTTTACTGACGATTATGATCGAGGATGCGTTTGGCGGCGGCGATATCAAACTGATGGCAGCGAGCGGCCTGATGCTTGGTTGGAAACTGACTTTGTTCGCAGTGCTTGCTGCGATTCTGACAGGCGGTACCTATGGAATCTGGCTGCTTGCGACCGAAAAGAAAGAAAAAAAAGAACATTTCGCATTCGGTCCCTTTCTCGGTGTGGGAATGGTAGCAGCGGTATTTATCGGGGAGCCGGTCTTGAAGTGGTATTTCGGGCTGCTTGTTATTTAAAGGCATAGCAGGAGAAACAAAGTATATTGACAAGAAAGTGGGAGCAAGGTATGAAAAAGTACCTTTATACAGCAAAGGACAAGGATGGAAAACGCGTGCGCGGTTATGCGGATGCAGAAAATGAGCAGGAGCTTTATGAAAAGCTGCGTGGAAAGGCACTTTTTCTTCTCCATGCAAAAGCGGTGGGCGGCAGAAACGGTTCGCGGAAAATGAAAGCGAAAGAGCTGTCTGAGTTTACAAGGGAGCTTGGAACGCTTTTGCAGGCAGGTGTGCCGCTTATTCGAGCACTGACAATTATAGCGCAGGAAGAGGCAGTAAAACCGTCTGTGCGGGCTATTTACAACGATATGTTGGAGCTTCTGTGCCAGGGTGTTTCTTTTTCAGAAGCTCTGGAGGCGCAGGGGAATGTGTTTCCGGAGCTTCTGATCCATATGATGCGTACGGCGGAGGTAAGTGGAAATCTCAGTCAGGTGTCGTTACGCCTTGCGGTTCATTATGAAAAAGAATATAAGTTAAACGGCAAGGTGAAAAGTGCGATGGTCTATCCGATCATATTGCTGGTTATAACAGTCGCTGTCGTGCTTGTTGTATTTACATACGTGTTGCCTCAGTTTGCGGCATTGTTTGAAAATGCAGAAGATATTCCTTTTTCAACGAGAGTCATGCTTGGAATCAGCGATGTTCTGATTCACAACTGGCTACAGCTTATTTTACTGGTAGTATTGCTTTTGATCGGAGGAAAGGCGGCAGCAGGGATTTCAAAAGTAAGGTATTATGCGGATCGCATGAAACTGCGGATTCCGGTAGTTGGAAGGCTGCTTAGGACGATGTATACGGCGCGTTTTGCCAGGACGTTAAGTTCGCTCTATGCGGCCGGGATTCCGATGATAACGGCACTGCAGATCAGCAGACGTGTGATCGGGAATGCTTGTATTGAGCGCCAGTTTGACGAGGTGATTTCAGGTGTCTGCTCCGGTGAGCCGCTTTCGCAGGCTTTGCGCACAGTGGATGGTTTTGTGAAAAAGTTTGCTTCGGCTGTTATGGTGGGGGAAGAGACGGGGAAACTGGATCAGATGCTTGTGAACATGGCGGATACACTGGATTTTGAAGCAGAGCGGGCGATTGAGCGTATGGTTGCGATGCTGGAACCGCTTATGATTGTTGTGATGGCAGTCATTGTCGGCGCAGTGATCATTTCTGTGATTGGACCGATTTATGCCTCTTATGATGCGATCGGTGCAGGTGCGTAAGAAAGAGTTGGCTTTTGTATGCGGAGGTACATATGGTTACAGCGGTCTATTTATCCGATTATTTTCTGAAAGTGGTAGTTGGGAAACCAGGAAGTAAAAAAATTGAAATCCATCAGGCATTTCAGGAAGAAATTCCTTCAGGGTGTATCGTAAATGGAAATATATTATCAGAAGAAGCAGTTGTAGATTTGCTCATGAAAGTGTGGAAAGCGCATGGGCTTTCTGCAAAGCGCGTGCGTGTGGTAATCAACGCCATGCCTATTACATTGCGAAAGATGGCACTTCCTGCTATGCGCAAGAAAGAGCTGCTTCAGACTTTGCAAAGAGAGCTGAGTGGTCAGGAGCAGGAAGATCTGATTGCTTATCGGAAACTGTCCGGAGGCAGGAAACGGCTTCAGATTTATGCTGCGGCAGTACCGCGGGCGTATCTTGAAAAATATCAGCGTGTATTCCAGAAGGCTGGGATTCGGCCGGCGCAATTTCTTCCGTCCCGCATCTGTCTGGAAAAGGGGCTGTCACATGTGGATGTACTTCGCAGGGGAACCAGTATTGTACAGGTACTAGACGGGGTACAGCTTACAAGCGTGCTGTGGGAAGGAAAAGAAGCAGTTTATGCAGCAGGGACCAATATTTTTGCGGAATATGGCAGTTTTCAGTTTGGACTGGAAGTAGCGCGTTCAGTCAGTAAGCTGATGCAGTTTTATCTGACGCAGGAAAATGGTCATGGAATCGAAAAGGTGTATCTGAGTGGAATTTCAGAAAAGGATTTTCTGATCTGTGAGGAAGCGATCTTGCAGATGGTTCCGAATGTAAGCGCGTTGCGTCTCGAACAGGATGCTTCAGTTCAGGTTCGCCATGGAAAGGCGTTGGCATTCGGAACGTATCTGAATCTGGCGGGCGCTTTATTTAACCGGAGAAATGAAATGAATCTGCTGATGCCCAAAAAGAAAAAGGCAAAGAAAAAGCAGACAGAATTCTGGAAATATGCAAGGATGCCGCTTATGCTTACCGTAGGGTGCACCGCGATTACCGCTGCGTTTCTTGTTTCTAATCAAATGAAACAGGACATGCTGGACGATGTAAAACGTTATCTGAATGATACAAATAATGTGGCAAAATGTCAGGAACTGGATGAATTGGAGTTCGAAAACGGACTTCTTGCGCATCAGACCATGGCAGTGCAATATATAAATCAGGCGCTTTCCTCTTATCCGGAAATGAATTCGTCGGTAATAAAGGGTATTGAAACGTGTGCAGGGGATAAGGTGGCAGTTCAGGTGAGCAGTTATCTCGCCAAGGACGGGTTGCTGACCTTGGAGGCAACGGCAGAGGAGGCTGATCTGAATAGTCAGTTTGTAGGAGATTTACAGGATTTGGGACTGTTTCAGAAAATTGATTATACGGGTTACGTATATTTACAGGCAGATGAAAGATACCATATCAGCCTTTTGTGTTATCTGAAGTCAGACGCAGGAAAAGAGGAGGTGGAAGGCAGATGACGCCGCTTACGCAGCGAGATAAAAAACTCCTGGGCTTTCTGGCCATAGTGATTGTTCTTTTTGTGTTTATTCGCCTGCTTATTATGCCGCAGATGGAACGGTATTTTGATCTGGATACAGAGATTGAGCTGGCAGAGCTTGAAAAGCATGAAATGAATCTGAAAATGGTATCCGTGGAAGGAACAAGAAAACGAAACGAGGAGTTAAAGGAAGAATTGCAGGTTGCATCCGAACCGTATTATTCGATGCAGACTAGCCAGGAGATTGACCGTGAGATCACCGGAATTTTTCTCCAATATGGGGTGAATATCGTAAATCTTTCCATAACAATGCCTTCAGGACCGTCGGAGCTTAAAATATATGCAGGATGGGAGAACATTTCCGGGGAAATGATGCAGGGACAGATGGATGCCGGGAAAGTAGATATGCAGGATGAGGCTAGCGTTGCAGGGAAAACGGCGCAGAATCAGGTGAATTTGCCGAAGGATGTGGCACAGGATCAGGTTTATGCCGCAGATGTGGTTGTAAAGTGTACCGGAACGAGAGCGCAGATGACAGAGATGATTGATTTTATTACACGCGAGAATCCCGCAATTTTTGTGACCGGATATTCGTTCGCTGCACAGCGTGTGACGGAGAAAAACAGCGGTGATGAGGAACAACAGGAAGAACTGACAATCGGCTTGCAGCTGTTTATGTGTGAAAACGGCGCGGCAAATTTGGAGTAAAGCTATGATAAATGTGAAGAACCTTCCAATTGGTGAAGTGCTGAAGGAATATGGATATATTACAGAAGAGCAGCTTCAGGGAGCCTTGGAGTATCAGAAAGAGCATCGGGGCAAACGTCTGGGTACGGTGCTGATTGAGCGCGGTTATATTACGGAAAGCCAGATGCTGGAAGCGTTGGGGCAGCGGCTTCATTTGCAGCAGGTTTCGCTATCCGGAGCGCAGATTGATATAAATGCTGTGGCCTGCATTCCGGAGAATCTCGCAGAGCAGTACTGTATGCTCGGAATGAAAATAGAGGGAAAGAATCTGACTGTGGCGATGAACGATCCTCTGAATTTCTTTGGAGTGGAGGATGTCCGTCAGGCAACCGGTTATCATATTTCGATTCTGCTTTCTGAGGAGGCGCCGCTTCGCCGTGCCATCCATTATTATTACTCAGAAATATCAGCCAGAAAAGCAGCCGAGAAGGCGAATACGATTTTGCGGGAAACGCCTGCGCCGGAGCTGGAAACACCGGATGGGGAAGGCGATGCTCCAATTATCCAGCTGCTGAACAGCCTGGTACAGCGTGCCTACAATACGAATGCAAGCGATATCCATATCGAACCGTTTGAGAATAAAACACTGGTGCGTATGCGGATTGACGGAACGATTGTAGACTATGTGACATTGCAAAAAGGGATTCACGCTTCGTTGATTGCCAGAATTAAGATTGTTTCAGATCTGGATATTGCAGAGAAGCGGCTTCCGCAGGACGGCCATTGCCAGATTCGGGTGGACAGAGGACCGGTCAACATCAGAGTGTCTCTCATCCCGACGGTTTACGGGGAAAAGGCAGTACTGCGTCTTCTTGCAAACAATGTACAGATTGACTGTCAGGAAACGTATGGCATGGCAGAGGAGGATTACCGCAGATTTTCTGAGATCATGCGTTCACCGAATGGTATTATTTATATTACAGGGCCTACCGGTTCCGGCAAATCGACAACGCTCTATATGGTTCTCGAGGAACTGGCAAAGGGGCAGGTGAACATTTCCACAATTGAAAACCCGGTGGAAAAGAAGGTGCCGAGGCTGAACCAGATGCAGGTGAATACTACAGCAGGGCTCACGTTTGAGTCCGGGCTTCGGGCGCTTTTGCGTCAGGACCCGGATATTATTATGGTAGGAGAGACGAGAGATGCGGAGACGGCTTCTATTTCCGTGCGTGCCGCCATTACCGGGCATCTTGTGTTTTCCACGCTTCATACGAACAGTGCAATGGCATCTGTGGTGCGACTGATTGATATGGGGCTGGCGCCGTATCTTGTGGCGAATTCCGTGGTGGGGCTGATGGCGCAGCGTCTGATGCGGAAGGTTTGTCCACATTGCTGTGAACTGCGGAAGCTTCGGGAGGAGGAGAAATATCTGTTTGAAGCAGACCTGATTCCCGAGCAAGTGAAAGAAGCCAGGGGATGCGATCGTTGCCATTATACCGGGTATAGCGGGCGGATTGCTGTACATGAGATTGTAAAGATCGACCGTGTGTTGCGGGAAATGATTACTTCAGGGGCTTCGCTTGAGAAAATGGAAGAATATGCGAAAGAGCAGCAGGGGATGAAAACACTGCGCCGCAGGGCAGGCGAGCTGACTGCTGCAGGCATCACAACAGTGGAAGAATTGCAGAAGATTGCATATTATACGTGATATTTGTAGGTAGCCTGCCAGCTTTTGGCGGGGATTACATAGTTGAAAAATAGATGATTTGTCAAATAGCCACTTGAAAGGGCTGACATGGACGTTCTGTACAGGAGGATTTCAGAAAACTATGAGAGTTTATCTGTGTTTGAAACAGAGCGTCCGTGTCAGCTTTTTTGCTGTACGTGCTTTTATGGGATATTTTCTGCAAGCCTTGTTACGGCAACGTAAATATCCTGAATCCGGTACCAGGTACGCGGGCCGACGATTCCGTCCCGGGCAAGACCAAAGACGGACTGGAAGGTGCGGACTGCTTCCTGAGTCTGTTCTCCGAAAATTCCGTCGGGCGTCAGTTTCGGAATCAGTGGATAGTTGTTGGAAATGGCGTTCAGCTGTTCCTGAATCTTCATAACATCGCTTCCGACGGAACCGATAGAAAGCGGAAAACCAGGATAGGATTCCGGGACGCCGGAGACTTCCTCTGCCATATTGACATACATCGAATCGCCATAATAGTTGCGGATAATGGAAAGTGCATCGTACCCCTGCTCCCCAAGTTCAGCACTTCCCCACTGGGAGAGCCACTGAGGACACTGGACGCGGCGGCCGTCGCAGTACTGGGTCAAAATGGGCTGACGCACATTTGGACGGGAAAGATAATTCAGAAAAACATCGTCTACAGCCTGATCAATACTGTCAAAAATATTTCGGCCGTAAACCCATTTCTGGTCAAAGGCAGTGGAGGAGGTAATGGTGAAATTATAGCCTTTGTTGCGATACCATTCTGTATAAATGCGGTTCATTGTGAAAGACTGGATGGCCAGGATGTTGGCGATCAGTGATTCATAAGGCCAGGTAGCATAGATTTCACAGCTTGCCACATTTTTAATGTAATCTTTATAGCGGACATAATAATTTCCGGCAGAGGTGTCGCGTGGGGTTCCGTTGTGAACGACTACGTATTCCGGTACGACAACCTGATCCAGAACGATCTCTCCGCTGACGTTTACGGGCTTGATTTCATCCTCGGCAATTTTGGGAGGATAGATGCCGTAAAGTGTATGATCCGGAATTGTGATGGTGTCGGGAAGCTCTCCGGCTTCGAGAGGTCGCATTTTTACATTTTGCAAAGCAAGCTGCGTACTTAGTACTTCAATTCCGCTGACCACGACCGGCTCATAGCCTGGTGCAGTGATACGGATGGTGTATTCTGCGTAAGGCATGGTTTCCGATGGTGCAAGGCTGTATTCAATCGGTGGTGCATTGAGTTCCAGAATCTCTGTTTTTCCGCTGCTACCGGTCTGTACTTCTTCGAGAATGCTGTCAGGATCTCCGGTGTAGGAAATATCAACGGTGGCATTTTCAATAGGAAGATTCTGTTCAGACAGGGCGGTGATTTGCAGACTGCCTGTATCAACCATTTCAGTCTGTGCGGTGCGGATCATAAAGCTGTCGGATCTGTGATTCATAAATGTGCTCCTGTGGTACACTTACTTTTACTTTATGCAGATTTCGGCGACTTGTTACTGCAAAAGAGGGGAATTTCTGATCTGACAGAGGTGGGAAAGTTTATGAAAAAAAGATTGCAATCCATTACCGGATATGGTAGAATCGAAACAATTTGAGCACAAGTGGATGAAAGGAGCAAGAGACAGTATGAAAGCTTATCTGATACTGGAAGATGGCACTGTGTTTACGGGACAGAGTATCGGTTCGACGCGGGAAGTCATCAGTGAAATTGTTTTTAATACCTCCATGACAGGGTATCTCGAAGTGCTGACAGACCCCTCTTATGCGGGACAGGCGGTAGTAATGACGTATCCGTTGATTGGTAATTATGGCATCTGTTATGAAGATATGGAATCTGACCGGCCCTGGCTGGATGCTTTTATCGTCCGCGAATTATCACGTCTCCCCAGTAACTTCCGCTGTGAAGATACGATTCAGAACTTTCTTTTGAAATATGATATTCCAGGTATTGCAGGGATTGATACCCGCGCTCTTACCAAAATTCTCCGTGAAAAAGGTACTATGAATGGCTGTATTACGACAGATGGCAATTATAATCTGGAGGAGCTTTTGCCGCGCCTTCGTGCGTATACGACCGGCAAGGTAGTGGAGAAGGTAAGCTGCAAAGAAAAATATGTGCTGGAGGGCAATGGCGCGAAGGTGGCATTCATGGATTTTGGGGCCAAGCGCAATATTGTGCGGCGTTTGCAAGATAGAGGATGTCAGGTGACAGTGTATCCGGCGCTCACAAGTGCAGAGGAGATTCTTGCAGCAAAACCGGATGGTATTATGCTGTCCAATGGCCCGGGAGACCCGAAAGAATGTACATCAATTATCGAGGAGCTGAAAAAGCTTTATGCATCGGATGTGCCGATTTTTGCAATCTGTCTTGGACATCAGCTCATGGCGCTCGCGAACGGTGCAGATACACACAAAATGAAATATGGTCATCGTGGAGGCAATCACCCGGTGCGTGACCTTGCGACAGGTCGGGTTTATATTTCTTCTCAGAATCACGGGTATGTTGTGGATGTGGAAAGTCTCTCGCCGGAGATTGCGGTGCCGGCGTTTGAAAATGTGAATGATGGGACGAACGAAGGACTTTGCTATACAGGAAAGAATATTTTCACAGTACAGTACCATCCGGAGGCGTGTCCGGGGCCGCATGATTCTGATTATCTGTTTGACCGGTTTATGAAGATGATGGAGGTGGAAGCGTAATGCCGAAGAATCCTGAGATTAAAAAAGTACTTGTGATTGGTTCTGGCCCGATTGTGATCGGACAGGCGGCAGAGTTTGATTATGCGGGAACGCAGGCGTGCCGTTCTCTTCGGGAAGAGGGGATTGAGGTTGTGCTGCTCAATTCCAATCCGGCGACGATTATGACGGATAAGGATATTGCAGATAAGGTTTATATAGAGCCGCTTACCGTAGAAGTTGTGGAGCAGCTTATTTTGAAGGAGCAGCCGGACAGCGTGCTTCCCACGCTTGGCGGACAGGCAGGTTTGAATCTGGCGATGGAGCTGGAGGAACGCGGATTTTTAAAAGAGCATCATGTGCGGCTGATCGGTACGACCTCTGAAACGATTAAAAAAGCAGAGGACCGTCTGGAGTTTAAAAGCACGATGGAGAAAATCGGCGAGCCGGTTGCTCCGTCTCTGGTCGTGGAGAGCGTTGAGGAAGGCGTGAAGTTCACGAACAGCATCGGTTATCCGGTGGTGCTTCGTCCCGCGTATACACTTGGCGGAAGCGGCGGGGGAATTGCATATAACTATCAGGAGCTTGTGGAGATTCTGGAAAACGGTCTCCGTCTGAGCCGCGTTGGTCAGGTGCTTGTGGAACGTTGCATTGCGGGCTGGAAAGAGATCGAGTATGAAGTCATGCGTGACAGCGCAGGCAATGTGATCACAGTCTGCAACATGGAAAATATTGATCCCGTGGGCGTACATACGGGTGACAGTATAGTTGTGGCGCCGTCCCAGACGCTCGGCGACAAAGAGTATCAGATGCTGCGTACGTCCGCCCTGAATATTATCAGCGAGTTGAAAATCACCGGAGGCTGTAACGTACAGTTTGCGCTGCATCCGACGAGCTTTGAATACTGTGTGATCGAGGTGAATCCGCGTGTCAGCCGTTCTTCTGCGCTGGCGTCAAAGGCTACCGGGTATCCGATCGCGAAGGTGGCGGCCAAAATTGCGCTTGGCTATACGCTGGATGAGATCAAAAATGCGATTACCGGAAAGACGTATGCAAGCTTTGAGCCAATGCTTGATTACTGCGTTGTGAAAATGCCGCGTCTCCCGTTTGATAAATTCATCAGCGCCAGCCGGAGCCTGACGACTCAGATGAAGGCTACCGGTGAAGTAATGAGTATTTCCGACAGTTTTGAGGGTGGGCTGATGAAGGCGATCCGTTCTTTGGAGCAGCATGTGGATTGCCTGATGTCCTATGATTTCTCACATTTAAGTGAAGCGGATTTGAGAAAGCAGCTTGCACATGTGGATGATCAGAGAATCTGGGTGATCGCAGAGGCGCTGCGTCGCGGGATTTCTTACGAGGCTATTCATGATATTACGAAGATTGATATCTGGTTCATTGACAAACTGGCGATTCTCGTGGAGATGGAAGAGGCTCTGAAAAATAAGGAGCTTACGGTGGAGCTGTTAAAAGAAGCAAAGCGCATCGAGTTTCCGGATCATGTGATTGCCCGTCTGACTGGAAAAACAGAAGAAGAGATCAAAGCGATGCGGTATGAAAACGGCATTGTAGCAGCGTACAAGATGGTCGATACGTGTGCGGCCGAGTTTGCAGCGACAACGCCTTACTATTATTCTGTGTTCGGCAGTGAGAATGAAGCAGAAGAGACGAGCGGTAAAAAGAAAGTGCTGGTGCTTGGTTCAGGGCCGATTCGGATTGGACAGGGAATTGAGTTTGACTTCTGCTCCGTACACTGTACCTGGGCGTTTGCAAAAGAAGGCTATGAGACGATTATCATCAACAACAATCCGGAGACGGTGAGTACGGATTTTGATATTGCGGATAAGCTGTATTTTGAGCCGCTGACTCCGGAAGATGTGGAAAATGTCGTACGTCTGGAAAAACCGGACGGCGCTGTGGTTCAGTTTGGCGGGCAGACAGCGATCAAGCTGACCGAGTCTCTGATGAAGATGGGCGTTCCGATTCTCGGTACGTCTGCGGAAAATGTGGATGCGGCGGAGGACCGTGAATTGTTTGATCAAATTCTTGAGCAGTGTAACATTCCGCGTCCTGCCGGAGATACGGTGTTTACAGCTAAAGAAGCAAAAGAGGTGGCGCATCGTCTCGGTTATCCGGTGCTGGTTCGACCGTCTTATGTACTTGGCGGACAGGGCATGCAGATTGCGATTAATGATGAGGATGTGGACAGTTATATTGGTATCATCAACCGGATTGCGCAGGAGCATCCGATTCTGGTAGACAAGTATCTGGTCGGAAAGGAAATTGAGGTAGATGCGGTATGTGACGGTGAGGACGTCCTGATTCCGGGCATTATGGAGCATATCGAGCGTGCCGGTATTCATTCGGGAGACAGCATTTCCGTGTATCCGGCGCAGAGTATTTCCGCAAAGATCAAGCGTGTGATTGAGAATTATACGAGGAAGCTAGCGCGTTCTTTGCATGTAATCGGCCTGATTAATATTCAGTTTATTGTAAGCAATGATGAGGTTTACGTCATTGAGGTAAATCCGCGTTCGAGCCGGACCGTTCCGTATATCAGTAAGGTGACCGGGATTCCAATTGTGCCGCTGGCGACAAAGGTGATTCTGGGCGCCAAAATCCGTGATCTTGGTTATACTCCGGGGCTTCAGCCGGAGGCAGACTATTTTGCGATTAAAATGCCGGTATTCTCTTTTGAGAAAATCCGTGGTGCCGATATCAGCCTTGGGCCTGAGATGAAATCAACGGGAGAGTGTCTGGGAATCGCGGAGACGTTTGATGAGGCGTTGTATAAGGCGTTTCTTGGCGCGGGCATCAATCTGCCGAAATATAAAAACATGATTATGACCGTGCGCGATTCGGATAAGATCGAGGCCGCAGAGCTTGCGAAACGTTTTGAAGCGCTTGGTTACAATATTTTCGCTACAAAGGGCACTGCCAGGGCTTTGATGGAGGCCGATGTGCAGGTGCGTATGACAAGAAAGCTTGAGCAGGAATCTCCAAATATCCTGGACCTGATTCTGGGGCATGAAATTGATCTTGTCATTGATACGCCGTCTCAGGGCGTCGGACATGCAAAGGATGGTTTCGTCATCCGGCGAAATGCGATTGAGACTGGTGTGAATGTGCTGACCAGCCTTGATACGGCAGAGGCTTTGATTACAAGTCTTGAAAATAACAATATACACAAGCTGACGCTGATTGATATCGCGAAGGTAGCAACACGATAAGAAACGGGGAGCGCGTCCAACAGAACGTGTCTCCCCTTTCTGATGGCAGGAAGTTCCTGCATTGTTAACATAATATCACTTGCATTTTAAAAAGATTCACGATACAATGTGTGCGAAAGTAAGATGCCGCGAACCTTTCTGTCATATGTGGTTCGAGGCAGGATAGAAAGGCGAACTGTATACGGGAGGGACGTAATGCGTAAAAAATCGCATATTTCACTGGCCATGTATCTGGTAAGGGAACTGAAGCTGGAGGGCCTGAACAAACATAAAAAGGCGTTTTGCCTTGGGGCAATTCTTCCGGATCTGACTCCGAAGATGATTACATCACCGCATGAATTTGAAACATCGTATGAGAATATGAAGGATTTTGTGCGGAATATTTTCGCAGAGAATGCAGACAGTGAGTGGAAGGAACGGGTGCTCTGGAGAAGGATCGGCGTGGCGCTGCACTATATGGCTGATTATTTTACGTTTCCACATAATACTTCTTTTTCCGGAAGTCTGAAAGATCACTGCATGTATGAAAGTGAGATGAAATATTATCTCCGTGATTTTGTATACACTCCGGAAGCTGGACGGATATTCTGCGAAGCCAGGCGTATGGCGGCGGGGATTGGCAGTCTGGAGGCATTGTTTTCCTTTGTGAAAAAAAGGCATCGTGCTTATATGCAGGCGCCGCACAGTGTGGAACGTGACTGTTATGAAATTGTTATGCTTTGTTCTATTGCCTTTGTTGTGATGGCAGAGCTTGCCTGTGCACAGAATTTGGTGGCAGAGCCGGTATACCGGTGCGCATAAGGATGACTGTACAGGCGGACAGGAAGGAACGCGAAGCGAAAAACCAAGGAAGGGACGGTATTCACAAAGCTGGGTGCCGTCATTTTATTTGTGTACAGATTCTTAATATTTCCAAAATATGCTTGTGATTTTCTGCTCTGGTTTGTTATACTGATTTCAAAATAGGCAAAATTTCATCGCTAGATAAATGAGTTTATAGTGGTGTATGAAAAAGGATATGGGAGGATTTCAATATGGGATTGATAAAGGCAGCGCTTGGCGCCGTGGGCGGTACATTTGCGGATCAGTGGAAAGAATATTTTTACTGTGAGGCAATGGATTCTGAGATTCTGGTTCAGAAAGGACAGAAAAGAGTTTCCGGTCGTTCTTCGAACCGTCATGGCGACAGTAATGTGATTACGGACGGTTCCGGGATTGCAGTGGCAGACGGCCAGTGTATGATGATCGTAGAGAATGGAAAAGTGGCAGAGGTATGTGCGGAGCCTGGCGAGTATACGTATGACAGCAGCTTGGAGCCGTCGATATTCGGGGGCAGTCTCGGAGAGGGGATTCGCCGTACTTTTGCAGAGATCGGGCGCCGATTTACGTATGGCGGAGCGGCTGGAAAGGACCAGAGAGTCTATTATTTTAATACAAAGGAAATTATGGGAAATAAATACGGGACGCCGACGCCGGTTCCGTTTCGGGTGATTGACCGGAACATCGGGCTTGACGTGGATATTTCGATCCGCTGCAATGGCGAGTATTCTTACCGGATTGCTGACCCGATTCTTTTTTATACAAATGTATGCGGGAATGTGGCACAGTTTTTTGAGCGTTCCGAGATGGACAGCATGTTGAAAAGTGAGCTGCTGACCGCGTTGCAGCCTGCGTTTGCAAAGATTTCAGAGATGGGCGTCCGCTACAGCGCACTGCCAGGCCATACGATGGAGCTTGCAGATGCGCTCAATGATGTGCTTTCGAAGAAATGGAAGGAGCTTCGCGGCATTGTGATTGCTTCGTTTGGAGTAAATTCTGTTTCTGCATCGAAAGAAGATGAGGATATGATCAAGCAGATGCAAAAAAGTGCCATTCTGCGTGATCCGACGATGGCTGCGGCAACGCTCGTAGGAGCGCAGGGAGACGCAATGCGCACGGCAGCAGGCAATCAGGCAGGCGCCATGACCGGATTTATGGGCATGGGGATGGCCGGCGCGGCAGGCGGTATGAATGCACAGGATCTCTACGCAATGGGACAGAACCGCGCGAATACAGCAGCACAGGGGAATCAGGCCAGTCAGGCAGGAGCGGGTACCGGCGTGCCGGGGAAGGCATCTGAGACTGGAAGCTGGATCTGTGGATGTGGAACGGAAAACACAGGAAAATTCTGCCGGGAATGCGGTGCAAAAAGACCGGAGACTTCATGGAGATGTTCCTGCGGTGCGGAAAACACGGGGAAATTCTGTCAGGAGTGCGGTGCGAAAAAACCGGAGGGTTCCTGGCTCTGTACGTGCGGGACGATGAATGACGGGAAGTTCTGCCGGGAATGCGGTGCAAAGCGGCCGTAATCAGTCTACGAAATTTGATTAAAAAGCGCTGCGTAGGATCTGGTTTCTCAGACAGCCAAACCTGCGGGCGCTTTTTGTGAAAAACATTTAGAAAAGAAAACAGGGGGTAGATTATGTCAGACATTCTGGAATATAAATGTCCTTGCTGCGGAGGCGCGATTACATTTGACAGCAGGCTCCAGAAGATGAAATGTCCTTATTGTGATACAGAGTTTGAACTGGATACTCTGAAGGAGTTTGAAGAGGAGACAATAGACGAAGACCGGGGGCCGAGCTGGGAAGAGGAAAATGTAGAACAAAGCCGGGAAACGTTGGAAGATGATGCGGGAAATCTGGTTTCGTACATCTGTGAAGCGTGTGGCGGGGAAATTGTGGCGGATCAGAACATGGCGGCTTCGAGGTGCCCTTATTGTGATAACCCCGTAATCGTAATGAAAAAGTTAAGCGGGATGCTTCGACCGGATCTAGTTATTCCCTTTAAACTAGATAAAAAGCAGGCTCAGGAGCATCTGAAGTCACATCTGAAAGGAAAGGTTTTGCTTCCGTCCCTGTTTAAAACGGAGAACCGGATTCAGGAAGTACAAGGAGTGTACGTTCCGTTCTGGCTGTATGACTGTGATGCACAGGCGGAAATTCGCTGCCGTGCAACGCGGATTCACTGCTGGCGGAGCGGGGATTATCAGTATACGGAGACACAGCATTATCTGGTGAGCCGTGGCGGGGATATTGGATTTGAAAATGTACCGGTTGACGGTTCAGTTAAAATGGACGATGCGCTGATGCAGTCTATTGAACCATTTTATTATAAAGATGCAGTGTCTTTTGAGACTGCATATCTTTCCGGGTATCTTGCGGATAAATATGACCAGACGTCCGCAGAGTGTGCGCCGCATGCCAATGACAGAATGCGTAAAAGCACGGTAGATGCGTTTATGAGTACGATACTCGGCTATTCGTCCTGCATCCCGGAGCACACGGACATTCGGCTTCAGCAGGGAAGAATCCGGTATGCGCTTCTTCCGGTATGGATACTACATACCACTTATAAAGGAGAATTGTATACGTTTGCAATGAACGGCCAGACAGGTAAGTTTGTCGGTGATCTTCCGGCAGACAGCGGAAAAGCAGCCAGGATAGCCGGGCTTGTTTTTGCCGGAGTGTTTTCGCTTGTGATGTTGCTTACCGCACTGTTTTAGGAGGGGAGAGAGATGAAGAGATTGGGAAAAAAACAAAAAATACTGCTGTTTCCCCTGCTGCTTTTTTTGATTCTGGTGGGACTTGGATTTCAGGGGACGGCATCAAACAGTCAGAAGGTTGTAGATATGGCAGGCCTTTTGGATACGGAGGAAGAAGAGAAACTTCAGAAACAGCTGTCCGGGATTGCAGAGAAGTATGAATGTGATGTGGCGGTTGTGACTGTAAATTCCTGTGAGGGAAAACAGATTCAGGATTACACGGATGATTATTATGAAGCCAACGATTACGGATACGGTGCTCGTTATGACGGGATTATTCTGCTGATCAGCATGAAAGAGCGGAAGTTTCATATGGCGACTCAGGGCTGGGCGATCACGGCATTTACGGATTATGGGATGCAGGAGATTGATGACAGAATTTCGGGATTGCTTTCTGACGGGAAGTACTATAAAGCATTCCGGAAATTTGGAGACCTGGCAGAGGAATATATTGTTGAGGCGCAGAAAGGAACTCCTTTTGATGTAGACCATAAGTATAGAAAGCGGATGGAAATTGGAATGAAGCTTCTGATTTCACTGCTTGCAGGTCTTGCAGTAGCTGGATGTGTGGTTGGAGGGATGTTTGCACAGTTGAAGTCAGTTCGGGTAAAACATACTGCGCAGGAATACGTCCGTAGCGGAAGCTTTCATGTGACGAGGCAGAGGGATATCTTTTTATATCGGACTGTATCAAGAATCAAGATAGAAAAAGAGCAAAATTCGAGCGGCGGAGGCGGCAGCATAACACATACGACGTCAGGAGGGCGAAGTTCGGGAGGGCATACGGGGTCCTTTTAAAGAAGGTAAAATGTGTTGTCGAAAAGAGAATGACCTGGGGGAATCAATCCCAAAACGGGGTTTCAGGAAACAAGTTACCCCTTACTTTTGGATTGATTCCCCCAGGTTTGATTTTGAGCAGCGTTTTGTAGTTTCGAACAAACGAAACATTTTGTAACTCCGCGCAAATTAATGATGCTTGCTACTTGCAGGAAAAATTAAGGTGCGATAGCCCTGCCCCGATGCCAGATCTGGCGGATTTCCAGGTTCTGATCAAGCAGGACGATGTTTGCATATTTCCCTGGCTCCAGTGTGCCATAATCATCAGATAATCCGATTGCGCGCACTGGATTTGTGGCAGCGCATTTGATGACGCTTGCGAGAGGGATTTTCATTTCTTTGACAGCGGTGCGGACACAGTCCATCAGATTGGTAACGGACCCAGCCAGTGTGCCGTCTTCCAATACGGCAAGGTTTCCATTTACGTGTACGGTCTGTCCGCCAAGGTCGTAAGTGCCGTTTTTCATACCTGTGGCGCGCATACTGTCACTGATGAGGATAATGCGGTCATCGCCGAAAATCTTAAATGTGGTGCGGACGGCAGACGGATGTATATGGACACCGTCGCAGATCAGCTCCACCATACATGTTTCATGATCTGCTGCCGCGCCGATTGGACCAGGCGCGCGGTGTGAAAAGGGCGGCATGGCGTTGTAAAGGTGAGTCAATTGACTGGCACCACAGGAGAGTGCCTCTTTTGCAGTGTCGTAGTCCGCCACAGTGTGTGCCAGGGAAATATTGGTTTCCCCGGCATTTTTTTTGATGAAGTCAAGTGCGCCTTCTGTTTCTGGTGCAACGACGACTGTACGGATTTTATTTCCGGAAATATGTTGCAGGCGGCCGAGCATCGCGCTGTCTGCGGTGCGGATATAGTGTTCATTCTGCGCGCCTTTTTTTGCGGTGCTGATAAAAGGGCCTTCCATGTAAAGACCGCAAAAATCCGCTCCGTTTTCGCAGTCGAAGTCTTTTGCAGTTTGGCAGATGGCCAAAAGCGTCTCTTCCGGCATGGTCATGGTAGCGGGTGTGATGGAGGTAATGCCATGGCGCAGCTGGTATTCGGCGATTGTCCGAAAGGCTTCCTGCGTACCGTCGCAGCAGTCAGCTCCCATACATCCGTGGAAATGAATATCGGTAAGGCCCGGGATGACATAAGCTCCGCAGGCGTCAAACGTACATTCTTCTGCGGCGAGCGCATTGTATTCGCATTCTGAGAGGATGCGGTTATGCGACAGATAAACGGTATTTGCTGCAAAGCTTCCGTCTGCCTGAAAGGCTAACCCGTTTATGATTTTCGTTTTTTGCGCCATATTGATACTCCTTTAGATCAGTTCTGTACATTTGGAAAGCGCAGCCTCATCTGCGACAACGGTAACGTCGTTGTGAAGCTGAAGGATGGAAGCCGGTACCTGTGGTGTTACAGGACCGAAAAAGGCTTCTTTTACGATGTCAGCTTTATCTGCGCCGGATACAACCACAACGATTTTGTGCGCAGACATAATGGTCTTGATTCCCATGGTATAAGCCTGACGCGGTACGTCATTTTCTGATACAAAGAAACGCATGTTGGCTTTAATGGTGCGCTCGGACAGTGTAACACAGTGTGTCTCTTTCTCGAAAGCAGTTCCCGGTTCATTGAAACCGATATGGCCGTTATGTCCAAGGCCGAGAAGCTGAAGATCTACACCACCCAGGGAGTGGATGATATCATTGTACTGGCGGCAGGCCTTGTCGCTGTCTTCTTCCGTACCGTCCGGCAGAAAGGTGCGGCTTTTGTCAATATTTACTTTGCTGAATAGATGATCATTCATGAAATAGTAATAGCTCTGATCATTTTCTTTCGGAAGTCCTTTGTATTCGTCAAGATTCACGGTTGTGACTTCGGAAAAATCGAGATCCCCCTGATTGTATGCGTCAACCAGCTGCTTGTAAGTACCGATCGGCGTTGAACCGGTCGCAAGGCCGAGTACACAATGAGGCTTCATGAGAATCTGTGCAGAAATAAGGTTAGCTGCCTTGCGGCTGAGATCGCTGTAATCTTTGGCTTTTAAAATTTTCATAAAATAATATCCCCCGATGGTTTAATGGTGTATTTGCAAAGCCAGGGCTTTGCACAAAAATACTATAACATAAGTGGATGTTTGGTTTCAATAGAGGAATTGAAGGTCTTAGGGGACGGGCTGTCGCCCTATAGAACATAGAAATCGGCCTCCCGCTTCCATGCAAGCATGGCGCGGGAGGCCGATTTCTATGTTCTGCACGGCTCGTAGCTTTCGTGTCAGTTGTCCTCTGGTTTGCCTTCCGTGGTGTAGACCTGTCTCTTGCGGGCCATTTCATCACTTTCAAGGTATTCATCATACGTTGTAATCTTGTCGATCATTTTACCGTTCGGCAGGAATTCCATAATCCGGTTGGCTGTTGTCTGAACAATCTGATGGTCGCGGGAGGAGAAAAGCAGTACCCCCGGAAATTTGATCATGCCGTTGTTCAGGGCAGTGATGGATTCCATGTCCAGATGGTTGGTCGGTTCATCCAACAGAAGGACGTTTGCACCGGAAATCATCATCTTGGAGAGCAGGCAACGTACGCGCTCGCCTCCGGAGAGTACTTTGAGCTTTTTGACACCGTCATCACCGGCAAAGAGCATACGGCCAAGGAAGCCGCGGACATAGGTGGCATCCTTAATCTCAGAGAACTGAGTCAGCCAGTCAACGATGATCAGGTCATTGTCAAACTCTTTTGTGCTGTCCTTCGGGAAATAAGCCTGGGAGGTGGTAACACCCCACTTGTAGGTGCCTTCATCGGGCTCGATTTCACCCATGAGAATCTGGAAGAAGGTGGTCTTTGCAAGCTCGTTGCCGCCGATAAAGGCTACCTTGTCATCGTGTCCCAGGGTGAAGGTGATATTGTCCAGTACTTTTACGCCGTCGATGGTCTTGGAAAGATTTTCAACCTTGAGCACTTCGTTTCCGATTTCACGGTTTGGACGGAAATCAATGTACGGATATTTCCGGCTGGATGGTTTAATCTCGTCAAGCTGGATTTTCTCAAGCGCACGTTTTCTGGAGGTCGCCTGCTTGGATTTGGAAGCGTTCGCGGAGAAACGGGAGATGAACTCCTGCAGCTCCTTGATCTTTTCTTCTTTCTTTTTGTTGGCTTCTTTCATCTGCTTGATCAGAAGCTGGCTAGACTCATACCAGAAATCATAGTTTCCGGCGTAAAGCTGAATTTTGCCGTAGTCGATATCTGCAATCTGTGTACAGACTTTGTTCAGGAAATAACGGTCATGAGAAACGACGATGACTGTGTTGTCAAAATTGATCAGGAATTCTTCCAGCCAGTTGATGGCTTCGAGATCCAGGTGGTTGGTCGGCTCGTCAAGCAGAAGAATATCAGGATTACCGAACAGGGCGCGCGCAAGGAGTACCTTCACCTTCTGATTACCGTCGAGATCTTTCATCAGCATATAGTGGAAGGACGGGTCGATTCCGAGGCCGTTGAGCAAAGTGGCGGCGTCAGATTCCGCCTCCCAGCCGTTCATCTCGGCAAATTCGCCTTCGAGTTCGCTGGCGCGGATTCCGTCCTCATCAGAAAAATCCTCTTTGGCGTAGATGGCGTCCTTTTCCTTCATAATATCATAGAGACGCTGGTTGCCCATGATAACCGTGTCGAGTACCGGATACTCATCGTATTTAAAATGATCCTGTTCCAAAACGGAGAGACGCTGACCAGGCGTCATGGACACGTCGCCTTTTGAAGTTTCGAGCTTTCCGGAAAGGATTTTCAGGAACGTTGATTTTCCGGCTCCGTTGGCACCGATCAGGCCGTAGCAGTTGCCTTCAGTAAATTTGATATTTACATCTTCAAACAGAGCTTTTTTTCCGATTCGCAGAGTTACATTGTTTGCACTAATCATATTTTACCCTCATTTATATTGCTGTTATTATATTGCACTGTCTCTTATTTTACTGAAAAAATCGAAAAAAGCAAGGGAAAAATAGGGCAAGAGTTTACTTGTATTCGGAGATAAGTTGAGATAAGATATTCGCGCGGACAGTGTGCGCTGTCTTTCAAGGAAAGAAGAAGCAATAATGGTGAAAAGAACTGGTAAATTTAAGAGAAAAGAAGGGTGGATTATGATGAAATCCAAAGCCATGACAAAGGAATCAAAAAAGAAACGGGAGAAAGAACAGACAATTGATATGCTGCATGGCCCTCTGGCGGGGAAAATCATAAAGTTTACGATTCCGATTATGCTTTCAGGGATTTTGCAGCTTTTGTTTAATGCAGCAGATATTATTGTAGTGGGACGGTTTGCCGGAAGCAATGCGCTGGCGGCAGTTGGTTCCAACAGTGCATTGATTAATCTGCTGGTTAATCTGCTGGTGGGGCTGTCCATCGGCTCGGCGGTGGCGGTAGCCTTTTATTATGGTGCGTCAGAGTTGAATCAGGTAAAGGATACGATTCATACATCGGTGGCGCTCAGCATAGCAGGCGGGTTTGTCAGCGGAACACTGGGCTTTGTTTTCAGTCCGATTTTGTTGGAGCTGATGGACACACCGGAAAATATCATCGGACAGGCAACCCTGTATCTGAAAATCTATTTCCTCGGTATTCCTGCCATGTCGGTTTACAATTTTGGAAGTGCGATCATGCGTTCCCTCGGAGATACGAAACGGCCGTTGTATTATCTGATTACCGGCGGGATTGTAAATGTTGTGCTGAATGTGATCCTGGTGGCTGGATTTCATCTTGATGTGGCGGGCGTGGCCATTGCCACGGTAGTTTCACAGATGATTTCAGCGCTGCTGATTTTGCGGCATATGGCCCGGATGGAGGAATGCATCCGGCTTGAATGGAAAAAAATTCGGATTTCCAAAAACAAGCTTGTGCGGATTGCGCGGATTGGGGTGCCTGCGGGAATACAGTCAACGATCTTTTCACTTTCCAATGTATTGATTCAGTCGTCGGTCAACAGTTTCGGGGAGCTGGCGGTGGCTGGAAATTCTGCGTCCAGCAATATAGAAGGTTTTATTTACATAGCAATGAATTCTTTTTATCAGGCGGCCCAGACGTTTACCGGTCAGAATGTTGGCGGAAGAAAGTATGACCGGATTAACAAAGTATTTTTCAACTGCCTTATTATGGTAACGGCAACCGGACTTGTACTGGGGGCGATCGTGAAGCATTTTGCAAATCCGCTTCTGAACATCTACCTTCCAGGCAATGAATCGGCAATTGAATACGGAATTGCCAGAATCGAAATTATTGTGACGACCTACTTCCTCTGTGGAATTATGGATGTTTTTTCAGGGATGCTCAGGGGAATGGGGGAATCGGTGATGCCTATGGTTGTTTCGATGGTTGGGTCCTGTTTACTCCGTGTGGTCTGGATTTATACAGTATTTGCGGCAAACAGAACGCTTTCTGTATTGTACTGGTCGTATCCGGTTTCGTGGCTTGTTACAGAATCGGTACATTTGCTCTGTTATTTGTACGTGAAAAAGCGGTTGATACGGAACAATATGCACACAGCATGATGGAGAAGGCTGGTGGATTCTAAAAAACAAAAATGTTAACTTGTAAAACAAAATAGTTGACAAACAACTGGTGTTTGTGTAGAATGAAAAATGTCAACTAAAGAAGAGAAAAAGTTGACGAAAGAGGAGGATGCTATGGAGAATAAAAAATTGTCTACACAGAAGGTTGTGCTTGCGGGGATGATGGCAGCAGTGATGGCAGTGATGTCGCAGATTCAGTTTCCGCTTCCGTCAGGCGTACCGGTAACCATGCAGACGTTTGCAATGGCTTTGGCGGGGTATGTGCTGGGATGGAGATATGGTCTGATCTCCACGGCAGTGTATATTTTATTGGGAGCTGTAGGGGTTCCGGTGTTCGCTGGTTTTTCGGGCGGAATCGGGTTTGCCACAAGTCCCGCCGGAGGGTATATTTGGGGATTTCTGCCGATGGTTGCGCTGTGTGCATTTGGATATGAAAAGAAAAATTATGTATGGCTGTGTGTACTTTCCGTGCTAGGTCTTGCAGCCTGCCATTTGTTCGGAGTGATTCAGTTTTCGCTTGTCACCGGAATGGGATGGAAGGAAGCGTTTTTTGTGGCTTCCGTGCCGTATCTGGTAAAAGATGTTGCTTCTCTGGCAGGGGCTTACATAGCGGCCAAAGCTGTCCGGGCAGGTCTGAAAAGTGCCGGTGCACAGATGGCATAAAAGGGGAGAAAGAATTATGGAACTTCGTGCGCATCATCTGCTGTGTATTCCCATGTATCAGGGGCATGGCTATAGCGAAGAGTTTTGTGCTCATATGACAGAAGTAATAGAACGAATCAAAACGACAGAAGAGGAAATCCGGCCGTTGGCTTCTCCGGATGAGGTCTGTACGCATTGCCCAAATCTTGAGCCTGCTGTGCCAAAAGAAAAGGGAAGCAGGGGAGAGAAGCCGGAATCGGATATGGAGTTTCTTTTTAACCGTTACTGTGAACATGAACATCGGACGTCAAAAAAGGATGCTGATTTAATAGAACGGTTGGGACTGTGTTGTGGAAAAACGTACAGTCGCAGTGAACTGAAAGAGATTGTGCTGTCACATATGACGGAGGAAGTGTTCGATGCTTCCTGCGGAAAATGCGACTGGCGCAAGCAGGGACTGTGCAGCTTTGTGCTGTGGCAGAAAAAGTTCAGGGAATGCTTCTAAAAAGTGTAAAAATCCATGTGGTATTTATTGACAGAAATTGTTGCCCGTGTTATGTTAAAAAAGTAAACAATATAAAAGATGCAGCAAAGTGATTTACATTCCGCATAGATGTGGAACAGTAGATTTAAAAGGGAAGTCAGGTGAGATTCCTGCACGATCGGGTCACTGTAATTACGCGGCATATTCCATGACGTGAGTCAGCCATTGTGTGCGAGCATGAGAAGGCGGAATTGCCAGGAGGTAGAGTCAGGAAACCTGCTTTGCAGCGACAGTCAAATCTTCCCGCCAAAGATATTGCACTGGAATAGCTTAGAGGATATTAAGGATAAAGTGTCAGGCGGCACTTTACTTTTTGTGTTCAAAAGGCTTATCTGCGTTCCGGGAAGGGAACATGGAGGAAAAATGAAGAAAAGAGCAGTAAGTTTATTGCTGTGCGTGGGCATGGCAGCGTCACTGGTTACCGGCACAGGTGCGGTGGTCAGGGCAGAAGGAGAAACAGAAGTATTGACAGAAGCAGCAGAAGTGTCGGCAAATTATCCGCTGACGGTATCCACCTTCAATTATGCGAAGGAGCCGGTAGAGGAAACGTTTGAAAAGGCACCGGAGAGGGTTCTGACCTTCTGGCAGAATTCCCTGGAGACGATGTTGGCGCTTGGCCTGGGAGACCGGATTATCTGCGCGGTAGGAGTCAGCAAAGAGAGCGTTCTTCCAGAGCTTCAGGAGGAGTTTGATAAGGTCGCGTCCGGAAAGGAATACAATGAGTTTGTGGATACCAATGCGGCAATGAGCAAGGAATATGCGATTATGATGGAACCGGATTTCATTCTGGGCTGGAAATCCTCTTTTTCGGACAAAACCATCGGCGACGTGGATTACTGGCATGAAAATGGAATCCATACCTACATGGCACTGAATTCCAATGATATCAGTGAAAATCGTACTCTGGAAAATGAATATACCGATATCCTGACCATTGGTAGGATTTTTGACGTGGAGGATAAGGCGCAGGAAATCGTTGACGAAATGAAAGATGAGGTGGCGCGTGTTACGGAGGCTACCGAAGGACAGGAAAAGAAAAAAGTTCTGGTTGTGGAATTTATGAAGGATTCTATCTGGAATTATGACAAGACGACGCTTGCAGGAAATATGATAACAGAAATGGGCGCAGAGCTGCTGGATGCGGCAGGAGATCTCGGCGCTGAGGATCTTATTAATCTTGACCCGGATGTGATTTTTGTGATCGGTGACGAGACAAAAACAGAGAACCTGACAGGCGATCAGGGCTATGCAAGCCTGAAGGCCGTACAGAACGGAGCTGTATATGCCATTGATCTTTCCGATGTTTACACCAGCGGCGTACGTACAATCAACGGACTGAATGAGATCGGAAAAGCTCTTTATCCGGAGCTTTATACGGAGTAAGGATGAATAAGGATATGAACGACAAAAAAGCAGGTCTGATTAAAAAGACGCCAGGTTATGTGATGACTATGATTGTTTTGCTGATACTGCTGATTTTGTCTGTACTGCTTGCAGTAACTTTTGGCTCTGTGCGCATCCCTTTTCGGGATGTGTACGGAGTCATTCTGTATCAGCTATTTGGCATAGGAGATGCTTCTGTGTACGGAAGCGGAAAAATATACGACGTCGTATGCTTTATTCGTTTGCCCAGGCTGATGCTGTCCATGGCAGTAGGGATGGGATTGGCTGTATGTGGCGTCATTATGCAGGCGGTTGTGAAAAATCCGCTGGCGGAGCCGTATACGCTGGGCATTTCCTCAGGCGCGTCTCTTGGAGCCACAGTTGCGATTCTCCTGGGAGTCGGAGCGAGATTCGGATCGAACTATGTGGGCGTGATGGCCTTTCTGGGCGCATTCGGAATTTCCATCGCCGTTGTTGCGCTGGCGAATATCGGAGGAAGGGCAACGTCTGTCAAGCTTCTTCTGGGAGGAATGGCCTTAAGTTCTGTGTGCAGTTCTTTTTCAAGCTTTGTGGTATATTTTAGCAGCGATAACGATGCGCTGAAAAATGTAACGTTCTGGCTGATGGGCAGCTTTGCGGGGGCAAGCTGGGAAAACATTGCAGTGGTTTTCCCTATTGTGGTTCTGGCATTGCTGTTTTTCTGGAGTCAGTACCGCAACTTAAATCTGATGCTTTTGGGAGATGAGACGGCAATCACACTGGGAACCGACCTGCACAGGCTTCGTCAGGTTTATCTGCTGGTTTCGGCTGCGGTTGTGGGATTTGTCGTGTATTCCTCCGGTACCATCGGGTTTGTGGGACTGATTATCCCCCATCTGGTCCGAATGGTATTTGGCACGGATCATAAAAAGATACTGCCGATTTGCGCGCTGATCGGAGCAATTTTCCTGATTTGGGCGGATGTGCTCTGCCGTATTATCCTTCCCGGAATGGAATTGCCGGTGGGGCTTCTGACCTCTATGATTGGAGCTCCCTGTTTTATTTACCTGATGGTTCGAAAACGCTACGGATTCGGAGGCGGTGATTCATGAAGATTGAGACTAAGAAGGTGGAGCTGTCTCTGGGAAATGCGAAAATCCTGAAAGGGATTGACCTCCATGTGGGAAAAAAAGAGTTTGTGGGGGTGATCGGGCCCAATGGAAGCGGAAAAAGCACACTGCTGAAATGTATTTACCGGGTCCTGCAGCCGAGTAAAGGGGCTGTTTTGCTGGATGGCAAACCGCTGAAGTCTTATGCGGTGCGTGATTCTGCCAAGAAGATGGCAGTTGTGGCGCAGCATAATTATTACAATTTTGAATTTTCTGTCCGTGAAGTGGTTCTGATGGGCCGCGCACCACATAAACGGGCAATGGAAAGGGACAGCGCCGAAGATTATCAGATTGTCCGGGCAGCTCTGAAAACGGTGGGGATGAGTGCGTTTGAAGACCGTTCCTTTTCTACTCTGTCAGGCGGAGAGCAGCAGAGAATTATTCTGGCCCGGGCGCTGGCGCAGAAAACACCTTGCCTCATTCTGGATGAGCCGACAAACCATCTGGATATCAAATATCAGCTTCAGCTTATGAATATTGTAAAAGGGCTGAATCTGACGGTGATTGCAGCGATTCACGATCTGAATATAGCAGCGATGTACTGCGACCGGCTTCTGGTGGTGGAAAATGGATTAATAATAAAGAGCGGAACGCCGGAGGAAGTGCTGACGCCGGAATTTATCAAAGAGGTCTATGAAGTTGATGCGGATGTAATCAAAGATGAAAAAGGGGAAATACATATTCTTTATCATCCTACTTACAGAAAAATGAGGGAGGACAATGAAGAAAGTAGCAATGTTTAATTGCCTGAAGGCTAATGAGGTATGTGCAGGAGCAGCATGTATGAAAGCCTGGGCAACCAAAACCGGAAAGTTTACGGTTTATCAGGAGGAAGAAGTAGTGCTGACCGCCTTTGCAAGATGCAATGGATGCGGCAATATGCCGCAAAACAGCGCAGGGCTGAAAGAGAAGCTGGAAAGGCTCGTTTCGGAAGGAACCGAAGTGGTTCACTTTGGCGTGTGCACGAAAAGTAAAGACGCAGAGGAATGTCCGGTTATGACACAAATTGGAGAATGGCTGGGTGCGCACGGGATTGAAGTGGTGAGAGGGACGCACTGAAGCGGGATTGCGGGAGTATGCATGGCATACTTCCGTTTTATTTGTGAGAAGCCACAATGCAGGCGGAAACGCCTGCATTTGTATGAAGAAAAAAACAAAAAAAACAGGAAAAACAGGATGTCTGAAATGGACAAATATCGGTATATGTGCTAGAATTGAATCCGTATGAGAAGTAATAATGAGTATATGGACTCAAAAAAATAAGGAGGAATTTTCAAAATGGCAAGAAAAATGAAGACCATGGATGGTAATCATGCAGCAGCACATGCTTCCTATGCATTTACAGACGTTGCCGCTATTTTCCCGATTACCCCGTCATCCGTTATGGCTGAAGCCACAGACGAATGGGCAACACAGGGCCGTCTTAACATGTTCGGACAGACTGTACAGGTTACAGAGATGCAGTCAGAGGCAGGTGCTGCCGGTACCGTACACGGATCTCTTGCAGCAGGAGCACTGACGACTACATATACCGCGTCACAGGGTCTCCTTCTGATGATCCCGAACCTTTACAAGGTAGCTGGTGAGAGACTTCCGGGTGTATTCAACGTATCTGCTCGTGCTCTTGCAAGCCATGCACTTTCTATTTTCGGTGACCACTCTGACGTTTATGCATGCCGTCAGACTGGCGCATGTATGCTGTGTGAATCCAGCGTACAGGAGGTTATGGACCTGACACCGGTTGCTCATCTTTCTGCAATCAAGGGACGTCTTCCGTTCATCAACTTCTTTGATGGTTTCCGTACTTCCCACGAGATCCAGAAGATCGAGACATGGGATTATGAAGATCTGAAAGAGATGACAGATATGGATGCACTGCAGGCATGGAGAGATCAGTGCCTGAATCCGAACCATCCGTGTCAGAGAGGTTCTGCACAGAACCCGGATATCTTCTTCCAGGCAAGAGAAGCAATCAACCCGTACTACGATGCTATGCCGGCAATCGTTCAGGAGTATATGGACAAAGTAAACGCTAAGATTGGTACGGATTACAAGCTGTTCAACTACTATGGCGCTGCTGATGCTGAGAAGGTTATCATCGCTATGGGTTCTGTCTGTGATACAATCGAAGAGACAATCGACTACCTGATGGCAGCAGGCGAGAAGGTCGGCGTTGTGAAAGTTCGTCTTTACAGACCGTTCAGCGCAGAAGCACTGATTGCAGCTATTCCGGAGACAGTTAAGCAGATCACAGTTCTTGACAGAACAAAAGAGCCGGGCGCACTTGGCGAGCCGCTTTACCTTGACGTTGTTGCAGCTCTGAAGGGCAGCAAATTCAACGATACACCGATCTTTACAGGACGTTACGGACTTGGTTCCAAAGATACGACACCGGCACAGATCGTTGCTGTATACAACAACACAACAAAAGAAAAATTCACGATCGGTATTGTAGATGACGTGACAAACCTTTCTCTGGAACTGGGCGCTCCGCTCGTTACCACACCGGAAGGTACGATCAACTGCAAGTTCTGGGGTCTTGGCGCAGACGGTACCGTAGGTGCAAACAAGAACTCCATCAAGATCATTGGTGATAATACAGATATGTATGCACAGGCATACTTTGACTATGACTCCAAGAAGTCCGGCGGCGTTACGATGTCCCACCTTCGTTTCGGTAAGCTTCCGATCAAGTCCACATACCTGATCCACAAAGCAAACTTCGTAGCATGCCACAATCCGTCCTATGTACGTAAGTACAATATGGTACAGGAGCTGGTAGACGGCGGTACGTTCCTTCTGAACTGTCCGTGGGATATGGAAGGTCTTGAGCATCACCTTCCGGGCCAGGTGAAGAAATTCATCGCTGACCACAACATCAAATTCTATGTAATCGACGGTATCAAGATCGGTAAGGAAATCGGACTTGGCGGACGTATCAATACCGTTCTTCAGTCTGCATTCTTTAAGCTTGCAAACATCATTCCGGAGGAGCAGGCAATCGAACTCATGAAGGCTGCTGCAAAGGCTACTTACGGACGTAAGGGTGATGCGATCGTTCAGATGAACTACGATGCAATCGACGCTGGCGCTAAGCAGGTTGTTGAGATTCAGGTTCCGGAAAGCTGGAAGAACGCGGAAGCAGAGGACATCATCGCAAAGGATGTCGCAGGAAAGAGACAGGATGTTGTTGATTTCGTAAACAACATTCAGCATGCAGTAAATGCTCAGGAAGGTAACAACCTCCCGGTATCTGCATTCAAGGATTATGTAGATGGCACAACACCGTCAGGTTCTGCAGCATACGAGAAACGTGGTATCGCAGTAGATATCCCGGTATGGAATCCGGAAAACTGTATCCAGTGTAACCGTTGTGCATACGTTTGCCCGCATGCAGTTATCCGTCCGGTTGCAATGACAGAAGCAGAAGTAGCTGCAGCTCCGGAAGGACTGAAGACTCTGCCGATGACAGGTATGGCTGATTACAAGTTTGCTATCGTAGTATCTGCTCTCGATTGTACGGGATGTGGTTCCTGTGCAAATGTCTGCCCGGGCAAGAAGGGTGCAAAGGCACTTGCTATGGAAAATATGGAAGCAAACGTAGAAGCTCAGAAGTATTTTGATTATGCAGTAGAGCTTCCGGCAAAAGCTGACGTAGTAGAGAAATTCAAAGAGAATACCGTAAAGGGATCTCAGTTCAAACAGCCGCTGCTTGAGTTCTCAGGCGCATGTGCAGGCTGCGGCGAGACTCCGTACGCAAAACTGATCACACAGCTGTTCGGTGACAGAATGTTCATCGCAAATGCAACAGGATGTTCCTCTATCTGGGGTAACTCTTCACCGTCCACACCGTACACAGTAAACGAAAAGGGTCAGGGTCCGGCATGGTCCAACTCCCTGTTCGAGGATAACGCTGAGTTCGGTTATGGTATGCTCCTTGCACAGAACGCAATCAGAGGCGGTCTGAAGGCAAAAGTGGAAGCACTCGTTGCAAATGAAAATGCTCCGGCAGACGTGAAGGAAGCAGCTCAGGGCTGGCTGGATACCTACGGAGTAGGTGCTACAAACGGCACAGCTACCGACAAGCTGATCGCAGCTCTTGAGAACTGCGGATGCGAAGCTTCCAAAGAGATTCTGAAGAATAAAGATTACCTTGGCAAGAAGTCACAGTGGATCTTTGGCGGTGACGGATGGGCATACGACATCGGTTTCGGCGGCGTTGACCATGTACTTGCAAGCGGCCAGGATATCAACATCATGGTATTTGATACCGAGGTTTACTCCAACACAGGCGGACAGGCTTCCAAGTCCACACAGCCGGGTGCTGTTGCACAGTTCGCAGCTGGCGGTAAAGAGGTTAAGAAGAAAGATATGGCTTCTATCGCAATGAGCTACGGCTACGTATACGTTGCTCAGATTGCTATGGGTGCTGACTACAATCAGACCGTTAAGGCAATCGCAGAGGCAGAGGCTTATCCGGGACCGTCACTGATCATTGCTTACGCTCCGTGTATCAACCATGGTATCAAGAAGGGTATGAGCAAGGCTCAGACAGAGGAAGAACTGGCAGTTAAGTCAGGATACTGGCATCTGTTCCGCTTCAACCCGGCAGCAGAGTCCAAGTTCACACTGGATTCCAAGGCTCCGAGCGAGGACCTGATGGCATTCCTTGACGGCGAAGTTCGTTACAACTCTCTGAAGAGAGCAAATCCGGAAAGAGCTGAGAAGCTGTTTGCAAAGAACGCACAGTTCAACAAGGAAAGATATGAGTATCTGAACAAGCTGGTTACTCTGTACGGAAATGAGTAAACAGTGCTGAGCGTCAGATAACAGCAGATGAATAGAGGGCTGGGGGCATATTAGCCCCCAGTCTTTTTAACAAAGTGTAAGAACATTCTCGTGGAAGTCCAAGGAGGCGTGACTCCTGAATTTCTTATGGGATCACAACATTTTTAGTAAAGTTTTCAAGAATAAGGGCTGGCATTTGTGTTTTTATGTCGGTCCTTATTTTTAATCGTGCATTTAGTAAAATGTCGTAACTATTCAGAGCCAACACTATTCAAAGATGAAATTAGGGTGGCCTGAAATTGCATTTTTGATTGCTTCGTAAGCATTGTATCCCTGCTTATGTGCCGTACCAACGTAGGACATGATTTTCAGATAATCTCTGGCGCCTTCTTCAGTTCGGAAGCAGCCGGATACTTTGGTCTTAACCTTTATCATCCGAAGATCACGCTCTGCCTGGTTGTTATCAAACGGAACCATGAAGTTATGGATAAAAAGGCAGACCGAGGCCTTGTGATTCGCAAGGCGTTCTACCAAGGCAAGGATTTTTCCCTTTTTCTTCCGTCCACGTTTTTTCTCTGTGGTTTCCAGAAGAGGATTTTCTTTCCTTGCCAGTTCGAGGAGTTCATCATACTTCTTATCGAACTTATGATAGTGATAATAGCTCAGAGAGTCCTTGCCTTTCTCTATCGCTTTCTCTTTGACCTTTTTCATTTCCAGTAAAAGGTTTATAAACGCAGATGTCCATTTCTGGTCAGGATGATTTTCATTTATCCCTGTCAGCTCACGGAGTAGATGGGCACAGCAGACTGCATGCCGTATATCCAAGTAGTTCCAGTAGGAAGCCCAGCAGTCATGCATGGCAATCCCTCTGAATTCTGGGAGAACACCGCATTGCTCCATGCCTTCGGTCCCACGTTTGGGACTGATATCAAGATAGGTATATTCACAGTTTGAGGCATCATGAACCCACCAGAGCTTTTTATCCACTCTGGTTCCGGTTTCATCGAAATGTCCAAGTGAGGAACCGATCATCTTATCCTTTATCTTACCGACTGTTTCACTCAGGCTGTCAGCGCATCTTTTTACCATGCTGCTGATCGTTCCTGTTGCAATCGGAATGTTAAATACTCCGGAAAGAATCTCATGAGTGCGTTTGATGCTGACTGCACCCACGGTGTTTAATGCGACAGATAGTGCCTGCAGGTTTTCACCATATTGTACGGTTGCTTTTACATCAGAAGGGAATTCTCCTCTGCGGGTGTCCCCATGCAGCATACAGATTGGAAGTTCCAGTGCCTGATGTTCTGTTACATTGACTGTAACAACCGCATCAATCACATGGCGTTTTTCTGCGATGCATGCGGTGCCTTTACACATCTGATAGTGCGGACATCCTCCGCATGAGGATGGCATATGCCTGACGATTTCGTCCGGAGCTGTTATCACCGCCAGATGTGTTCCCTGGTGTCCGCTCTGCCCGCCAGCTTTTTTCCCGGATGGCTTCCGGAGACTCTTTGGGGCAGGCTTTTTAAAGCCATCGCTGGATGGCGGTTTGGAACTGTTTTTGGAATTCTTGTTAAGCTGTTCCTTCAGTTCCTGTATGGTCTGATTGAGTTGGGCAATCAACTGAGTCTGAGCAGCGATAGTTGTTGATAATGCTTCATTTTGTTGTAATAACTGTTTAATCAGTTCATCGTTTGTCAACCGGACCACCTTCTTCCGATAAAATTTGATACTTCTATTTTAACGGAAAATGAGCCAAAAAGCGAATCATATCGTTTTGGTGTACTGTCAAAATGACGGTGGATAACCAGAAAAAATCAGAGATTAACTGCCGATAACTCTCGGATAAAATTGACAAATAGTCCATTATTAGGCTGTGATCAAGGATTGATGATGCCATAATCCACAGGCCAAAAGCACTTGGCAGTTATATTGAAAAGTTATCCACTTTTCGTGATAAAGTAATGGTAAAACAGAAATTTTATTTTCTCTGTTTTGACCAAAAATCAATATGCACTAAACGGGGTGCTGAATAGTTACAAAATGTCAAAAAAGTGATAGTCAATATGTCGGAAAAATGATAGTTTTCCTCTGGATTTTTAATTAAAATGAACATAACAAAACTAAAGGGGGAAACCAAATGAAAAAGAAACTGGTTTGTATCATGTTAAGCGCAGCTTTGGCAGCGTCATCGGCTGTATCCGTAATGGCAGCAGAAACTACTGAGGCGCAGGGCAGTGTAGTAGTCAGCAAGACAGAGGGTGTGGTAGACACAGCGTATGGAAAGGTTCGCGGTTTTATTGATGAGGGTACGTACACATTCCGTGGTATTCCTTATGCAAAGGCAGAGAGATTCCAGATGCCGGAAGCTCCGGATGCATGGGACGACGTGCTGAACTGTCTCGTTTATGGACCGACTGCACCGATTACGAAAATGACGAGTCCGGATGGCGGAGATTTCCTGATTCCGCATCGTTACTGGGCGCAGAATGAAAACTGCCAGAATTTGAATATCTGGACACAGAGCGTTGATCCGGAGGCAAAAAAACCTGTTATGGTATGGTTCCATGGCGGCGGATTTACAAATGGTTCTGCGATTGAGGGTGTGGCATATGACGGAAAGAACCTGAGTGAGTATGGCGATGTGGTAGTCGTAACCGTGAATCATCGTCTGAACGTACTGGGTTACCTTGATCTGTCCCAGTATGGCGAGGAGTATAAATATTCAGGAAATGCAGGTATTGGAGATCTCGTGGCTTCCCTGAAATGGGTTCAGGAAAATATCGCGAATTTCGGTGGTGATCCGGAAAATGTAACAATCTTCGGACAGTCCGGTGGCGGACGTAAGGTAATGAGCATGATGATGACACCGGAGGCAGAAGGACTCTTTGACCGTGCGGTTGTTCAGAGTACCAACACCTCTTATCAGTCTCAGGAAGCAGCACAGCTTGTTGCAGCTTATACACTGGAGAATCTCGGACTGACCGGAGATCAGGTGGATCAGCTGAAGGATGTTCCGTATGATGCCCTGGATGCAGCGGCTTCAGAGGCACAGAAGAGAGTAAAAGATGAGCTTGGCACAGGCGGAAGCTGGGTGCCGGTAATTGATGGCGATTATCTTCCGGCAGCTCCTCTGGACGGCGGTCTGCAGGAGTGGACAAACGACGTTCCGCTTATGATCGGAAGTACATTTGGAGAGAGCAATTCGTTCTCTGAGGTGGACCCGAACGCTGTAAATAAAAATGACTGGACGGAGGAAGAAGTAAGCACCAAACTGGAAGAGAAATTTGGCGAGAAGGCAGAGAGCGTTCTGGAAGCATTCCGTCAGGCATGGCCGGAGAAAAAAGATGCAAATGCATACTATGTAGACGACAGCAAACGCCGTGCGGCATTCGAGGTTGTAAATACAAGAATTGAGGCTGGCGCTGATGCAAACTACATTTATCTGGTTTCCTACGAGCCGCCGATCGAGGGTGGTGTAAGCCTGTGGCATTGCGGTGAGATTCCGTTTATATTCCACAATCTGGATCTGCTCGGCGTGGGCGCTTCCTATGGCAATACGCCGGAAGCATACAAATTGCAGGATGAAATGTGCAGCGCATGGGTGAACTTTGCAAGAACTGGTGATCCGAACGGAGAAAATGTACCCGCATGGAGCGCCTATACAGCAGACAGCGAGGCAACTATGGTATTTGACACAGAGAGTGGCGAGCGAGTTTCCTTTGACAAAGAGCTTCAGGAAGCGATGCAGAAATAAAAAACAGAAGGCAGAGCCCGGGTGAGGGTATCTGCATGTATAATTGGCGGCTGCCGCGGAGGAAAATACTCCGCGGCCTGTCTGCGTTTGGTATTCAGAAAAAGGCTTCCTAGTCATCCCTTATTTTGTATATTTTAATCATGATTCTGTTTTTGAAATAGTGTTTCACAATTTCCTAAAAGGTTTTATAATTGAAATTAGGGAGGCGGTTGCATGGAAAAGAGGAAACTGGGCAAATGGTTTGTTGTGTTGGCGGCAGGAATCGTGCTTCTTGGTATGTTTCTGAGCAGAAAAACGCTGAGGGAAAGACAGAGGGAACAACAAAGCGCAGAACCTGTGAAATTGTCCTTTTATCTGCGAAAGAGAGAGACAATACATATTTTTGAAGACATCGTAGAGAAGTTTAATCAATCCCAGGATGAGGTTCAGGTTCACACTGTGGTCGTGCCGAATCCGGATGTAGATTTAAAGATGCGGGCGCTTAATGGAGAATTTCCGGATATTGTTGAGATGATTGCTTCTTCTGGCGAAAGTGTCCGGCAGTATGCGCAGGGAGGATATCTTGCAGCTCTGGATGATACGGGGCTTGTGGATCGGCTGATGGAAGGTTATGAGCCATATCTGACAGTAAACGGGGCTGTTTATATGATTCCGCTGTCAGTGAATTTTCGCGGGCTGTTTTTGAACTGTGATCTGATGGAAGAAGCCGGCTATGAGGTCCCGGAAAACTATGAAGAACTGCATGTGTTGCTGGAAAAAATCAAAGCCAGAGGGGAACCGGCCATGGTTTTTCCGGACAAGGATGTGTGGACGCTGCATCAGGGCTGGGATGCAGTCTATACGGTTGAGTGGGGAAGCAGGAAAGACGCTTACTGCATGGCTGCGAATGGAACACAGGGACTCTGTGAAAATGAAGGTTTTGGAAAATCGTTGGAAATGTATCTGGAACTGAGAAAGTATGGTCAGGAGCGTTCCTGGGAGACCGGATATGATGAAGCGGTCAGTGCGTTCGCGGGAGGGGATGCATGGATGTTTCTTCAGGGAAACTGGGCTTATTCTGCGATCAAAAAACAGAATCCGGATATTCGTCTGGTATTTATTCCGTTTCCGACTTTTAGCGGAGACGCGCCGCAGGTGTTTGTAAAACTGGATTCTGTCATTGCCTTATCTGCATCATGTGAGCACCCGGAGGCAGCGCAGGTTTTTCTGGAATATCTTCTGTCAGAGGATGTAATGAATGATTATACGGAAAAAACCGGAGCTTATTCCTGCATCAAGGGAGGAAATGGTGATCTGTCTTTTGCAAGGGAGTTTGTAGAGCGGCTGGAGAAAAAGGAGTTTGTGCTGGAGATGATGGCAGTACCGGACAGTGTGTATGAGGTAAGAGACCAGGGGCTTTTCCGGCTGATTCTCGGACAGGACAAAAATTATGGCATAAAAGAGTTTCTGAATGAGCTTGATGAAGCGATTGAGATGCGCAAAGAAGAGATTTTAGATGAAGTGAAATGGGAGCAGGCGCAATAACAAGATTCTAAACAGAGTAAAATAGGAGCAATCAAAATGAAAAAGAGACGGAAATTGTCATTTCGGATGCAGCTTACCGCCAGTTTGCTGGGATGCCTGTTTTTTTCTATTCTCATGATTGCAGTATGTCTGGCGCTAAATATAAGGGAGACAGAACGGAGCAATCGGGCACATATTGCCCGCCAGAATGAGCAGTGGGCGACGGAAGTAGATTTTATGCTGGCAGGGATCGACAAAATGCGCTTCCTTCATCTGGCTGACGATGAAGTGAACCGCATTGTCGCAGAGGGTGAAAATAAAAGTCAGGTGCAGGCGGTTTTCGATGAGCAGTATATGAGCCGGCTGCTGGCTGTACTGTGTACGACAAATTCTGATGTGCTTCGCATTACAGTAGTGACAGAGGCAGGTGTGATTTATGGAAATTATATCGAGGATTCCAAAGGCAGTGTGGCGCTGGCACAGCAACATCTGCTCTACGAAAAGAGAGACAGCAGAAGCAAAATGACAGTCACAGATGTCTATGAGGGGGCAATCAATCTTGTTCCGTATTCTTTGCTGACGTTTTGCTATCCGTTTTATGATATTGCGCATGGAGAAAGTCTGGGAACCATCTATATTGATATGAATTTCGGCGCAATGAGAGAGCGCTTTGATGCACTGGGGAATCAGGAGGGCTGGTCCAGATATGTGCTCAACAAGAATGGAGTGATTTATGCATCTGATCCCCGATTGGGCGATCGGATCGGGGATCAGGAGCAGGAAAAAATCAGAGAGCTGGCGCAAAATGGAGACGGAACCGGAAGGCTGGAAATTGACCGCCGGACGTATGTGATTCATGCACAGTATGTAGAAGCATTAGATTGGTATTTTATCCAGTGTGTGCAGCGAAGTTCCTTTATTTCCGAGGAGATGAGCAGGATTTATTTGCTTGCTTTCTGGGTGATTCTTCTGTTGTGCGGGGAAATAGGCGTCGGGACATTTTTGATGAAACGTATCAGCGCGCCGATAAAAGAACTGTCGCTGGTGATGAGCCAGGCGGCGACGAAAGAGAAACGGGAACTGCACCGCATGGAATCCCGCAGGGAGTATCCGGTAGAAGTACAGGAAATTACGCTTGGCTACAATGCGATGATTGAGCGGATTCAGGAAAATATCATCCGTGAATATGAAAATGAATTGAATCAGAAAAAGACCGAGCTTCAGATGTTGCAGTATCAGATCAATCCTCATTTTCTGTACAATACACTGAATATCATGAGTTCGATTGCGAGGCTGCATGAGATCCCGTATATTTCGGATATTTCAGAAAGTCTTTCGAGAATATTTTCATATAATGTAAAAGGCGGGCAGGTTGTGACGCTGCAACAGGAACTGGATAATCTGCAGAATTACATCCGGATTCAGATGATTCGATTTCCAGAGAAATTTGAGGTGTCATGCAGAATGGAGCCCGGCATGGAACACTGCCGAATTCTGAAGTTTCTGTTGCAGCCTTTGGTAGAAAATGCAATCGACCACGGAATTGCCGAAAAACGTAGAAAAGGCCTGATTGTGATTGGAGCAAGCAGAAACAGCGACGGCGAAGCAGTAATTGTGATCGAGGATAACGGGGCAGGAATCGCGGAGGAAGAACTGAAAAGACTTCAGAATATGCTAGATGAGGAAGCGGGAGTTGCAGCGGAAGATCATACAGGGGAAATTGGGATTCGGAATGTCCATATGCGTGTGCGGAATTATTACGGTACCTCATATGGAATTGTGCTGGAAAGCGAGCGGGATAACGGAACCAGGGTGAAAATTACATTGCCTATGATCAAAGAGGAAACGGTAAAAACAGAGATCATAAAAGAAAAGACAATAGAAAAAGAGATGAGAGCAGAGGAGGCGAGGACAGATGCTGAAGGTAATTGTGGCAGATGATGAATATTTTGCAAGAAAAGCACTTGTCAAAATGTTGGAAAATATGACGCTTCCGATTGAAATCTGCGGAGACTGTGAAAACGGACTGGATGTTGCGGAGCTTTTGAAAACGTGTTCGGCGGAGTTGGTCATTACCGATATTAAAATGCCGGAAATGGATGGGCTGAAACTGTCGGAGTACATAAAAACACAGGGACTCGATACAGATATTATCATTGAAACCGGCTATGCGGATTTCGGCTATGCCAGGACTGCCATACGGTATGGTGTGAAAGAATATCTGATGAAGCCTTTAAATGAAAAGGAACTGCGGGAAGCTATTCAGAATGTGATTCAGGAACGTTTGAAAAGGAGCGGCTTCTCGGGAACACCGGCGCGTAACCGGGAGCGCAGTCAGAAGCATGCGGATAAAGAAAATACAGCGATGATCGACGAGTTGCTTGATTATTTGGAACGAAATTATTTTGATGATATATCGCTGGACGAGCTGGCAAAGGAGAAGTATTTTGTTAGCAGCAGCTATCTGAGCCGCCTGTTTAAATCGTGCACAGGACAGAACTTTATGAAATATCTGATTGAGCTTCGGATGGAAAAAGCGAAAAACTTTCTGGAATACAGTGAGATGGACATCAGTGAGATTGCCGCATGTACCGGATACAATAATCCGTCACATTTTACACAGACCTTCCGGCGTTATTATGGTATGTCACCGAAAGAATACAGAAAGCGGCTGGAATTAGGATAAAAGAAAATATTACGCAAGCCTAATAGACAGAGTTTTTAAATGATGTTAGAATATACCAAGGAACCACAGAATTTCTGGTAAATAGTGATATGTATATAGAAAATGTGGTATCTCAAAAGAAGGAGGAAGATGGGATGAATAAAAAATTGCTCTCAGTGGTTGTCGGGGTTGTCATGGCAGCCTGGCCAGTGGCCGTACAGGCACAGACTACTTTGACGACGGTAGGTGCGGTGCCGGGTGCAAGGTGGGTTCATGGGACGACGCTTTTAAGTGTGGAAGGGCGAGAAGGCTATGGTCTTATGACAGTAGATGGTAAAATGCTGACTGCAGAGGTTTACGACAGCAGCATGGAGTACTACAATGGCTATATCGTTGCCAGACCGATATCGGAAGATTTGAATTGTACAGGCCTGCTTGGTCTGAACGATTTAAGCGGAGCCGCTGTAATGCCTTTCCAGTATGGGGAAGTGAAGGTATTAAGCAGCCATTGGGCGCTCGGGATTGTGTTGGAGAAATCAACCGCAAGCCAGTATGATTATCAGAGTTTGATTGGAGATAATTATTACCTGATTAAGAACGTGGATGTGTATTATATCGAGAATGGCAAGGGCAGCAATCTGGCCACGCTTACGAGGGATCAGTATATGGATGCACGCGCAAGTGAGACATACATTAATATCGAGGACCGTACCACGAATACGGTGACGCGGTATGATGCACAGTTCCAGGCAGTGGAAACAGAGGTGAAATATGTTTACGAGCTGCCGCCAGATCCGGACGATCTGGTTACGTATCGGGAAAACGGACAGTATGGTGTAAAGGATGGGCTGGACAATATTGTTATGGAGCCGGCCTTCCAGAGTATTTATGATTATAATGGTGCGTATGCAGTTGTTTCGACCGGCGAGAAAAAGGGACTGATTGATGCACAAGGGCAGGTAGTTATTCCAGCAGAATACGACGATATCAAGCGCAGCTATTATACGCCGGAGGGTACCAGCGACTATAATGCAAACGGTTATTTTGCAGTGGTTGCGGACGGTAAAATAGGTTTTGTGGATGAAACAGGAGCAGTGACCTGTGAACCGAAATATTCAGAAAACGCGGCGGAGATCATGGGAGCATCGGCACTTCTGACAGATCTGGAAGGCAATCAGCTGCTGATTGCGGCAGATGGCGTGGAAACCCGGTTGGAAGGGTATGACAGGGTCCGGGCGTGTGATTATGGGTCCGGTATGTATTATGAGGTGCAAGATGCGGATTATAATGAGGGATTGATCGACTGGCATGGAAAGGAATTGCTGCCATGCGAGTATGCCGATCTTGCATTTTCCGGTGACGGTCAATATGTCCTGGCGCGTTCGCGGGATGATTACAGTACCTGCGTTATTTATCGAGTTACCTACGAAAAGGATAACCCTGAAAAAATTCCGGAAGTGGAACTTGTAGACGAAGGAATGGAAGCGATAGAGTCTGAAACGGAAACCATATTTGAATTAGAGCCTGAGTCAGAAGCCGAGACAGTGTCCGGAGCGGAAAACGAATCAGAAGCCGAGACAATGTCCGGGGCGGAGACCGAAACAGAAACAGAGGCGATACCTGGAGTGGATACTGAGACAGAAGCAGAGACGATGTCTGGAACGGAAGCTGTGACAGAAGGAACAGATCTTGGCGCAGGTGATACGTCGGCTGTTGTTGCTTTGCTTGACGGAGCGATTAGTCTTCTCGACGGAGACGCAGCGGCAAACAGTGTTTCAATTCAAACGCTTCTGGGGAATGCCAAAGGGCTTCTTGGAGAAGGACAGGAAGCAGTGGAGAGCATTCTGGACAGTGCGGTTGCGATGCTTCAGAATGAAGGGGTTGATGCGCAGAGCGTGAAAACACTGCTGGAGAGCGCAAAGACTTTATTGTAACAGAATACGGAAAATTCCAGAGGTGCTGCAGAATTACAGTTGTGATCTGCGGCGCCTCTTTGCAGTGTTTACATTGAAAAATTTCTGTGATAATATAGCTTGTGAAGAAGCAGGCTTTTTGCCTGGGAGTAAACAGAGACTGAGGATAAGAAAATGGGAAACCGGAGAAAATACGAAGAAGAGGATTACAGACGGAATGGACCGAAAGCTCCGACACGGAAAACGGCCGGGAACGGCCAGCGCAAACGTAAGAATGCACCACCGGGCAGGCAGGGACGCGCAGAAGCTTTCGGACAGGCACCGCGGCGGCCGGGAAGAGTATTCACATTGTCAAACATTTTGGTAGCAATTGTGGGGTTCTTTTTTATTTTGAGTCTTTCGGTGGTGCTGGTTTTGAATCTGCGGACGATTTACTATTTTGATATCCGTTCGCAGCAGCTGGAACGGCAGACCGGACTTTCGGAAGAGCAAATCCGGGAGAATTACGATGCTTTGATTGATTACAATTTAATTACAAAACGGGTAAAAACGCTGGAATTTCCTGATTTTCCAATGTCAGAATATGGAAAAATTCATTTTGCAGAGGTAAAGCGCATTTTTGTTTTTTTTCAGTATTTGTGTGTGTTCTCCGGTATCATTATGCTGGTGTCCTTGTTTAAGAAACTGCCAAAGAAGGATTATGGAAGCCTGAAGCTGATGTCTATTCTGACAGCTGTCGTACCGGTTGTTCTGGGGGTACTGGCGGCAACGAACTGGAATGCATTTTTTATCAGGTTCCATGAGCTATTTTTTGATAATAATTACTGGATTTTTGATCCGAATACTGATCCGGTTATCCGGATTCTTCCGGATGTTTTTTTCTTCCACTGTGCGGCTGTTATTCTGTTATTTCTGGCAGTTGGCTGCATTTTGTCCGGAGCATTCTACCGGCTTGCGACGAGAAAGTATCGCCGGGCACATTATTAGTGGGAACTGCACGTAAGGGACAAAAATACGGTCCTCGGGTGCTCATAGCAAGGAGGTTTATATGAAGTTAGAAAAGATTCCGCAGTATGAACTTATAAAACAGGAACGTTTGGAAGATATCAAGTCGGACGGCTATCTTCTGCATCACAGAAAGAGCGGCGCCAGAGTTCTGGTGCTTGAAAACGACGATGAAAATAAGGTGTTTGATATTGCATTTCGCACGACGCCGGATGACAGTACGGGAGTTGCGCATATTCTGGAGCACAGTGTGCTGTGCGGAAGCAGGCTGTTTCCAGCTAAGGACCCGTTTGTGGAGCTGGTAAAGGGCTCGCTGAATACATTCCTCAATGCGATGACATATCCAGATAAAACGATGTACCCGGTGGCGAGCTGTAATGATAAGGATTTCTGCAATCTGATGCATGTATATCTGGACGCTGTTTTTTATCCAAATATATATAAGAAGGAAGAGATTTTCAGACAGGAGGGCTGGAGCTATCAGCTTGAGTCGGAAGCAGAGGAACTGATTTATAATGGTGTTGTTTACAATGAGATGAAAGGAGTGTATTCTTCACCGGAGGAGATTTTGGATGGTGAGGCGATGCATGCGCTGTTTCCGGATACGACGTACGGTGTGGATTCCGGCGGGGACCCGGAGCATATTCCGGAGCTAGAATATGAGAAGTTTCTGGATTTTCACAGAAGATATTATCATCCTTCAAACAGCTATATTTATTTATATGGAAACATGGACGCGCAGGAGCGGCTGGCGTGGCTGGATGCGGAATACCTGAGTCATTTTGACTACAGCCCGGTGGATTCTGCGGTAAAGCCGCAGTTGCCATTTGACAAGATGCGGACGGTAACACGGAAGTATTCCGTATCAGAATCAGATGAACTGTCAGACAGCACGTATCTGTCGTATCATGCAGTGGTTGGGACGAGCCTTGATGTGGATCTTACGAATGCGTTTGCAGTGCTGGAGTATGCGCTGCTGTCTGCGCCTGGAGCTGTGCTCAAGCAGGCGCTACTGGATGCAGGGATTGGCAACGACATAATGAGTTCTTACGAGAGCGGGATTTATCAGCCGTTTTTCAGTATTATCGCAAAGAATGCAAATTCAGAAGATGCCAGTCGGTTTATGGAAGTCATCCGGAATACGTTACAGGATGTATGCGAACACGGGTTAAATCAGAAAGCGCTTTTCGCCGGCATTAATACCATGGAATTTCGGGCTCGCGAAGCGGATTATGGCAGCTATCCGAAGGGGCTCATATATGGAATTGATGTGTTTGACAGCTGGCTTTATGATGAGAAAAGACCTTTTGATTATCTGAAGCTTGACGTTTATGACCGCCTGAAGGAAAGGGTAGGAACCGGTTGGTTTGAAGAGCTGGTGCAAACGTATCTGCTTGAAAATACGCATGCGGCACTCGTGATTCTGGAGCCTGAGCGTGGTCTGACTGCAAAAAAGGAAGAGGAGGCAGCGGCCAAGCTGCAGGCGTACCGAAAGTCGCTTACCGATGCAGAATTACAGGAGATTATTGAAAAAACTGCGAAGCTTCGTGCATTTCAGGAGACACCCTCCACACCGGAGGAGCTTGCCCAGATACCGATGCTGACACGCCAGGATATTGGAAGGGAAGCAGCAGGGTTCCAGAATACGGAATATACCTGGGAGGGGACAACAATTCTCCATCACAATGTGTTTACAAATGGGATTGCTTATCTGGATCTGCTTTTTGATATCAGCCGCGTTGCTGCTGAGGATATTCCGTATCTTGGCATTTTAAAGGCTGTGCTTGGTATGGTAAATACGGAACATTACACATATCAGGATTTGAACAATGAGATCAATATGTATACAGGAGGGATTTCAGCCGGGCTGAATGTTTATCCTGTTTTGGGAACAGACGGTGAAATACGGGTATTTGCAGGAATCCGTTCAAGGGTTCTTTATGACAGGTTGCCGTATGCATTTGAGATGTCGGAAGAAATATTGCTGCATTCTTCCCTGGAGGATGACCGGAGGCTGTATGAAATTGTGGCAAAGCTGAAATCCCGTCTTTCGATGCAGCTTTCTTCAAGCGGTCATGCGACGGCGGCAGGCAGAGTGTTGTCCTATCTTTCTCAGCTGAATGCATTTCAGGATGCGATTTCAGGTATTGGCTTTTACCAGCTCATCGAAGATCTGGAAGCAAATTTTGAAGAAAAGAAACAGAGAATGAAAGACAAGCTGCGTCTTTTGGTGCAGGAGCTTTTTCACAGAGAAGGATTGTTTGTCAGCATAACTTCGGATGAGGAGGGGCTTGCACTTCTTCGGAAGCCCTTTACTGCATTTGTGGAACGGTTGCCGCATGCGGAATATGAGAAAAAGGAAAACAGGCTTGGACTGACAAAGAAAAACGAAGGCTTTATGACGCCGGGACAGGTACAGTACGTGGCGCGTGGGGGGGATTTTGCAAAGGCAGGTTTTGACTATACCGGTACGCTGCGGATTGTGAAGGTGCTCATGAGTTATGATTATCTGTGGACGAATGTCCGGGTTAAAGGCGGGGCATACGGATGCATGTGTTCGTTTGGGCGCACCGGCGCGTCCTATTTCGTATCTTACCGTGATCCGAATCTTCGTGCAACCAACGAGGTATATGAGAAGGTGCCGCAGTACCTGGAACAGTTTGAGGCAGATGAGCACGAAATGACAAAATATATTATCGGAACAGTGAGTGAGCTGGATACGCCGCTTACGCCTGCAGCGAAGGGGCGCAGGTCTTTGAATGCATACTTCAGCAAGATTGCATTTGCGGATGTCCAAAGGGAGCGGGATGAAATTCTGGATGCAACGCCGGAACAGATTCGTGCGCTTGCTCCGCTTGTGCGGTCTATTTTGGAGGAGGCGGCGATCTGTGTGATCGGGAATGAGGAAAAAATCAAAGCAGAGAGGGACCTGTTCTCTGAGATAAAAATGCTGACAGGAAAATGTGTGCAGCCATACATGAATGAGGGATAAAATGGAAAATGCAAAATTCAAATCCGGATTTGTGACGCTGATCGGACGTCCGAATGTGGGAAAATCTACACTGATGAATCATCTGATCGGGCAGAAGATCGCGATCACCTCAAACAAACCGCAGACGACGCGCAACCGGATACAGACCGTGTATACGTCAAAAGAAGGACAGATAGTATTCCTTGACACACCCGGTATTCACAAAGCGAAAAACAAGCTGGGTGAATACATGGTAAACGTCGCGGAGCGTACCTTAAAGGAAGTAGACGTGGTGCTCTGGCTGGTGGAACCAACGGATTTTATCGGGAAGGGTGAGCAGCATATCGCACAACAGCTGAAGAAGGCGAATGTTCCGGTTATTTTGATAATGAATAAGATTGATACGGTGGATAAGAGCCGGATTGAAGGATTTCTGGATGGTTATCGAAAACTGTTTGAGCAGTCGGAGGACAGCCGCCGTTCTTATGGGTTTGCAGATATGATACCGGTGTGTGCCCTGCGCGGTGTCGGTGTGGAACGGGTGCTTGATGCTATTTTCCGGTATCTGCCGTATGGTCCGAAGTATTACGATGACGATACGGTGACAGATCAGCCGCAGCGTCAGATTGCCGCAGAGCTGATCAGAGAGAAAGCACTGCGTTGTCTGGAAGAAGAAATTCCGCATGGCATTGCAGTTTCGATTGAACGGATGCAGGAGCGACTGGACGGTAGCATTATGGATATTGAGGCGACTATCATCTGTGAGAGGGAGTCACATAAGGGCATTGTGATCGGAAAGGGTGGCGCGATGCTGCGCAGGATTGGCTCGCAGGCCCGTCATGAGATTGAAAAAATGCTGGAAATGCAGGTGAATCTGCAGCTGTGGGTCAAGGTAAAAAAAGACTGGCGCGACAGTGATTATATGATCAAAAACTTTGGATATGATAAGAAAGAATTATGAGTGATCCATTACACGTAACCGGAATGGTACTGACTGCCGTACCGTCCGGTGAATATGACCGGAGAATTGTCCTTTTGACCAGAGAGCGGGGGAAAATCACAGCTTTTGCGCGCGGCGCGCGGCGTACAAACAGCCCGCTTCTGGCTGCGGCAAATCCATTTGCGTTTGGAACCTTTACTGTTTATGAAGGAAGAAACGCCTATACGCTGGTGCGCGCTGAGGTATCAAATTATTTCACAGAGGTAAAGGAAAATTTTGAGGCTGCGTGTTACGGGTGTTATTTTATGGAGGTGGCAGAGTATTACACACGGGAAAACCTGGATGGTTCCGCTGTGCTGAATCTATTGTATGCAACCCTGCGTGCGCTGACGAAAAAGGTGCCTGATAATGAGCTGATACGCTGTATTTTTGAGATGAAGGCAATGGTATTAAACGGAGAATACCCATATGATGTTGTACAGAATCCCTCCCTTTCTGAGTCGGCGCGATATGCGCTGGCGTTTGTCCTTCAGGCTCCGCTCCAGAAGTTATATACTTTTACATTGGCGCCGGAGGTTTTTTCAGAATTTCGAGGGGTGCAGGATCGTTTGAATGCAATGCAGATTGACCGGAGTTTTAAGTCATTAAAAATACTGCGGGCAATGGTGGATGGGATTGCATGAATTGTATGACAAAGGACTTGAAACCAGGCTGGTTTGCATGTATAATGAATGGGATTTGTTAGGAGGAGCTACTACAGTGTTTGGGAGAAAATTACCGATAGCGGCAGTGATGGCGGCAGGTGTGATGCTGCTTGGGGGTTGCGAATCGCTTGGGCAGAAACCATGGACGCCACAGCAGGCGGCGGCCGTGTCCTTGGATGAGGACGGAAAGATCACAGAAATTATTCAGGAAACGCTGGGTGCAGCGTATTATGATGCGGCGGAGCTTCAAAATATGGTTACGTCTGAAGTGGCGGATTATAATGCGAAGCACGGTGCGGACACCATTAAGGTGATATCGTTTGAGGCTGCGGACGGTAAGGTCACACTGAAAATGGAGTATGCTTCAGCCGGAGATTATGCGGAGTTCAACAATACAGAGTTCTATTATGGCTCTATGATTAATGCGCAGCTCTCAGGATATCTGTTTGATGTCTCGTACAAGAGAGTGAGCGACGGCGTTGTGCAGGGCGGGCCGGTGTCCGGTACCCAGGTAATCAAGGGAATGGATAAGCAGGTTCTTGTTTTGCGGGCTCCGATGGAGGTGCAGGTACCGGGGGAAATCCTGTATACCAGTACGAATGCAGATGTACTTTCTGCGAATGTGGTCAATGCAACAGGGCAGCAGGAGGAAGCGGAGGACGAGGGCCTTGTACTTCCTTCCAATGCAGTATATAAGGCAAAGGACAAGGCAACCTTTGCGGAGACGGCTGCAGCTAACCGGGTTTATATTGTGTTCGATCTGGAATAGTATGGTAAGTGAGAGAAGGTCAGGGCAGAGAACAGACTGTACCGGACGTTCCTGAAAAGATAGACCATGGAAAAGGCAGTGGAGGAGAGAATTATGGAAAAGACAATGGAAAAAATTGTGGCGCTTGCGAAAGGCAGAGGCTTCGTGTATCCGGGTTCTGAGATATACGGTGGCCTTGCAAATACCTGGGATTACGGAAATCTCGGAGTTGAACTCAAGAACAATGTAAAAAAAGCATGGTGGCAGAAGTTTATCACAGAGAATCCATACAATGTTGGTGTGGACTGTGCGATTTTGATGAATCCGCAGACCTGGGTGGCATCCGGCCATCTCGGTGGTTTTGCAGATCCGCTGATGGACTGTAAAGAGTGCCATGAGCGTTTCCGTGCAGATAAGGTGATTGAGGATTACTGTGCGGAAAAAGATATGACGCTGCCGAAGCCGATCGACGCTTTTTCTCAGGAAGAGATGAAGAATTTTATCGAAGAGAACAATGTTCCGTGTCCGACCTGCGGAAAGCACAATTTTACAGATATCCGTCAGTTCAATCTGATGTTTAAAACCTTCCAGGGTGTAACCGAGGATGCAAAAAATACCGTATATCTCCGTCCGGAGACCGCACAGGGTATTTTTGTGAATTTTAAAAATGTACAGCGAACCTCCAGAAAGAAACTTCCGTTTGGTATCGGCCAGATCGGAAAGTCTTTCCGTAATGAAATTACACCGGGCAATTTTACATTCCGTACAAGAGAATTTGAGCAGATGGAGCTTGAGTTTTTCTGTGTTCCGGGAACGGATCTTGACTGGTTCCAGTACTGGAGAGGTTTCTGCTTTGACTGGCTGAAAAAGCTGGGTATGAGCGAGGATGAACTGCGGTTGCGCGATCATGATCCGGAAGAGCTTTGCTTCTACAGCAAGGGTACGACAGACATTGAGTTCCTGTTCCCGTTTGGCTGGGGAGAGTTGTGGGGCATTGCAGACCGTACTGACTATGACCTGACGCAGCATCAGAATGTGTCCGGTGAGGATATGTCCTATTTTGATGACGAGAAAAAGGAAAAATATATTCCATATGTGATCGAGCCGTCGCTCGGTGCAGACCGTGTTGTTCTTGCATTTTTATGCAGTGCATATGATGAGGAAGAGCTTGAGGGCGGAGATATGCGTACCGTACTTCATTTCCACCCGGCGCTTGCACCGGTAAAGGTAGGTGTGCTCCCGCTTTCCAAGAAGCTGAACGAGGGTGCTGAGAAGGTTTATGCCATGCTTTCCAAGTATTACAATTGTGAATTTGATGACAGAGGTAACATCGGAAAGCGTTACAGAAGACAGGATGAGATTGGTACGCCGTTCTGCGTGACTTATGATTTCGATTCAGAGGAAGACGGTGCAGTGACCGTACGCGACCGCGATACTATGGCGCAGGAGCGCGTGAAGATCGAAGATCTGAAGGCATATTTTGAGAAGAAATTCGAGTGGTAATTTCCTGTTTAGTCTTGCGGGTATCATGAAATTTTGATATAATCCGCTAGGATATAGTTATGGCCAGTAATTGACAGCTGCGGCATGTTGCGGCAGCTGTGGTTACCAATATTTAGGAGGATGAAAAAATGAGTGAATTAAAAGGTGCAATGATCATTGGACAGTCCGGTGGACCTTCCTCAGTAATCAATGCCAGCTGCTATGGCGCGATCAAGGCTGGTCTTGATTCTGACGTGATCACGAAAGTGTATGGTGCAGCAAATGGTATCGTTGGTGTGCTCACGGACAAGCTTTATGTAATGGATGAGGAAGATCCGGAAGAGCTTGCTATCATGAGATACACACCGTCATCCGCACTGGGTTCCTGCCGTTATAAAATTGCAGATCCGGATGTAGATGATACGGATTACAAGAAAATCCTTGAGATTTTCAAGAAGTATGATGTACGTTATTTCTTCTACAATGGTGGAAATGATTCCATGGATACCTGTAACAAGATTTCCAAATATATGAACAAGGTTGGTTATGAGTGCCGCGTGATGGGTATTCCGAAGACGATTGACAATGACCTCTTTGGTACCGACCACTGTCCGGGATTTGCATCTGCAGCAAAGTATATCGCTACTTCTATGGTAGAGGTATATCAGGATGCACACGTTTATGACAAAGGACAGGTTACGATCGTGGAGATTATGGGACGTCATGCAGGATGGCTTGCAGGCGCTGCTTCTCTGGCTCGCGTTACCGGCTACGGTCCGGACCTGATCTACCTTCCGGAGGTAGACTTCAATCAGGAAGAGTTCCTTGAGGATGTTGAGAGACTCTGGAATGAGAACCACAACGTTCTGGTTGCAGTATCTGAGGGTATTCATTATGCAGACGGTACTTTTGTATCCGAAGCAAAGACTTCTGCTACTGATGGATTTGGACATGCACAGCTTGGTGGACTGGCTGCGAAGCTTGGCGATGTTGTTAAGACAGCAATTCCGGGTGTAAAGGTTCGTCCGATCGAGCTTTCTCTGCTTCAGAGATGTGCAGAGCACTGTGCATCCCAGACAGACTCTGAGGAATCTTTCATGGCTGGACAGACAGCTGTAAAAGAAGCAGTTGCAGGCGTTACAGACAAGATGGTAGGCTTCAAATGTACACGTGATGAGAACGGTTACAAGTGTGAAGCAGATCTTCTGGAGCTATCTTCTGTAGCAAATTACGAGAAGAAGGTTCCGGTGGAATGGATCAATGAGCGTGGCAACAATGTGACAGATGCATACATCGAGTACGCACTTCCGCTGATCCAGGGTGAAATCCAGATGAAGAAAGAAAATTCTCTTCCGAGATTTGTACATCTGAAGAAAGTTGTTGCGAAATAAGCAGGCTTTGAAATATGACTTTGGCAGATGCTGAAGAAAGCTGTTTTCAGGCACAGGGATGAAATTCCTGTGCCTGATTCATTGTGTCATAGTAAAGGCTCTCCTATGGTTTTTATTTTATCATAGAAGAGCCTTTTGGTGGTTATTTTACAGAAAAAGTTTCACATTCTCTAGTGTTGTGATACCATCTGCAAATTTTTCCTTCATATACTTAGTTACTGTACATTTGCGTTGTAGATCACTTCACCGGTTTCCACATTACGTGAGTAATGCTCGAAGAAATCCCAAACCATTCCTGCGTACTGCGGGTACAGGCAGTGAACGATGCTGTCAATATACTGGAAGCCGACCATTGGTACATCGTTCTCATCTAAGAAGTACCAATAGTGGTTTGTGTACTCATCGTTCATTACATAAGAGCCCATTACGTCTGCGGTAAAACCTACCATCGGATATTTCTCAAAGTCTGGATTCTCCGGCAGGGCTTCCATCTTGTTCAGCTGCTTGAAGCTGCTTACCAGATTGTAGAAATCCGGAACGATGTCATGAGTCACTGAATCTACGTTAAATCCCATGTCGTACTCAGAAGTAGAGATACAGATCGGCAGACGTACATTGTCAAATGCTGTAAGCTCTTCCTCTGTCGGGCCGGCATTCATGATACCAGCCTGCGGATAAGCAGCTGCGAACAGGCCAGGATCGCCGTACATAGTTTCGCAGGTACCAAGGCTGCCCATGGAGTAGCCATTTACATATACGCGGGAAGCATCCAGCGCAGGGTATTTTTCAAGCATAAGGCGAACCAGAGCCGGGAATGCCTGTTTCAATGCAGCGCGTCCATCTTCGGAGAAGTTGTTCATGCTGGAATATTCCGGAGCAACAATAGCGATACGCTCTTTACCGGCTACCACCAGCCATCCCTGGCCGTCTACATACTGACGCGGATCGTCGCCGCCGCCATGTACACACAGCAAAAGCGGAACTGAGCCGGCAGGTGCAGTGTTGTTTTTAACCTCTTCCGGCAGGTACTCAAACCAAGTTTGAACGTATTCACCCTCAGCGTTGGTGAACTCACTCAGTTCTTCACTCTTCGTCGTGATTTCATAGATACCATCAGCTGTTACACCATTGATCAACGCGTTACGCTCAGACAGAGAATATGGTGCGCAGTCATTGCCATAGCCCTGATATGGAGTAGAAGCGGAATTGAGGCCGCTTTTCAGTTCCTGGCCGCGGACAGCCTTCACGAACAGACCATAATATGCTTTGTTGATAAGCTCGTTGGCCGGAGCGTCGCTCGTCATGGAAACAACCCTACGTACAGGATATTCCTGGTTGTACCACTCAACCGAGTCAGCTGTGATATGCTGAGCCTTTGCGCCGTTGGCTTCACAGTATTTGGCAATAATGTCTTCGTTGCTATTTACAAGGCAAACCGGTACACTGTCTGCAACAGTACTAATGCGTTCCATATCGCCGTTAATCAGCAGCATACCAGCAATACGGCTCACATAATCCTGTGTTCCGGCAACATAGTTGTTCAAGAAGGTAGCACCTCCGTCAATACCGATTACATAGTAGAAACCAAAGCCGCCGTAGTAGGAAGCATCTACATAGCTTACATCTTCTCCGTCCTTTGTGCCCGCTGCATTGATTGCGAACATGGCGGTCTGCAATGCATAATAATTCTTCTGATCAGCAGCCGTAAAGCCTGCTTCCGGATCAGACGGTGTCACCAAGATCACGCTACCGCGCGCCTGATCGATGATGTCAATAACACCCAGCTCCTTCAGGTATGCCTGAGCTTCATCCTTGGAAGCAAAACTCTTGTCTGAATACACTACGATATTGGTATTCAAGCGAACAGCTGCATTGATGCCGTACATATCAGCGCTGCGGTAAACATAAGTCGTGTCGCCCGGGAATGCATCCATTACCGGATGAGCTACATAGGTCTTGCTGGCAAAAGGCTGCAGTGCCGCAGGCGCATTGGCACGAGCTTCCGTTATAGTTTCAAAGGTCGGCTCATTGCCAAGGGTAGCCTTGTAATCCAGAGCCAGGGCGCTGCTCGGCGCACAGGCCGTCAGCATAACGGTAAGAGCCAACATTTTACAAAGATCTTTTTTCATTATACTTCCTCCTTTATTTTAATGATCTCTTGAAACCTTGTTGAAAATCTTCGTAAATATTATCCTGATTCCAATTCGGATAATATTTACTTGTCAATGTCCAACGCCAGAGTTTCGCTGGTCTGATCAATCAAAATTCCGAGAGATCATTGTTTAGTGCGCATATTTTATCACCAAAATCACAATAAAAATACGGAAAATAATTAGTATTTTGTATGTTTTTTTAATAATTATAACTGTAACATTTTAAAAGTTTATTTTTTTTGGATAAAATATAATTTTTTTTGATTTTTCAAACCGCAGTTAGCTAAAAACCTTTTCATACAGTCTTTCAGAATCATTTGGAGCCATATATTCACAACAACTGTAGAAGCGCACTGTATTATAAAAGGTTCTTATATATTTGAAAAAGAGGCAGTAGACAAGCGTGTAATCCTGTATTCGGAAAAGTTCATCTTTTTAAAGCGATACAAAGAAAAAGACGTCAGCCTTTTCTGAGCTGTTTTTTTCTGTTTTGTGACAATTTTTGGCCTGTCCATCGTTGAAACTGACAAAGTTTTCACAAAAAAGATGATTGTTTTTGAAAATATGCATAAAATTGACGAGTATTTCCTTGACTGGAACAGGAAATATGTTACAATTAAAGACAGATGAGCGGCTGCATGTGTTCTGCAGTCGGATTCAGCAATTACTATAGTAGGAGGAAGTTGAAACATGACAAAATGGGTTTATATGTTTACAGAGGGTAATGCAGACATGCGCAACCTTCTGGGCGGCAAGGGAGCGAATCTCGCAGAGATGACGAATCTCGGGCTTCCGGTACCGCAGGGCTTCACGATTACAACAGAAGCTTGTACCCAGTATTATGAGGATGGCAGACAGATTAATGATGAGATCATGGCACAGATCATGGAAGCGATCGAGAAGATGGAAAGCATCACCGGAAAGAAATTTGGTGATAAAGAAAATCCGCTTCTCGTTTCTGTTCGTTCCGGAGCAAGAGCATCCATGCCTGGTATGATGGATACTATTCTGAATCTGGGCCTGAACGAGGATGTAGTGGAAGTGCTCTCAGCAAAATCAGGCAACCCGCGGTGGGCATGGGACTGCTACAGAAGATTTATCCAGATGTTCTCCGATGTAGTTATGGAAGTAGGCAAGAAATATTTTGAAGAGCTGATTGACAAAATGAAAGCGCAAAAAGGCGTGACGCAGGATGTGGAGTTGACAGCAGAGGATCTCAAGGAGCTGGCAAACCAGTTTAAGGCTGAGTACAAAGAGAAGATCGGCGATGATTTTCCGACAGATCCGAAGGTACAGCTGATGGAGGCAATCAAGGCTGTATTCCGTTCCTGGGACAACCCGCGTGCAAACGTTTACCGTCGTGACAACGATATCCCGTATTCCTGGGGTACTGCTGTAAACGTTCAGATGATGGCATTTGGAAATATGGGCGATACGTCCGGTACAGGCGTTGCATTTACACGTGATCCGGCGACCGGTGAAAAGCACCTGATGGGTGAATTTCTTCTGAATGCACAGGGCGAGGATGTGGTGGCAGGTGTCCGCACACCGCAGAAGATCGCACATTTGAAAGAGGTTATGCCAGAGGTTTATGACCAGTTTATTACGATTTGTAATACTCTGGAAGATCATTACAGAGATATGCAGGACATGGAGTTCACGATTGAGGACAAGCATCTGTATATGTTGCAGACACGTAACGGCAAGAGAACGGCTCAGGCCGCGCTGAAGATTGCCTGTGATTTGGTTGATGAGGGCATGATTACAGAAGAGAAAGCTGTTGCCATGATCGACCCACGTAATCTCGACACGCTGCTTCATCCGCAGTTTGATACGGAAGCACTGAAGGCAGCGGTTCCGATGGGTAAGGCGCTTGGCGCATCACCGGGAGCTGCATGCGGAAAGGTTGTGTTCACGGCTGAGGATGCGAAAGACTGGGCTGCAAGAGGCGAGAAGGTAGTTCTCGTTCGTCTGGAGACCTCTCCGGAGGACATCGAAGGAATGAAGAGCGCACAGGGTATCCTGACGGTTCGCGGCGGTATGACAAGCCATGCAGCAGTTGTAGCGCGTGGTATGGGTAAATGCTGTGTATCCGGTTGCGGTGAGATCGTGATGGATGAGGCAAACAAGAAATTCACGCTCGGCGGTAAGGAATTCCATGAGGGAGACTGCATTTCGATTGATGGTTCCACCGGAAATATCTATGATGGCATTATCCCGACCGTAGACGCTTCGATTGCAGGTGAGTTTGGCCGTATTATGGCATGGGCGGACAAATATAGAACACTGGGTGTCCGCACGAATGCAGATACACCGCAGGATGCGAAGAAGGCACGTGAACTGGGCGCAGAGGGAATCGGCCTTTGCCGTACAGAGCATATGTTCTTTGAGGGCAACAGAATTGCGGCATTCCGCGAAATGATCTGTTCTGAGACAGTAGAAGAAAGAGAAGCAGCCCTGGAGAAGATTCTTCCGGAGCAGCAGAGTGATTTTGAAGCTCTGTATGAAGCACTGGAAGGACATCCGGTTACGATCCGTTTCCTGGACCCGCCTCTCCATGAGTTCGTTCCGACCGAGGAAGCTGATATTGAGAAGCTTGCATCCGCACAGGGCAAGAGCGTTGACGTCATCAAGGCGATCATTGATTCTCTGCATGAGTTCAACCCGATGATGGGTCACCGTGGATGCCGTCTGGCAGTTACGTATCCGGAAATCGCAGCCATGCAGACAAAGGCTGTGATCCGTGCAGCGATCAACGTACAGAAGGCTCATCCGGACTGGAACGTATGCCCGGAGATCATGATTCCGCTTGTTGGCGATAACAAGGAGCTGAAATATGTAAAGAAGACGGTTGTTGAGACAGCAGACGCAGAGATCGCAGCTGCAGGCGCCACGTTGAAGTACCAGGTAGGTACTATGATCGAGATTCCGCGTGCGGCACTGACAGCAGACGAGATTGCAAAAGAGGCTGATTTCTTCTGCTTCGGTACAAACGACCTGACGCAGATGTGCTACGGCTTCTCACGTGACGATGCAGGGAAGTTCCTGAATGCATATTATGATGCGAAAATCTTTGAGAACGACCCGTTTGCAAAACTTGACCAGACAGGTGTCGGAAAGCTGATGGAGACAGCAATCGCACTTGGAAAACCAGCTAATCCGAACCTTCATGTAGGTATCTGCGGCGAGCACGGCGGTGATCCGTCATCCGTAGAGTTCTGCCACAAGCTTGGTCTGGACTATGTATCCTGCTCACCGTTCCGCGTACCGATCGCGAGACTGGCAGCGGCACAGGCGGCTATCTTAGAAAAAATCAATGGGAAGATTTGACCGTTGATGTTTATATCTAAATAATCATAAGCGTATCATTAGAAATAGTGGTACGCTTATTTTTTTGACCTAATTTGCAGCTTTGAACATTCTGCCATTCGTCTATATAATGAAGTCAAAAAAGGATGGTGGGCTTTATGAGAGAAAAGAAAAATCATTTGTATGTGGTGTTGTGATAAACTAAAGTTGTAACGGAAGTGGCTAATAAGATATAATTCAACTATAAAGAAAAGAGGTACTTATTATGCCACAGAATTACACTCCTGAATTTAAAAAAAAGATTGTCCGCCTCCGGCTGGAAGAGGGAAGAACGATCAAAAGCATCACCACGGAATACAGCATTTCCAAAGAAACCATCCGACGCTGGTGTAATGAGTTGAAAGAAGAATGCCCGACAAGCCCCGATACGAAAACAGAATATGCTAACATGAAAGAGAGGCTTAAGCTAAAAAGAGAAAATGAGGAACTTCGAAAGAAGATCCTTTTCTTAAAAAAAGCAGCGGCATTCTTCGCAAAGGAAATCGATTAGAGGCTTATCGGTTTATGGAACAGCATAACAGAGAATTCGGCGTCCGCAGGCTGCTGAGACGGCGTGTCAGGATACCGGACTATGGCTGTCTATCTGGCACGCAGCGGATGTCATTACAGCGCAGCTACCGTGCAAAAATACATGAATACGGAAAAGAGACTGTATTTCCTCGTCCGTCCGAAGAGACCGGGTTATCGGCGTGGGAAACCGCACAAAGTCTTTGAAAACAAGCTCGGGCAGGAATTTCGTGCAGAACAGGCAAATCAGGGAAGGTCTGATCCTTCACAGTGATCATGGTTCCCAGTATACATCAAAAGCGTTTGTAGAATTCTGCGAATCCGTCCATGTAATCCAGAGTATGAGCAGAGCAGGGCTACCGTACACCTTATCAGGCGGGATATGCCTCATAAATATAAAAATAAATTTTTTAGCCATAAGCGTTACAAAAATGCTTGACCACTACAACCACAACAGTCAACGCCTGCGTGGACAATATTTAGCGCATCTGGGAGGAACACGCCGACACAAAAGCGGCACAACTCGTCTTTTGTGATTTATTGACGCCTACCAATAAAAAGATAATAGAAACGCAGGAAGTCAGAGAAAATGCTTTTTCCAATAGAAAAGTACAGGATAATTTTAGAGATGGGCTGCCGTATCCTTATACGAAACAAGACGGGGTGGACTTTATTTCTGCTATGCTGTCTGCGGATGAAAATGAAACATTTGCTTTTGCCATAACTGCAGATGGACGGGTGGTGGGAAGTATCGGTGTTTTCCGCCAGGGGAATATCCACAGGCGGACAGCCGAGTTGGGATATTATATTGCGGAAGGATACTGGGGAAAAGGAATCATGACAGAGGCTGTAAAACAGGTCTGCGAATGTGTTTTTGAGAAAAGTGATATTCTCCGCATTTATGCAGAGCCATTTGCGTATAATATGGCATCTTGTCGTGTCCTGGAAAAAGCAGGTTTTCAGTATGAGGGGACGTTAAGAAATAATGCAGTAAAAAACGGGAAAGTGATCTATACGCGATTGCGTCTGGATTGGAATTTTGGAATAAACTTTTGTTGTGGATGTTTGACGTAGATTCAATTTATTGGAATGCGGTATGGTTATTCTTTGTATTGCTTGGTGGGTTTAGCTTTCTATTAGGAATGAAACGATTAAAGCGGAGAAAGGGATGATCCTGGCTATATGGAGGCGATTTTATGGAAAAAGTAATTTTATATGTTCATGGAAAAAATGGAAGTTATATGGAAGGTGAACAGTACAAGAAAAATTGTATGGGCTTTGATATGGTTGGGATAGACTACCAGGATGATGTCCCGTGGGTTGTGCAGGATCAGATCCGGGCGGCATACGATAAAGCCTGTGAAAGATACAACCATATTTATATCATTGCGAATAGTATAGGCGCTTACTTTGCAATGCACGCATTACAGAATTGTGATATTGAGAAGGCTTTCTTTATATCGCCTGTACTTGATATGGAAAGGCTTATACTGGATATGATGAGGTGGGCGGATGTATCGGAGAGGGAACTGTGCGAAAAGGAGGAAATTATTACTGATTTTGGAGAAAAGCTATCATGGACATATTTATGTTTCGTCAGGGATAATCCAATAACATGGAATATTCCTACGGAGATTTTATATGCAGGAAACGATGCTCTTATATCCCGTCAGACAGTGGACATGTTTGTCAGTAGTCATCATGCGGCTCTTACCGTGATGGAAAATGGGGAGCATTGGTTTCATACAGATGAACAGCTTGCCTTTTTAGATGGCTGGATGAAAAGGGTAATATGTTAAAATGATATAAATTGGAGAGAAAGAGGCAGCCAGATGAGGAATGTGGATTTTAGTATGGAGTTGAAGCGGGCGGAATGTCCGGTAAAGGTTGCGGAGATTGTGGAGAAGACAATAAGGGCCGTCTATCCCCATTATTATCCTTCTGGGGCGGTACAGTTTTTTCTGGACCTGCATAACGAACAGAGGGTAAGGGAAGCACTTGCCAGGGAAGATATTTATTTTGCGGAGGTACAGGGGGAAATTGTGGGAACCGGGAGTATTCGGGGGAATGAGATCTGCAGGCTGTTTATTTTACCGGAATACCAGGCAAAGGGTTATGGAAACAGGCTGATGGATTTCCTGGAAGATATGGTTTTCAGGAAATATCATGCAGTACATATTGATGCGTCTTTTCCGGCGGAAAGTATGTATTTGAAACGGGGATACCGGATAAAAAACTATGAGAAAATTGAGACAGGGGGCGGGGACTATCTCTGTTACCATACAATGGAAAAGGCGGCAGGTGGAAAGGGATAAAGATTTTCAGGAGGGAACAGATGGATAAATGGTTTACTGTTGACAGGATAGATGAGGGTACTTATATCATCAGCGAATACCGGCATTGGGAAGAAACACATTGTTATCTGCTGAATGGTTCCGGGCGGAGCCTGCTGATCGATACGGGGCTTGGGATCTGTAATATTTATGACGAGGTGGTGAAGCTGACAGACCAGCCGGTTACGGCTGTTGCCACGCATATCCATTGGGACCATATCGGAGGGCATAAATATTTTTCAGATTTCTATGCCCATGAAGAGGAATTGGGATGGCTGTCGGGCGGGTTCCCTTTGTCTATGGAAACGGTCAGGGGCATGGTAGTTGACCGCTGTGAACTGCCGGAAGGTTATGATGTGGGCAGCTATGAGATGTTCCAGGGGAGGCCGTCCGTGGTTCTGCACGGTGGAGAAGAGATTGACATTGGCGGAAGGACGATAAAGGTGTTTCATACGCCGGGACATTCACCGGGGCATATGTGCTTTTGGGAACCGGAGCGTGGATATCTTTTTACAGGGGATCTGATCTACAAGGATACCTTGTTTGCGTATTATCCATCTACAGATCCGGGAGCTTATCTTTCCTCACTGGAAAAGATGGCGTTTCTTCCTGTGGAAAGGGTGTTTCCGGCGCACCATTCCCTGGATATCCAGCCGGAGATTATCGGCCGTATGAGAGATGCTTTCCAGGGATTGAAGGAGAGCGGGAAACTGCGTCATGGAAGCGGGACTTTTGATTACGGAGACTGGGCGGTCTGGCTGTGATGGGGGATGAGGGAGGAAGGCAGGATGGAGACAGAAGATATTATTCTTGAAAAGGCAAAATATGAGGATTGGAGATCGATATACCGGAATGTCTGGTCAAGGCCGGAAACAGCAGAATATATGGTATGGAAAGTGACGGCTGATGAGGATGGGGCCAGGGAGAGGATACAGAGGACGATTGCATGGCAGGAAACCCATGATGCGTGGCTGGTCTATGAGAGGGGCAGCGGGCAGGCCATTGGTTTTGCCGGAGTGGAGGAAACAGAGCCGCATATTTATCATGAGACTGGTATTGCCTTGGGACCGGAGTATGTGGGAAGGGGATATGGGAAACAGATACTGCGTTTATTGATGGAATACTGTATTTCTTTAGACGGGCAGGAATTTTATTATTCTACACGGACAGGGAATCTTGCTTCAAGGGCACTGGCCTTATCCTGTGGATTTACTTATCAGCATTCGGAGCGGAGGACAGACCAGCGCAGTGGGAAAACTTATGAATTGGAGATTTATAAAAAGAATCTGGAAAGTATAGGGGGATATGAAGCCGAATGAGATATTGAAGTATTGACTGGAGAATCTGGAGGGTAGCGCCTTTGTGGGAGTGTGAAACTTTTTCTGTAAATATGTGATTGAAGGGTTCTTCTATGATAAAATCAAAATGATCATAGGAGGGCCATTTATTATGGCAAGAGAGAAGAAACCTGTACATCGGGTATAAATGACAGAAGGAAAACGTAACATTATCCATCAGCTCCTGGAAGAATACGATATTCAGACAGCTGAAGATATTCAGGATGCGCTGAAAGATCTTCTGGGTGGAACGATCAAAGAAATGATGGAAGCAGAAATGGATGATCATCTGGGATATGAAAGATCTGAACGCTCTGATAACGAGGATTACCGAAATGGCTACAAACGCAAACGCGTAAACAGCAGTTATGGCACCATGGAGATTGAGGTCCCTCAGGATCGCAAATCCACTATTCTGTCCGGGATAACGGAATGATTCGCAAACTAGCGGCATATGTGATCCTGGGAATCAATACGGAAGGAAAAAAGGAAGTCCTTACCATTCAGGTTGGAGATAACGAAAGCTCTGGCAGCCCTTGAGAGGGTAACAGAAAAATGGACACCAAAATATTCGAATTCCATGAAACGCTGGAAGGATAACTGGGATTCTATTTCTCCGATCTTCAAGTTTTCAGCAGATGTCCGGAAGGTCATATACACGATCAATGCCATAGAATCCCTGGATTCCACGTATCGGAAATTAAACCAGAAGAGAAGCGTATTTCCGAGCGACACAGCGCTGCTGAAAGCCCTGTATCTGGCTACTTTTGAAGCAACAAAAAAGTGGACTACTACCATCCGGAACTGGGGCCTGGTCTACGGTGAACGGAGTATTATGTATGAGGGACGGCTTCCAGAATAAAAAAACAGTTTGGTTAAAACAGGCGGAAAAGCCGCCTGTTATTGACATACCATCCTCTGGATGGTATATATAAAACAAAGGTGGAATATCTAATTTTTAAGCATTCCACCAAGTCTTATCATAGAAGAATCCTATTTACAGACTTTTCTTCATACCCTCTTTTGCGTTTTGCATAAAACTTGAACAAAGCTTAAAATAACAGCTTCAAATTAATGGCAAATAAATTTCACCTCATATTTTTCTTTCTTACTACATTGAAAAATCGTCGGATTATTTCCACAACGTTGTTCTACCAACTCATATATGAATTTTGACTCTTTCTCATTGATCTTATAGTTCAGCCATTCATCTATGATCAGCACTTTATAGTTTCCCAGTTTCTTCCGGTATCGTACCTGCTTTCTGAGGTTATCTTTGTGGGTCTGAAAATGTCCCAGCATATCCGGCATTCTGATATAACATGTCCAGAAAGTCTGTTTACATGCTTCTACACCCAGGACACATGCAAGATAGGTTTTCCCAGCACCCGTCGGGCCTGTAATGATCAGGTTTGTTGCAGCACCTACGAATCCCATGGTTGCAAGATTTGCGATCTTCTCTCTACTGATATCCCGTGCATCACAGTCTAAAGTTTCAAGCTTTCATAAATAGGTAGGAAGGGGGATTCCATTGAAGTTGGCATTGCCATGATGCTTTTTTGTATGAAGCTAAAATGCTGCTTTTCCCAGCCTGCGATTTCCTGTACTTCGTCAAGCAGAAGATAGTAGCGCATACGATAATGTGATCGGCGGGAGTGCCGCTTTTTATCAAATCGTCCTGTAACGTTTCTAAAATCGTGGATTTCCCACAGAGGCGAATCCCTGTAAGGATTTTTAACAGTGGTATATCGCGGTAGGTTTTCAGTATTTCTAAATAATGATTTCTTTTTTATCGTTATAATATGCATGTATCAAAGGCACACATCAATAGTTAAGTCTTCCCACTGATTCTTCTCAGGAAGAATGGCGATTATCTGCACGAAGGGCAGCGAAAGACTTTTCTATTGAGGAAAACAGAGTTGAGAAACCGGCATTTTTCTGCTATACTTTACCGGAAAACAGTCCAAGTTTGTGACAAAAGGCAGGCGGAGGTATTAGATGCAGATTTCAAGCAGATTTACGATTGCGGTACATGTACTTGTTTGTATTGAAACGTTTAAAAATGATTATAAAGTGACGAGCGATTTTCTTGCCTTGAGTGTGAATGTGAATCCTGTTGTGATCAGAAGATTATTACAGCAGTTAAAAAAAGCCGGAATTGTAAATGTTGTGCGGGGCAGCGGTGGTACAAGTGTGGAAAAACCCCTTGACGAGATCACGTTGCTTGACGTCTATAACGCTGCGGAGTGCGTGGAGGAAGGAGCACTTTTTCATTTTCATGAAAATCCCAATCAGCTTTGTCCGGTAGGAAAAAATATCCATGCTATTTTAGATACGAGGCTTGAAGAGATTCAAAGAGCAATGGAAAATGAAATGAAGTCAGTGACAATACAGGATGTGATAAATGACGCGGAAAAATTAATTAAGATAAAATAGAGTAAGGTACCTTTCCCTTGGATGTGGGGTGAAATTTAGATGAATTTTGATATAACCATTGACATTACAACGGATTGGTAGTATAGATATAGATGTATCTATAATTATTACAACCAATAGGAGGAAATGTTATGGCGAATTATAACAAAATCAGTGTGGGACCAGATGCAAGAACGGAGCTTCATGACAAGCTTTCTCTGACCGGAGCAGAAATAAGTATGAATCATCTTCCGGCAGCAAAATGATGTGTGGCCACGATATGGAGCAGCCTATTAAATAAAAAATTAAGAAAAGAATGTTATAGCAGCCTGCAGCAGGGGCTGCTATAATGTATTTTGGAGAAATTATCAATGCCCTAGCTTATCACTGTAAAAAGAATAATTTTACATACGGAGGAAACTATGTATATAGCAGATTTACACATCCATTCCCGGTATTCCCGGGCAACGAGCAGAGAGTGTACACCGGAGCATCTGGAGCTGTGGGCGCGCAGAAAAGGCATTCACATCGTGGGGACCGGGGACTTTACCCATCCGGCCTGGCGGGAGGAACTGAAGGAAAAGCTGACTCCTGCTGAAGACGGTCTGTATGTGTTAAAGGAGGAATATCGGATTTCGGATGGAATAACGCCGGATTCGTTTTTGCCCCGTTTTGTAATTACCGGGGAGATCAGTTCGATTTATAAAAAGAATGACCGGGTGCGCAAGGTACACAGTCTGATTTTGCTGCCTGGTCTGGAGGCAGCGGAGGTTGTGTCCAAAAAGCTGGAGCTGATTGGAAATATTCATTCCGACGGCCGCCCGATTCTGGGACTGGACTGTCATTCGCTTCTGGAGATTTTGCTGGAGCTGTGTCCGGAATCTGTTTATGTGCCGGCGCATATCTGGACGCCGCATTTTTCTCTGTTCGGTGCATTTTCCGGGTTCGATACCGTAGAGGAATGTTTTGAAGATCTGTCGCCGTATATTCATGCAATGGAGACGGGGCTTTCCTCAGATCCGCCGATGATCTGGCGGGTTTCTGCCCTGGACAAGTACCAGCTGATCTCGAACTCCGACGCCCATTCCCCGGCAAAATTGGGGCGGGAGGCCAATCTGCTGGATATTCCGCTGAGCTATGAGGGGCTGCGGGAAGCGATTCAGACGGGAAAAGGGCTGTACGGGACGATTGAATTTTTCCCGGAGGAAGGAAAGTACCATATGGACGGGCACCGGAAATGCAACCTTTGTCTAACCCCGCAGGAGACGGAAAAATATAACAGAATCTGTCCGGTATGCGGGAAAAAGATTACGATTGGAGTGTCGCACCGGATAGAACAGCTGTCTGATCGGTGCGAGGGATTTGTCCGGGAAAATGCGAAAGCGTTTGAAAGCCTGGTTCCCCTTCCGGAGGTGATCGGTGCGTCTATGGGCCGTTCTGCGGAGAGCCGCGTGGTGCAGAAGGAATATCAGAATCTGCTGCTGCGCCTGGGTCCAGAATTTGAAATCTTGCGAACGATTCCGACAGAAGAAATTCAAAGAGTGACAGGTAGTCGGATTGCAGAGGGGATCGGTCGGCTGCGCGCCGGAGAGGTAGAGCGGATTCCTGGCTTTGACGGCGAATATGGAACGATTCAGCTGTTCCGGGAAGAAGAGCTGGCATCCGCAGAAGGACAGCTGGATTTTTTCAGTATGCTGAGGGTTGGACAGGAGGAGAAAAAGAAGACTGAGATTGTACGGGAGATTGCCGTTTCGGCCAAGAAGATGCAAAAGGCTGCGCCAGAGCTGATACCCGCACCTGCCTTGACCTCTGTGTCTTCTGCTGCGCAATTAAATCCTCTGCAGGAAGAGGCTGTGCGCGCAGTGGACCGAAGAATCGCGGTGATCGCAGGCCCCGGAACCGGAAAGACGAAAACTTTGATTTCTCATTTGCTGTACCTGCTTAGGGAGAGAAGGGTAAAGCCTGGTGAAATCACTGCCGTGACCTTCACCAACCAGGCCGCCGCAGAAATGAGAGAGAGACTGCAGAAACAGCTTGGGGGCAGGCGGAAGCTGCAAAGCATGCAGATCGGTACCTTTCACGCGATTTGTCTGAATGTATTAAAAGCCCGGGGGCTGGAATTTTCTCTTATTGATGAGACAGAAGCAGCGGAAAAGGCACGGTGTGTAATTGAGGAAAACGGCCTTACGGTCAAGCCGCGGGTATTCCTGGAGCAGATTTCCAGGATAAAGTCAGGTATTGAGGAATTTGAAGATGTAGAGCTGCAACGTGCATTTGAACTGTATCAGGAAAAGTTAAAAAGCAGCCGGCAGATGGATTTTGATGATCTGTTGCTGGAAACAGTGAAACTTATGGAGTGTGAAGATGCACAGAGCAAGAAACCGTTTACCTATCTGTTGGTGGATGAATTTCAGGACATAAACCCGCTGCAATACCGGCTGATGAAAGCATGGAATGAGGGCGGAAGGGAACTATTTGTGATTGGCGATCCCGACCAGTCGATTTATGGATTCCGTGGAGCTGACAGCGGATGTTTTGCCCGGCTTAGCCAGGAGTTTGGCGAGGTGAGGATTGTCCGCCTGGTTGAAAACTACCGGTCAGCACCGGAAATCCTGAATGCGGCCCTGGGAGTAATTTCACGCAATCCCGGCGAGGCGCGTATCCTGCATGCAAACTGTGAGACGGGTGGCCCAGTGCGGCTTGTAAAAGCGGGAAGTGAGATGGGTGAAGCCATATTTGTGGCTAAGGAGATCAGCCGTTTGGCCGGCGGAATTGGAATGTTGGAGGCAGACGAGGCGGCGGAAACCATGCAGGATGGAAAGCTCCGGGGCTTTGGCGAGATAGCTGTTCTGTATCGGACACACAGACAGGGCGAGCTATTGGAAAAATGCCTGCGGCAGGAAGGGATTCCCTATGTTGTTGCCGGGCGCGAGTCCTTTTTGGCAGATGAGACGGTGCGGGCAAGCCTGGAATTTTTCCGATACCTGGAGAATCCGGCGGCGTTGTCGGAGCGTGGACCATGCCTGCGAACACTGTGGAATTTAGATGAAAATGAAATCAGTTTGGCGGTGATGGACGGTATGGCGGAGAAGCTGCGCCCTGCGTTTCAGAAGAAAAAGCCGCAGAAGTTTTTGGAGCTTTGGATGCAGGAAATGCAGCTGGAGGAAAACGGCGCGATGAAAAAGCTGGCCGGTATGACCGTCTTTTACCAGACGATGACGGAATTTTTGAGCGCTTTGTGTCTGGGTGTGGAGAGCGATCTGAAGCGCTGCGGCGGTCGCCATTATACGGCAGAGACGGTTACGTTAATGACACTCCACGGTTCCAAAGGCCTGGAATTTCCGGTTACCTTCGTTTACGGCGTGCGGGAAGGCATGATTCCGTATGAAAGTGAAAAGCACCCGGCAGACCAGGAAGAGGAGAGGCGGCTCTTTTATGTAGGCATGACCCGGGCAAAGGAGCAGCTGATCGTGACCACCTCCGGGGAGGAATCGGGGTTCCTGGTTGATTTGCCGGAAGAGACAATCCGGCGGGAAGATGAGAGCAGACGCAAAAAGCGGGAGAGCTGCCGGCAGATGAGTTTGTTTGATTATATCAGCTAAACCAAGAGGGTATCATGAATGAAAAGAGTTCCGTGGTTTTTTTAAGTGATAAGGCAGGATATGTTCCCGTAAAAAGGAAGGTATCCTGTCTTTTTGTATGAAAGTGAGGAAATTTATATGCAAAAATTTTATACAGCAGAAGCAGTAACTGAAGGTCACCCGAACAAATTGTGCGACCAGATTTCAGATGCGATCCTGGATGCGTGTCTGAAACAGGATGAACAGTCCAGAGTGGCCTCGAAGTGAGTAGGACGGATTTTGTGGACATTCAAAATAAAAAAGAATGTGGAGGGAACAGACAATGGAAAAGACGATTTTTGAGGAAGTGGGCGTCAAATACGAACGGCAAGGCGATTACTTAATACCGTGCTTAACTGTACCCGCCGATGCGCGTAGAAAGAACTCCAATGTGCCAAAAAAGAAATAAAACAATTTCACACCCATTCCACATTAGTATGGTATGCTTAAAAAGAGGTGATTTATATGGCAACATTACTCATTGTTGAAGATGACCGAAAAACAAACGAAGCAATATGTGAGTATCTAAAATCAGCAGGGCATATGCTAATATCAGCGTATGATGGTGCTGCTGCATTACAATCTTTTGATGAATGCAATATAGACTTAATTGTGCTTGATATTATGCTCCCTAAAATATCGGGGCTTTCCGTTTTGCATGAAATAAGGAAAAAAAGCTCTGTTCCTGTACTTATGCTAACAGCGATTGAAGATGAATATACCCAAGTTACAAGTTTTGATGAACAAGCAGATGACTATATCACAAAGCCCTTTTCTATGGTTTTATTGGGTCGGCGTATCACAGCTCTTTTAAGAAGAAGTGGAAAAGGGATATTGCCTAATACAATAGCATTTGACGATGTAATTGTGGATTTCTCTGGTTATTCTGCAAAGGATAGTAATGGAAAAATTGATATTACTCCAAAAGAAATAGATTTGCTAAAGTTGCTTGTGGAACATAAAGGATTGGTTCTTACCCGCACTCAAATACTTGATGATTTATGGGGGGATAGTTATCCTATTATTGACAGGACAATAGATACTTATATTAAAAATTTGCGAAAGAAACTAAGACTTGAATGTATCGTTACTGTTAAAGGTATAGGTTACAAGTATGAGGTGAATACATGAAGAAAATAAAGATATTTCCAAAGACTTTTATATATACATTAGGATTGATGCTCTTTATTGTTGGGGTTGCCCATCTTTTGCTTTACTTATTCATTCCACACGAAATTATGGATGTTACGATTAAGGCAAGTGAGCAAATATCTTTCAGCACAGATATTAATGTAGCACCTTATGTTAAGCAGACAATCGTAGATGCTCTGCCAGTATCTCTTGTTTGCTGTATTATTATTTCCATAGTTTGCTCTTTTTGGTTTTCCAGAAAAATAACTGTTCCAATTAAGCACATCAATATGGCAACAAAACAAATGGCACAAATGGAGAAAAATGCTGTCTGTACTATTAGCTCAAAAGATGAAATCGGTGCGTTGGCAGATAATATAAACTATTTGTATCAAAGCCTGCTGTCAGCAATTCATAATCTTGAAGTTGAAAAACAATATGTAAGCGAAAGTGAAAAATCAAAAGTTGATTTTTTGCGGATTGCTTCGCACGAATTAAAAACGCCTGTTACGGCTTTAAATGCTACTTTAGAAAATATGATACTCGGTATTGGAAAATATAAAGACTATGATATTTACTTGCCAGAATGTAAAGAAATGACGGAATATCTTGCTGATATGATACATGATATTCTTGAAACCTCAAGGCTAAGCATATCATCCGAAAAGGAAACAGCGGTACAAACTAATTTATCAGAAGTGATTTCTGCTTTATGCGAACCATATATGTTGATTGCAAAGGCGAAGGGTATTATATTTAGACTGGAATTGTTTGATGATTTTTCGGCAGTTTTGCCACAGCATTTGTTTGAAAAAGCTATTTCCAATATTCTTTCCAATGCGGTAGCATATACAGAAACAGGCAAAACAATTTATGTATACTTTGATGAAAAAAATCTTATTATCGAAAACGAATGCCAGCCTATTTCTGATGAAATATTACGACATTTATTTGAGCCGTTTTATCGTCCAGATTTTTCCCGAAACCGTGATAATGGCGGAAATGGGCTTGGACTTTACATTGTCGCAACCTTGTTTCATACAATGGATATTTCATATTCATTTATTCCTATGAAACATCCACAAGGAATGAAATTTATTATCAATTTAAAATAGCCCATCATAGTGAAGAAGCTCTCCAACAATCGGGGAGCTTTTTTGTTTAAAATATCCTTGAATTTCACATACATTTCATACTGGTTCCATATTGGGAGATTATGATATAGCCGTTCACTAAAATTAACATCAGAAAACGGAGGTAATAGAATGGGGACAATCAAGAGAGCATTTTTATACGTCACAAGAAAAAAAGGAAAAAGTATATTGCTTTTTTTCGTCCTTCTTGTTATGGCAACCTTTGTGCTGTCTGGAATTTCGATTGAAAGGGCTGCACGGTTAGAGCAGAAAAAGCTGCGGCAAACAATGGGAGGAACATTTGAACTATTGCCCGAATTTTCTGAAAGTAACCCACATTTCAAGACAATCAATGATAATGAGGGTGGGGTGACATTATACACGGAACGTCCTTTGACACAGGAAATGATTGATTTAATCTTGCAAATGGACGGAATAAAAAGTTGTGATGCAGATACGCAAAGCAATGTTTGGCCTAATCTTGAAATATTTAAGGGAAATGTTCCGTTAAAAGGGGAATTAAATGATTCTGTATACGCAAGAACCGTTTATTCAAGTGAAACCAATGCTTTTTTTACATCACAGAAATTAAAGCTAATTGAGGGAAAGCATATTACGAACGCCGAAAAGTATTCAGCCATAATAAGCAAAGAATTAGCAGATAAAAACGGCTTGAAAATCGGAGACACCTTTTCGATAACAGCGGATTGTAAAGTTGAAATAAAAATTATCGGATTTTATGAAATCCTTAAACCTGACTCTACATTTGAAAATATCGCTACCTACGAAAAAATAGAAAATCAGATTTTTGTCGATTACTATACGTTGCAAGAACTTTTCAGAGATACACCCGTAGGCTTTGTTTCGGCAAAGTTTTTGGTCGATGACCCCGCAAACCTTGAAAAAATTGTGAATGAAATAAGGGGAAATTCTGAAATTGATTGGCAGGCGTTTACACTTACTACCGACAATACAGAGTATCAAGATGCTGCTGCTCCACTTGAAAAGCTACAATCCTTGGTTACATCAATTATTTTGGTTATTGCATTGGTCAGCGGAATAATTCTTGCCTTAATACTTACCATGTGGGGAAGAAGTCGCATCCATGAAACAGGGGTATTCCTTTCTCTCGGCATTGGAAAAGGTAAAATCGTCAGTCAATATCTGGCAGAAGTTTTTATGATTGCCGTAATCGCTTTTGGTTTATCTTTCTTTATGGGTAATGCGGTTGCAAATCAACTGGCAAACAAACTTATTGAAAGTCCGTCAAGTGGAGAAAATTTAAGCAATGATAAAGATGCAGTTTGGGACATAAAGGACGATTATGGTCTCTTGTTGGATGATGTTCAAGTCACAATAAAAGATGATAGTGAGATTTCTACACCACAAAATGATGAACAGGACGTAATACCGCCCGAAGCAGAGGTATCAGTTGATATTGCAAAAACAGAGCAAATCCACATTTCAGTTGATATTCTCGATATGTTGCTGCTATATCTGATTGGTATTGCAATCATTGCGGTTTCAGTGATTCTCTCATCGGGTACGGTAATGCGTTTGAAGCCAAGAGAAATTTTATCAAAAATGAGTTAACGAAAGGAGTTTTTACAAATGTCTGTATTTGAAATGAAAGATGTATCTTATTCTTATGACAAGAGCAAAAGAATATTGACAGCGGTAAATGCCGTGTTTGAAACAGGAAAAATGTATGCCATACTGGGAGTGTCTGGCTCTGGAAAGACTACTTTGTTATCACTGCTTGGCGGGCTGGATGTTCCGCAAAAAGGTGAAATTATATTTGATGGTGTGGATATTTCAGAGCATACACTTGAATATCATAGACGCAATCATGTTTCACTTATATTTCAAAGTTACAATCTCATTGACTATATGACACCTGTTGAAAATGTAAAGCTGACCGCAAAGCAGAATGCCCTTTTCGTGTTAAAACAACTTGGATTAACTGAAGATGAAGCGAAACGCAATGTAATGAAATTATCAGGCGGACAGCAGCAGCGTGTTGCAATCGCTCGTACATTGGCATCGGACACACCTATTATTTTAGCTGACGAACCGACAGGAAATTTGGACGAGGATACTGCTGCTGAAATAACAGAAGTTTTAAAAAATTGTGCCCATCAGATGAATAAGTGCGTCATTATTGTTACTCATTCTAATGACCTTGCAAAGCAAGCTGATATGGTTTTTCGATTGAAGAAAGGCAAGCTAGAACAGTTATGAGAACAGAATGGAAAAGTTTTCCTTATTTTTTAATACGGTAAAGTTTGGGAAATGCCAATGCCATAGAAAAAAAACAGCAAAATTTTTTGAGCCATTGACAAATTCTCTGATTTGAAGTATCATATAACGGCGATATATAACAGTGTTACAGACGGGGGTGGGATAATGAGCGAAGCAGAACAGACAACACTACACTTAATCCTTTCAGCCGCTATGCAGGAATTTCTTGAAAAAGGCTATAAGTCTGCTTCCTTGCGGAATATTGTCAAAACGGCGGGCGTAACGACAGGCGCGTTTTATGGCTACTATGACAGTAAAGAAGATTTATTTGAAGCACTGGTAGGCGAACACTACAACTTTTTACTGAAACGCTTTTGCAAAGCCCAAAAAGAATTTGCAGAAATCCCGCCAGAGGAACAACCCGGCAATCTTACCTCTACTTCCGGCGAGTGTATGTATGAAATGCTTTTGTATGCCTATGAACACTTGAATGAATTTAAGCTTATACTTTGTTGTTCGGAGGGAACGCGTTTTTCAAAATTGATTGATGAAATGGTAGAAATAGAAACAAAGGGCACACATGATTATTTAGCGGTTCTTGAAAAGTTAGGCAGACCTGCGCCGCCCATTGATGAACGGTTAGAGCATATCTTGATTACAGGAATGTTTAATACTTTTTTTGAGTTGATTATACATGAAATGCCACTTGAAGAAGCAAAGCATTATTTGAAAGAAATGAGAGCTTTCTATACTGCCGGGTGGATGAAAATTATGGGGCAATCATAAATCGAACAATTTCGATTACAAAAAATTTGTAAGGGCAATCTGCCCTATCATTTTTACACATGGGTTAGCTTTAACTAACTTTTAAAAGATATTACTAACCAAAATACGGATATTTGAGGGCAGCTATTTTGTTCTCATATCATAAAAACATTTTTAAGGAGGTTTTTTCAATGCAAAAACAGTCAAATCTATCAAGATTGATGGGCTATGCCGGAGGACATAGAATATTGACCTATCTTTCTTGGGTACTGTCCGTAATGAGTGCGCTGCTTTCTCTTGTACCTTTTTGGTATATATGGCGTATCATTCACGACATACTGGAAGTTTCCCCGGACTTCGTGGAAGCAGGGAATGTCACAAGCTACGGCTGGTCTGCCGTATTGTTTGCGGTTATTTCTATTGTTGTCTATATAGCCGCTTTGATGTGTTCGCACATGAGCGCGTTTCCGGGTTGCCGCAAATATCCGAAAAGAACTTATGCGTCATATTACAGCCTTGCCGCTTGGAGTAACGGAAAAGTATGGAAGCGGAAAGCTGCGGAGAATCGTAAATAGTTCCAGTGCCGCTACGGAAACGTATCTTGCACATAGGCTTCCCGACAAAGCAGGGGCGATTGCCACCCCCATAGGGCTGCTTTTCCTGTTGCTTGCCTTTGACTGGCGGTTAGGGCTTTTAAGCCTTGTTCCCGTTGTGCTTGGTTTTCTGATTATGATGAAAATGACAGGGAAAGACATGGAGAAGCGAATGGAGCAATATCAAAACGCGCTTGCTGATATGTCAAATGAAGCTGTTGAATATGTGCGGGGCGTACCCGTAGTAAAGACTTTCGGGCAGACAATTTTTTCTTTCAAACGCTTCAAAGACGCGATAGACAATTACGAAACATGGGTAATTGCATATACAAAGGGGCTGCGTCTGCCTATGATGTTCTATACAACGGCAATTAACGGCGTATTCGCGTTTCTGATTGCCGGGGGTATTCTCTTTACAAGGGGCGGCGTAACAAATGAACTTCTGTTAAACCTTATCTTCTATATTGTGATTACTCCCGTCATTGGTACGACGCTTACAAAAATTATGTTTATGAGCGAGGACGCAATGATTGTAGGCGACGCAATTAACAGGATTGATGAAGTGTTGAACGAAAAACCATTGTCTGAAAGCAGCGTGAATAATATTCCTGAAAATAATGGAATTACATTGGAACACGTTAGTTACAGCTATGACGGAGAGAAAAACGCGCTCAATGATGTATCTCTTTCCATAAAGCCGGGGCAGACGGTCGCATTGGTAGGAGCGTCTGGCGGCGGTAAGACAACGCTTGCAAATATCGTCACAAGATTTTTTGACCCGCAAAAAGGGCGCGTACTGATAGGGAATATCGACATACGCGACATTCCGAAAGAAACATTGATGAATAAGGTATCTTTTGTATTTCAGAACAGCTGCCTTATCAAAACGTCCATATTGGAAAATATTTGTATGGCAAAGCCTAACGCTACACGCGAAGAAATCGCCCATGCACTGGAAGCTGCACAGTGCTTGGATATTATTGAAAAATTACCGAACGGTATAGATACGGTTGTCGGAACAAAAGGCGTGTACCTGTCCGGCGGTGAACAGCAAAGAATAGCGATTGCCCGCGCAATTTTGAAAAATGCGCCTATTCTAATTCTTGATGAAGCAACCGCGTTTGCCGACCCCGACAATGAGGTGCGCGTACAGCAGGCTTTATCTGCTCTTTCAAAGGGCAAGACCGTCATTATGATTGCACACAGGCTGTCGTCAATCACAGACGCGGATTGCATTTATGTACTGCAAGACGGTGAAATTGTCGAAAGCGGCACACATAGCGGACTGATAGAGCGAAACGGCATATTTACAAAAATGTGGAAGAATTATTCCGAAGCGGCAGAATGGAAGATTTTGAATGAAAATAAGGGATTGGAGGTAAACGCATGATTAAGACATTGCAAAGACGTTTTGCATTATCAAGACAGGGGGCTGTCGATTTGATAAAGGGCTGTATTGCTTGTGTCGCACAGGATATATCCTTTATGCTTCCCGTCGGACTGCTCTATTACTTTGTCATTGATACCATGAACGGGGGCATAAATGGAAGCCGCATTGCGTTCTACGCGGTTGGTGCTCTGGTTTGCTTATGCTTTATTTTTATTGTGACATGGTTTCAGTATAACGCCACTTACTTAGCGACTTATGTGGAAAGCGGTGTAAGGCGTATATCCTTAGCAGAACAGCTCCGTAAAATCCCATTGTCCTTTTTTGGCAAGAAAGACCTTGCTGATTTGACAAATTCGATTATGGGCGACTGCGCCACTCTTGAACAGGCATTTTCCCATTATGTACCCGCATTGGCAGGCTCCCTTATTTCTACAACGCTGATTGCAGTTTGCCTTTTCGCTTACGACTGGCGAATGGCTCTTGCGGCGGTTTGGGTTTTACCGATTGCATTTACAATCACATTCTTTTCAGCCCGCATACAGGAATACTTCAACCGTAAATCCGTAGCGGCAAATGTCGCGCTTGAAAGCGGCGTACAGGAGTGTATCGAAAGTTTGCAGGACTTAAAGGCGAATAATGCGGAAGAAAGTTATCTGAAAGGGCTTGGCAAAAAAATTGATGATGTGGAAAAGCGGCACATTATAACAGAGCTTGGGACAGCACTTTTTGTTGTTTCTTCAACGTTGATATTAAAGTTTGGGATTGCTACGGTTGCGCTTGTAGGTTCTGCGCTGCTCATTCGTGGGGAGATTGATATTCCGCTGTTCTTTATGTTTCTGCTTGTAGCTTCAAGGCTGTATGCCCCGCTTGAGGGTGCATTGCAAAATCTTGCTGCGGTAATCTCTACCAAAACGAACATAAACCGTATGAATGAAATCCTTGACCAGCCTATCCAGACAGGAACAGACAGGCTGACAAATAAAGGCTATGATATTGTATTCGACCATGTAGGATTTGCTTATAATACCGGGGAAACCGTATTGAAAGACGTGTCTTTTACGGCGAAACAGGGAGAAGTTACCGCCTTAGTCGGACCATCCGGCGGCGGCAAAACTACGCTATCACGCCTTGCAGCGAGGTTTTGGGATATAAGCAAGGGGAAAATCACTGTCGGCGGTATGGATATATCGAAAATAGAGCCGGAAACTTTGTTGTCGCTTTATTCTATCGTATTTCAAGATGTGACGCTGTTTAACAACACAATCATGGAGAATATCAGAATAGGCAGAAAGGACGCAACCGACGAAGAAGTGATTGCAGCGGCAAGACTGGCAAATTGTGAAGAATTTGCGGCAAAGCTCCCGGACGGGTATCACAGTATGATTGGTGAAAATGGCTGCGAACTGTCCGGAGGGGAAAGGCAGAGAATTTCAATCGCCCGCGCTTTCCTTAAAAATTCCCCTATCATCTTACTTGATGAAGCAACGGCAAGCCTTGATGTGGAAAACGAAACATTGATACAGGCTGCTTTATCAAGGCTGATAAAGGATAAGACCGTACTTGTTATCGCCCACCGTATGCGTACAGTAAGCGGTGCGGATAAAGTGGTTGTTCTTTCAGACGGTTCTGTTGCTGAACAGGGAACGCCGGAAAAACTGATGAACACAGGCAGGATTTATCCGCATATGGTAAAACTGCAAATGATTAGCAGGGATTGGGGTATTTAACATGAATACCGAATAGATAATATGCCCCATATGCCAAAGCAAAACAAGGTTAAAGATACGGGTGATGCCGAATTGAAAAACTTTCCCCTATATTGCCTGAAATGCAAGCACGAAACCCTTATTAACGTACAACAAATGAATATATCAGTTATCAAAGTATGAAACCAGATAAGGACAAAACTCAAAAATTGTGTTCAAGACAGCAGACACAAATATGTGGAGTGAATATCTTATTTGGAGGAAATAGAAAATGACAAAATCATTATTTGAGGAAATGGGTGGCAAATACGAAAGGCAAGGGGATTACTTAACTTAAAGATAGTATATACATACAGCCTGCTGACACATTGCTTGCAGATGCCCCGCAGAAACCAAACCATACAGAAAAGGAGTTTTTGCATATGAAGTCAATATTTGAACAGTTAGGCGGCACATATCACGAAGAAAATGGGTATCTTATTCCAGATTTAATATTACCCAACGAAGAAGAACAGCCGATAGGCACATGGGGACAGCGGCATCAGGATTATCTGAAACAGTACCACAAGGTTACATACACCAATCTTCTCACAAGTGGCAGACTGAACTCCTATCTAGCCGTCATTGACAGGCAGGCGCAGGAACGCTTTGAAAGGCTTATAGAGAGCATGAAACAGGCACAGGACATAACGGAACGGCTAAAGGAAGAAAATGCCATAGAGTGGACAGGCAAAATAAATAATATAAGGGCTTGTGCGAGGGAAATTGTGAACGGAGAAATTATTTTTATATAATCAGAATTGGCGGCAGGGAATATAATTCTTTGCCGCCTTTCAAATGGAGTAACTATATTATGAAATTAGCTTGTGAAATATATTGCTGATTCTTATCCAGCAAATGTTTTAGGGTTTTCAGTCCTGTTTCCAATTGTTGTAAGGAATCAGGGGAACAGGTTGCAATTCTTATAGCTGTGGATTCAGCTTTGCCAACGGTAAAACGGTCAGAAACAGAAGATATGAATGCCATTGTCTGTTGCCTGCATTTCCAACTGATAACCGTTATAATGGGCAGGCAGGGGCAGCCATTGGAAGAAGCTGTATTCATTCGGGCAGATGCTGTCTGGAAAGTATTTTTTATATATCCTGTTCCGTTCTTTTGCCTGTCTTTTTTTCTGCCCTATGATTCTGCCTGCATTGCCGCTTGCAATTAATTCGCTTATAATTTCTGCGTTAAGCAGCGGTATTTTCAAATTTACATTATTAGCCGTTTCAAGAAAGGTTTGTCTTAAGCAATCAGGGATAACCATATATGCGCATCTTAAGCCTGCTGAAAGTGATTTTGACAGGCTGTGCAGGTAAATGGTATTATCTGGTATCAATGTCTGAATCGGTTCTCCTGTATCATTTGCAATAAATCCATAAGCGTCATCTTCCATTAAAATCAGATGGTATTGCTGTATGAGGCTGGCAATTTTCCTTTTTCGTTCCATTGACATGACAGTTCCTGTCGGATTATTGCAGGACGGCATTAGGAAGATTCCTTTTATATCCATTATCCTGCACTGCTTTTCCACTAGGTCGGGTATCATTCCATCCTCATCTGCGGCTACTGATATCAACTGGACATTTAACTGTCTGGCTAAGCCGATAAAATTGGAATAAGTGTAAGAATCAGTTAGGATTTTATCTCCAGAGTGGAAAAGAGCCAAAAATACAATCGTCAGGGCATTTTGAGTTCCTGCCGTCAGCATGATGTTTTCAGGCTCTGTTTCTATATGGAAAGATTTCAGCCATTTTATGGCGGTCTGTTTGTGCTTGTAAGATTCCGATATGCTGTCAAATTCAAAAAGATACTGGGAAGTATTGCGTTGTATGGTTTTTTGCGCAATATCAGCGACAATCTTATTATACTGGTAAAAAGGTCTGATTATGCCCAGTTCTACGCACCCGTTATTTGCCTTATGTAAAAAAGGGATGGCGGCATTTGGGGATACAAATGTGCCTTGCCCTATATTGGCATAGATTAGCCCCTTATTTTCACAAATCTTGAATGCACGGGTTATTGTGCTTAGGTTCAAATCAAGAAAGTCTGCTAATTCCCTTTGGGGCGGCAGTTTTGTATTTCCAGCCAGTTTGCCGCTTTGGATATCCTGTTCCAAAAGTTCCGCAATAGATATATAAATTGGTGATTTTAATTTTTCTTTATCGGGTATCCATGGCATTGGGTAATTTTCAAAAGAATTAACTGGCAAGCTTTTTCCCTCCCTGCTCAAAATTGTCTTACATACAATATTAGCATTGAAAACATACAAAGTCAAGAATATAATCTATATTGTATGTATTGTGTGCAAACAATACCATGCAACAAAAAGGAATAAATTTTATTTTAGTAGGAAAGAGGTTACGAAATGAAGGATTTAACGAGAGAACATGAGTTAAAGACAATATTTTTATTTTCACTGCCAATTTTGGTCGGCAATCTATTCCAGCAACTATATAATCTTGCGGATACGGTTATTGTAGGTAATTTTTTGGGGAAAGAATGTCTGGCGGCGGTAGGGTTCAGTTTTCAGATACACTATCTGCTGATTGCCCTTTCTATGGGCATTTCAATGGGGGCAAGCATATTGGTTTCACGTTATTTTGGCAGTAAGGACATGGAATCTGCGAAAAAAGTTATGGATACGGGATTTGCTTTCTGCTTTTGCCTCAGTTTGATAATTGCTGCTTTGGGCATATGTTTTTCCTATCAGATTCTGCTTGTCTTCCGAGTGCCGTCCGCTTTGCTTGAAGCGGCTGACATATATCTTAAAATTATGTTTATCGGCGTTATCCCCACGTTTGCATATAACGCGCTTACAAATATTCTTCGCGGGATGGGGGATTCAAAAACACCTACATATATTCTGATAGTGGCAGCGCTTCTGAATATTGTGCTTGATATATTGTTCATTAAGGCATTCGGAATGGGTGTGGCAGGGGCGGCATTTGCGACTGTGTTATCGCAGCTTTTGTCATTTATCGTTTGTATGGTATATATGAAAATACATTATCGCAGCTTGTTTATTAATGTATTGCATTTACAGTTTGACAAGGCAGAATTAAAAAAGAGCTTGAAGATAGGTACGCCCGCCATGATACAGCAAGTATTTGTGAGTGTGGGATTTATGTCATTGCAGTTTCTGATTAATGGGTTTGGCACGGATTGCATGGCGGCATATACTGCCGCATCTAAGGTAGATGCTTTTGCAGAAATGCCCGCCTTGAACTTAGGGCAGGCTATGACTAATTTTACTGCCCAGAATTTAGGGGCAAAAAGGAAAGACAGGGTATTGAAAGGCGGGAAATACGCATTGGTTATGGGGATTGCAGTATCAGCGTGTATTTCTGTTGTCATTGTATTGTTTCCGTCTGTATTTATATCAATATTCAATAGGGATACGTCTGTTTTAGATATTGGCAACAGCTATCTGAAGATTGTGCCTGCTTTTTATATTATCTTTGCAGCCATGCAGGTATTAAACGGATTGCTTTTGGGGTATGGAAAATCATTTGTGCCGATGATTGCTTCCATATGTTCCCTGTGCTGTCTTCAAGTGCCTGTCGCTATTATTTTGTCTGGCACAAAGCTTGGTTATAATGGAATTTGGATAGCCGCTCCAATCGGCTGGTTTGGAGGGCTATTAATCCGCGCAATTTATTTTTATCATGTCAGCAAAAAAGAAAAACAATAAAAATATACATAAAGAATTTTACCAAACTTGAATCAATGGATAAAAAATTAATGTGGCAATTTAAGCAACAGCTATCTGCAAAAAAACAAATTTGTGTTGAGGATAAAAAGAAGATGGATAGCTATTGCTTATTGCCTGCATTTCATTCATAGCATGGATGTTCACCATATAAAAATACGGCGTGTGGTGGGCGGTATTGCTATGCCCTAAAAAACTTAACAGACACTCTCCAGACCTGTTTTTGAAGTTTGGAGGGTTTTTTATGTTCTTTTTTCGGGCGGTAATCTATCTGCTCATGCAACACAGAATTTATCCGTACATAGCATATCGGGGAATAGCAGGAAGCCAGTTAAAAAAATCCCTGCCCATGCAACGCTACTTCTTGCCATGCAACCAGAAGTATAATCTCCACTTAACAGAATATGTATCTCCTATAACCGTATAGGTCACCGAGCCTTTGCGGTTTTTCTTTTGTCGTTTTTTATCGGAATGTGCCGCAGGGCTGTTTCTGCTGTTGGCTGCCGTTCGCCTCCTATCCAATCTGGTTTTTAGCATTTTCAAAAATTTCAGATTGGAGGAAAAAAGAATGGCATACAACAACGGACGGGAGAACAGGAAATGGCTTATCTGGAAAGAAGCCGAGGAAAAAATATTACGGGAGCATGGAGTTGATGAAACCACCATTGAACAAATCCGCACAGACGACAGGGCAGACTTCAATTCCAACAGGCGGTTTTACCATTGGACAAGCGACTTTGGCGAATACCTTGAGGGAATGGCAGACAGGGAGCGGAATGCCGAGGTAAAGACCGTTGCTGATTTACTGGATGAGATTGAGGACGAAACTCTGTATCGGGCATTGCTTACTGTGGACAGGCGTACCCTGCAAATCATCCTGCTGAAAATGCAGGGCTATTCCACAAAGGAAATTGCACCGCTTGTTGGATTGACAACAGGGGCTATTTATGCACGATTAGACCATCTGCGGAAAAAGTTGCGGAAGATTTTATAACCAACTAATAAAGACAGCTTTTTGACGGGCTATTGGGTGGGGGATAAAATTCCCCCGCCAAATTATAAAATTGATGTATAAAATTCCTGTCCACAGGGAATACTAAAAAGTTTGCCCAAAATCTTGACATGGGTACAGCCGCTATGATATTCTGAAATACCCGTGAGGGAATTGGAAGATTGAAAATGAAATAGCACATAGATGGAAGAACGGAATGTCAGCCAATGGACAAGGCTGACCGCTGCCGAATTTATGCTGCCCTTTTCGGCTGGTGTATGGCAGCATGGTTTTGAATTTCAAAGCCGTTACATAGCATTGCGAATCCGAGCAGGAGAAAACACTCCTGTCATTCGTGGTGCGGTGTGGCGGCTTTTTCATTTATCCAAAAGTCAAGAGAAATCAAATCCAGAACGGAGGTGCAGGGACATAGGATTTTCTTTTCGGAGGGTAAGACAGGCGTTAAGAATACCGCTGCACAGGAAAAATGCTCTGTGGCATTGTCCACAGAGATAGCGAGCATCGGATTGTGTCAGCCATAGCGGAAAATGCTTTGCATTCCCCGCTATGACCGCGGTGCTCCTCGAATGCCCATGCAAGCATGGCATTCTCATCGCTACTCGCGCACAATCCAATCCACAGCCGAAAGGCGTATGGACTTCACGCAGGGGACAGCCCCTGAATACCCCGAAGAAAGGAATTTAAGACTGGAGGATTAAGGAAAATGAGCAAAGAAAAATCAGAAAAGGGCGTGCGGAATGTCCCGATTACCGTCCGATTGAACGAGGGAGAACATGAAAAATTAAAGCAGTGCGCCGCCGCTTGCGGTCTGTCCGCTGCCGAATTTATGCGCCAGTTATGCAAGGGAAACGCCCCGCAGCCGCAGCCAAAAACCGAGTTTTGGGAACTGTTAAACAAGCTCTATGAAGTGCATGACGCTTTCAAAAAGTGTGTCCCATACTATCCAACCGCCACTGAAATCTGTAAGGAGATTGAGGATTTTATCTTAGAACTGCAACAGAAAACAACTCTCCCACAACGGTTCAGCATAGAAGAATTGACAGAACAGGGGGCGGTCTGATATGGCGGTAACGAGCCTATGGCATGTCAAAGGGAGCATAAAAGACGTGATTGACTATATAGAAAATCCAGAAAAGACCGTGCCGAATGAAGATATGCAGGACTTCTTTGACGTGTTCTCCTATGTGAAAAATCCGTCAAAAACAAATGAGGGCGAGTATGTTTCCGCTATCAACTGTTTGAAAGAAACCGCATTACAGCAGATGATTTTGACAAAGAAGCAGTACCAAAAGACAGGCGGATATATCGCATGGCACGGCTACCAGAGCTTCAAGCCAGACGAGGTAACGCCCGAACAGTGCCACGAAATCGGATTAAAACTGGCAAGGGAAATGTGGGGCGATAAATACCAGATAATCGTTGCCACCCACCTTGACAAAGGACATCTCCATAATCATTTCTGTTTTAACTCCGTTTCTTATCTGGATGGGAGCAAATATAATTACTCAAAATCCGAACAGAAACGGCTAAGGGAGGTGTCCGACCGCTTATGCCGAGAGTACAGTTTATCGGTGATTGAAAACCCCAAGAAAGCCCCTGCAAGACCGCTGTATCTGGACGAAAAAAGCGGAAAGCCGACACGGTACAACGTCTATCGGGAGGATTTAAGGGAAGCAATCAACGGGAGCAGGGATTTACAGCACATGATGAAATACCTTACCGATAAAGGATATGAGATTGATTTTTCGGGCAGCCATTGGAAAATGAAGCTGCCGCAGTACAGGCATTTCACAAGGTTAGACACGCTTGACGAACGGCTGACTCCCGATTTCATACGGTCATGTTTAGGCGGGGCTTCCCGATATGGAAACTACAAAGCAAGGATTTCCTACTCCCCGCATATGCCAGAGCAGTATAAAAACGCATGGAAACCGCATCAGAAAACCACAGGGATTTTAGCGTTGTATTACCACTGGTGCTATCAGCTGGGGATATTCCCCAAAGGCACAGACTACAAGCCGGCAAGCCCGCTGATGAAAGAGGAGCTTCGGAAACTGGACGAGATTACCGCACAGGTAAGGTATATGTCAAAGCATAACATCTCTACCCTTTCCGACTTACACGCCGACAGGGAGAAAAACCAGACCGAAATGAATAAACTGATTGACTACCGCCAGCACTTGCGGAACAAGGTACGCCGTGCCACACCAGCCGAAAAAGAAACACTCCGAGCCGAAAAGCAGGGCGTGACGGAGCAGATAACAGAGCTTAGGAAACGGCTGAAATATGCAGACGGGATTGAAAAACGCTCTGCCCATATCGACAACTGCTTAGACCAAATCCACGATACGATTGAAAACCAGCGGTTAAACCAACAGAAACAGCCAGTTAAAACAGACCGCAGGAGGGAGGAATCATTACGGTAAAACAGCTATTTGACAGAATAATTAAGTCAGGAATCCAGCCAAAAGAGAAAGGAATCCCAACAGGGTATTTCATAGAAAAGGATGGGCAGACTTCTTTTGTCTGCGGCAAAAACATTGTCCATCTTACAGAGCATTTCAGCGGGAAAAAACAGACCGTGGAAACGCTTGCGGAGAATGTCATGCGGTACGAGATGAAAAAACCATAAGAAGAATATTGTTGCAATGATGGAAAAACGGCCTGCCCCATGCTATAATAGATTCATGCAAGCAGTGTATTGTGGCGGGCTGTTTCCAAAGACAGGAGGTTAAAACAAGTGAAACAGCAGCAATACAATACAGCGTTATATATGCGTTTAAGCCGTGATGACGAGCTGGAAGGGGAAAGCGCAAGCATTTCCACGCAGAAACAAATACTCAGGGATTACGCAAATGAACAGGGATTTTTAGTCGTTAACGAGTATGTGGAAATGTAAACCGCTTAATTGATACAAAGGGCATGAATAGAATATCGGGAAAACCGCTGAAAGCAAGGGGTTCTGGCACATAGGGTGTTGCCGGAATCCCTTGTTGGTTTTTAGGGCTGTGCCAAGGCAGCACGGGAATTCGTGCCAGTCGGTGGAGGGGCGGTCATTTTTGACCGCCCCTCAAAGGCGTTTGAACACAGTGGTCAGATGGAGTGACCACCCCCGTGGTCATTTTGACCGCTCTGCTTGTCCAATTTGAACACAGTGGCCACTTTGCAAAAAACGTGTAGAGATTTGTCGGAACATCTTGCTGGTTCTTTTTTTGTACAAAACTAAAGACGAATTTCAAAATATAACTTGAAAAATGCAGGGATGATGCTTATAATAGAGTAGAATACGATGAGGAGAAAATTGATTATATTATTCGCAATCGAGAATTAAACATAGGAGGTTTTGCTTTGGATACCGTGAAATATTTATCAGCACAAGATATTTCGGCCATTTGGGGAATTACAAAACGCAGAGTACAGAATCTGTGTGCTAATAATAGAATTCCTGGAGTCATTCGTATAGGTAATATGTGGGCTATTCCTGCTGATGCTACAAAGCCAAAGGATGCAAGAGTATGTGAACATCCAAAAGTTGTCATCCCTACTGGAACAGTGATGCATAAAGCAAGAAGAAGTATAAAGATCATAGCTGATGCATCTATTAAGGAGCTTAAAGAGAAGGGGTTGTCACCAGTCGATGCTTTGCAGACACTTGTGGTTTTTTTCGCTGCAAAATTATTGGAAGTTTACATTGATGACTTTGAAACCTGCTTGAATGCTTGTGAGAATTTCTTTGGATATAAAATCTCTATTCATGTTTCCAGTAATGCAAATCAGAGTATAGAGAAGTATATCACGGAAAATGGAATGTGCCTTGATGATTCTTTAGCATGGTTATATCAGTTTGGTAGTAAGAAGTCAGGTGAATTTAAGTACAAAGACACACAGTTCTTCACTGAAAAATATATGATAAACACACTTGTGGAATCGCTTCATATTGATACTAAATCCAAGATTATCGATCCTGCATGTGGCGGAGGAAATTTTCTACTCTATTCTTTTGAGGTTCTTGCTGGTCAGGTGGCAGATAAAGGCAACAGTAATAAGGCAAAGTATGCTATTGATAATTTGTACGGATATGAAATAGACCGTTTCCTTGCGCATGTTGCATCTTTCAATTTGAAAATGAAAGCACTCGCATTTATTAGCAAGGAAGATGACGTTTCTATTGATATATTCAATAATTGTCATCCGAGAATATTCTACCCCCAGAAGGATTCAATACCAGGTTTTTTGGATACAGAATGGAATAAACAGTTTGTTGTCAATTGTGACAATAGAGAAGTGCTTCGACTTATTGATGTTTTCGATGGAGCTAATGTAGTGGTTACGAATCCTCCTTTCCGAACTATTAAGGGAATGCCGGCAGAACAGAAAGAATATCTGCAGAAACATTATCCCATGGCAAAATGTGATATGTGTAACGCTTTCATTGAAAGAGTTATGGAGATTCTTCCTTATGGTGGAAAAGCTGCAATGGTTACGCAGAATAGCTGGATGTATCTCGATAGTTTTACTTCTTTAAGGAGTATGCTATTAAAGAAATATACAATTGATAATATCTGGGAACTTGGCTCTAATGCCTTTTATGACATTTCAGGAGAAAAGGCTAATGTGATCCTTGTGACATTTGCAAAGAATTTGCCAGATAAGGGACATGAAATTAGACTTAGCCTTTTAAGAAACTTGAGCATTGAAAAGATTGAAAGAGCATTGGAAGTAAAGACTGTACATTTCCTGTCTGTAAAACAGGGTGATATCCTCAAAAATGCTGAGTCTAGATTTGATATGGTCAGCACAGAACACTTGAAGAATATTCAAGCAAGCTGCAATCAATATAAGGAATATGCTGTACCTATGCAAGGGACATCTACGGGGGATGCCAAAAACTTGATTGATTACTATTGGAAACATCTTGGAGATGAAGATTGGATACCTGTGAGCAAAGGGGGAGGCTATTCCCGTTTTGAAGGATTGAATTCATATTGTGTGAAGTGGGGGAAAGATGGAGAATATATTAAAAATACAAAAGGATCTGCTATCCGTAATGCAAATTACTTTGATCAGACGCAATTGGTGTTTAGTGATACAGGAACAGCCGGATTGAATGTCAGAGTACTTATGCCTGGACAAATTTTCGTAGCATCGGGGCCAGGAATTAGAATAAAAAAAGGTAGAAAGTTATCGCATCTTGCATTTTTGAATTCTCGTTTTGCTGCTTTCTATGTGCGACTTGCATCTCCGAAAATTACAATAGCAGCAGGATATATTGGACAAATACCTGTAACTGAGAAAATCCTTAATTCCTCAACCTTGGAAAAAAGTGCTGAGCAATGCTTACAGTCAAAAAAACACAGACTTGCAAAGCGCCCTAATAATATCGAGTTTTCATATGTCAGACATACAGAGGGAATGAGTATATTAGAAATGGCGCGTACATGGTTTGCAGAGGATATCAATGACGAATGGACCCAGTTGCTGAATGAACAGAAGATTGAGGATGAGATTATGAAAGAGATGCGTCTTACTTCCGAAGATCGGCAGGCAATTGATAATTATATCGGAGAAAGAATGATTCTCGCATCAGGACATGAAGGTGATGAAGGGAACATTATTGAAGCTGATGTTTTAGGGATTCTTAGATACGACTGTTTTCCAAGAAGAACAAAAGCAAACAAAAAATCTTTGGGATCGGATGGATTGATCGAGTATATTTCACAGGTAAAGAAAATTCCATGCGAGAAAGTGTACTCGATAATTTCGGAGCAATTTGACTGGTTTGAAGATAACTATATTAGCCTTTATATGCATGCGTTGGTCATATCAGCGATGAAATACCGTGAGGTAAATAATGCGAATCTGTCTGTTGATAGATTATTATCTGAGATGTGTGTCTCGGATGTACAAGATATTGAGTATGCAAAGAACTGGATAGAGAAGCGTTTCAATGGTATACATAGTAGTACTTTTGAAAGAAAGCCTCTCTTAGAATATATTCCTGCAAGAAAGACTATAGTGTGGGTAGAGGAGTAAAATGTGGATAGTAGAACATATACAATTGCAGACATGCTATTGGGAGCAGCAAGGGAGAAGTTTTCTGGAGATTATACAGATGTACCGAAAATAAGGGTGTTTTGGCATAATACGATATTTCTGTTTTTTTCTTCGATTAATCAACAGAGATTAATTAATGTTTCTGATTTAGAATTTGACGAAATGCAAGTTCTAGGACTTATGCCTAAATATCTTTCTGATTTTCATGATAAGGAAAGAAAAATCCTTGATAAATATATCAGTAAGGCAGTGATTGAATATCTTTCAAGTGAAAGCAGCGTGAATGATTGCCGTCAAGAGCTTTTGAACGTTGAACTTGATTTTACAAATGGAGATATCGCTTTATTTACAGACAAAGTGAGCAGGGATAATACGGGATCATATTACACACCAAAGAAGCTGGCAGAAGAAATTGTAAAGAAGACTTTTAGTGGAAGAATCTTTGAAAAAGAAAAATGTTATAGAATTGCAGATTTTTCATGTGGCGGAGGCGAATTTTTCCTTGCAATAATGAACTACTTGAAAGAGCAAAGTGGTATTGATTACAGACATTCAGTTAGATGGTTTTATGGAGTGGATATTGATCCAATTGCTCTTCAGATTTGTATTGTAAATCTTCTTCAATATGCTGACCAAAATGAATGGAAAACAATAATTTCTCATTTTATATTTGGTAATCCTTTAATGATAAGTGATAGGGAATTCAGTGAAGAGGAGAAAAACAGTTTGTTTGCCATGCGCCGTCTTTATTCTGATGGTCTTGGCATGCCAGAAAGCTTTTTTGAAGGTTCTTATGATGTGATAGTTGGAAATCCTCCGTGGGAAAAGATTCGATTCGAAGAGAGAAAGTTCTTCAGAGGGATTGTTAATGGCATTTCTGATATTTCTCAAAAGAGTGTAAGAGATGAAGAGGTGAAGAAGCTGAAAGACACTTGGTCAGTTGTATATGATTGGCGAAACAAGGTATGTGATGAATATTCTCAAATGACTGCGACAAAGTACAGGCATTGCAGAATTAAGAATGCTGTGGTGGGTGAATTGAATACATACTCACTTTTTACAGAGTTGGCCTATAATATGCTATCCGACAACGGATTTCTAGCACTTATAGTTAAAAGCACTTTGGTGACGGCACCCGTTCATCAAAAGTTGTGGTCAACATTTCTTTCTGATAAATCAGTAAAAGGTGTATATTTGTTTGAGAATAAGAATAAGATTTTCAGTATAGATTCTCGTGAACGGTTCGTTGTTTTTGTGGCAGCAAAAGAACACAGGGGGATTTTTGAGTTTGCCACTGGGCTTAGAGAACCTGAGATGCTTTGTACTGCAAAGTCGATAATGCTGACGGAAGATGATTTGTTGGAAATAAATCCTTTTACAAGCACCATTCCAAATGTGAGCAACAATGATGAGATTTCTTTTTTAAAAGAAGCACACAATCGTTTCATGCTGTTCTCGGATGTATATCCGAATTGTCATTTTGGAAGACTTATTCATCTTACTGCACATGCTGCATCAATTGATAAGAAAGTATCAATTGACAATGTTCCGATATATGAGGGGAAATTCATAGAACAGTATGATGCTAGGTATGCTACATTCCGCGGGATACCTGATTCAAAGAAGTATGCAAATAAGGCATCAGCTATAAAATTAGATGTAAAGGAGAACAAAAGTAAGGAACTACCAGAATGTAGATATTTTGTTCATAAGGAATTATGGGATAAGTACCTGCATCAATATAGTGAGGAGTATTCTCTCTGTTGGAGAAGTCTTACATCACCGACAAATAAACGGACGATGTTGGCTATGATTCTTCCGACTTGTCCTACCTGTCAGTCAATTCAGATGCTCCAGACAGAGAATGAGGAAGAACTTGTATTGCTGCTTGCTTTGTTTAACTCCATACCATTTGATTATTTTGTGAGAATAAAAATGCCAGGTCTCGACCTGACGCAGAGCGTTATAAAGCAGATTCCCGTACCTGCCAAAGATGATTATAAAGAGGTCATTGAGTTTAATGGAAAGGAAGATACACTAAAGAGACACATTCTTTCATATACTATTAGTATTTTGAAAGGAGAAAGCAGACTGTCCCACCTAGTAGGAAAATTTGAAGGACGGATTTATGAGGTGGAGGGATTTGAAATGTCTGAGAAACAAAAGATGATAGATCTTCTCTTTAAGAAAGCCTATCATCTTGATGATGTTATATATAAAAATATATTACTTACATTTCCTAAATATTAAGCAGACCATACTGCTTAGACGCATGGTTGCTACCATTTCTAGCTACAAAAATACTTTCGGATTTCAGGTTATCAAGTTCCGATTCTGGGAGTACGGACATAACATAATAATCGGTTCGGATCTTTTCCAAAATGATTATCTTGTGAACTAGCCATTCACCGTCTTCAGCAGATGTAAGTTTTTCGTTGGAGACGGTTTCCCCTTTGAGTTGAATTCTCCATGAACCGTTGGGGCGCTTGCCGCTTTGATGCAATTTGATAGTGCATCCTACATAGTCTTTTGCGTTGTAATTGATCGTTATATCTTTCTCGAAAGTAACATTTGTAGGATCAATATCGAAGAATACAACTGAACCGAGAACAGAGGAGTTTTTGTCAGTTTTGTAGCGAGTTCCGTCACCTGTCCCATGTATAAGGCTACCAAGCATGGACAAATCAAGAATGTTACGGGAGCCGCCTGTCATTTCTCTTGTTTCAAACCACATCTTTTCTGAATCATCTGATGGCGCAATTGACTCTGCAGAAGTAACCTGTACATTTCGATCATTCACTATTATTTTCTTGCCTTGTCCTTCCTTCTTGACCCTTGGAATATGTACTCGACCGAGAGTGCCGAAAGGATCAACGGTGAACTTATTTTTTTGCTTTGAGCTCTCACGCATGGATTTTGCGGTGTCAATTTGGAGTTGTATCTCATGCCGAAGAAGATCAGCATCTAGCAGTTTATCTAGGTCGCCCACATCATTTATTTTGAGAGAAAATGCACAAGTTTCTGCTTTGTAAGATGATACAAGATCTTTCAAATCATTTAGTGTATTGAGCATGTCAATGTCTGTTTTGGAATCTGTATCTATAATAATCGCTGATTCATAGTTTGTCCACAAGCCACCTCCTGTAAGATTGTTTGAACCGACTGCCATCCAGTCAGAATTTTTAAGATCAGAAAGATAATAGGCTTTAGAGTGGAAGGTTACGACTGGGTTTTTATCATGGACTATATAGAGATTGTCCACAAGATAGAAAAGGTTTAGCACTGCTTCGTAGGACGTTCCATGGGCATCTAATCCAATAAAAGCATCGACTGTGCCGCCACTATCACGAAAATTCTGTATGGATTCTTTCATGCGAAGAACACCACTGTTTTTTGCAAAAGCAGATATGATGATGAAATATTTGTATGTATCTTTTGACAGTTTATCATTTAAAATAGTTCCTAATTGTCCATTAAATGGCTGATTAATCAATTGTGGCATATGATTTCCTCTTTCAAGAGTCTCGAATCAGATTATTCTCTAAAATTTCTTTTTTTATAATATCACATGACTTTGTAAAAAGATAGGAGCAATTGTGCTTTTTTTAGTATTTTTAGCCATTCATAAGATGATAATCACCATATTCCGGTTCGCATTTTTTTGTTTATAGGGTGCAAAGGGGGTCATTGTTGCAAGTATGGTTTTTTGCTTTGCTGTTGCGATGCATGAGTTGTTCTGCTTGGCAATTCTGCACCTCTTTTTTGCAATTGTTCAGTAATCGTTAAATTTTATGCTATTGATTTAGAAAAACATAAAAATAAAACAGTAATACCTGTATGAAAACACAAGTATTCTACCTGTCCGTCAGGCAGGTTTTTCAAAGAATATTAACAGGCTGGATGTTTATTTTGCTACAAGTTCCGGATAGATTTTTCTTTTGGTTTCGATCAGCGCACCCATTACACGGCGTCCTTTATCGCTGACCAGATACCTTCTTGAATGAGGAACTTTCCGAATCAGTCCATGCGCCCTTAATTTTGTAAATTCCCTGCTGGTTTTTCCTTTTACCTTGGCAGAATCGGGATTAGCCCTATTGGTTGAATGGCGGATTTCCCTGTTCGTAAACCCACGGATGAGATATTTCCCATCCGAAACGGACTCAAAGAGAAGAAACGTCTCGGCAGACCAGACATTATATCCGCTGTAGTTTCTCCCTCCCAGTTTTTTCCGACAACAGATACTGTTGATCTCCTTTTCAATGGTTTTTGCCGGGATTATGTTCTGCATGGAATCCAGAAAACGCTTATTTGCTGCTTTGGAAATTTCAGCATACCGGTATAAGTTAGCGATAGACTTACCCATGGGAACCCACCGTTTGGATGTAGTTCCGTCTTCATGTTGTACATCCTTATAGACCTTGAATTCCCTCGGGTCATTAATGGTCATTTCTACCCGCAGGCAGCTGAATTTATCATACATCTTGATACTGTTGGACTTCATTTTGAATTTAATCCTCCAGCCTTCTGGGCGCTTACGGTAATCGGAGACTGCCTCTCCCTGAAACTTATGGTGAAGTTTACGCCCAAGAAAAGAAAAAATATCCGTACAGTTGAAGTCATAGAATGCGTGGCCTACCAGGGATGGATAAATATCCTCCAAAGCCTCCCGGCTCTTAAACATAACATCGGTAGCGTACTCGCATTGATCCACACACCAGTGGTATCCCTGGTGGAAGGTTTTTTCAATCGTATCAAGATAAGGGTTCACTTTATGTGCAAAGAGGTCAAGCTGCCTGCACAGGCTTTTGGAATCAAACCTGTCGGCAAGCTCCTGTGCCTTTTTTATGTCGCTGATTTCGTAAAAGGAGTTGTCATACATCTGGTAAGAGATGCCGTTTTGCTCAAAGACATGCTTCATCAATTCCCGCCCATTGATATAGACCTGGATAAGAAAAGGGAACCATGTCTGGAGCTTGACATGCATGAAGCCGAAATGCTTATCAAGGAAATAGAAGTAATAGTATTTGCATTTGCGGTTTACTGTGTCAAGGGAAAGCAGCCCGTTGTCATGTTTTTTAGGCTGCAGAGTCTGGCAGTATTCCACTACTGAGAGGATACAGATGAGGCCCTCATCCACCGGATGTTCTTCAAGAGCCTGTAAAGCTGCCTGTTCCTTTGAAGTTTTAGAAGATGTAAGGTAAATCAAAGGCCGTTTATCAGAAGCAGCCATATTTTCTGCATAGGAGACAATATCCGCAGTTACCTGATTGGCATAAGACGAAAAATCTTTAAGCAGGACATTTTGTTCAGAGAGGAAAAATCCTTTTCCGGAAGTGGAAAAGAACTGGCGGATATGGCCTTTGATGATCATCCTGTCAAAAAAGGAGAATGTGCCATTGATTTTATCTTTATATTGTTCTAAAATAGTGTTCATAGGATCATCCTTTCGTATGAATGCTTGCAGGGGAATTTAGTTCCCGATGGATTGGTACGCAGATACCGTATAAGTGCATTATAGCACGTGCATCTACGAATAGGATGATTCTTTTGTTTTTATAGTTTGATTGCAGCCAGCGGCTGCGGTATGGTATAATGAACCTATCAGAAAAAAGAAGGTTTTCAGCCCATGCCGGATACAGCACAGGAGTACAAAAAGCAGATCAAAGAACTGGAACAGCAGGTCCTGCTCCTTAAGGAGCAGGTTGATTTCCTTACCCGTAAACTTTATGGGACAAAGTCAGAGAAGACGTCTGCCCTTGAAATAGAGGGACAGATGTCTCTTTTTAATGAAATGGAATCCTGTGCTGATCCGGATGCCCATGAGCCGGATTTGGTGGAGGTCGAAAAACATCTGCGTAAAAGGAAATATGCCGGCCAGCGGGAGAAGCTGATAAAAGACATTCCCCGCAGCAAAGTGCTCCACACGATCGATGAGAGTGAACAGATCTGTGAAAGGTGCGGGAGCGCCATGGTAAAAGTCGGTGAGGAGTTTGTCCGTACTGAAGTACAGTTCATTCCTGCCAGCCTAAAAGTGGTCGATCATTACCGGGAAACTTATGAATGCAGGGCATGCCGAAAAAACGGAACACCTTATATGGAGAAGTCTCCGGTGCCCTGTCCCCCGGTCATGCACTCCCTTGCATCTGCTTCCACGATTTCGTGGCTCATCCACCAGAAGTTTGAACTGGGTATCCCCTTATACCGCCAGGAAAAGGAATGGGAGGCCATGGGACTGTCATTAAGCAGGGCGACGATGTCGAACTGGCTCATGGTCGTCTATCGGGACTGGCTTTCCCATGTGGTCGGTCATCTCAGGCAGGAACTTCTGAAACAGGAGTATCTGCACATTGATGAAACCCGCGTACAAGTGCTGATGGAACCAGGGAGGAAGAACACTTCGGATTCTTATATGTGGGTCTACTGCAGCATCAGGGACTGCAAACAGCCGGTCCGGTATTTTGAGTACCAGCCGGGGAGGGGTGGGAAATATCCCGAAGCGTTTTTAAAAGGCTACACCGGATATATCCATACGGATGCTTATTCCGGATACAATGGAGTGAGGGAGGTCACAAGATGCCTGTGCTATACCCATCTGCGCCGCGCTTTTGTGGACGCGCTGCCAAAAGACATCCATGACCCGGAAGCTTCCAAACCCGCGGAAGCAGTCCTGCGGCTGAATAAGTTGTTTGAGATAGAAAAGGAATTGGACGGCCTTCCCCCGGAGCAGAAGAAAAAAGAACGGCTTAACCGCGAGAAACCGCTTCTCGAGGCTTTTTGGTCATGGGCAGAGATAAACTCTGACGGAGAACTGCCAAAGTCAAAACTCCATACAGCTTTCCATTATGCCCTGAACAACCGGCAGGAGTTCTTCAACTATCTTGAGGATGGGAACTGTTCCATCAGCAACTCTCTAGCGGAGAACTGTATCCGTCCGTTTGTGATCGGCCGTAAGAACTGGCTGTTTGCGGGAAGCCCGAAAGGTGCTGCCGCAAGTGGAGGGATCTACACCCTGGTCGAGACAGCGAAAGCCAATGGACTGGATGCAATGAAATATATCAAATATATCCTATCAGATATGCCGGGGAGTACATTTCTTGAAAATCCGGAATATCTGGATGATTATCTGCCATGGGATCCCATGGTACAGGAACGTTGTCGATAACCACTGCCCTTTTAGTATAGAGGGTTGGTGGTTATTTTTCTATCCACTATCTTATTTGACGCTTACGACATATAGGTATTTTTTAGAAAAAACGAAAGATATTGACATGTAAGTACTATATGTATATAATGTGTATGTATAAACATCACACTAGAGGAGGCGAGATATTTGAAGATTGTAATATCGAACACATCGGAAGCCCCCCTTTACCAACAAATTAAAGACCAGATAAAAGATGCAATCTTAAAAGGAGAATTAGTAGAGGGCGATGCACTTCCGTCTATTCGTGCCTTTGCAAATGATTTAAAGGTCAGCGTCTTAACAATACGGAGAGTCTATGATGAATTGGAACAAGAGGGATTTGTAACAAGCCAAGTCGGTATCGGCACTTTTGTTTCTACAAGCAACATTGAATTATTGCGGGATTCCAAGCGGAGGCTTGTGGAGAAAAAAATGCTTGATATGATTCAGACAGCAAAATCTTTGGGCATTAGTAAAGATGAATTAAATGCCATGATGGACATTTTATACGAGGAGGAAAACTGAATGGATAACATTTTAGAAGTATCTGGATTAAATAAAAGATATGGTGATTTTGCCTTAAAAGACATCTCCTTTTATTTGCCAGACGGCTGTATCACGGGATTTGTCGGAATCAATGGAGCGGGAAAAACTACTACTCTCCGAAGCATCTTAGGGCTTACAAATAAGGTGTCTGGAAATATAAAGTTTTTTGGCATGGACATGGATGGGAATGAAAGTAAAATAAAAGACCGCATCGGCATTGTGCTTGATGAAGGATGCTTTTATGATGAATTAACGCTCTTAGAAATGAAAAATGTAATTGCCCCCGCTTACAGAAATTGGTGCGAACAGGACTATATAGATTACATGGAACAGTTTTCATTGAATCCGAAACAGAAAATCAATACCCTGTCAAAAGGAATGCGGATGAAATACGCTTTAGCTCTGGCACTTTCTCATAAAGCGGAATTGCTTATCATGGACGAGCCAACAAGCGGACTTGACCCATTAGTCCGAAGCCAGCTTTTAAATATATTAAAGGACTATATGGGCAAAGGTGGAAAGGGCGTATTTTTCTCTACACATATTACTTCCGATTTGGAAAAGATTGCAGATATGTTGATTATGATTGATGGCGGTGAGATTGTTTTTCAAGAGGAAAAAGACCAGTTGCTTGACAATTACCGAATCATAAAGGGAAGCACTGAAAAACTGAATACGGATACAAGAAAATATTTTTTGAACATTGAGGAAAGTGCTTTCGGCTTTACGGGAATCACAAAACAGGGTTCTGATGTTATGGAGCATATGCAGGACGCTCTTACAGAAAGACCCACAATCGAGGACATCATGATATTGTCAATATTGGTTGACACTTTTTTTGCAAGGATATCAATGCCTAAGCAGCAGTATCCAGAGCTTCATAATATCTCTGCCGCTTGACCATAGGAGGAAGCCCATCATTGGAAGAGCATATCCTCCTGTTGTTCCAATAACTGATGAAATATCTCCAGATGAGGGTTTTCAGTTCCTCTACTGTCATTTTTTCTGTGTCATGCCTCCCATAGATGAGTTCTTCCTTCATCCGAGCCCACATGCTCTCGCAACGGGCATTGTCATGGCAGCGTCCGCCGGCGCTGTTCATGCTCTGGAGAATGCCATACTTTGCTACTGCTCTGCGGTAGGTCTCACTGGTGTACTGAGATCCACGGTCAGAATGGATGATGGCTCCCCTGAGCGCCGGGTAAGACCGGACCGCATTGGTAAGCGTACGCTCGCATAGTACGGCTTTCATGTTTGTATCCATTGCCATGCCCAGAACTGCAGCATCGAAACAGTCAAATATGGCAGATACATAGAGTTTTCCATCTCTTGCTTTGATCTCGGTTATGTCCGTGATACATTTTTTGAGTGGTTCCCTGGATTTGAAATCCCTTTTCAGCAGGTCCTCAGATTTACGCGCCTCACGATCTGCTTTGGTGATCCCATTTGGTCTGTGTTTCGGGCGATGGCTCAGCCCGATCTCTTCCATGATGCGGTAGACAGTGCGTTCACTGGGAAGGTGGACACCTTCCGTCTGTTTTAAAAGAAGCGCCTGATACATACGGATCCGTCCGTAAGTGTCGTTGCATTCATCCTCAGACACGACTGTCCTCATGGCATCAGCTAACTGCTGGTATTTCCACGGACGGTCTTTGTCTGCCAGATATTTATAAAATCCCTGCCGGGTTACTTTCAGCATCCGGCAGTAGAAAGAAATCTTTCCCTTTATAACGCCGTCCTTGGTTTTTATGGCAAGGAACATCATTCTCTGCCTTTTGCAGACTTCCGACGGCTGGCGGCGAAAAAAGCGCTTGCCTCTTGGGCGGATGCCCATAAGGAAGTAAATAGAATTTCCGGAAAAACCGGCATGGCAGAGGTCACGCCGGTTTTTCTGTCAGTAGTTCCGGTTTGGCAAGTGGAATCCGGATTTTCCCCACATAGGTAAAATAGACTTCAATCGTGACATGTTTCTTCCCGCCGATCTTCTCTGGGCTGTGGATCACAATCTTTTCAATCAGCTCATTTACCGTAGCGGCGTCCAGCTCCTGCAAATCGGAATACCTGTCGGCAAGCTGGAGGAAACGCCCCACATCGGCAATCTGTCTGGCTTCATTTTCAATTTCTCTCTCCAGCGAAGCTGCAAGCTGCTGAATTTCCGCCTGCTCCGCTTCATACTGTGCCGAAAGTTTTTGAAAGCGGAGGTCGCTCAGCTTGCCAAGAACGGAATCTTCATAAAGCCTTTGGATGATCTTGTCCAAATCCTCCATGCGCTTCTGCGCCCCGGAGAGGGCTTTCCGCTTCTGTGCCAGTTCCGCCTTCCGGCTGGCTTCGTCCTGCGCCAGCATTTCCTGGGTGAAATCATCCCGGAACAAGCGCACATAGGTCAGCGTCCCCTGAATACATTCCAGAACCCGCCTATAAAGCGTGACTTCCCGGATGTAGTGGATTTTACAGGAACCTGTATTGCTCTTATAGTTGGAGCAGACAAAATGATCCTGTGAATCATCCTTGTAGGTGTTGCAGGTACAGTAATAGAGCTTCGCACCGCAGTCGGCACAGTAGACAAGTCCGGAGAAAATGCTGGTTTTCCCTGTCTTTGTCGGCCTGCGCTTGTTGGCTCTTAACACCTGTACCCGTTCCCACTGTCCACGTTCAATAATCGCCGGCTGCGTATCTTCAAATACCCTCTGGTTTTCTTTTGGGTTTTCCATCCGCTTCTTGAATTTGAGGGATTTGGTATAGGTCTTGAAGTTGACGGTACAGCCAGTATATTCCGGCCGCTCCAGTATTCCAGCGACAGACTTCGCACACCACTGGTACAGGTTATCCGGCATGGACCATCCTTTCTGTCTGGCGTTATACGCAGTAACCGTCAATACCCTGTCGGCAGTCAGGATTTTTGCGATCTGCATGGGGCCTTTGCCCGCAATGCATAGGTCAAAGATACGCCGCACCACCTTTGCGGCTTCCTCGTCTACAATCCATTTCTTTTTATTCTCCGGGTCTTTGATATATCCGTAGGGCGGATTGCTGGCGATATGTTCCCCGGCTTCTCCGCGCATTTTTACGACTGCCCGGATTTTTTTGCTTGTGTCCTTTGCGTAATAATCGTTAAATACGTTTTTGAACACGGCGAAGTCGTTTTCGCCCTTTGCGCTGTCCACATCATCGTTGATGGCGATAAACCGGACATCGTAGGCGGGGAAAATGAAATCCTGTAGCCGCCCCATATAGGAATATTCCCGGCCCAGACGGGACAGGTCTTTGACAATCAGGGTAGAAACCGAATAATCTTCCACATATTTCATCATTTCCTGAAATCCGGGCCTTTGAAAATTCGTTCCTGAGAATCCGTCGTCCACGAAAAACATGGGATTGCGGAATCCGTGTTCCGCCGCATATTTGGACAATAACGCCTTTTGGTTGGTGATGGAATTGCTCTCCCCATCAAGAGCATCGTCCTGACTTAGACGGCAATATAACGCTGTGATCTTATCTGGCTGCTGGTTCATAGTAGCTCCTTTCCTCCCGTATATCGGGATAACAGCCAGGTAAACGGTTGCCTATATTATAACGTGCCGTTCCTCTTTTTTCAGCAGCTTTCATTCGGTTTCCTCCAAATTTCCTGCCATGATACGGCGCAGCTTGTCCAGTACGCTTTCCGCCTCTCCCTCCGTATAATGGGGGATGACATGATAGACCGTATTCCCTTCAACGGCAATCATTTCTTCTGTGCTGAAATCAAACTCGAAAACGCCGTCTTTGAAATGCTCTGCCACACGCTCGGCAATTTCAGGTTTCAGATTTTTTGGAAGTTTGCTTAAATCCACAGGCTTACACAATCCCATCACGCTCCTTCCTTGCGGGCAAAATATTCAGCGTAATGACCGCCGGACGGCCAAGCCCCTGTTTTTTACGGATGATTAGACCGTTGCGTTCCAATTCCTGAAATGCCCTAGTCGCCACCTGCCTGCTCCTATGTAGTTTTCCTTTTGCTTCTTCCAGCGTAAAGTAGAGACGAATCCGCCCGTCCGGTTCTATGTATCCGTTTTCTCTGGAAATACCCGCCCGGTCTAAGAGCAGGGCATACAGTACCTTTGCATCGTTGGATAAGTCCATCGGCACCAGAAAACGAGGAAACGGCAGATAGGGCGGTACGCCGCTGTCCTCTTTGTAAGGCATCAAAAAATCATTTTGCATTATGTACTCCTTTCCATCAATCCCTCCCTGATTGATTGGATTGATATTGACTTTCTTGTTATTAACTTTTTCTCTTTAATTTCCGTCTAAATATGGGCCGTCAAGGCCGTCTGGAAATCCGCCGCCGGAAAGAGAGGAACAGGGCTGCCCGGAGCGTCAGGTTTTCCAGTCTCTGAAAATCCAGTATTGGAGAATCCCATATAGGTGGAAATGGCAAAAGCGGTAAATTGGCAAAGTAGAAACCAACACCTATCTGGGGAAATCCCGTTTAGGTTAAAATCGTCCTGCGGACAGTTAAAAGCAGGTTTTAGAGGGGAGCAGGGGATTTATCCCTCATACCCGTTGACCGCAGCCTGAAACGCCAATAATCTCAAGGCTTTTTTGCTTCTAATTGTCCGCATTGGAGCCGCCTTTTCCTGTCGCTGGCTGTTTTCTGTCTGCGGTAGACTTTCTTTGCACAGAGTTTACAGTATTTTGCCCGGTTGGAACCGGGAAGGAATGATTGGCCGCAGACCACGCAGCGTTTTAATTCCTCCCGGAACAGCAGCGCCGTTTCCAGCGGTCCGTCCAGCGGCAGGACAGCGCAGCGGAACCATTTGCAGAGAAGCGAATAGGAAATACTCTGGACGCAGACACATTCCTCCCCGTTGTCCAGAAGAATACAGTTTCCGTTATCGTAGTTGCAGCACTCGTGTACCAGTTTACGCATCCGGCGGTACTGCGGATAATTCATTACTGGAATCTGATTGTGGATAAAAACGCCTCCTTCCTACCGTAAAAAAATATCCCTCTACTATACAGTTCATTTTTGGGGCAAAATGACGGGGGTATTTTGCAAATTTCACAAAAAATTCATAATTGCCGTGTTCGGGTAAGCGGTTATAAAATAAACCCCTCATATATCCGTACATTTTTAAGAGGAAAGTTGCCGTCTGCATAAAAATTTGTCAAAAAAATCCGCCGCAGTTGTTCCTGCGACGGATTTTCTATGGAGCAGACAGATATTCAAATTTATACCCGATTCCGGCAACACTCTCAATATAATTTGGCAGATTGGGTTCAAACCTTAGTTTCTTCCGAAGTTTGCTCACATGGTTATGGATTGCCTTCCTTGAATAGAAATTATAATCCTCTTTCCAGACTATATCGGTAATCAATTCATAAGTAAAAACACGCTTTGGGTTGGCAGCCAGTAATGCCGGTATGTCAAATTCTTTGCCTGTCAGAGAGATAACTCGCTCCCGGACTCTTACAATACGGTGCTCCAGGCAAAGATAAAGTTCGCCTTCCTGTATTTCTGTCAGGACATTTTTGATTTTTGTAGGTGAAGCATGATAAGAATCACGAACAAATTTAGGGGAACTCTCTTGCCCCGTTTTAAAAACACGGGGCAGGAACGGATGTGGGTAAGAAACAAATCCTCCGTTGCAAACCTAAACACACTTGCCCATATCAGTCTTTTGGCTGTTGCCATTGCTGCAGTTACTGGCAATTCCGGTCAATCCTACCGCAAGCTAAAATCTTTAAAACGGACTGCCTGACTTTTGTAACTGAATATTCTCTGATTTTCGTAGGTTTTGGACTTACGTTAGCTTTGTTATGCCTAAAAAGCGTCTTCCCTCAACATTAAAAGTCTAACAGCCAAATCTCATCTTAAAATCAATGCGTTTTGCTCTTCTCTATCAACTTTATTTCAAGATTTTTACCATTATTTTGAATCTTCAACAAAATACATAATTCTCCGTATCAGCTCCGGGATATTTACCGGGGAGATGATATAGTCGTTCACGCCCTCATGCCGGTATTCATATTCCGTGGCAAGGTCGTTGTTCTCGGTGAGGATAAAGAACGGCAGAAGCCGGACAGGGGGATTCTTCATTTGGAACATCCCCGCCACCCGCCGCAGCGTATGAAACAGCTCCATTGCTGTGCCGTCCGGCAGTTCCAGATCGCACAAGATCAGGTCTATTTCCTTATCCTCAAAAATCCGGCGCTTGGCCTCCCCAATCGAGGGAACCAGAATCAAGTCAAAGCCCTTTTGCAGCATAGCCGCCCGCAGCACTCCGGCGTTGGTATCTTCCGCATGGACAAAGAGCAGCTTGTGAAAAGTCGGGGCCTTTTCGCCGGATAATTGACGGTAGGCATATTCCACCAGCTTATCTTGCAGCAGCAGCCCTTTCATTTTGTCCATGCACAGCGTCGCGCCCCGGCGCATAGCCTCCTGTTCGTAGTCGTCCTTGTCATGGCAGGACGCCAGAATAAAAGGCAGCTCCTTGTCTGCGGCCCGCACTTCGTCCAGAAAATCCATGCCGGAACCGTCCGGCAGGTCGAGATCACAGCAGACCACCAGCGGCATTTCCTCTTGGATGGCGGCCCGCGCTTCTTTCAGCGTACAAGCCGTTTTTACCGGGTAGCCCCGGTGCTGTAAGTATTTTTGCAGGCACCATGTATAGGTGTCGCTGTCGTCGATCAGCAGTATCTTTTTCATGTGTCCTCACCCCCAATATTGATTTACCACAAGCATAAACTACAAATGTTACACAAATGTCCGAGGTGCCTTTGATTTCGACAAGAAAACAGGCTGAATTGTTACAAAGCTCGGACATTTCAAAAATTTCTTTGAGAAATGGCGAAAAAAGCGGGGCAGCACACGCCGCCCCGCCGATCCCATACGGTTATTCCATCGCCCGCATTTGTTCGATCAGGGATTGTTTTTTCTGTCTGCGGACTGTCCATACAGACAAGATCAGTTCCATTCCGAACAATACCAGAATGAACAGACCCATTTCCAAAACCGGGAATTTGTAAGGCACTACATTTCCGGCAAAAGCACCTACACTCATTTTTCTGCAAGCAAAGATGGAAGCCGGAAGCCCAACGATCAGCGTCGCCAATGTTGCAAAGAGCGCATAGCACAGCCCCTCACAGATGTTCATTTTACATAGCTGTTTTTGTGTTAGGCCGATAGAACGCAGAATACTGTTTTCCTGCTTTCGGGCTATCTGGTTAGAGAGTGTCGTATTGATAAGGTTGATAACGCCAAAGAGAAATACCAACCATGAAAGTATCTCCATACTGCCAAACGCAAAAGAATTTGTCATTTCTTCATATTCAATCACTGTATTGATTTCATCTAAGGCAATATTACTATGGCTGGCAACAATATTTTTCAATTCAGCTCCCACATAGTCTGTTTTTTTAGGGTCATTTACAATGCTCCATGAATAGTCAATAGAGGTGATTTCCGGGTGCAGTTCGTGGAACAACGCTTCTGGTGCAAAAAGAGTTGCCCCATCTAAGTGCATCCTGTCATGTCCTGAATATACCTTTGCAGGAGCGTATAACCCCGATATGGTAACAGAAACGGATGGCTGTTCTTCTCCCAAAGAAATCTCAACCTTTGAACCAACACCCATATCCTCATTCTGCTTTAGCACATTATAGTCAATTACAATACTACGGGAATCTGTTGGCATGGTTCCCTCTGTCAGAGCCGCTTCAACTGCCGCATAATTCTGGTCGGTCAGCATATCGCACATACCACCAGCTTGATGAATCTCTGTTTTATAAGTTGCATGGAGAGATTGCCTGCTTGGAATTATATCTGTAACGCCATCAATAGATAAGATTTCCTGCTTTAATTCCTCATTCAATGGATTTCCCGCTGCCATAACCTTTTCTTCTGTCATTTCAGAATCCAAATAAATTTTATAGTCGCCGTCTGGGAAAAACTGTCTTGCAAGTGCCTCTGGTGAGCGCAGCAAAACAATGGAGGATACCACAAGCAGGATAATTCCGCCCAAACTCAATGAGGCTACAATAGCAACGGTCTTTTTTCGGTCACGCTTAAAATTTGCAATTCCCATTGAAACAGGATTGAGCTTGATATTCTTTTTCCGGCTGCGGATGTCCTTTTGCGCCGGGGTAAAACGGACGGCTTCAATCGGGGAAATCCCTGCCGCAATTTTTACCGGCTTACGGATGGAAACAGATACCATGATCCAACTGCTTATGAGTGTCAAAATAACCGTTGCCACATAGGAAACAGCGTTAAAACCCTTAGAAAACAGGAGAAAACCGCCACATATGCCCAACACTGTACCTATCACAATCCCGATACTGCCGAGTTTGCGTCCCTCCCGCTTTACAATCCGCTTGATTTGCTTTGGCGTTGCACCAATCGTCCGAAGCTGCCCGTAACTCTGGATTTTGTCATTGATGGAGATACGGAAGATACTCTGGATCACAATGTAGCCGCCAATCAGAACAAGGGCAATCACGCCAGCCATCAAGGTAAAGTCGTCAAAGGGTTGTTTGGAGGCATAGGTGAAATACCTGTTGTTCATGCTGGGGGTAGGAAGCTGATATTCCTCCGCAATCTCCCTGCAATAAGAGGTCATCAGTTCTTCGCCCAACTGGTCGCTGTTTTTGAAATGGACATAGGCACGATAACCAGCCGGGTCAAACCCATCCCATTCTGTCAGGGCAGCGTTGGAAAGAATGATAGCGCAGGTATTTGCTTCTTTCTCATTTACGCTGTCCATAATGCCGGTAACGACATAATCACCATGAAAGCTCTCGGTGTCTAAGGTCACAGTGTCCCCGATCTTGGCATTGTGTCCATAGGTGGAAAGAAAGTATTCGCTTACGACAACTTCATTTGCTTTTTCAGGAACCCGACCCTCTAACAACTCCATCTGCGCCTTGGTAATCTCCATCATTTGAGCGTCACAATACACATAGGACGCATGATAGCCCTGTTCCGAAAGTTCCTCACCCAGTATATAGTAGCCGCCTACGCGCTCAAACTCCGGCAGTCCTTTTAGGGTTTCAATATCGTTTTCCTCTACGCCCAGCCAAACCGCCTCATAAGTATCGGCAACCTGATTGCGCTGCATTTGTGTCAGGGAGGTAGACACAATTCCCGTAAAGCAGATTAGAAACGCCGCCAGCGCAACGGCGATCACCACCATCAGATTCCGGCGCTTCTCGCTTTGCAAACTTTTCTTTGCCAGCTTCTTTGTAATGGCGCTGGTATCATTCTCAAAAGGCCATGTCATAGCCCGCCACCTCCTTACTCCACAATCTTTCCGTCCTCAATGCGGACAATCCGATCTGCAAGGCGGGCAATGTCGTTGTTGTGGGTAATCATCACGACAGTTTGCCGAAACTCCGCGCTGGTACGCTTGATAAGCCCCAGCACCTCGGCGCTGGTCTTGCTGTCAAGGTTTCCGGTCGGCTCGTCGGCCAGCACAATAGCCGGTTTGGTAATCAAGGCGCGGGCGATAGCCACACGCTGTTGCTGGCCGCCGGAAAGATTGTTCGGCATATTTTTCAGTTTATCTTCCAGTCCCAGCAGGTGAACGATCTCGTCCAAAAACTTCTGATCCACCGTGTCCCCGTCCAGCTCCACCGGCAGGACAATGTTCTCATACACATTCAGAATGGGAACAAGGTTATAGTTCTGGAAGATAAAGCCGATGTTGCGGCGGCGGAAGATGGTAAGCTGTTCGTCGTTCATTTTCGACAATTCTTTGTCCCGGACAATCACATTACCGGAAGTCGGGGTGTCCAGCCCACCCATCATGTGAAGCAGGGTAGACTTGCCGCTGCCAGAGGTTCCCACAACGGCCACAAATTCACCGTCATTTACGGAGAAGTTCACGCCGTCAAGGGCGCGGGTAATGTTCGGCTCTGTGCCGTAATACTTTTTCAGATCAATCGTCTGCAAAACGCTCATACTCAAAACTCCTTTCAAGGCTTTCTGCCTGTTGATAAGGCTATTGTAAAACCCAAATGTCCGCGAAATGTTACAGCGGCCAAAAAATTTCATTGAAAATCGGGGTGAAATGTTACAACGCTCGGACATTTCAAAAAAATTTACGGCGGGCAGCCGGAAATGGCCGTCCGCCGCGTTCTATTTTGTAGGCAGCATAATGGAAAATTCCGAACCCTTGCCCGGCTCCGAAACCACTTTGATATAGCCGCCCTGCCGCGTTACGATCTCGCGGGCCAGATACAGGCCAATGCCCACGCCCTGCTGTTCGTGTACTTCTTCCTCACGATAGAAGCGCCGGAAGATGGCGGCCTGATTGCTTTCGGAAATGCCCTTGCCGGTGTCGGTCACTTTGATCTCCACATACATTTCCCACAGCACCACCGACACAGCGATTTTCCCGCCTGCCGGGGTGTACTTCACCGCATTGTCCAGCAGGTTAAAGAGGGCTTCGGATGTCCACTTGCTGTCATGGGAAACGGTCAAATCCTCCGGGCAGTCCACGGACACGGCAATTTCCTTTTTCTCCGCTGCATACACGATCCCACTCATGGCCTGTGCCACGGTATCAAAAAGGCGGCCCGGTTTCTTATCCAACTGGATCACGCCCGTTTCCAGCCGGGAGGTTTTCACAAGGGCCTGAAAGAGAAAGTCCAGCTTATCCGTCTGGCTGCGGATTCCCCGGATAAAATCGGTGCGCTCTGCCTCGGTCATAGGCTTTTCCAGCAGGGTGTCCGTCGCCATTTTCAGATTGCTTACCGGCGTTTTCACCTGATGGGAAATATCCGATACAAGGGTCTGTAACTCCTGCCGTTCCTCGTCCACCCGGCGGCGGTTCTCCTGCATGATCTGGTAAAGCCTTGCCAGCCGGTGTCCGATTCTGGCAAGCTGGGTTTCGCTGTCCTCCGGGCGCTGGGGCGCTTCATTCCCGGCGATCATGTGGTCTAAAGTCTGGCACAGGTCAGCGGTAAACTGCGACAGCCGCTTTCCAAACGCCTGCGTCAGTACAAAAATCCCCACAAGGGCGCACAGCAGCAGCGCCCCGCCCGTCAGCAGCACCGCAATCTGTTTTGTCACAAGAAACAGGGCTATGGTGATTCCGGACATGGAGAGGACAAGCCCCATTGCCACCCGGCCAAACAGCCGCTTTACCGAGAGGTTTTGAAACTTCATTTCGCCTCGCCTCCCGTCCACTGATAGCCCATGCCGTAAACGGTCTTGATGTAGGGCGTGCCGCCGTCGGATTCGATCTTGCTGCGAATCCGGCTGATGGAGGTTGTCAGGGTGTGTTCATCCACAAACTTCTCGTCTATATCCCACAGCTTTTCCAGAAGCTGCCCACGGGTCAGCACTTGCCGGGGATTTTTACGGAACAGGTTCAGCATTTTGTACTCCATCGGGGATAAGGTCAGGGGCTTGCCGTTTAGGGAAGCCGCCTGCTCCGAGAAGTCCAGCAACAGCCGCCCGTCGTCGTAAATGTCCTTGGCCGGTTTGTGGTGTTCCAGCATGGCGAACATGGCTTTGATTTTTCGCTGCAAGGCCCCGATCACAAAGGGCTTTGTGATGTAGTCCACCGCGCCCACCTCATAGCCCCGTATCTGGTCGCTCTCCTGATCGTTGGCGGTCAGGAAAATTACGATGGTGTCCGGGTGCTGGGGCTTTATCAGTTTGCACAGCTCAAAACCGTTGCCGTCCGGCAGGTTGATGTCCAGCAGCACTAAATCAAATTCCCGCTGGCGGATGGCTTCGGCTGCGGTTCTGGCATTTAGGGCAGAACCGCAGCCGTAGCCGTCTGCGGTCAGGTTATAGGCCAACATCTTATTCAAAAAACTGTCGTCCTCGACAATTAAAATCTGCTTCATATCCTCACTTCCCTTTCTTTTTTAGTTTTTTATAAATAATTCCTGGAAAAATAATGCTGAACAGTAACTATTCAGAGCCAACACTATTCAAAGATGAAATTAGGGTGGCCTGAAATTGCATTTTTGATTGCTTCGTAAGCATTGTATCCCTGCTTATGTGCCGTACCAACGTAGGACATGATTTTCAGATAATCTCTGGCGCCTTCTTCAGTTCGGAAGCAGCCGGATACTTTGGTCTTAACCTTTATCATCCGAAGATCACGCTCTGCCTGGTTGTTATCAAACGGAACCATGAAGTTATGGATAAAAAGGCAGACCGAGGCCTTGTGATTCGCAAGGCGTTCTACCAAGGCAAGGATTTTTCCCTTTTTCTTCCGTCCACGTTTTTTCTCTGTGGTTTCCAGAAGAGGATTTTCTTTCCTTGCCAGTTCGAGGAGTTCATCATACTTCTTATCGAACTTATGATAGTGATAATAGCTCAGAGAGTCCTTGCCTTTCTCTATCGCTTTCTCTTTGACCTTTTTCATTTCCAGTAAAAGGTTTATAAACGCAGATGTCCATTTCTGGTCAGGATGATTTTCATTTATCCCTGTCAGCTCACGGAGTAGATGGGCACAGCAGACTGCATGCCGTATATCCAAGTAGTTCCAGTAGGAAGCCCAGCAGTCATGCATGGCAATCCCTCTGAATTCTGGGAGAACACCGCATTGCTCCATGCCTTCGGTCCCACGTTTGGGACTGATATCAAGATAGGTATATTCACAGTTTGAGGCATCATGAACCCACCAGAGCTTTTTATCCACTCTGGTTCCGGTTTCATCGAAATGTCCAAGTGAGGAACCGATCATCTTATCCTTTATCTTACCGACTGTTTCACTCAGGCTGTCAGCGCATCTTTTTACCATGCTGCTGATCGTTCCTGTTGCAATCGGAATGTTAAATACTCCGGAAAGAATCTCATGAGTGCGTTTGATGCTGACTGCACCCACGGTGTTTAATGCGACAGATAGTGCCTGCAGGTTTTCACCATATTGTACGGTTGCTTTTACATCAGAAGGGAATTCTCCTCTGCGGGTGTCCCCATGCAGCATACAGATTGGAAGTTCCAGTGCCTGATGTTCTGTTACATTGACTGTAACAACCGCATCAATCACATGGCGTTTTTCTGCGATGCATGCGGTGCCTTTACACATCTGATAGTGCGGACATCCTCCGCATGAGGATGGCATATGCCTGACGATTTCGTCCGGAGCTGTTATCACCGCCAGATGTGTTCCCTGGTGTCCGCTCTGCCCGCCAGCTTTTTTCCCGGATGGCTTCCGGAGACTCTTTGGGGCAGGCTTTTTAAAGCCATCGCTGGATGGCGGTTTGGAACTGTTTTTGGAATTCTTGTTAAGCTGTTCCTTCAGTTCCTGTATGGTCTGATTGAGTTGGGCAATCAACTGAGTCTGAGCAGCGATAGTTGTTGATAATGCTTCATTTTGTTGTAATAACTGTTTAATCAGTTCATCGTTTGTCAACCGGACCACCTTCTTCCGATAAAATTTGATACTTCTATTTTAACGGAAAATGAGCCAAAAAGCGAATCATATCGTTTTGGTGTACTGTCAAAATGACGGTGGATAACCAGAAAAAATCAGAGATTAACTGCCGATAACTCTCGGATAAAATTGACAAATAGTCCATTATTAGGCTGTGATCAAGGATTGATGATGCCATAATCCACAGGCCAAAAGCACTTGGCAGTTATATTGAAAAGTTATCCACTTTTCGTGATAAAGTAATGGTAAAACAGAAATTTTATTTTCTCTGTTTTGACCAAAAATCAATATGCACTAAACGGGGTGCTGAATAGTTACGCTGAACAATAATAAAAGTACCATCAACGCAATCATTTCTTTTACCGGATAGCGGAAAGCGAAATAGGAAATCTGCATTTTCATATACCACTGCATGATACCAATCCCTAAATTTCCAAAACTCATAAGCAATCCACATAACAGTAACCAATAGAAAAGACCCTCTGTTACAAACATTCGATATTCTTGTTTTTTTGTCATCCCTACACGTTCCAGGATTTTACACTCCCATTGCCGAAGCATAATATCCGATATTCTTGTATTTGCGAAATTCATAATTCCTATAAATATTAAAATTCCACTAATACTCATAAGCAGCCATCTACTTGTCTGAATATAGTTCTGCTCCTTTAGCAGACGTTCTGATTTAGAATCTAAATAAAACAAGTTCAATTTATCAGCGTGTCCATATTTTGATTGAAATTCCATATTATAATTGCGAATCATCTGATTCAGTCTTTCTCGGATAACTGACTCCTGATTTTTGTCAACATTAAATTGTATTTCAAAAATTTGTGGTGTTAATTTTTCTACCAGCCAATCATATGTAGTCTCTGTTACCAATAGGATATTTATATTTTTACCATCCCAGCACAATTTCATCTCTGGGAAATCATCCTCTGTTATATCCAGATAACCACAATTTACTAATTTCTCAGGAACTAAACTGCTCATTTCCGTACCAACCGGAACCAGATCATAAAATTCCATCTCTGTTCCTATATAATCCTGCACTTCTCCTGCTATATAATCTGACATCCTATGATCATGTAGCACGATTGTTCCATGATTATTTTGAAACTGCTCCCAATTTACTAGCTTATCATTTTTCTGAATAAAGTCTTTTAGTTCTTCCTGCTCCCCGATACTGACTGTCTGAATTACCGTGGATATTTTATCTCCATTGATTAGAATCTTTATATTCTCCTTGCCATTTTTTCCGACGATCGGATAAAATCCTTTAATGTTTTCTACTGAATGAAGTTCGTTTCCTATGGTCGTTTCAATATCATTCATAAGGGACTTCGGAAAAAACTTCATATTCTTTGTGTCCGGTGATGATTCAATTAAATAATTGCAAGCTTCCTCTGTAATTCCTATTTGGAAGTCCGGCTCTTTACTATAATAATTCTGTAAATCCACTCCATTCACAATTACCGCAGAACATAATGCCAATTCGCACCCAAGCCATAATGACAAACTTGTTATCCCAAATGTTTTTTTATTCCGAAATAAATATTTCTTTGCAAGATAAATTTCAGGATGTTTTCCCCAATAGCGGAATTTCTTTATCTTCGGTTTCTTCCTGCTTTTATGATAAGTGACCGCCTCCGTATATTTCATACACTCCAACGGACTTAATTTCCTCATTTTTCTTTTCAGACATTCCACTGCCACTCCCAACGTGAAAATCACAAGAACAGTCGCTAGGATAAGAAGTTTGGGTTGAAAGAAAACCATTCTTTCTAATTTCCATGTATTCTCTGCATACATTTTTTCTAATAACAATGGCATAATACCCCATATAAACATTCCTCCTAAAACTGCTCCAGCGATACTTCCCGTAAGTCCTATTTTTAGCATCTCACGATTCATGACTTTAATATTCTGCTTTTGTTCCACACCAATTACTTGTAAAAGACCATAACGTTGTAAATCTTTTTCCAGCGAAATATTTAGGATATTGTAAATAAACAAAAACATAGAAAGTAAAACCATAACCGAAAAAAAGACTGCAAATCCATAACTTCCCATCATTTCACTTATTGCCCGATATTCTGCTGGGTTCATACTTACAATTCTCTGTCCCTCATTCAACTTTATGTTATTTGTCAGCATATGTTCTATTTGCGAACCACTGGAATATTTCTTTGTATGATCTATTAAAATCCTACATGGCTCCCATTGAAGTCCGTTCTTCTCCATTGATTTCTCTGATAAAAAAGCCACAGAAGCACCGGAGGTTTGATTTTGATACTCTGTAAAATACCCAGAAAGTAAAAAGTTCTGCATACCGGTTCCACTGGTATTGAAAATGTCATTCCAATAAAAATCCAGTTCAATTTCCATGCCCACTTCGGGATTCTTGATTCCAAGATATTGCAGAGTTTTCGTAGAAAGCATAATTTCATTTTCTTTTTCTGGATAAGTCCCTACCACATTTGTAAATGCAGGACGTATCATTTTTTCAAATCCGGTCACATCTGTAATGACGCAATCACAATATTTTATGGAATCATCTAATAATTTTCCTGCAAACTTTTCTTTCCCAATGCTTTCTATGCATGGTAGCTGTGTAAGCTGTTGTGTCATATCCGCTGTACCATTTTCAATATAGGTCGATACAGCCATACCATCGGCTTTCATATTTTTCTGAATATCAATCGCCATCTTCCCATAGATTAAAGAGAACACACTAAAAATCACGCCTACAGTAATTGTAATTACGATAAACAGTAGACGATTTCTGTTTTGATTCTTTTTCCTGGAAGCATCCATAAGCACTCTTTCAGCCGACTGATTACAATCGTAATTCTCCATCCTATACAACCCTCCCATCTTTCATCTGAATAATCCGATCTGCCATAGCTGCTATTCTTTCATCATGTGTAACGATAATCATTGTCTGGCTATATTTTTTACACATCTTTTTCAAAAATTTCATAACGGATATACTGGTTGTAGAATCTAAATTTCCTGTCAACTCGTCTCCCAAAAGTATGGTAGGATGTGTATAAATAGCTCTGGCGATTGCGACCCGCTGCTGTTGTCCACCAGATAAAGTCATAGGATTTTGTAATAGTTTTTCCTCAATTTCCAGTTCTTCAGCTATCCGCATTACTTCTTTTTTACTGATATTTCTTTCCATAAGTTTGGCAGGTAAAACTATATTTTCAAATACATTCATCTCTGGGATTAAATTAAAATTTTGAAAAATAAACCCAATATGCCATCTTCTGAAGGAACTCCTTTCCTCCATAGATAACTGTGTAATATCTACATCATTGATATAGACACATCCGTGTGTGGGATTTTCCAAACCACCTAGTAAATTGAGCAACGTGGTCTTTCCGCAACCTGAACTTCCCATAATAGCTACAAATTCATTTTCTTCAACTGTGAAAGATATATCATCAACTGCTCTTAAATGAAAACACTAATCCCCCAGCTATGCTGGGGAGAATAGAGTAAGCCGTAGCAAAGAGGATACCTTAAAAAAGCCTCCTATGCTAATATGAGAAAGGTGTCGCAAGCCAATCTCAAGAATAGGAGGCGGTCCAAATGGACAGTAAAAGTTTATCACATACAAGATGGAAATGCCAGTACCATATTGTATTTATACCTAAATACCGAAAAAAGAAATTATTCGGACAGTTGAAGCTCGATGTACGGGAAATAATAAGTACATTATGCAGATACAAAGGAGTAGAAATAATAGAAGGAGCAGTGTGTGCCGACCATGTACACATATGCGTAAGTATTCCGCCAAAGCTAAGTGTTTCAAATTTTATGGGATACTTAAAGGGAAAAAGTACGCTAATGATATATGACAGGCATCCGGAACAGCAAAGCAAATGGAATAAAGCATTTTGGGCAAGAGGGTATTATGTAGCAACGGTAGGAAATGTAACAGAGGATGCTATAAAAAAATATATTCGGGACCAGTCAGAAGAGTCTCGGAAAGAAGAAAGTGAGGGAGCCGCTTTTTAGCGGCAGCAAGTAATATAAGCTTGCGATACCCGCCTTTCAGGCGAGCAGTAACAGAGCCCTTGGGGGCGTTTTTCAAACCCCCACTTGAAGTGGGGGTTGGTGATTAGTGTTCTCCATTAGAATATTCTTTTGTTAAAGATACTGTCTTTACTGCTGCCATATCAATCCCCCTTATCTTTTTCAGATAGTATAACAGGCAAATGTCCGCGAAATGTTACAACGAGCAAAAAAATTTATTTTTTTCATTCATTTCTCTGTTATAGCAGTTCAAAATAATAACTCTATTATAGGCAGTTATCAAAGGTTTATCAATGCGGCAACTGTAAACAGATCCTCTGCCAAAGACTCTTAAAACTACTGGCAAGCAATGCATCTTTACGTAAAAGATGCCTACCAGGCAGAAATTTCGTTCCCGTAATTCCTGCCTGTTGCTTGTTGGTGATATGTCCCCAAACCCCTAAGATCATTGCCGCTGGCAATGGCTGCGCGTTCCGTTGGAACGCTGAAAAATCGAAAGTTAATATCTTACCAAAATAAAAAATGCTATGCAATCAGTGAACCTTTTGCATAGCATTTTCTATTTTTCCGTTTACCTGGCGTAAGTCATAAGTTTTGTAATGTTTCCTTATGGGCTACTGCCATTCGAGAAATTCGTTTTCCTCTTTCAGGCGGCGGATTTCCTTTTCCTGCTCCTTGACCTGTCTGCGTAGGAGAGCCAGTTCTTCTGCAAGATTCAAGGCAGTTTCCGGAGTATGTGAGCCGGAACCGACATTCAGTCTTCCCTCTCTGGCAGCCTTTGTCCACGCATATATAGTGTTTTCAGGGATACCTAACTCGGCTGCAGCTTTTGCACCGCCAAGCTCTTTTGCTAATTTTACGGCTTGGATTTTATATTCCATGTCGTATTTCCGTTGTTTTTTTGCCATTGTAGTTGCCTCCTTATTTCTCTTTGATTATACATCAAATCCTTGAGTGTAAGGTGTCAACTAAAATGATACAACATCATCATGCTTGCGAATGTGGAAAGGAGAAAAAAAGATGTTAATTAGCTTAGTGAAAAAAGAATTTCTGATTGTAAAGAAATATGTAGGCATCATGCTTATCGTGTCATTTCTGATTCCGCCCGTTATGCTTTGGCGGATGCCAGAAGCGGCGGGGGCAATGGGATTTACGCTTACTGTTATTTTTAGCATTTTCATGTTGACCCAGTATGTTTCTTTAAAGGAATATCAGTATCCAAAGGCAACTACCCTGCTTTGTGCATTGCCCTATCCCCGAAAAATGATTGTGCTTTCAAAATACTGTTTTTGTCTGATTATTTATGCGGTCTGCTGTTTGGTCTTTGGGATTGACACAATCATTTTCCCCAAATTAGGAACATTTGATATAAGAATGGCGGCTATCGCTTTTTTAGTAATCACGATACCATTATCTTTTTATTTTCCTGCTTTGTATAAGTTGGGATACGAAAAGACAAAATTTGTATTTGTCATAATTATTATGGTATCCCCTGTTTTATTTGCCTTTCTGTTTAAACCAGAAAATGCGGTAAGATTTAGCTTTTTAGACAGTATTTCTACAACAACGATAGCAATTTTAAGCATTATCATCGGTCTTGTCACCTTTTCAATATCAGCCATTCTGTCAATTCGGTTTTTTGAAAAAAGTGATTTGACGTAGGAGGTTTCATATGGAGCGTGATGTAATAGTAATGTATATGATAGCGGGTGTATCGTTTTCCTTTGCTTTATTCAACTGTATTCTTTTTGCAATAAAACATGGAAAGACAATGAAAACGAGTGGAACGATTGTTTCCATAAAATCAACAAATCCGACAAATGAAAAGTGGCGTAATGCAAAATTGGCAGAGATTTCCTATCGGGTTAATGACAGAAACATTGTATCTGAAAATCGCATACAAGTTCCTTCAACATCCATGATAGGAACACCGATTACCGTTCGTTATGACCGAAACCAACCAGAGAGAATATACAGTTATTCTGCGAAACGAATAATCACGGGATTTTTAATTGGCATAGGCAGCGTACTGATAGCTGTACTTATGCAAATCCATTAGAGAAAGGGGGATAAAGGATATGCCACATTTTCCAGAATGGTTTGTAATTATCTGCATTCTGCTTCCTGTTGCAAACTTGATTTATAAAGCATGGAAAAACAGAAAGGAATGATATGCTCCCATTAAAGTAGACAGACAAAATAATAAAACTGTCACTGTAAGGAAATGTAAACTGCTTATTTGATACAAAGGGAATGAACAGAATATCGAGGAAACTGTTGAAAACAAGGGGTTCTGGCTTTTTGGGGGTGCCGGAATCCCTTGTTTGACTCCGTGTACACCCCTCGGAGGCAAAGTTAAAAAGTATGGGGGCAAAATTAAAAAGTATAAGGCAAAATTAAAAGGTTTGGGGCAAAGTTACATTGTATCAAAGACGGCTATTAGATAGAGGAGCATATTTCATGGGACAACATTCAAAATACTCTTTTGAGATGAAACTGGCTGCTGTCACAAAGTATCTGGAGGGAAGTTGTTCAACAGAAAGTATTGCCCGAAGCCTGGGAAACAAATGGGACACGCATCGTCAAGTGGGTGACCTTGTATCAGGTACTGGGAGCAGATGGGTTAAAAACATCCCCCAAATTCAGCGCCTATTCAGCCGAAACAAAACACAATGCCGTCTGTGATTACCTTTCCGGCAAAGGGATATGAAGGGAAATCCAGAAAAAGTATGGAATCCGCTCGGATAAACAGCTTCGCAACTGGATTATGAAGTATAATGGTCATGAAAATCAAAAAACTTCTTTCACAGGAGGAAACAGTAGCCTGGCCAAAGGAAGAAAAACCTCATATGAGGAACGGGTGCAAATTGTAACATACTGCATGGAGCATGGAATGGATTATGCTAAGACAGCAGAAAAATACCAGGTATCTTACCAACAGGTTTACCAATGGACAAGGAAATACCAGTCAAACGGCGTAGTAGGGCTTATTGACAAAAGAGGGAAAAGAAAATCTGAAACGGAGATGTCGGAACTGGAGAAGCTGCGTGCAGAAAATAAGCTTCTTCAAGCGGAAAAGCGCAGAGCCCAGCTGGAGGTTGCTTTCTTAAAAAAACTCGACGAAATCGAAAGGAAGCGGTTCTAAGCCAGACACAAAATGAGACGGTTTATCTGGCAATACAGGAAATATATGACGAGCAGGGATGCTCTATATCGGAACTCTGCAGATTTGCGGGAATTTCGCGTTCTGCTTATTATAAATGGCTGAACCGGAAACCAAGTGAAAATGAGAAATTCAACCAGAAATTATGCATCCTTATCAGGCATGCGTACGAGGAAAAAAGCGGGATTCTGGGTTACAGGCAGATGACGATTAAATTGAACCGTGAAAATGAATTTCAAGTCAACGCAAAGAGAATCTTGCGCCTTATGCGGATTTTACATCTGAAATCTGTGTGCCGGCGCAGGAGAAGAAACTATGTAAAATCAACGCCAGAGGTTACTGCCGAAAACATCTTAAACCGGGAGTTCCATGCGGAACGTTTTGGGGAAAAATGGCTTACAGATGTAACGGAGATGAAATATAGAGCCAGTGGGAAGGCATACCTGAGCGCCATTCTGGACTTGGCAGATAAAAGTATTGTTTCCTTTGTCATTGGACATTCCAATAATAATGCCCTTTTTTTTGAAACCTTTGACAATGCCCATGAAAACCATCCAGATGCAAAGCCTTTATTCCACAGTGACCGTGGGTACCAATACGCCTCAAAATATTTGAAGGATGCTGCATAAAAACTCTGCCAGTCCTCCTTATGACTGGCAGGCTAAAATTTCTATTTTTTTAATTGTCTACTTGACAGGGAGCGGTTCAGTTATTTTCTCCTTGATTTATGCGGCTTTGCGGGCGTTGAAATGACAGGGTAAGGGTTTTAGATGTCTGCTGTCAAAAATGGCGTTCTATTGCGTAACAGGAATAAGAATTATTTCTGAAAAGTCAGAAGGTAATGGATAGAAATTTTCGTGTGTCTATGATAAAATGAAGCATACATAGTATTCAAAATATATTTATGAAATATTGATAAGGTGATTTATGTAGACTAGTATCAAAAAACGATTTCTCCAGACTTGCAAAAGAAAATTAAAGGCGTAATACAAGCTAAAGGAAATGAAGAGAAAAAGCAAATAGAAAGATTGAAAAAATTTTTCTATTCTATGGAATTTTCGGATATACAAGCACTTCTTTTTACAAAGAAATAGACAACGGTAGAAGAAAGCAAAGCTGAATTTCTTTCTAAGCATGAGAAACTTACGGAATTATTAGAAGAAGATATAAGAACCGCTTTTGATACATTTTCATTTAGAATTGATAAAGATTTAGAATCTCAAATATCATATTAGTTGATTATGTTATGGCTCGATAGTCCATTGGTAGGACGTCCCTCTTCATAAGTATATTTGTTAAAATGTATTTATGAAGGGGAAAGATTTATGCGACTTCACGGGCGTTGAAATGACAAAATAGGGGTTTTATATGTCAGCCCTTAAAACGGCGTCCTATTGCGTAACAGAAAAGCAGAGAACGACCACTAATGAAAGTGATGTGTTCTCTGCTTTTACTTGCCCCCTGTTAGTCAGCGCTGAAGATAAGTTGTTGTGAATACTTCCTTATCAACTCAAAAACAGTATGTCACTACCAAGGCCCAGTATGGAAGGATCATTGCGGACAACAGGACGCTTCAGTTTACAGCGAAATCCGAACTGATGGATGTGGAGCAGAATTATATCCGGACATCGCGGGGGGTATGGGAGCGCTGAGCGCTATTTTGATTTTAAGGGGACTGCTCCATTATGTGAACATTACTTTTTCTGGACTGGACGTACGGAAAAAGTAATGTTCACATAATGGAGCTCGTGCTTTGCATAGGGGCGCTGTTCGGGATTTGTATGGTGGTTCCGCTTTTGTTCTATAAGCAGTTTGGGGAGGCATCTGCTGTGCAGAAATCAGGTGGTTTCAATTTTGTGAAAAGGTTTTAGTTGTCAGAGACGAAAGCGATTTTGGAGGTATGTATGCAAAAGCATCAGATTTTAAAGATCTACGGAACGGATTATAAGGGGATGACGAAGCGGCTCCTTACGGAAGCAGATTTGAAAGAGCGGATACCGGGAAAGGGGGCGAGGATCGGGATTAAGCCGAATCTTGTCTCGCCTACCCCGGCTTCTTATGGGGCGACTACTCATCCGGAGGTGGTTGCGGGAATTATTGAATATTTGCAGGAGAACGGATTTCGGAATCTTGTGATTGCGGAAGGCTCCTGGGTGGGCGATAAGACGGCGGAGGCCGTTTCAGCGTGTGGATATGACGAGCTGGTGGGGCAGTACGGAGTAGAATTTCTTGATACACAGAAAGACGGCTCGTACAAAGCAGATTGCAAAGGGCTGGAATTGAATATCTGCAATTGCGTGAAGGAGATAGACTTTCTCATTAATGTGCCGGTGCTGAAGGGACATTGCCAGACAAAGATTACGTGTGCGCTTAAAAATATGAAAGGGCTGATTCCAAATTCTGAAAAACGGCGGTTTCATTCGCTTGGACTGCATCGGCCGATTGCCCATCTGGGGCTTGGTATTCGTCAGGATTTTATTGTCGTGGATCATATCTGCGGTGATTTGGATTTTGAAGACGGGGGAAATCCGGTCGTCAAAAACTGTGTGATGGCTGCCTGCGATCCCGTTCTGGTGGACGCCTATGTCTGCAGTCTGCTCCACTATGCGGTACAGGATGTGCCATATGTGGAAATCGCGCAGCGCCTTGGCGTTGGCAGCGCGGACTTGGAGCATGCGCAGATACTCACCTGCGGCATCTGGAACGGGAACAGGCTGGAAAACCAGAAGCAATCAGAACGAAAAGAGGCGTGTCAGACAGATAGCGCAATACAATCAGAAGAAAAAGCTTTTTGGCAGGCGGACAACGAGTCGCTACCGCTTGCCCGTAAGGTGGTGGAGCTTCAGGATGCGGTGGAAGAGGTGGAATCGTGCAGTGCCTGTTATGGGTATTTACTTCCGGCGCTGGAGCGTTTGAAACAGGAGGGCTTGTTGAATAAGCTGGAGGAAAAAATCTGCATCGGGCAGGGATACCAGGGCAAAACAGGTCAGATTGGAATCGGACGCTGTACAAAGGATTTTATTTACAATGTGAAAGGGTGTCCGCCTACGGAAGACCAGATTTATGAATTTCTGAAGCATTATATAGGTTCCAACTATGTAATTTGATTTTGTAATTCAATGCTGTACATGCTATACGGGAAAATGCCGCTGTGGGCCATTGGTACAAAACTGCAAAAGCAGAAGACAGAAAGTGTGGTAAGATGGATCTGCACGCCATAGAATAGTGAAAAGGCCCTTGCTGTGGAGGCATGGATGAAAAAAATGCAGCACAAAATGGCAGCGGCAGTTCTGATCGTTCTTTCCGGTTTTTTTGCAGGTACGTTTCTTCCGGAAGTTTTCCGGATGGGGAAGGGTACTTATGCAGGCCTGCTCAGTCTGTACAGTCTGGGAAAGTATGAGAATGCTGTGTTTTTGCCGGAGAAGATATTTCCTTATATTTTGAAGATCAGGCTGCAGACGCTTCTGTTTTTATGGATGAGCTGTTATACTTCAGCAGGCGTTCTGTTTCACCTGGGGTATGCATGGTGGCTGGCTGCTTCGGCTGGTCTTTTGCTGTCACTGTTTGTATTACGGGAAGGGGGCGCCGGCATTTTGCTGTTTTTCTGCTGTGTTTTTCCGCAGTGGATTCTCTACGCTGCGATGTGGAAACAGGAGCTTGCTTTTTTGCTGCGTCTGCGAGGCAGAAACAGCGTGGCAACAGCGGTGCAGGCGGCAGCGCTTCAAAGAGGGCAGTTGAGTTCTCTTACAAAACTGGTTGTTTTTTGTGTGGCAGGATGTGTAGTGGAAACGTTTCTGGGAAACTGGACCTTAAAAATTTTTTTGGAGATTTTTCACTGAGGATCACCATATCTGGTGGGGGATAAAAAGGCTTTGACGAGATCTTGTAAAAGCCTGTAAATACAGGGCTTTCAGGCTGTTTTGCGGGAAAAATTCTCATTGATTTTATGAAAAGAATTGATTATAATCATGTTACTTGACTGTGGGGGGAGAGTAAAAACAGGAGAGGGGTACTCCTGTTTTTTGCGTGTATACAGAGGAAAATGGAAAGCTTGAGGGATTTTACGATGGGCATAGAGTTACCCCTTTTTATTGATTATTTAAAAGAGGATAAAAATGCTTCAGAGAGTACTGTGAGTTCTTACCAGCGGGATTTGAGAAGGCTGGACAAATATCTGGCAGAACATGGGATTGACGATGTACAGAGCGTCACAGCGACCAATTTAAATTCATACGTTTTATATCTGGAAAGGCAGGGGCTTTCTACGGCGACTGTGTCGAGAAATGTGGCGTCGATGAAGGCTTTCTTTCACTATGCATGCCGCAAGCATAAGATTGAGAACGATCCGACTGAGACGATTAAGGCGCCGCATATTGAAAAGAAAATGCCGGATATTCTCAGCAAAGAAGAAACAGTGCGTCTTTTAGAACAGCCTGCCGGGGACTCTCCGAAGGAGCTGCGCGATCGTGCGATGCTGGAGCTTCTTTATGCGACTGGTGTTCGAGTGACAGAGTTGATTTCGCTTGAGATACCTGATGTACAGCTGGGGATGAATTATATTGTGTGCCGGGATGCAGGAAAAGAGCGTGTGATTCCATTTGGCGAGAATGCCAGGAGATCGTTGGAGCGTTATCTGCGGTCCGGTCGGGACGCGCTGTTGAAAGGGCAGGAAAGCAGTTACCTGTTTGTGAATTGTTCCGGAAAAATGATGAGCCGCCAGGGGTTCTGGAAGCTGATCAAGCAATATGCATCCAGGGCAGGGATTGTGGCAGATATTACTCCGCATACGTTACGTCATTCTTTTGCGGCCCATCTGGTGCAAAATGGCGCTGACCTGAAAGCTGTTCAGGAAATGCTGGGGCATTCTGATATAGCGACAACTCAGGTGTATTTGAATATGAATGTAGAGCGGGTACGCAGCGTATATCGGGAGGCGCATCCGCGCAGATAGAGAAAATCTGTACCTTACCGCTGTATAAGGTGCAGATTTTTTATGCAATAAAGGAGAAAATCTTAAGATATCATTCAGAAATTACACGGTATTTCTTATTTTGTCATTGAATATTCAGGAAAAAATTAGGAAAAAATAAAAAAGAATACAGGAAATTTAGAGATACCATGCTTTAGAATATTACAAAATACAATCGTTAATCGCGAACAAGACGGTCGCTTCTTGAACCAATCTATAAAATGAGGTTCCGAAAGAAACAAGTTACCTCTTATTTTTTATATAATTGTTCAGGGGGACTATTGAGAAAGCGTTTACAATTGGATGATGAGAATAGAGCAGAAAGGTGGAAATCTGAATTGAAAAAAAGAATGCTTGTCAGCTGCTGTATGGCAGCTGTGTGTATTATAGGGGTGCTGGGATATAAAGGCTATGAATATGCGGACCGTGCGGTAAATGCCGGGCCAGGGCAGCTTGTGGCAGGTTCTGTGACGGATTCCGGGATTTATCATCAGCTGGATTTGATGCAAAAAGAAGAAAAGAAGATCGGCGCGATTCTGGAGCATTATGAAGAATATCCGGAAGAACTTTTGGATATGCTGACACGCAATATGGCAATGTTGGATTTTGTTCTGGATTATCCGCAAAAGAAGGGGCAGGTATTTGCAGATTCTATCGGAGAGGTGACAAAGGGAGAAGTGCCTTTGCTGTTGCAGTGGGATGAGCGGTGGGGCTATGGTGATTATGGCACCAGTTCCGTGGCAGTGAGCGGTTGTGCGCCGACGGCGCTTTCCATGGTCATTGCAGGTCTGACCGGAGAGAACCGTGTTACTCCATATACAGTGGCCCAGTATGCACAGGAGAATGGATATTATGTGCCAGGGGTTGGAACAAGTTGGGATTTGATGGAAGAAGGTGCCCGCCAGTTTGGCGTGGAAGGAACGAAAATGAAACTCTCAGAGCATGAGGTGATGACAATGCTGCAATTTGGATATCCGATCATTTGCAGTATGATGCCAGGCGATTTTACAACTTCCGGTCACTTTATAGTACTTTCTGCGCTGGAGGACGGAAAAATTCGTGTGAAGGACCCGAACAGTGCAGAACGCAGTGAGAAGCTGTGGGATTATGAGACTTTAGAGAGTCAGATCAAAGGGCTTTGGGTGTTTATAGAAAGTAAATAATATAAAAGCAAACGTCAAGGGGATTGGTTTTAATAAAATACGGGAGGAAGACAGATGGAAGAGAAGTGGTGGATGAGGAGTGTTGTATATCAGATTTATCCGAGAAGTTTTTGTGACAGCAACCAGGATGGGGTGGGGGACCTGAATGGAATCCGGTCTAAAATACCGTACCTGAAGAAACTCGGGATTGATGTAATCTGGCTGAGTCCGGTGTATGAATCTCCGAATGCAGACAATGGGTATGATATTTCGAACTATTATGCGATATCCCCGGAATTTGGCACCATGGAGGAGATGAAGAGCCTGATCCGGGAATGCAGGGAAAGCGGAATCAGAATCGTGATGGATTTGGTGGTCAATCATACATCCGATGAGCATGCGTGGTTTTTGGAGGCAAAAAAATCGGAAGACAGCCCTTACCGGGATTATTATATATGGCGGAAGGGGGAAGCAGGCAGCCCGCCCAATGATCTGCGCGCGTGTTTTGGAGGCAGCGCATGGGAATATTCGGGAGAGACCGGAGCGCATTATCTGCACCTGTTCGGGGTAAAACAGCCGGATTTGAACTGGGAAAATGACGCAGTGCGAAAAGAAATCTGGAATATGATGAATTACTGGATTGATCTGGGTATCGGTGGCTTCCGGATGGACGTTATTGATCTGATCGGAAAGGTCCCGGATCAGGGAATTACAGGAAATGGACCGATGCTGCATACATATTTGCAGGAAATGAACCGGGAGACATTTGGGACAAAAGATCTCCTGACAGTGGGGGAATGCTGGGGTGCTGACCCGGAAAAGGGAAGAATGTATTCTGATCCGGCCCGCAGGGAGCTCAGCATGATTTTTCAGTTTGAGCAGAGTATGCTGGATGAGCAGCCGGGAAAAGAAAAATGGGATTTGCGCCCCCTTCAGCTGAGGGAATTAAAACAGGTTTTCACAAGATGGCAGACAGAGATGGAGGGCCATGGCTGGAACAGTCTTTTCTGGAATAACCATGATCTTCCAAGAATTGTATCACGCTGGGGAGACGATGGTGTGTATCGTGTCGCATCCGCAAAGATGCTTGCCACACTTCTTCATGGGATGAAGGGAACGCCTTATATTTATCAGGGTGAAGAAATTGGCATGACGAATATGCCGTTTCATAGTTTTACAGAGTTCCAGGACATCGAGAGTCTCAATATGATACAGGAACGTCTGGAAAAGGGATATCTTCCGGAGGAGATTATGAAGTCCCTTCGGGCAAAATCACGGGATAATGCCAGAACACCGATGCAGTGGAACAGCGGATTGCAGGCAGGCTTTACAGAGGGACAGCCCTGGTGTCCGGTAAATCCAAATTACAGAGAAATCAATGCAGCGCGGGCGCTGGGGGATCAAGATTCAATCTTTTATTATTATCAAAAGCTGATCAATCTGCGTAAGACAGAGGATATTTTGATTTACGGAAGCTATGAGTTGCTTTTACCGGAAGACGAGAACATCTATGCCTATATGAGAGCATGGCAGGGAAAGAAATGGCTGATTGTCTGTAATTTTTACAAAGAGCCGGTTCCTTTTTCTTATGAAGGGACAGGAAGAACAATTTTGTCAAACTACAAGGAGAACAGCAGAACGATTCAAAATCTGAACAACAGGAATCTTCGTCCATACGAAGCCGCAATATATGAGCTGGAAATGTAAAATCTTTGTGGACAGGCAAAAGATTGACAGGAAAACGGCAAGGCTGCAGCATTAATGCAGCAGCCTTATGTCAGCATTCTTTATAGATATCATAAATCAGCTTCTTTGATTTTTCCCATCCAAGGCACGGATCGGTAATAGACTTGCCGTAAATGTGGGACTCTGCGCCGATTTTCTGGCAGCCGTCTTCAATATAGCTTTCAATCATAAATCCTTTGACCAGACTTTTCAGTTCCGGATTGTAGTTTCTGCTGTGCAGAACTTCTTTTGCAATTCGTATCTGCTCGAGATACTGCTTGCCGGAATTGGAATGATTTGTGTCGATGATCGCCGCAGGGTTCTTCAGGCCGCGCTGTTTATACATTTCAAGGAGGAGCTGCAAATCCTCATAATGGTAGTTCGGAATCGAATTACCGTGTTTGTTTGTCGCACCTCGAAGGACGACATGCGCCAGTTCATTTCCGTCTGTGTTGACATCCCAGCCGCGGTAAATAAAATTGTGCTTTGCCTGCGCAGCGACAACGGAATTCAGCATAACGGAGAGATCTCCGCTCGTCGGGTTTTTCATACCGGCGGGAACATCCATGCCGCTGACGGTCATACGATGATGCTGATCCTCGACAGAGCGTGCGCCGATTGCCACGTAGGAGAGCAGATCGTCGAGGTAGCGCCAGTTTTCCGGATAGAGCATTTCATCGGCGGCGGTAAGGCCTGTCTCTTCGATTGCCATTGCGTGTAGCTTGCGCATGGCGACAATGCCGGCGAAAACGTCCGGTTTCTTTTCAGGATCTGGCTGATGCATAAGCCCTTTGTAGCCTTCGCCTGTGGTGCGCGGTTTGTTTGTGTAGATTCTGGGAATCAGAATGATCCGGTCGCCGACCTGATCCTGTATCTTTGCAAGACGCTGCATGTAATCCATAACGGCATCTACATTATCCGCAGAGCAGGGACCGATGATCAGGAGAAATTTATCGGATTTTCCGGTAAACACGTCCCGAATCTGGGCGTCCCTTTCTTTTTTGATAGAAATAACCTTCTCCGGAAGGGGGTACTGCTTTTTAACTTCTGCCGGAATCGGCAGTTTTTTTACGAAATTGATTGCCATAATTGCATCCACCTCTGCTGTAAATAAATGGCGGCAGGGAGCAGATCTGATGTCTGTTATCTGTCCGCCGACTTCAGTATAGTATAAACTGTAGAAAATTGCAAAGTAATTTCTAAGGTATTTGAAAAGCAACCGCAGTTCAGCGTGTAGAAGGCAGGAGAGCAGGCGTCTGTACTTTTGGGTTTCCATTTTAAAAACCGTGTGGTACAATAAGATCGCCGGTGCGGGATTACAAATTTCAGAGCCTCGCACTGGGTATGATTTTACAAAAGAATGGAGCAGCAAAATGAAAAAGCACTATTTTCCGATGTTTATTGATCTTTCAGATAAAAAAGTGGTGGTGGCGGGAGCTGGGACGATTGCAAAACGGCGTATTCGTTCGCTGATTGAGTTTACCGATCATCTGGTAGTGATTGCACCGGAAGTCAACAAAGAATTAAAAGATCTTGAGGCTGAGGGAAAGCTTACGATTCTGCGGAAGCGTTACGAAAGGGAAGATATTTATGACGCATCCATGGTAATCGCGGCCACGAATGACAAAAAGCTGAATCATGAAATCTATACAGCCTGCAAGTGCCTGGGGATTCCGGTCAATGTCTGTTCGGACAAGACGAAATGTGACTTTTATTTTCCTTCCCTGGCTTTGGGTGATGATTTTGTGGCAGGTATCAGTACGAGTGGCCGGGATAACAAAAAATCCCGCGCAGCTGTTCGAAAATTTCAGGAGTCTCCTGGTCTGAGAAACCCTGCAGAAGCTGCCGATAAGACGAAAGGGCAGGACATTGCGGATCAGGATGAATGATACAGGATTGTTAGACTCAGATTAGCATGAACATGCGGAAAGGAAAAAAGACTATGTTCGTAAAAATATTTACAGACGGTGCTGCACGCGGCAATCCGGATGGCCCGGGGGGCTATGGAACGGTTCTTCAGTATACAGATTCACAGGGAAAGCTTCACGAGAGAGAATTTTCCCAGGGATATAAAAAGACAACGAACAACCGTATGGAGCTGATGGCAGCGATTGTTGGCCTGGAAGCCTTGAATCGACCGTGCGAGGTGGAGCTCTATTCGGATTCCAAATATCTGACCGATGCGTTTAACCAGCACTGGATTGAGGGCTGGATTCGAAAGGGTTGGAAGCGCGGCAAAAACGAGCCGGTTAAAAATACAGATCTCTGGAAACGACTGCTGGCGGCAAAAGAGCCGCACACAGTTCGGTTTATCTGGGTGAAGGGGCACGACGGACATCCCGAAAACGAGCGCTGCGACACACTGGCTACTTCTGCCGCTGATAAAGGGCCGGAATTCCTGCTGGATGATACGGAGGGGCTGTACGGAAGGATGGAAAACAGTTGAAAACATTGATATCGTGTGCTATGATAACAGGTATCGTCAGTTGAAGAAAATAATTTTTGGCAGGTGAAAGCCGGCTTAACACTGCGGTTTTACAGAGCAGAGAAAGGAAGAGGGAGAATGGCGGCATTTATAGGAGAATTTATAGTTGAACTGGTAAAATTGCTTATTCTGGCAGGTGTTTCTCTTGCAGCAATTTTCTGCGGGAAAAAACTGCGTGACCGTAAAGATGCAAAGACTGCTTCCGGTACAGATAGCAAGAATTAGTGCAGTACACCAAAAGGATTTGCAGAATTTTGCAAGGAAAGCAATAAGTTTTAAACAAATATTGCATGATATAATTATGATATGAAATGAAGAAATAAGAATGAAAGAAACGTTGGAGGAACGATCGTGAAGAAATACGGGGTGAATGAGTTACGAAAAATGTATCTCGACTTTTTCAAAAGCAAAGATCATCTGGTGATGAACAGCTTTTCTCTGGTGCCGCACAACGACAACAGTTTGCTTCTGATCAATGCAGGTATGGCGCCGCTGAAGCCATATTTTACTGGGGCGGAGATTCCGCCAAAGCGTCGCGTGGCTACGTGCCAGAAGTGTATTCGTACCGGAGATATCGAAAATGTCGGAAAAACAGCGCGCCACGGCACGTTTTTTGAGATGCTGGGCAATTTCTCTTTTGGGGATTACTTCAAAAAAGAGGCAATCAGCTGGTCCTGGGAGTTTCTGACAGAGGTTGTGGGACTTGATCCGGAGCGTCTGTATCCGTCTGTTTATCTTGAGGATGACGAGGCGTGGAATATCTGGCATGAGCAGGTAGGAATTCCAGAGGAGCGCATTTTCCGTTTTGGGAAAGAGGACAACTTCTGGGAGCATGGCGCGGGACCGTGCGGACCGTGTTCCGAGATTTATTATGACCGTGGAGAAAAGTATGGCTGCGGAAAGCCGGGATGTACAGTAGGATGTGACTGTGACCGGTATATTGAGGTCTGGAATAATGTATTTACCCAGTTTGAGAACGATGGGGAAGGTAATTATGAGTTGTTGAAGCAGAAAAATATTGATACCGGTATGGGTCTGGAGCGTCTGGCTGTTGTTGTGCAGGATGTGGATTCCATTTTTGATGTGGATACGATGCAGAACCTGAGGGATAAGGTTTGTGAATTTGCGCATACTGTATACAAGACAGACGAAAAAAAGGATGTTTCGATTCGTCTGATTGTAGACCATATCCGTTCGTCAACGTTCATGATTTCAGATGGGATCATGCCGACAAACGAAGGCCGCGGCTATGTGCTGCGCCGTCTGATCCGCCGTGCAGCGCGCCACGGACGTATGCTTGGCATTCAGGGCAGCTTTTTGCCGAAGCTGAGCGAGACGGTGATCGAAGGTTCCAAAGACGGTTATCCGGAGCTTGAGGAAAAGAAAGATTTTATTTTCAAGGTTCTGGCACAGGAAGAGGAGAAATTCAGCCGTACGATCGACCAGGGTCTGAGCATTCTCTCCGAAATGGAAGCGGAGCTTGCAAAGAAGGGGCAGAAAGTTCTGGAAGGCAGAGACGCGTTTGTATTGTATGACACCTATGGATTCCCGCTTGACCTGACAAGAGAAATCCTGGAAGAAAAGGGTTATACTATTGATGAGGACGGCTTCAAAGCCTGTATGGAAAACCAGCGTCAGATGGCCCGCAAGGCGAGAGGTACAACGAACTATATGGGCGCAGATGCCACAGTATATGACCAGATACCGGCAGATGTGACAACAGAGTTTACGGGGTACAATTCCCTTACGGATGAATCAGAGATTACGGTTCTTACCACGCAGACTGAGCTGACAGAAGCACTCACAGAGGGCATTCGCGGTACGGTGATTACACGGAAGACCCCCTTTTATGCGACGATGGGCGGGCAGGAAGGCGACAAGGGCGTGATTTCCTGTGAATCCGGCAAGTTTATTGTTGAGGATACCATCCACCTGCTTGGCGGTAAATACGGACATGTAGGCTATATGGCAGAGGGAATGATAAAGACCGGAGATCTTGTGACTCTGACGGTAGATGCGCAGGGAAGAAAGAACACCTGCAAGAACCACAGCGCAACACATCTGCTTCAGAAAGCCTTAAAAACAGTGCTTGGTTCCCACGTAGAGCAGAAGGGTTCTCTGGTGAACCCGGACAGGCTTCGTTTTGACTTTGCTCATTTCCAGGCCATGACTCCGGAGGAGATTGCGCAGACAGAAGAGATTGTGAACCGTGAGATTGCGGCCGGGCTGAAGGTTCAGACAGATATCATGGGGATTGCAGAGGCGAAAAAGACAGGCGCAATGGCTCTGTTCGGCGAAAAATACGGCGATGAGGTGCGGGTTGTATCCATGGGCGATTTTTCCAAGGAGCTGTGCGGCGGTACTCATGTGGGAAATACCGCAGATATCGCGGTGTTTAAGATTGTTTCTGAGTCCGGAATCGCAGCTGGTACCCGCCGTATTGAAGCGCTGACCGGCGACGGAGTGTTTGGATATTATAAGACGGCAGAGCAGGAACTTCATGAGGCTGCGAAGCTTCTGAAAACAACGCCGTCCGGCATTCTTGAAAAGATTTCTGCACTGCAGGCGGAGCTGAAGGCTGTGATGAGCGAAAATGAGTCGCTGAAGAGCAAGCTGGCCAAGGATGCGCTTGGCGACGTCATGGATCAGGTTTGTGAGATTGAAGGCGTGAAGCTGCTTGCATCGAAGCTGGAGGGCGTGGATATGAATGGCCTTCGTGATCTGGGCGATCAGCTTCGCGAGAAGCTCGGAGAGGGCGTTGTACTTCTGGCAGCTGTAAATGACGGCAAGGTTAATCTGATGGCAGCAGCCACGCCGGGAGCGATGGAGCGCGGCGCCCATGCCGGCAATCTGATCAAAGGAATTGCAGCGCTTGTTGGCGGCGGCGGCGGCGGACGTCCAAATATGGCGCAGGCAGGCGGCAAAAATCCGGATGGTATTGACGCAGCGCTGGAAAAGGCAAAAGAAGTTTTGAAGGATCAGATCAGCCGTTAAAAAGTTTTCATCTTTTTTAAGTAAATTCTGGAAAAAGAGTTGACGAAAACAGAAATTATGGTATACTACTTAATAGTGCAATTAAAATACCCAGACAGTTGTATTGTGCACAATCTGCAACTGGAGGGAGGTTAGGTGTGAGACAATGTCAAATGTTATCGTAAAAGAAAACGAGACTCTGGACAGCGCTCTTCGCCGTTTCAAAAGAAACTGCGCGAAAGCTGGTATCCAGCAGGAGATTCGTAAAAGAGAGCATTATGAGAAGCCGAGCGTAAGACGCAAGAAAAAGTCTGAAGCGGCTCGTAAGCGTAAATTCAATTAATGTGCAGTAAAATCCCTGGTCATTTTCTATGGTCAGGGATTTTTTCAAACTATAAGCGTACGTTTGTTGGGAATGGCAGGAGAGGTGAGTTGGATGAAGAAACCATCAAAGCGTTTATTGGGAAGGATTGTTTCAGTTGCGATTGCCGTTTTGCTACAGGTGATCTGGATTATTTTTGCAGTTCTCGTATTGAAGAATCGTTTTCCGTTTATCGCTTCCCTGATTGAATTTATCAGTCTGGTGGCGATTCTGTGGCTTGTGAGTAAAGACATCAATCCGGCTTACAAACTGGCCTGGACGATTCTGATACTGGCTGTTCCTGTGGCTGGAGCGGTTATTTATCTGCTGTTTGGAAAATCAAGGCTAGGCAGAGATATGCAGGATAAGCTCGATGAATCCTTTCATGAGGCAGCCGGGTATCTGGTACAGGATGCTGAGGTAAAGCAGAGCCTTGAAAATGAGAGCAAGGCAGCGCATTGTCAGTCCTCCTACATCTATAATAATGCCGGATTTCCAGTTTATCGTAAGACGAAAACACAATATTTTCGTGTTGGTCAGGAACTTTATTCTACGCTGCTGCAAAAACTGAAATATGCAGAGCATTACATTTTCATGGAATATTTTATCATTGACGACGGAGAGATGTGGCAGGGAATCCTTGATATCCTTGCAGAAAAGGCGCGTCTGGGTCTGGATGTGCGGCTCATTTATGATGACTGGGGCTGTGCCAGCACGATGCCGCAGGAGTTTCAGCTGTCGCTGCAGCGGCGTGGCATTCGCTGTGAGGTGTTCAATCCGCTTGTGCCAATTCCGTCTGTGCTTCTGAATAACCGTGACCACCGGAAGATCACGGTCATTGATGGCTATATCGGATTTACCGGAGGCATCAATCTGGCAGATGAATACATCAACCGGAAGGAGCGTTTTGGCTACTGGAAGGATACGGGTATTATGCTGGAAGGGGAAGCGGTCTGGAGCTTCACGGTCATGTTTTTGCAGATGTGGAGTGTTCTGGCGCGTGAAAAGATCCAGTTTAAAAAGTATCTGCCTCACGAATGGCACGAGCAGGATTTTGAGGATGACGGATTTGTACAGCCTTATGGCGATACCCCGCTGGATCATGAGACTGTCGGAGAATCAGTCTATCTGAACATCATCAACCGCGCGAAAAAGTACGTTTATATTTTTACACCGTATCTGATTACGGATAATGAAGTGACAACGGCGCTTTGCCTGGCTGCAAAAAGCGGCGTGGATGTGCGGATTGTTACCCCTGGGATTCCGGATAAGAAGCTTGTATTTTTGCTGACAAGATCATATTACGACAAGCTGCTTGACTGCGGTGTCCGCATCTTTGAATATAAGCCGGGATTTCTGCACGCGAAGTCGTTTGTCTGTGACGACCGGATTGCGACGGTCGGAACGATCAATATGGACTACAGGAGTCTGTATCTGCATTTTGAATGCGGAGTCTGGATGTATCATTCCGATGCAGTGATGCAGATTAAAGAGGATGCATTGAATATTTTGGGAGAATGCCGCGAGATCAAGGCAGACGATTGCAAAAACAAGCATGTCGCCATACGGATCGGGCAGAGTATTCTGCGGCTTTTTGCTCCGCTTCTGTAGTTTTGCAGAATATTTTGACCGGATGCTAATATAGTGTTAGTAAAGGGTTGACAGGCGGTAGCTATGAGAAAGTGGATTGCAGGTTTTTTGGCAGTATTAGTTTTGATCGGATCGGGCGCAGATGTGCGTGCAGTCGGATCAACAGAGTATGTAGCGGCTGGCATGCGTGCGGCCGTGGCAGGAGAGTATTTATCAGCCCATCAGGCAGAGCGGATTCAGGAAGAGGCCGCGGTACCTGACGGGCTGTCACAGCTTCAGACGCCTCATGCGTGTGTTCTGGAAGTATCCACCGGAAAGGTATTGTATGAGAAGGATGCAGATGTGAAGGTACATCCGGCCAGCGTTACAAAGGTGATGACAGTGCTGCTGATTTTTGAGGCGCTGGAGCAGGGGAAGCTGGCCTTGACGGATGAGGTTGTGACGAGCGCGCACGCGAAATCTATGGGTGGGTCGCAGGTGTTCCTGGAAGAGGGCGAGGTACAGACGGTTGAGACAATGCTGAAATGTATCATTATAGCTTCCGGAAACGATGCAGCGGTGGCAATGGCGGAGAAGCTTGGCGGAACGGAGGAAGCCTTTGTCGGAAAGATGAACGAGGAAGCCGGACGGCTTGGCATGGCAAATACGCATTTTGTGGACTGCTGCGGACTGACGGATTCGACGGATCACTATACAACGGCCCGGGATGTGGCGCTGATGTCGCGAGAGCTTTTGCAGCGCTTTCCGCAGGTGACGGAATATTCGACCGTGTGGATGGAAGACATAACGCATGTGACAGCGAGAGGGAGCAGTACGTTTACATTAACCAATACGAACAAACTGCTGCGGGCTTACAACGGCTGTGACGGATTGAAGACGGGGAGCACGAGCATGGCAAAATACTGTCTGAGTGCGACTGCGAAACGGGATGGCATTCGTCTGGTTGCTGCGGTCATGACATCACCGGATTCGAAAGTAAGATTTCGAGAGGCGGGACAGCTTCTGGATTATGGTTTTTCAAAGTGTTCGATGTATTACGATGAGAATATGGAGAAACTTGCACCGATAGAGGTAAAAGGGTCTCTGGAAAAGGAAGTTCCGGTGAAATATCAGAATGAATTTTCTTATCTGAGTACGGAAGGAGAGGATTTTTCCGCGATTGAAAAATCCATTCAGTGGAACGAAGAAATTGCGGCGCCGTTGTCTGCGGGCGATGAAGTGGGGGCGTACGTCTATACGCTGAATGGCAAGGAGATCGGACGTGTGCCAATTGTCATGGAGCAGGACGTAAAGAAGGCCGGATATCCGGATTATTTACAGGAACTGTGGAGCGGCTGGATGCTGTAAAGGTTTCAGTTAAAAAAGAAAAAGATTTGCATGAGACGTGAAATATGATATGATACTATGTATGTGATGAATTTAGGTGCGTCAGATGCAGTTGACGGTATGCCAGTTCCGTGTGGGGACAGGGATTGGGACTGCAACTGTAGGCTGACGCCAGGAAAGGACACGTGCATTCCATGTCAAATTTCAAGGTGACACGATACCGGGTGCGTATAGGAAATGAGAACAGAGTTCTGGAACGGCCTTTTTCGGCAGTTTTTTTGAGTGATCTTCACAATGTGAGTTATGGAGAAAACAATCGCCTTTTGCTGCAGGAGATTCGGAATGAGAATCCAGCACTGGTTCTGGTTGCGGGAGATATGCTGACGGCCGGACGGGAGACGCAGATGGACGCGGCCGTTTCTCTGATGAACGAACTTACCAAGCGCTATCAGGTTTACTATGCGAACGGGAATCATGAACACAGGATGAAAGAAAAGCCGGAGAAATACGGCGCTTCTTATGAGCGATACTCGAATACGATAAAGAGCCTGGGGGTTCATCTGCTGGAAAATGGCAGTGAACGGTTGGAGATACAGAGAATGGCTTTGCGGATCTGGGGACTGGAGCTTGATCAGACTTATTTTCGCAGAGGCGGCCGTTCAGTTCTGACCGCTTCTAGGATTGATGAGATGCTTGGCAGGCCGGAGGAAGGCTGCTTTCACATATTGTTGGCCCATCATCCGGCTTATTTTGATGCGTATGCGTCCTGGGGAGCTGATCTGACGCTTTCCGGACATTTACACGGAGGCATGATTCGTCTGCCTTTTGTGGGAGGGCTTGTCAGCCCGCAGATGCGGCTGTTTCCCAAATATGACAAAGGGCTGTATACAAAAAAGGGAAAGAAGCTGATCGTAAGCGCAGGGCTTGGGAATCATACCGTAAATATACGGATCAACAATCCTCCGGAACTGGTGGTAATTGACTTTGTGTAAAGCTACGAGCAGTGCCATTCACGGGAAAAGAGGTGCGAGGGATGCTTGCATACATCGCACCTTTTATCCTGTGAATGATTCGGCGACAGCCGACAGCGAAAAACGTCGTTTTGAGCTGAGCACTGCGGAACAGAGCCTGGGCAAAACCATTTTGCCGGTGCACTGAAAAATACATACAGAGAGGAATCCATATATGGGCATACCGGTGAAGCTGCAGGTCTTTGAGGGACCTTTGGACCTGCTTTTGCACCTTATTGAAAAAAATAAAGTAAATATATACGATATTCCGATCGTGGAGATCACAGAGCAGTATATGGAATATATCAAGGAAATGCAGTCCGAAAATCTCGACGTGATGAGCGAGTTTCTCGTTATGGCAGCTACGCTGCTGGATATCAAGTCGCGGATGCTGCTGCCGCCGGAGGTGACAGAAGAAGGCGAAGAGATTGACCCGCGTGCGGAACTGGTTCAGAAACTTCTGGAATATAAAATGTATAAATATATGTCGTATGAGCTTCGGGAGCGGCAGGAGGATGCAGCCTTTCATCTTTTTAAGGAACCGACGATTCCGGATGCGGTAAAGGCTTTTCGGGAACCGGTTGATATCGGTAAGCTGCTCGACGGCGTGACGCTTCAGAAGCTGCATGCGCTGTTTCGGGATATTCTGCGACGGCAGGATGACCGTGTGGACCGGGTGCGCAGCAGCTTTGGAAACATCCGCAGAGAAGAGTTTGACTTAAGTGAGACGATGCATTTTGTAGAGCATTATATAGTGGAGCATGCAAACTGCAGATTCCGGGAGATTCTGACACTGCGAAGCGGAAAAATGTACATGATTGTGACCTTTTTGACGCTTTTGGAGCTTATGAAAGAAGGAAAGGTTGAGGTAGAGCAGCCGGAGACCTTTGCAGATATTTCAATCCGATACACGGGAAAAGAAGGCGAGACGAGCGAGTTGTCCGGGGATTATGACTGATGCAGTTACCGTACATCGGTAAACTGTGCGGACAGAGTTTGCAATGGCAGAATTTGGTATATGAAGTTGAAACTGAGAAACGGAGAAACTAGCGTGGACAGAAGAAAAGCTGAGGCTGCGATTGAGGCCATTCTTTTTGCAATGGGAGAAGCAGTTGAGATTGAGAAAATAGCAAAGGCAATTGAACAGGATAAAGAGACGACACGGAAAATCATTTATCATATGATGGAAGGCTACCGTGAGGAAGGACGAGGAATCCAGATTATGGAGCTGGAAGATTCCTATCAGTTGTGTACAAAAAGTGAGATGTACGAATATCTCATCCGGGTGGCAAAGCAGCCACGTAAAATTGTACTCAGCGATGTGGTTATGGAGACCCTCTCGATTATCGCGTACAAGCAGCCGATCACGAAGCTAGAGATTGAAAAAATCCGTGGTGTCAAATGTGATCATGCGGTCAATAAGCTTGTGGAGTACGAGCTTGTTACGGAGCTTGGAAGACTGGATGCGCCGGGAAGACCGATTCTGTTTGGAACCACAGAGGCATTTCTCAGACATTTCGGTGTGAATTCACTGGAGGATCTTCCGGAGATCAATCCTGTGCAGGTGGAAGACTTTAAGGCAGAGGCAGAGGAAGAAATTCAAATGAAACTTGATGTGTAGTGTTCGTACGAGGAAGGGAGAGAAAACGCGGGATTTCACTGACATATTCTGACAATAAAATGGATTTTTCGACTTAATATTTTATAAAAAGAAATGTTTTGACAAATAAAAGGTTTGTGAATATAATAACTCTGATAAACAAAGGTGTTGGCATGCGCTGCTGACACCTTTGTTGCGAAGAACTGAAAACAAAAAGCATAAGAAAAAGGAGAGAGACAGTGGGAAAAGAAGCTTCTAACAAGAAAGACATTGATTTTGCGCTTCAGGCGGTGCCGAGCGATCAGAGAAAAAACTTTGGCTCTATGTTTGTAATTATGATGGGCTTTACTTTTTTCTCAGCCAGCATGAGTGTGGGTGGACAGCTTGGCGTGGGATTGAATTTATCAAGTTTTATATGGGCCATGATTCTAGGTAATGCCATTCTGAGTGTTTATACGGGGTTACTCGGCTACATAGGATGCAAGACGGGATTGACGCTTGACCTTATGGCGAGACGTTCTTTCGGAAAGAAGGGTTCTTATTTGCCGTCAGCTTTGATTTCATTTACGCAGATGGGCTGGTTTGGCGTAGGTCTTGCAATGTTTTCCATTCCAGTGGCGGAGCTTACAAAGTTGCCGGTTTGGTTATTCATTCTCATTGCCGGTGTTCTGATGACGAGTTCTGCATACTTCGGAATTAAATCACTGGAGCTTGTGAGCTGGATTGCGGTTCCGTTGATTGCAGTGCTTGGGTTTGTATCTGTTGGCATGGGGATTTCGGAAGTTGGCGGAATTGGACAGGTATTTCGTGAAAATCCGGATACGCCGATTACGTTTGCAACAGCTTTGACTCTGGTTATTGGTTCTTTTGTAAGCGGCGGTACGACGACACCGAACTATACGAGATTTTCCAAAACGAATAAAATTGCAGTTATTTCTACGATTATCGCATTCTTTATCGGAAATTCACTGATGTTTGTTTTTGGAGCAGTTGGCGGAGCGGTAACAAATACTCCGGATATATTCTATATTATGATTGCACAGGGACTGACAATTCCGGCTATCGTGATTCTGGGACTGAATATCTGGACAACGGCAGACAATGGTCTGTATTCCTGCGGACTTGGTCTGTCCAATATTACAAAGCTTCCGAAGCAGCCGATGGTTCTGGTGAGCGGTCTGATCGGAACAATTGCTTCCGTATGGCTGTACAACAATTTCGTTTCATGGCTCAACTTCCTAGGCGCGGCGATTCCACCGGTAGGCGGTGTTGCAATCGTTGGCTATTTCCTGCATAAGGCAGAGTACGAGAAGAAGGATGAATCACAGCTTCCGGAGGTAAAGTGGCATGCCGTTCTTGCCGTAGTGGCAGGTGCAGCAGTCGGGCTGTACGCACCGGGTATTTCTGCATTGAATTCGATTCTTGTTTCCTGTATTGTTTATGCAGTTGCGGATAAATTTTTGCAGAAATAATACAGATTTGAATCTGAGCGGGTTTGGGCAAATTGGGGATAAAATGTAGAAAAGGCAGATGGAGGAGAAATGGACAGAGGTAATGTATTTTCTCTGAATGGAAAAATTGAGACAGAGTGTCTGAGCGTGGTCGGTGCACAGTATGCGCCGATCGGCGCTGTTTCTATGACAGATGTGGACCGTAATCTGAATACGCTTCTGAATTTTATGGATCGGGCATCCGGTGCTTTTCCGGGAACAGATCTGATCGTGGCGCCGGAAGCATGTTTACAGGGATTTCCACAGTCCGGCTGGGAGAACGCGCTGCTGACACTTGAAGCGCAGCAGGTAAAAGCGCTCTGCGAGAAATGTGCGGAACTGGAAATGTGGGGTGTGTTTGCATTTTTATTGAAATCAGAGCTGCCCGGTGCGTTTACAAACACAGCAGTGCTGGTGGATGACAAAGGGAAAATTCGGCATACATACGATAAAATGAATCCGTGGATTCCGTTTGAGACTTCGCTTCCAGGCGAGTCATGTACTGTTTGTGACGGGCCGAAGGGCGCAAAGATCGGACTAATTATCTGTGCGGACGGCGATTATCCGGAGATATGGAGAGAGGCAGCTGTAAACGGCGCCAATGTAATCATAAGGCCCACACACTATATGGACCCGTGGCAGAACGCGTGGGAGATTACCAATAAGGCAGGGGCTTATTTCAATCAGGTTTACGTAGTGGCAGTCAATGCGTCCGGCACGGCAGAAAATGAGAATTACTCCTGCTTTGGAAGAAGTATGATTCTCGGACCGGACGGAAATATTATCTGCGAGGGCGGAAATGGAGTTCCGTCCATGATTAAGGCGAACCTGTATCCTGGTATTATCGACGCAATGAGAAAGCAGGCAGTGCACTCAGCGCCGATGTATTCGTACGATCATCGTGGTGCGAGTAGCAGGAAATATGCCGGAACGGGCAGAGGGACAGAGGATTACCGGTCTTATGCCGGAACAGACCAGGAAGTTGGCAGCGGTCAGATTGATACAAAGGGGGAGCAGTGATGGAAGAAAGACCATTTAAGGGAATGATTCATCTGCTTCACAAACGGATGAACGGAATCACGTATCCTGCGACAAAGCAGGAGATTATCGAGCAGATCGGGGCTGAGAGGGTGAAGGTCGATGCTGTGACGGAAATGACCGTACAGGAGATCCTTGAGCCGGTCAAAATGGAACAATACGAATGCGCAGCGCAGTTTTACTGCGCTTTGCTTGGAAGTCTTTGAGTTTGGAAGCCTTTGAGAGGAGAATGTTATGCTGATTAAAAATATCCATATTGATGGAAAGGAAATGGCAAATGACATTCGCATTACGGATGGAAAATTTACCGAGATAGGAGAAAATCTGAACGCGGGGCCGGGCGAGGAACTTGTGGATGGAACGGATTGTATGCTACTTCCTCCGATGATCGAGTCGCACGTACATCTTGATACGTGCCTGACAGCGGGCGATCCGGCTTGGAATATGTCCGGAACGCTGTTTGAGGGGATTGAGTGCTGGGCAAAACGTAAGGAAAAGCTGAGCAAAGAGGATGTCAAGGAGCGTGCCAGGAGGGCATTGCGCATGCAGGCGGCAAACGGCGTTCAGTATGTGCGGACGCATGTTGATATTACCGATCCGACGCTGACGGCTCTGGAGGCCATGACAGAGCTGCGGGAAGAAGTAAAAGATTTTATGACGATTCAGATCGTGGCATTTCCGCAGGAGGGTATTTTAAGTTATCCGAACGGGAAAGAGCTTCTGGTGAAGGCTGTTGAAATGGGAGCGGATTGTGTCGGTGCGATTCCACATTTTGAATTTACACGAGAATACGGCGTGGAGTCTGTAAATTTTGCACTGGAGCTTGCTGCGAAGTATGACAGACTGGTGGACGTTCACTGTGATGAAATTGATGACGAAGCTTCCAGAGGTCTCGAAACAGTGGCGTGCCGTGCACTGGAGCTTGGTCTGTTTGATAAGGTAACGGCAAGCCATACAACGGCGATGCATTCTTACAACAATGCATACGTAAACCGGCTGATGCGTCTGCTGAAGATGAGCCGGATCAATTTTGTTTCCAATCCGCTGGTCAATACGCATTTGCAGGGACGCTGTGATACGTATCCGAAGCGCAGAGGTGTGACGCGTGTGAAAGAGCTTCTGGCAGAAGGGCTGAATGTTTCCTTTGGCCATGATGACGTATTTGACCCGTGGTACCCGCTTGGTACCGGTAATCCGAGAGACGTCGTGTTCCTGGGACTTCATGTCTGCCAGATGATGGGGTATGAAGAAATACTGGATTCCTACAAGCTGGTCACATACAATGCGGCCAGGACGCTTCATCTCGGAGACAGTTATGGAATCCGGGAAGGGAACGATGCGGATTGTATTATCCTGAATGCAAAGAATTTTTATCAGGCGCTGAATGAGAAGAGCAGCGTTTTATATTCTTATAAGAAGGGAAAGCTTCTGTACCGGGAGACACCTGCAAAAGGGGAGCTCCTGTTTTCATAAAGTTTATAAAGACAGGTGTAAGAAATGGAAAGAAATTTGACATCAGGCAGCGTATGGAAAAATATTAGTTACTTTTCACTGCCGTATCTGCTGGCATACTTTTTGCAGACATTGTACGGAATGGCTGATCTTTATATGATTGGCCGTTTTGGAACAGTGGCGCAGACGACGGCTGTTTCGATCGGCAGTCAGGTGATGCACATGCTGACCGTAATGATCGTCGGACTAGCAATGGGCTCTACCGTAACGATCGGAAAAGCTGTTGGAGCAAAGCATCCGGAGCGTGCCGCGTCGGCTGTTGGAAATACAGTTACACTGTTTCTGGGGATTTCTGTCGTGATTACGGCAGGACTGCTTTTTCTGGTTCAGCCTATTGTTACGGTCATGTCGACGCCGCCTGAGGCGGCAGACGGAACGGCAGCTTACCTGACCATCTGCTTTATCGGTATTCCATTTATTACTGCCTATAATATTATCAGCTCCGTTTTTCGGGGGATGGGCGATTCCAAAAGTCCGATGTATTTCGTTGCGGTTGCCTGTGTGGCAAACGTTGTGCTGGATTATCTCTTTATCGGCGTGCTGGGGCTTGGCCCTGCTGGGGCGGCGCTTGGTACTGCTCTGTCGCAGACGATCAGTGTGTTAACGGCTCTCTTTGTGATTTTCAGAAGAAAAACCGGTCTGAGTCTGAAAAAGGAACATTTTCGTCTGCAAAGAAAATCAGCAGGAGCAATGCTGCGCATCGGTATTCCAGTAGCGTTGCAGGATGGGTTTATTCAGATTGCCTTTATTGTGATTACAGTCATTGCAAATCGGAGAGGACTCAGTGATGCTGCGGCAGTTGGAATTGTGGAGAAGGTGATCGGAATTTTGTTTCTGGTACCTTCTACGATGCTCTCTACAGTTTCTGCGCTCTGCGCACAGAATATTGGCGCAGGGAAACATGACCGGGCAGCGTCGGTTCTGCGCTACGCGCTTTGCATCTCTGTGGGCTTTGGACTCACAGCTTCTGTTTTGGTACAGTTTATCAGCGGGGCAGTGGTTGACTGCTTTACGGACGACGCACAGGTGATTTTGCTGGGAGGTCAGTATCTGCGCGGGTATGTCTGGGACTGTATGTTTGCGGGAATGCATTTTTGTTTCAGCGGATATTTCTGCGCGTATGGGAGAGCTGGAATTTCGTTTCTGCATAATTTCCTTTCCATTGTCTGTGCCCGGATTCCGGGAGCGTATCTTGCGTCGAACTATTTTTCGGATACGTTATTTCCGATGGGACTTGCGGCTCCCGCAGGCTCTCTGCTTTCTGTTGTGATCTGTACCGTAGCTTTTTTGCGACTGAGGCGGCAGCGTCCGGCAAAGGCGTGTTTTGAAAATGAGTGATAGGCGCCGCATCTGATGCATACAATGTTGGAGAACTACCGGACAACAGGAAAGGTGACGGATGTATGAAAAAGAGACGCGTATTTTATACAGTGGTTAGTCTGATCTTGAGTTTTCTTCTGATGAGTACAGGATCAGAGGCAGGTACAGGCAGCACGGATTTGATGGTTTACACAACTGCTTCGGCAGACACAAAAGAGGATACTTTAGGTCTTTACGCCCGCGGCGCCGTTTTGATGGATGGTGACAGCGGGCGTGTTCTTTATGGAAAAGAGGCAGATACGCCGCTTGCAATGGCGAGCACTACAAAGATTATGACCTGTATTGTGGCACTTGAAAAGATGCCCGGAGATACCGTGTGCACTGTGTCCGGGAATGCATCTGCACAGCCGCAGGTAAAGCTTGGCATGGTAAAGGATGATACGTTTTACCTGAAGGATCTGCTGTATTCCCTGATGTTGGAATCACACAATGACACGGCAGTGTGTATCGCAGAAAATGTCAGCGGAAGCGTGGAAGCTTTTGCCGCGTGTATGAATGAAAAGGCCAGGGAGATCGGATGCGAAAATACGTATTACATTACCCCGAACGGACTGGATGCCGAGAATGAGGGAGGGGCGCATCATACGACTGCCCGTGAACTTGCGTTGATTATGCGGTACTGTCTGACGGGGTCTCCGAAAGCAGAGGAATTTTTGGAAATCACGGGTACGCGTTCCCATGCTTTTACAAATATAAAAGGAAACAGAAATTATTCTTGTACAAACCACAATGCGCTTCTGACGATTCTGGACGGGGCGATTTCTGGAAAGACCGGCTTTACCGGGAAGGCAGGATATTGCTATGTGGGAGCGCTGGAAAAGGAAGGAAAGTTGTTGATTGTTTCACTTCTTGCCTGCGGATGGCCAAACCACAAGGGTTATAAATGGGTCGATACGAAAAAACTGATGAGCTATGGATTGGAAAATTACGAAAAGAAACAGGTTCTGGATGCAAGCCTGGTAACGGAATCGGTTCCTGTTGAAAATGGGCAGAAGGACTTTGTAAATACGCGTCAGATTGTGGAGGAGGACTTGGAGATACTGATGAAAAAGGAGGAGGGCATACGGACCGAGCTCGAGCTTGCTCCATCCGTTACAGCGCCGGTAAAAAAAGGGCAGCAGGTCGGAAATGTACACTATTTTCTGGAGGATACAGAGGTGGCAGTGTGTCCGGTAACTGCTTCGGAGGATGTATACGTACGGGACTATTTATACATTCTGGAACAAGTTGGAAACGCATTTTTCCTGCGTGTTTCCTTAGCTGACTGAGCCCTTCTGACCGTGTGAAATTTCTGACGAAAAAGCTTGCTTTTTTCAGGGAAACACGCTACTATAGAATCGGCAGAAATTGGTTAACATTATTAATAGAGCAATGGAGGGCTGAAGAATGAGTAATACAGCACAAAGCTTAGCAGGCAAAAGAATTGCTTCTTTGCTTGATGAGAACAGTTTTGTTGAAATCGGCGGATATGTAACTGCCAGAAGTACTGATTTCAACATGCAGCAAAAAGAGACACCGGGAGACGGCGTTGTGACCGGATATGGTGTGATTGACGGACACCTGGTATACGTATATAGTCAGGATGCGTCTGTACTTGGCGGTACGATTGGCGAGATGCACGCAAAGAAGATTACAGGACTTTATGACCTGGCTCTGAAGATGGGCGCTCCGGTAATCGGCTTACTGGACTGTGCAGGCCTGAGACTTCAGGAAGCAACAGACGCACTGAATGCATTTGGTGAGATCTATCTGAAGCAGACAATGGCATCCGGTGTGATTCCGCAGATTACCGCAGTATTTGGCAGATGTGGCGGCGGCCTTGCACTGGTACCGGCACTGACAGATTTTACTTTCATGGAAGGCAAGAAAGCAGAGCTTTTTGTTAATTCTCCGAATGCGCTTGACGGCAATTCAAAAGAGAAATGCAACACAGCTTCCGCACAGTTTCAGAGTGAAGAAGCAGGTCTTGTTGATTTCGTGGGCACAGAGGATGAGATCATGGGCCAGATCCGTGAACTCGTATGTATGCTTCCGGCAAACAACGAGGATGACCAGTCTTATGAAGAGTGTACAGACGATCTGAACCGCGTAAGTGCAGATCTTGCAAACGCAGCAGGCGACACGAGCATTCTTCTGTCCAATATTGCAGACGACAATAATTTCGTAGAAGTAAAATCTGCCTATGCACAGGATATGGTTACCGGTTTTCTCCGTTTGAACGGAACAACCGTTGGTGTTGTTGCAAATCGTACAGAGGTATACGGTGAAGATGGTACACTGGTGAAATCCTTTGACTGTGTGCTGAGCGCACAAGGCGCAGCCAAGGCAGCAGAGTTTGTAAATTTCTGTGATGCGTTTGAAATTCCGGTACTTTCTCTGACAAATGTTGCAGGCTTCAAGGCATGTAAATGCTCTGAGAAGAAAATTGCAAAGGCAGCAGCAAAACTGACTTACGCATTTGCCAATGCAACAGTTCCGAAGGTAAACGTTATCATCGGAAAGGCATTCGGTAGCGCATATGTTGCTATGAACAGTAAGGCAATCGGAGCTGACATGACGTTTGCATGGAGTCAGGCTCAGATTGGTATGATGGATGCACAGCTTGCAGCCAAGATCATGTATGCAGATGCGGATGCAAAGGTTATCAACGAAAAGGCAGCTGAATATGCAGCACTTCAGTCAAGTGCTCTGGCAGCAGCAAAGAGAGGATATGTAGATAACATCATCGAAGCAGAAGATACGAGAAAATACGTAATCGGTGCTTTTGAGATGTTGTTCACAAAGAGAGATGATCGCCCGGCCAAAAAGCACGGAACAGTTTAAGCGAGGTGAATCACATGAAGCGTAGATTAAGTGCAGTATTACTTGCATTCGGACTTACCGTGTCTGCTTTTTCCATGGGCGTATATGCGGCAGAGGCAGAGACGAAAGCTACGGAGCAGGTAACAGAAGCAGTGACCGAAGCAGTGACCGAAGCGTCATCCGAGGCTGCACAGAACGAAGGTGCAGAGCAGTCGTCAGATGCACAGACGGAAGGAACGCAGCAATCAGAAGCAGACGGACAGGCTCAGATGACACAGGAGGATGCTGTAAAAGCACTTTTGGCTAATCAGCTTGTTGCAGTCAGCGCGTTGACAGACGAGCAGCTGGATCAGATGTTGGAAGGTTCCGATCTGTCAGGAGCTGCGATTGCAGCTAACTGGAAATCTGTAAAAGAAGAGCTCGGCGCGTTTGTTGAAGTGACGGATGCAGAGCTGAACGCAGAGGGAACAGAAATTACCGGACATGCAAAATATGAAAAAATCGGTGAAGGCACAGAAGTTGTTGTTACGTTTGCCGTAAATCCGGAAACACAGAGCACCACACTGAACTGGGATATCCAGTATCCGATGGGCGTCCTGATGCAGCGTGCTGCGATGAATACCGTGATGGGTATCGGAATCGTGTTCCTGACCCTGTTATTCCTCAGCTGGCTGATCGGACAGATGCATTTGATTCCGGATATGATCGAAAAAATGTCCAAGAAAAATGCACCGGCAGCACCGGCTCAGGCTCCGGCAGCAGTACCGGCAGCACCGGTTGTTGAGGAAGACTATACAGATGACCTTGAGCTGGTTGCTGTTATTACGGCAGCGATTGCAGCATCAGAGAATACATCCAGCGATGGATTTGTAGTCCGTTCTATTAGAAAATCAAATAAAAGAAATTGGCAGAGAGCATAAGTACAGGAGGAAAGATTCATGAAAACTTATACAATTACAGTAAACGGCAATGTATATGATGTAACAGTAGAAGAGGGCGCTGGTTCAGGCGCACCGGCAGCAGCTCCGAAGGCAGCACCGAAAGCGGCTCCGAAAGCAGCTCCGGTAAAGGCAGCAGGCGGCGCAGGCGCAGTAAAAGTAGCAGCTTCCGTACCGGGCAAGGTATTTAAGGTAGAAGCAAGCGTTGGACAGGCAGTAAAATCCGGTGATCCGATCGTAATTCTGGAAGCTATGAAGATGGAAATCCCGGTTGTTGCTCCGCAGGACGGTACCGTTGCTAGCATCGACGTAACCGTAGGTCAGGCAATTGAGTCAGGAGACGTTCTTGCTACCATGAACTAAGCCGCGACTTGTCTGAGAATACGAACTGGGAGGTAATAAAATGTCTTACATTACAAATACGTTGTCCAACCTGCTGGATCAGACGGCGTTCCTGAATCTGACATGGGGCAACTATGTCATGATTGCAGTGGCGTGTGTGTTCCTGTACTTGGCAATTAAGCATGGCTTTGAACCTCTGCTGCTCGTTCCGATTGCATTTGGTATGCTGCTTGTAAATATCTATCCGGATATTATGGCACAGCCGTATGTCGATGCGAACGGCATTGAGCATGCAGGCGGTCTTCTCCACTATTTCTATCTGATGGACGAGTGGAGTATTCTTCCGTCCCTGATTTTTATGGGTGTCGGCGCGATGACAGACTTTGGTCCGCTGATCGCAAATCCGAAGAGCTTCCTGCTCGGTGCAGCAGCGCAGCTCGGTATCTATATGGCATATTTCCTTGCAATTTTCCTTGGATTCAATGGAAAGGCAGCAGCAGCTATCTCTATCATCGGTGGTGCAGACGGCCCGACTTCGATCTTCCTTGCAGGTAAGCTGGGACAGACAACGCTGATGGGACCGATCGCTGTAGCGGCGTATTCTTATATGTCTCTCGTGCCGATCATTCAGCCGCCGATCATGAAGCTTCTGACAACAGAAGAAGAGCGGAAGATCAAGATGGAACAGCTTCGTCCGGTATCCAAGCTGGAGAAGATTCTTTTCCCGATTATCATTACAATCGTAGTTTGTATGCTTCTTCCGTCCACAGCTCCGCTCGTAGGTATGCTGATGCTCGGTAACCTGTTCCGTGAGAGTGGTGTTGTAAAACAGCTGACAGAGACAGCATCCAACGCTATGATGTACATCGTTGTTATCCTGCTTGGTACTTCTGTAGGTGCTACGACGAGTGCAGAGGCATTCCTGAATATGAACACAATCAAGATCGTTATTCTTGGTCTTGTGGCATTTGCTTTTGGTACGGCAGGTGGTGTCCTGTTCGGAAAGATTATGTGCAAGGCAACTGGCGGAAAGATCAATCCGCTGATCGGTTCTGCAGGCGTATCTGCTGTACCGATGGCAGCGCGTGTATCTCAAAAGGTAGGTGCAGAAGCAGATCCGACAAACTTCCTGCTGATGCACGCTATGGGACCGAACGTGGCCGGTGTTATCGGTACTGCCGTAGCAGCCGGAACATTCATGGCTATATTCGGGGTGTAAGCACTTAGCGAAAGCAAGGCGACAGCCGTAGCTTGAGGTTAGTGCGAACCCCGTTCTGTGCAACTTAGCGAAGGCAAGCTATAAAGCGAAGCCTGAGGTTTAGTGTACAGAACATCCTTAGATGCACTTAGCGAAAGCAAGACGGCCGCCGCGGCTTGAGATTCGTGCGGCGACCGCACATGGAAAATAAATCAGGAGGAATAACATGGCTGGAAAAGCAAAAAAACCAATTAAAATTACTGAAACAATCCTTCGTGACGCCCATCAGTCTCTGATTGCTACGAGAATGACAACAGAGCAGATGGTTCCGATTATCGATAAAATGGATAAAGTTGGCTATCACTCAGTAGAATGCTGGGGTGGAGCGACATTTGATGCATCTCTTCGTTTCCTGAAGGAAGATCCGTGGGACAGACTTCGTAAGTTCCGTGACGGATTCAAAAATACAAAGTTGCAGATGCTGTTCCGTGGACAGAATATTCTCGGATACCGTCCGTATGCAGACGATGTGGTAGAGTACTTCGTACAGAAGTCTATCGCAAACGGTATTGACATCATCCGTATTTTTGACTGTCTGAATGACCTGCGCAACCTGCAGACAGCAGTTACCGCAGCAAACAAGGAAAAAGGACATGCACAGGTAGCGCTTTCCTATACTCTGGGCGATGCTTATACGCTGGATTACTGGAAAGAGATTGCAAAGAGAATTGAGGATATGGGAGCAAATTCCATCTGTATCAAGGATATGGCTGGCCTGCTTCTTCCGTATACGGCTACTGAGCTGGTAACAGCCCTGAAAGAGACCGTAGATATTCCGATTCAGCTTCATACACATTACACATCAGGTGTTGCTTCCATGACTTACCTGAAAGCAGTAGAAGCTGGTGTTGACGTCATTGATACTGCAATGTCACCGTTTGCACTTGGCACTTCTCAGCCGGCTACAGAGGTTATGGTTGAGACATTCAAGGGTACAAAGTATGACACAGGATTTGACCAGCAGCTTCTTGCAGAGATCGCTGATTACTTCCGTCCGATTCGTGACGAGGCTCTTGACAGCGGCCTGCTGAACCCGAAGAATCTTGGCGTAAATATCAAGACTCTGCTCTACCAGGTACCGGGCGGTATGCTTTCGAACCTGACTTCTCAGCTGAAGGATCTCGGTGCAGAGGACAAATATTACGAAGTACTCGAAGAGGTACCGCGTGTGCGTAAAGACCTTGGCGAGTGCCCGCTTGTAACACCGTCTTCTCAGATCGTTGGTACACAGGCTGTTATGAACGTCATCCAGGGCGAGCGCTACAAGATGGTTCCGCAGCAGACGAAGGATGTTCTGTCCGGAAAATACGGCGCTACCGTAAAACCGTTCAATCCGGAAGTGCAGAAGAAGTGCATCGGCAACGCAGAGATCATTACCTGCCGTCCGGCAGATCTGATTCCGGACGAGCTGGATACGCTGCGCGGCGAGATGGCTCAGTGGTCCGAGCAGGATGAGGACGTTCTGTCCTATGCTCTGTTCCCGCAGGTAGCTACAGACTTCTTCAAATACAGAGAAGCTCAGAAGAAAAAAGTAGATCCGAATATGGCAGACAATGCAAATAAGGCATATCCGGTGTAAGTAAAAAAGAAATGAAAGAAATATAAAAATAGAAGACCACTGTCCTGGGTTTGTCGGGAGAGTGGTCTTTTATTATGTACTGGAGGCATAGCGAAATTAATTGCTATTACAATATGCGTCCCGTACGAAGAGCCAGAGATTACCAATACCATTTATTTTGCGGTATGTGGTTCCTAGTCTATATTTGCAGGGAAAATATCAGCCACTTCGTTGATGGCAATATAGGCTTTCGGATCGTGTGTATGTACCAGTGTTTTCATGCGGCTGATCTGAAAGCGATTGACCACAAAGTAGATCAGAGTTTTTTCAGAATCCGAATAGTACCCTCTGGCACTTAGTGTTGTGATTCCGTTTTCGAAGGTATCGGATAGCGCTTTGCAGATTTCCTGCGGTTTCGTTGTAATGATAAATGCGGCTTTAGATCGGTCAAAACCTTCCACACAGAAATCAATTGTCTTGGAAGCAGCTGCATAGGTTACGATGGAGTATAGAGGAAGAATCCAACTGCCCAGGACAATGCCGCAGATTACATAAAGTATGATATTGTAGAGCATGACAAAGCTTCCCAGGCTGAGACCGAGTTTCTTTGCAAACATAACACCGATGATGTCGACACCGTCAATGGCTCCTCCAAATCGTACGGTCAGACCGCTGCCGCATCCGGAAATTATGCCGCCGAAAATAGCACACAGAAACAGATCCTGTTCAGCAAGCGGTGAGGCGATGGTTACATCTACGGGGAAAATATCAGTGATCAGCCATGCCGTTACGGAGTAGACAAATACTGCATAAAGAGAATAGGCGGTAAAAGAAGCACCCTGCTTTTTGTAACCGTATAGAAAAATGGGGATATTGAGCAGGAGCAGGATAAGAGAAAGACTGCACCAGCCAGGCGTCTGCTGGGAGATCAGCATGGAAGTACCCGATATGCCACTGTCAAATAGCTTCACAGGCGCAAGAAACATGGTAACGCCGCATGCATTGATGACTCCGGCCAGGGTCAGGGCAAAAAGGTTCAACGAGTTCAGTGTCTGAAGTATGTTTTTTTGTTTTTGTATCACGTTTGTTCCTCCTTGTTGTCTGGTCTGTTTTATTATAGAGTAGTCTGGGCATGTTTGGCAATATGCAAATAGAATCCTTCGGAAGCAGGTAGAAGAATCTCTGTAATCTTGTAACAGACAAAAAGTTTCCTGACGGTAGACTTTATTGACTGAAATATCGGGCAGTTCCATTGAAGGAAACTGTGTCTGTTGTTATAATATTGAAAAGACTGCTTTTTGATTCATGTTGCTATTTGTGAAAGGGGGAAAAGGAATGTCTGAGATCAGAGAATTACTGCCGTTTCTGATTCCACTGGTGGCGATTCAGATGGGGCTGCTTGGTTATACACTTTATCATATTTTGACGCACAACACATATAAACGAGGGAGCCGCGGGCTTTGGATTGCCGTTACGGTGATTGGCATGGAATTTATTGGGCCTATCCTGTATTTCCTTTTGGGAAAGGAGGAGAGCTGATATGGAGATGCTGACACTTTCTCACGTGACAAAGCGTTTTGGAGAAAAACAGGTGCTGCGGGACGTTACATTTTCGGTTCCGGAGCACACGGTATTTGGCTTTGTAGGGCAAAATGGTGCAGGAAAGACGACAGCCATGAAGCTAATTCTTGGATTGCTTCAGAGGGACGGCGGAGCTATTTTTGTAAACGGGATGCCAGTTCATTATGGGAACACTGCGACTAATCAATTTGTCGGGTATTTGCCGGATGTTCCGGAATTTTATTCCTATATGACTGCACCGGAGTATCTGCGTTTTTGTGGGGAACTCTTTGGCATGTCGGAAAAGGAAATTAAAATTCGCAGCGAAGAGCTACTGCATCTGGTGGGACTCGAGAAAGAGAAGCATCGGATCAAAGGCTTTTCCCGTGGTATGAAACAGCGGCTTGGTGTGGCACAGGCATTGTTTGGAAGGCCCAAGCTCCTGATCTGCGACGAACCGACTTCTGCATTGGACCCTCTGGGCCGTAAGGAGCTGCTGGATATTTTGGTAGCAGCCAAGGAGCAGACAACTGTACTTTTTTCCACGCATATTCTTTCTGATGTCGAGCATATCTGTGATGAGATGGCTTTTTTGCACAATGGAACTATTGTTTTGCAAGGCTCCTTGGAAGAAGTGCGTCGAAGAAAACAAACGGTTGCGATGGAACTGGAAACACAGCGGCCAGAGGATGCGCAGCTTCTTTTGGCGGCTTTTCCGTTTCTCAAGTTAACCGGACGCAGCGGTCTTTTGCTGGAGGACACAGAGCGATTTCCGGATGTGTTGCGTTTTCTTGCGGATACGAAACTTGTACCTGTGCGGATGGAACAGCAGGAGGCTTCGCTGGAGGAGCTGTTTTTGGAGGTGGTGGGTAAATGAAGGCATTTCTCAAAAAGGAATGGATGGAATGGAGCCGTACCGGACGGCTTTTGATTCTCCTGTTGATTTTTTCTCTGTTTGGGGTAATGAATCCAGCTCTGACTAAACTGACTCCCTGGCTGATCGAAGCGCTTTCGGAGTCTCTGGCTGATACAGGGCTTGCAATCACATCTGTTAAGATAGATGCCATGACTTCCTGGACGCAGTTTTACAAAAATATTCCAATTGGGCTTCTGGTGTTTCTTCTGCTTGGGAGCGGAAGTTTTACTGCAGAATACCAGAAAGGGACGTTGGTTCCTGTAGTCACAAAAGGACTGTCGCGGCGGAAAATCCTGTCGGCGAAATCGCTGATGCTTTATCTCATGTGGACAGTATTGTATGTTCTTTGTTTTGGAATTACGTTTGGATATAACGCATATTTCTGGGACAACAGCATTGTTTCGCATTTCGCGTTTGCTGTATTATTCACCTGGCTGTTCGGCATATGGACCATTTCGCTTCTGATATTTTTTTCATCGGTGGTTCAGAGCAGTACAGAAGTGCTTTTGGGAACCGGAGGGGTTGTTGCGGGAGCTTATGTGCTGCATATGTTTCCAAAGCTCAGTACGTTTCTTCCGGTGAGACTTATGGATGGCATGTCTTTATTGCAGGGCATCCGCCAACCGGCAGATTACTATATTAGCATGGCAGTCGCAGCAGTAATGATTTTTTCCTTTATGATACTGGCGACAGTCTGTTTTGATCGAAAATATTTATAAGTTTCCTATGGACAATGAGGAGAGGGCGGAGCTTTTGCTTCGTCTTTTCCTTTTTCTGGCAAAAGGCTGGTTTGCAAGACAGGTTGGTTGACTGTGGATATAAGATGGTACATAATAGTAGAGAAATTCGAGTACTTATAGAACAACGCAGAGCAAAACTGGGAAAGGTGTATACTGAGATGACAAAAAAGACGTGTTTTATTGTTGGAGCTGGCGCTTTTGACGGACTGGAGCGAAAACCAGAGCCGGAAGATTTGGTGATAGCTGCAGACGGCGGATATACTTATTTAAAAGAGCTTGGAATCGTTCCGGATGTCCTGCTGGGTGATTTTGATTCTCTGAAAAAGGTGCCGGAGCATGAGCATTTAGTGCGACATTCCCCGATCAAAGACGATACAGACATGGCATTGGCCGCGGCATATGGGATGGAGCAAGGATGCAGACGGTTTTTCCTTTATGGAGGGCTGGGAGGGAGGCTGGATCACTCGATTGCGAATCTGCAGCTTCTGATGGGGCTGTCCCGGGCCGGGATGGAAGCATATCTGATCGGTCAGGGAAATATTCTGACTGCAATCACACAGGAACGGGCGGAATTTGACGCTTCGGCTGCGGGCATGTTTTCCGTATTTTGCCTGAGTGAACCGGCAACTGGTGTGTGGGAGCGTGGGTTTCAATATTCTCTGACAGACGCGACGCTGAGCTGTGACATTACGCGGGGAGTCAGCAATGAATTTACGGGACAGCCAGCTTATATCGAGGTGCGGGACGGGACGCTCGTGCTTCTCTGGGATGTGGGAAACGGGCTTCCTAAAGAACGCAGAAAGATTCCGGCAGATTTGCAACGAAACTTGTAACTCCATGTAAACTACACATTTGTATGTTATGAAATAGAACATGTTGCAATGTAACGAAAATGTGTGAGGAACGTATTTTGCGTTGAACTGGACGGAGGAAAATGTGATGTATCGTGTTTTGGTGATGGAAGATGAGGAGGATATTCAGGAAATACTGAAAAACTATCTGGTGGCAGAGGGATATGATGTAGTGCTGGCAGAAGACGGGGTGGATGGGATCATGAAATTTCACAAGGACAGGTTTGACCTGGTTCTTCTTGATATTATGATGCCGAAAATTGACGGATTTGGAGCATGTGAGCTCATTCGGCAGGAATCCGACGTACCTGTTATTATGCTGACCGCGTTGGATGAAGAAGAGTATCAGATTCGGGGGTTTGACCTGAGGGCGGATGATTATATCACAAAGCCTTTTTCAGCGCCGGTACTGATGCGGAAAATTGCAGCTGTGCTGCGCAGAGCGCATCGGGAAGAGGAAGTGCAGCAGATTTTTTATAAAAAGATGCGCATGGATCTTGCAGGATACCGTGTGTATGTACAGCAGCCGGAAGCGAGTGAGGAAACGGGGGCGCCGTTTGTGTGGACAGAAGTTGACCTTACACAGAAGGAATTTGAGTTGCTGCATGTGCTTCTGATCAACAGAGGACTTGTGCTTACGCGGCAGAAGCTTTTGAATCTGGTGTGGGGCGAAGACTATTTTGGCGAGGAACGGATTGTGGATACACATATCAAAAATCTACGTAAAAAGCTGGGACAGAATTATATCAGTACAATAAGAGGGGTGGGATACCGCATTGATAAAGAAAATTAGGAGCAGCCTGACGATTCGGATCTGTCTGCTTATGAGTGTATTGCTGCTGATGGCCAGCGGCGTTACCTATGCGGCAGTAGCGAAATTTCTCCCGGTATTTTATTCGAACCGTCTGGATGAAAATCTGGATGAGCTGTCCCGTGAACTGACTGAGAATTTGAGCAGCTACCAGTCAATCGAGGAAGCAATGGCAACGCTTCAGCTGTTTACAGCAAGTACAGAGATGCCGGTAGCGGTTTTGAACCAGAACGGAATGCTTGTGTGGCCGCGCCGCAGTACATTTGAGCTGAGTATCGGGTCTGTGGTGCATGAACAGGACGTGATCTGTGAGACCGAAAGATTGGAGGATGCTGTCTCAGAAGGCACCGTGGGAATCGTAGCAGAAGCGGAATATATGGGGGTGGAGTCAGAAGAAAGCAGCGCTGGAGAGATAGAGACAGAACAGGAAATTAAAAGTGCGGAAGTTCTGACAATGGGGACAGAGGATATAAATACATCAGAAAAATGGGATGGCGTGATCACACAGTTTCTGGAAGGCGATGCGGTTGCCGCGGAATATACGTGGAGTGGGGATGGAACTTACAGCCTGATATCGGATGCGGAGCTTTCCGGTTTTGCTGGAAAGGATGCGTCTGCAGTGAAATCCTATGATCTGAGACTTGGGGATATGGATTATATGATGCTGGTTGCAGGAGATATGCAGTCCGTCAATCAGGCGATGGAAATTCTGTATCAGATTTTTCCATATATTTTCGGATTAGCAATATTCATGGCATTTTTATTTGCAGTGGTGGGCTCGTTTTATCTGACTGCTCCTGTAGTACGGCTGAGCAGGATTTCCAGAAAAATGGCAGCGCTTGATTTTACGGACAAATACCGGGGGACAAGAAAGGATGAACTTGGGGAGCTTGGGCGAAATTTGAACGAGATGGCGCGAAATCTTTCTGGTACACTGGAAAACCTGAGTCTGGCAAATAAAAAGCTGAAATCAGATATTGAGCTGGAACGGGAACTGGAACGGAAGCGGATTGCATTTTTTTCAGCTGTTTCTCATGAACTGAAAACACCGATTACAATCCTGAAAGGCCATATCTCAGGAATGCTGCGGGGAATCGGCGCATACCGTGACAGGGATCATTATCTGCTCCGTTCCCAGGAGACGACAGAAAAAATGGAAGAGATGGTGGGAGAGCTTCTGACGGTATCGCGCATGGAAAGCAATACCTTTGTGACACAGATCGTGGATTTGGCAGAGCTTCTGCGCGAACAGCTTGCAGAGATGACAGAGCTGATTGAAATGCAGGGACTGGCTTTGATGGTGCATGTGCCGGAGCATTTATACGCAGAGGTAAATACCAGTATGATGGAAAAGGTGTTCCGAAATCTTCTGACGAACGCAATCCGTTACACGCCGGCAAATGAAGGAAATGAAATCCGTATCTTTTTAAAGGATGGGCCGAAAGGGATTGTATGCCGGACAGAAAACACCGGAGTGCAGATTCCGACGGAATCAATTGAGCATCTGTTTGATGCATTTTACCGCGTGGAGTCATCGAGAAGCCGCAGGACAGGCGGCAGTGGTCTTGGGCTTTATATTGTGCGTATGGCGCTGGAACAGCATGGCGCGCGTTATGGCGTTGAAAATATAGAAGATGGCGTACGGTTTTTCTTTGAAATTCCAAGGTCCATGAAAACTACATAAAAACCACAAAAGGACTCCAAATCAGGCTGTTATGATCGTTTCATCAAATCAAACAGAGGGCGGCAAACATACTTGTATCGGATGCGGCCCGGGAAAGGAGTTCATTATGAAAAGAAAAGCAATTTTGGCATTATTTGCAGGAACAGCGGCGTGTGCCGCAGTAGCCGGAGGGCCGCTTGGAGGCATGGTTCATGCACAGACCTGGGGAACATCATGGGAAGGAAAAAACGGAACGATCAACCGCTATGTGACAGAGGCAGGGAGCTTTGAAACATCTGTGGATGAGTATGTTTCGGAAAAAGAATCGGATGGAGAGATTACCTGTGCGGAAGCTGCGGACGCAGCGGTTCAGGTGATGTCTGATGAGGAACTGAAAAAGCTGAAACAGTGGGGGCAGATTGAGTTACAGGAATCACTCGCATATCTGAAAGAGTACGGAGTGGTATATGATACAGAGCAGGATGCGATTCTGTACCGTGGGAAAAAGGTGCGCTGGCTGGTTGACCAGGGGATGGATCAGAGCTGTACGGCATATCAAATGCCGGATGGCGAGATTGACCTGTATACAGAAAGAGACGCCAATTATCGTGTCACAGGTGTCAGGACAGCGACACAGGAGGAGTATGACAGAAAGACAAAACAGGACGAGATGGCTAAAAAAAGTTTGGCAGACGCCGGCGTGACGATCTCGTATGTGGGAGAAGCTGGGGAGCCTATACAGGAAGATGCAGTATGTACGTATTGCTCGGAAAATGCGGATGGTACGGTCACGTATACGTTCCAGGTAGCAGATCAGGAGAATAGAGACAGACATACATTCCAGATAAAGGATAAAGAGAACAGCGGTATGCACATCTATCATGCAGACCCAGACGCTGTTTTGGGGTTTGAAGAGGCAGTGGAAGAGGAAAGCGAGGTTATGACAGAAGATGTGCTTTCCGGACGTCAGGTGCAGTCAGAGAAAGAGGCGACGAGTTCGGTAAGTGTGGCAGAAGGAAACGCTTCCGGATGGATGGAGGATGATCAGCGCCGGCAGGAATATAAGGCAGCAGGAATTGACTGCGATGATAAAGACGGCGCCTGGATGTGGAATGGAAAGCCTGTTTACTGGCTCGTCGATGAAAACGGCAGTATGTATCAGAATGATTCGGCCAGCGAGGAAAAAATCTATATTCTTGTAAAACGGGATACAGACGGAACGATTCTGGAGGCGAAACAGATTACCGTGGAAGAAGTCATTGCCGCGCATATTTTGGAAAAAGAGCAGAAGAAGGAAACACAAAGATAGGCTATAGAAAAAGAGAATGGGGACATAATTTCCCTTGACACTTTGCAGCTGTATTTATTAAGATAAATTTAATAGAATCATATAGAGCGACAGTCTTAAAAATGCAAAACACGGCAGAAAGGCAGGGGAGATTATGGAAACCAGACGATCAGAAGAACAGATACATCAAAGAGAACCATTATCAAAAGAAACATGGTTAAAAGAGGCAGATCAAAAAGAAGAAAAACGGGAAACAGTAGATGGAGACGAAAGGCAGAAAACAACATACCAGAAGAAATCCTACAAACTGTTTATCGCGTGGATGGCATTTTTTACAATGGCGCTGTATGTATGCGCGGTAAATGAAGTAAATTTTTTCGGGCTTGGGATGGTACGTACCAACTGTATTGTCCTGTATGTGTTGCTGGATCTGCTGATGCTGCTGATTTACGCAATGCAGAGCATTTACTGGATTAACGGCATGACGTATGAACAGGCCGCTGCGGCATCGGCCGATGAACGCAGGCGTTATGCATTCCGGCATCTGAGGATCTTTTTGGCGGCGACGGTGCTGTATATTGGTTACTGTTGCATACCCGCTTCGGTGCTATTTCTGGGAGGCATCGGAGATTCGATTGTGGCAGGCGGTATTCTGTGCGCTGCGGCGATTTGGACCATTCCGATTCATTTATGAGCCTTTTGAAAAAATTTTTTTGCTTGTCCTTGTGCGTTATGTGTCTTATAATGAGAACAGGATACAGAAATGCAGGGAGGACCGCAGATGCATGGCAATCTGGTAGGAAAAAAGATTTCCAAAGCAAAGTTCATATGGCTGTTGGTTTTTCTGCTCTTTTTGGAGCTGGCTGTTATTTCCGGCAGAATCGGGATGACTACATTTCTGCCGCTGGATGCAGAGAGACAGACTGCATCTGCTGTTATCACGGGAAGCCGGCCAGATACCCTCGACGCCGTACTGTCATCGGCTGCAAAGGGGGCAGGAGAGATCCTGCACACAGCAAGGCAGGAGCAGAGAATACGCACCAGGACAGTTTCCAGAGCAAATGTATTTTTGTGTGGTTTGTTTTTGCTATGTCTGTACCATGTGATTCGGCAGATGCTGTATGCGCTGTCGGATAACAGACCATATCGAAAATCAAAGTACATACTCAGTTATATTTACCGACTGGCTTATCTATAAGCAGGACGCCTTTCTTTCAGAAATAAAATTGCAGGAAGGAGGGGCATAATGGTCGGCAATATACTAATTGGCGTGGTGATGGTTATTGCATGCGGTCTCACATTCTGGTGCTGGTGGCATGACAACCATAAATAAATAGAAGCGAATGAACATATTGATCGTAAGTCCGGAATATACCATTATATTCCGGGCTTTCTTTGTTGTGATTTATGCAAAATAACGATTGACACAGGATTTGAATAGTGGTATGGTAAAATTCATAAAAATTCAATAAGATTTATTATTATTAACTATGAGGAGGGCTATATTATGAAAAAATTAGCGGCAGCAGCGCTTGCAGGCGTTATGGTTCTGACTTTTGGAATGACAGCTATGGCAGAAGGTGATGTCCTGGTGATGGCTACGAATGCAGAGTTTCCGCCATATGAGTACCGTGAAGGCGATGACATTGTAGGAATTGATGCAGAGGTAGCTGGACTGATCGCAGAGAAGCTTGGCATGGAGTTGCAGATTGAGGATATGGCGTTTGATTCCGTACTGGCAGCAGTTCAGACCGGAAAGGCTGATATTGCTATGGCAGGTATTACTGTGACAGAAGACCGTCAGATGATGGTAAACTTCACAGATACCTATACAAAAGCGACACAGATGATTATCGTTACGGAAGACAGTGAAATTGCAAGTCCGGATGACCTGACAGGCAAGACAATCGGCGTACAGCTTGGAACGACCGGTGATATTTATGTAGATGATATTGAGGATGCAACGGCAGAGCGTTTCAGCAAAGGCTTTGAGGCTGTGCAGGCACTTCTTCAGGGTAAGGTTGACGCAGTTGTGATCGACGGCGAACCGGCAAAGGTATTTGTTTCACAGAATGAAGGTCTGAAGCTTTTGGATGATCCGTTTACTGAGGAAGAGTATGCAATCGCAATCTCTAAGGACAACGAAGAGTTGCTTGAGAAGGTCAATACAGCACTGAATGAGCTGAAGGAAGAGGGCGAGTTCCAGAAGGTCATTGACAAGTACATTGCAAGCGACGACGCTGCAGAGGCTGAGACAGAAGCTGCCACAGAGGCAAAATAATTTGCAGCGGCAGAGGCGTGCGAAATTGCAGGAGGAGCCGCAGTAAAACAGGAAACCTGAATAAGTAAAAGAGAGAATGGGAGCGCCCGGAGAAAATGCGGGGGCTCCCGTGAAAGGTTATGGATATGTTACAGAATTTACAGGATCGATTTTATCTTAATTTTATTGCGGATGACCGGTGGAAGTATTTGGTAAACGGCTTAAAAACAACGCTGACTGTTACTTTTTTTGCCGTGCTGATCGGTATTCTTCTTGGCTTTCTGGTAGCCGTGGTTCGCTCCACCTGTGAAAAGACAGGGAAGTTGAAGATTTTGAACGCTGTGTGTAAGCTTTATCTGACCGTGGTTCGCGGTACGCCGGTAGTCGTACAGCTGTTGATTATTTATTTTGTTATTTTTGGTTCCGTGAAGATTGACAAGACATTTGTGGCCATTCTGGCTTTCGGACTAAATTCCGGCGCTTATGTGGCGGAGATTATCCGCGGCGGAATTATGTCGATTGATAACGGACAGTTTGAGGCTGGCAGGAGCCTTGGCCTGAATTATGTGCAGACAATGATTTATATCATTTTCCCGCAGGTATTTAAAAATGTCCTGCCAGCTCTCGGCAATGAGTTTATTGTGCTTTTAAAAGAGACTTCCGTAGCAGGTTATATTGCTCTGGAGGATTTGACAAAGGGCGGCGATATCATCCGCAGCCGTACATACGATGCATTTATGCCGCTGTTGGCGGTAGCTGCGATTTATCTTATCATGGTGCTTGTATTCAGCAAACTGCTGGGAGCTTTAGAGAGGAGGCTGCGGAATAATGAACGGAGATAAGGTACTCATTAAAATAGAGAATCTTCAGAAGAGCTTCGGCTCGCTTGAAGTTCTGCGCGGTGTGACAACAGAAATCCGCCAGGGAGAAGTTGTGGCAATTATCGGGCCTTCGGGATGTGGCAAATCGACGTTTCTGCGTTCCTTAAATCTTCTTGAGGAGCCGACAGGCGGAACGATTACCTTTGAGGGAGTGGATATCACCGACAAAAAGGTGAATGTGGACCGGATGCGACAGAAGATTGGCATGGTGTTTCAGCAGTTCAACCTTTTTCCACATATGACAATTCGCAAGAATATCATGCTGGCTCCGGTAAAGCTGAAGCTCATGACAGAGGAGGAGGCTTCGAGGAGAGCAGACGAACTTCTGGAGCGAATCGGACTTCCGGATAAGGCAGATCAGTATCCGAATATGCTTTCCGGTGGACAGAAGCAGCGTGTGGCTATTGCGAGAGCGCTTGCGATGAATCCGGATGTGATGCTGTTCGATGAACCGACCTCGGCGCTTGATCCGGAGATGGTGGGAGAGGTACTCGATCTTATGCGTGAGCTGGCAAAATCCGGTATGACAATGATTATTGTTACGCATGAGATGGGATTTGCAAAAGAGGTTGCGACCAGGGTTTTGTTTATTGATGAGGGAAATATAAAAGAAGAAAATACACCGGAAGAGTTTTTTGCTCATCCGAAGAATCCGAGGTTGAAGGATTTCCTTTCAAAAGTACTTGTCTGATTTTGTTTTTTCATGTAGAATAGCAACGATTGGATGATTGCGAAACGGGATAGGAGATAGGACGAACCAGGGGAAACTGTACAAAAACGGGGTTCCGATAAGAGAAGTCACCCCCTATTTTGTACAGCTTCCCCTGGTTCTTACTTTGAAATCACGCTTTGCAGTTGCTCCGTATCAAAAATAAAAATCAGGGGGAAAAGATGCAAGCAGGCAGGGGAGAAAAAAAGAATTTAGTTTGGATGCCAGTGTTGACAGGGATTTTCCTTGCAGTACTGGTTTTGTTTGTGGGGCAGAGTGCGCGCGCGGCGCTGCCGGAGCCGGTGGTCAAGGGGATTGATGTGTCAAGATGGCAGGGAGACGTTGACTGGGCGAAGGTGAAGGAGGACGGCGTCAGTTTTGTCATGCTGGGGATTGGAAGGTACCGGGATGGGAAGGGAATTCCCGATCCGAAGTTTGAATACAATATCCAGAATGCGTTGGCACAGGGAATCGAAGTTGGCGTTTATCTGTACTCTGAGGCGCATAACGAAGAAGAAGCGCGTCGCGAGGCCGATTTTGTGCTGGAGCAGATAGATGGATATCGTATCTCTTATCCGGTGGCTTTTGATATTGAAGATAATATTCACAGAGTTATGACGACGCAGCAGCGGACAGATATTACGATCGCATTTTTGGAGGTAATCGAGAAAGCAGGGTACTATCCGATGATATATGCGAGCGAGAGCTGGCTGACGTACAGTATGGATTTGTCGCGCCTGACAAAGTATGACAAATGGGTGGCGCGATGGAAAGGCGAGCCGGTGTTCGAGCCGGTTTCCATGTGGCAGTACAGCAGCACGGGAAGGGTGGCCGGTATAGCCGGGGACGTAGACCTGGATTACAGTTATAAGGATTATACGAAGATTGTCGCACCACGGACGACGCCGGCTTTTCGATTGCCGAAAGAGACGTATGGCTGGCGGCAGGAGGGGAAATACTACTGTTATCTGGATGAGAACGGACAGAAGGTGACGGATGCTTTCCGGGTGATCGACGGCAAGACGTATTATTTTAATTCCAATGGCTATCGTGTGACAGGATGGAAAAAGATCGGCGGGAAATATTATTATTTCTGGAAAACGAAAAATCCGGGCTCCATGAAGACAGGCTGGCATAAGGAAAAAGGGAATATGTATTACCTGGACCCCGCTACGGGCGCTCGGGTAACGGGCTGGCTCACAGTGGGAGAACGGAAGTATTATCTGAATAAAAAAGGAATTGTCCAGAAGGGCTGGCTGGCGTTTGGGAAGACCCGGTATTATATGAATCCGAAGAATGGTCGGATGTGTAAGGGCTGGGTGAAGATAAAAGGCAAGTACTATTACTTCAGATCCAAAAATGGACGTATGGTACAGGGCTGGCTGAAAGTAAATGGAAAGCGCTACTATATGAATTCTTCCGGCGTAAGGCAGACGGGGTGGAAGAGAATTAATAAAAAATGGTATTATTTCCATAAAAAGACGGGAGAGATGAGAAAGAACTGCAAAATCGGCAGATATCGGATCGGTTCGGACGGCGTATGCAAAAACCGAAAATAGGGGACAGAAAAACAGCAGCTCGGGCGTGTTGCGTAAGGCGTCCGGATAGCCTGCTGATTGGGAGCGGCAAAATCGCGTTGCAATTCAGAATTAGGAATGGTATACTGTACGCGGCAGCAGGAAGGGCGGCAGAATTTACCGGAATCGGAAAAGATTTCTGTATTGCCCGTTTCAATGAAAAAATAGATGAGCAAGGAGAATGACAATGAGCAAGAGACCAACAGTTTTAATGATTCTTGACGGATATGGATTAAATGACAGAAAGGACGGAAATGCGATTGCACAGGCAAACAGACCGGTGATGGATGAATTGATGGCAACGTGTCCGTTTGTAAAGGGAAATGCCAGCGGTCTGGCAGTCGGACTCCCGGATGGACAGATGGGTAATTCTGAGGTAGGCCATCTGAATATGGGCGCAGGCAGAATTGTGTACCAGGATCTGACCAGAATTACAAAGGCGATCGAAGACGGCGATTTCTTTGAAAATGCAGAGCTGAAACGAGCAATGGAAAATGCAAAGGAGCATGATTCCAGTCTTCACATGTATGGCCTTCTGTCTGACGGCGGCGTGCACAGCCATAATACGCATCTGTATGCGCTGCTTGAGATGGCAAAGCGTTATGGTCTTGAAAAAGTTTATGTACACTGTTTCCTGGATGGCCGTGACACACCTCCGGCATCCGGAAAAGATTATGTGCAGGCTCTTGCTGATCAGATGCAGGAGATCGGCGTTGGCGAGATTGCAACTGTAATGGGGCGTTATTATGTAATGGACCGTGACAACCGCTGGGACCGTGTGGAAAAGGCATATCGCGCGCTGGCTTATGGAGAAGGCGAGCAGGCTACTTCCGGTGTGGAAGCAGTTGCGCAGTCTTATGCAAAGGATGTGACGGATGAGTTTGTTGTTCCGACCGTTGTGATGAAAGATGGCGCGCCGACTGCAACGATTCAGGATCATGATTCTGTAATTTTCTTTAATTTCCGTCCGGACCGTGCAAGAGAGATCACACGTGCTTTTTGCTGTGATGATTTTGCAGGTTTTGAGCGCGGTGCGCGCAGACAGGTGGTATATGTATGCTTCACAGAGTACGATGTGACGATTCCGAATAAGACAATCGCTTTCCCGAAGGTTTCTGTGACGAATACCTTTGGCGAGTATCTGGCTGCGCACGGGCTGAAGCAGGCAAGAATTGCCGAGACAGAAAAATATGCCCATGTAACATTCTTCTTTAACGGCGGCGTGGAAGCACCAAACGAGGGAGAGGACAGGATTCTTGTAAACTCTCCGAAGGTAGCCACCTACGATCTTCAGCCGGAAATGAGCGTATATGCAGTCTGCGATAAGGTAGTGGATGCAGTCACATCCGGCAAGTATGATGTGGTGATTACGAATTTTGCTAATCCGGATATGGTAGGCCATACCGGTGTGATGGAAGCTGCGGTTAAGGCAATTGAGGCGATTGACGAGTGCGTGGGCAAAGTCGTTGAAGCTGTAAAACAGACCGGCGGCCAGATGTTTATCTGTGCGGACCACGGCAATGCAGAGCAGCTCGTTGACTACGAGACAGGTGCTCCGTTCACGGCTCATACGACAAATCCGGTTCCGTTCATCCTTGTGAACTGTGACGAGAAGTATACGCTGAAGGAAGGCGGACGTCTGGCGGATATTGTTCCGACGCTGATCGAGCTGATGGGCATGGAGAAGCCTGCTGAGATGACAGGAGAATCACTTTTGATTGAGAAATAAAAATCGAAAAATAAAAATCGAGAAATAAAAACGTAAAAGTAAAAATTGAAATGGTGTTTGAGAACACGGCTGCTGACTGGAAATTATTTCCGGTAAGCAGCCTTTGTTTCTGTACGGAATCTGGAAAATGCGGCTGGAGTCTGGCACGGTGAATCAGTGCGTCGCAAATTTTGGTTTTGATAAGAAAGACACAAAATTGCTACGGGTTTTTCACATTTCGGACACAAAAGAACGATATAGTAGGAACATCAAAAGAAGAACGGAAGACAGAAAGGGGATTTCTTCATGAATGGATTTAGAGATAAAAAAGATGAGAAGTGTAAAATGAATGCATGGAAGCGTTACGGTATGATTTTTATGGCCGGGCTGCTTATTACAGGAAGCGCAGCAGGTGCAGGGGCATTCCTTTACAAGGGCAATGTGCAGGCAGAGGAGAAGCAGGAGGTTTCCCTGAATATTGCAGACCGTGATGTTGAAGAAGAGACACAGGAGGATGCAGAAGAGGAAACAGAGGCACAGACAGAGCAGCCAAAGAAGTCTTTCAATAAAATTGAAAACGTTGAGACGGGAGATACAGCGATTGTGACAACAGACGTTTCAGATATCGTGGAGAACTGTATGCCGTCGATTGTTGCGATTGATACAAAAGGCGTGGAAGAAGTACAGATGTATTATTATGGTACTCAGAAATATGAGGTGAAAGGGGCAGGTTCCGGTATCATCGTTGCACAGAATGATGATGAGCTTCTGATTGCGACGAACAGTCATGTGGTGGTGAATGCGACAGAGATGTCAGTCTGCTTTACCGTAGATGCTGAGGACCCGGCTGATCTCGTGGTTCCTGCCAAGATCAAAGGTATGGATAAAGGGTATGAACTGGCTGTGCTAGCAGTTAAGCTGGAAGATATCCCGGATGAGGTCAGAAGCCAGTTGAAAATCGCATCGCTTGGCAGCTCTGAAAAAACAAAAGTAGGAGAGGCAGCGATTGCCATCGGCAATGCACTTGGATACGGACAGAGTGTTACCAGCGGAATCATCAGTGCAAAAGACCGCGAGGTTACAATTGACAATTTTTCAAAAGAACTGTTTGTGACAGATGCATCTATTAATTTTGGAAACAGCGGCGGAGCACTCCTGAATGCAAAGGGTCAGGTGATCGGTATCAATGTGGCCAAGGAAGCTGGAGACGGTTCAGAGGGCATGGGCTATTCCATTCCGATTGATACTGCGATTCCGGTTCTTGAAAATCTGATCAATAAAGAGACAAGAGATCTGAAGAGCAATGCAGAACGAGGCTATCTGGGTGCAACGGTGGTTGATGTTTCCTCAGATGCCAAGGAGCTGTACAGTATGCCGGAGGGTGCGTTTGTCTATGAGGTGAGCGAGGACTCAGCAGCAGAAAAAGCAGGAATTAAAAAGGGTGATGTCATTACAAAATTTGACGGCGATACGATAACTGACAAGGACGAACTGATTGACAAGATCAGCTACTTTGCGGTAGGCGAGACGGTGACGCTTGAAGTGCAGACGGCAAATAACGGCGAGTATGTGAGCCGTGAAGTGGAAGTGACGCTGCAGGAAGGAGTCGGCGTACAGACAGAAGCAGAAGAAGAGCAGGGCGCCGACGATCAGAATAACAATGACAATGACATTCCGCAAAATGAAGAGATACCGGAATTCAATTTCCCGGGCCTGGAAGGATTTATGTTCGGCAATGGAGAAAATGGAATTTTCTAGTCAATTGTTCAGATTACTGTATTTGAAACAATATGCTCTTTAAGGATACTGGGTGAGAGGTCAAACCTTCTCACCCTTTTTGTTTTTGCGAGACAGATGATTCTGACAGATGAAGGTTACGAATACCTTTGGAGCAGGGAGAATGTACAGGGTTTAAACGTGTCATCACAATTTTGGGTGATATGACCGTGTAGGAAAATTGTTGTATAAAAATTTGTGCAGGAATTGCCAGACTGAAAAATATGATATGGGAAATACTATTTCAAGATGAACTGAATAGAACGCAGGAGGTTTTGCAAAATGTGTAATTATATGCCCATTACAGATGTTTATGCACGGGAGATTCTGGATTCCAGAGGAAATCCTACCGTGGAAGCAGAAATTATGACAGAAGACGGAAGCGTCGGAAGGGCAGCAGTGCCGTCCGGCGCTTCCACTGGCCAGTACGAGGCTGTGGAGTTGAGAGATGGTCAGGAGCGTTATCTAGGAAAAGGTGTGGAACAAACCTGCCATTATGTAAATACCGTACTTGCAGATGCCATTATTGGTGAGAATGTGTACAATCAGGCTGCCATTGACCGGATTTTATGCCGCGAAGACGGAACAAAGAATAAAAAAAGGCTCGGGGCAAACGGGATTCTGAGCGTTTCCATGGCAGCAGCGTCGGCAGCCGCACGCTCTTTGGACCTGCCGCTTTTTCGGTATCTCGGCGGTATGCACGCACACAGGTTGCCGGTACCGATGATGAATATTTTAAACGGAGGCTGCCATGCGGATAACACCGTGGATTTACAGGAATTTATGATTATGCCGGTAAAGGCAGACAGCTTTGCACACGGATTGCAGATCTGCGCGGAAATTTATCATACGTTAAAGGGTATGCTCAAAAGCCGCGGTCTTTCCACCGGGGTTGGAGACGAGGGCGGTTTTGCTCCGGACCTGGAGGATGCGGCGGCTGTTTTGTATTTGATATCGGATGCCGTAGAAAAAGCCGGTTATCAGATGGGACGTGATATTGTCATTGCGCTGGATGCGGCGGCAAGCGAGCTTTATGACGAGGAGAAAAAAACGTATTTCTTCCCGGGAGAAAGTAAAATGAAAGGCACGGACGTGTATCGGAGCACAGAGGAGATGATCGCTTATCTGGAGGAACTCTGCCGCCAGTTTCCGATTGCCTCGATTGAGGACGGATTGGATGAGAATGACTGGGAAGGCTGGCAGACGCTGACCAGCCGACTTGGAAGCCATGTGCAGCTTGTGGGAGACGATCTGTTTGTGACCAATTCGGAGCGTCTGCAAAAAGGAATTGATCTGGGAGCTGGAAATGCGATTTTGATTAAAGTGAATCAGATCGGTACACTGACGGAGGCCTTTGATGCAATTGAGCTGGCACATCGAAACGGTTACAGGACTGTAATTTCCCATCGTTCCGGCGAGACAGAGGATACGACGATTGCAGATATTGCGGTTGCAGTAGCAGCAGGACAGATCAAGACGGGCGCACCCTGCCGCAGTGAGCGGGTGGCAAAATATAACCAGCTTCTTCGGATTGAGGATGCAGTCGGCTTTTTTGCCAAATATGAAAATCCTTTTGGAAATAAGTGTCTTTTTTGCGAAAAAAACAGTTGAAATCTGCTATATCCTGTGGTAAACTTAGCTTGTTTGACATAGGAGGTGTAGTTTACTGTGAGGATATTTTTAACGATTATTTTTATATTAGTATGTATTGCATTGACTGTGATTGTTCTGGCACAGCAGGGAAAAGACGCAGGCCTTGGAGCGATCGGTGGAATCGGAGATACCTACTGGGGTAAGAATAAATCACGTTCCATGGAGGGCAGGCTCGTTAAGTTTACAACACTGCTGGCAGTGCTGTTTATTGTGATTGCAGCAATTTTGAACCTGAACTTTTAAGAGACAGAGGACTGATGCGATAGCACCAGTCCTTTCTTTTTCTGTGAATCAGAAAGGCATGACTGAAAAACACAGCCTTTTTGAGATATTTGAGACATTTTTTGATACCAGAACCATGCTTGGAAAGGAAGGATATGACAGAGACAAGGGAACAGTTTGAACGGCGGAAAAAGGTGCTTTATGAGATGATCTGTGACAAGCAGTATTTTCCGATGAAAATAAAAGAAATTGCAATCTTTCTCAATGTTCCGCGGGAGAAGCGGCAGGATTTGAAGGAAGTTCTGGATGCACTGATTGTGGATGGAAAGGTGGAGTTGACTTCCAAAGGAAAATACCGGAAGGCTTGCCGGAAATTTGTGGAGGGTACGTATATTGCGCATCCGAAAGGCTACGGCTTTGTGGAGGTAGAAGGAAGGGAAAGCGATATTTTTATTCCAGAGGATGCGTCAGGAGGAGCCATGCACCGGGATATGGTACAGGTGGCGATTCTGAGAAATCCAGAGGAAGGACGAAGCGAGGGCACTGTTGTAAAAATTCTGGAACATGGTGTGCATGAGCTGATCGGAACGTATCAGAAGGCGAAGAGTTATGGATTTGTGCTGCCGGATAACAGACGGATCACTTCAGATATTTTTGTGCCGCAGGAATTCAGCAAAGGAGCAATGGACGGGCATAAGGTGCTGGTGGAGCTTACGTCATACGGAGAGAAAGGAAAAAATCCGGAAGGTAAGGTAAAGGAGATCATCGGGCATGTAAATGACCCTGGTACGGATATTCTTTCTGTTGTGTATGAGTATGAACTGCCGAATGAATTTCCAGAAAAAGTGATGCGTCAGGCAGAAAGAACACCGGAAGAAGTGACGGAGGCAGACTGCGCGGGAAGAAAAGACTTGCGGGATGTCCTTATGGTGACGATTGACGGCGAGGATGCAAAGGATTTGGATGATGCCGTTTCTCTGACTAAGAACGGAGATTTTTATGAGCTCGGCGTGCATATTGCGGACGTGGCCAATTATGTGCAGGAAAAAAGTGCCCTTGACCGGGAGGCGCTTCATCGGGGGACAAGCGTTTACCTTGCAGACCGGGTGATTCCGATGCTGCCGCACAGGCTGTCAAACGGGATTTGTTCACTGAATGCGGGAGTGGACCGTTTGGCGCTCAGCTGTCTGATGAGGCTTGACCAGAATGGGAAAATTGTAGATCATGAAATCTGCGAGTCGGTGATTTGTGTGAACCGGCGGATGTCCTATTCGGAGGTACTTGGAATTCTGGAAACGCATCAAAACGGGCAGGCACAGAATGTTCAGAAACATCATGAAGATAAGCTACAGGAGCTTCAGAAGGAAGAGGAGCTTCAGAAAGAGTATGGAGACGTGCTCCCCATGCTATTGGATATGGAGCAGCTGATGAGGATGCTTCGTGCGCGCCGCAGAAAACGTGGCTCAATTGATTTTAATTTCCCGGAGGCAAAGGTGGTGCTCGACGCAAACGGAGTTCCGCTTGAGATAAAGGCTTACACTGCAAATACGGCAACGCAGATCATTGAAGAGTTTATGCTGGCAGCGAATGAAACAGTTGCACAGTATTTTTACTGGCAGGAGATTCCATTTCTGTACCGGACACATGAGGCGCCGGAGGAGGAGAAGCTTCAGAAGCTGGCCTCTTTTATCGCAAGCTTTGGGTACGGGATGAAGGGAATTTCCGATGAGATTCACCCGAAGGAGTTACAGAAGCTTCTTGCGCGGATTGCAGATACGCCGGAGGAGATGATGATCAGCAGACTGACGCTGCGCTCGATGAAGCAGGCGCGTTATACGACGGAGGATGTCGGCCACTTCGGACTGGCTGCGCCACATTACTGTCATTTTACGTCTCCGATCAGACGGTATCCGGATTTGCAGATTCATCGTATTATCAAAGAAGTACTGCGCGGGAGAATGAATCAGGCGAAAACAGATCATTACCAGGAGATTTTGCCGCAGGTGGCGGAAAGCTGCAGCAAACTGGAACGCCGTGCAGATGAGGCGGAGCGTGAGACGATCAAGCTGAAAAAAGCGGAGTATATGATGGAACACATCGGGGAAGAGTTTGATGCAGTGATTTCCGGAATTATGTCTTATGGCATGTACGCTGAACTGCCGAACACAGTGGAAGGATTGATTCATGTCAGCCGCATGTACGATGACCGGTATTATTACAGAGAAGAGACGTATGAGATGTATGGCATTGACACGGGGCGTGTTTACCGTCTGGGCGATACGGTGCGGGTTCGCGTTCTGGATGCGGACAAGACAACAAAGACCGTAGATTTTGAGATGGCTTTGTAAAAGTGATAGGCCGAAAAAGCTGAATTAGATTCACAGAAGTGGTATTATTTAGAAAAGAGAGGGGAAAAGTATGGGAATATCGTCGACCAAACTGATTGCAAATAATAAAAAAGCGTACCACGATTATTTTATTGAAGATAAATATGAGGCAGGCATTTCCCTGCATGGAACAGAAGTAAAATCCCTGCGTATGGGAAAGTGCAGCGTCAAAGAATCCTTCCTCCGCATTGAGAATGGAGAGGTGTTTATCTACGGCATGCATATCAGCCCTTATGAGAAAGGAAATATTTTCAATAAGGACCCGCTGCGTGTTCGGAAGCTTCTGATGCACAAAGCGGAGATCAATAAGATTACCGGAAAAATTGCCGAGAAGGGGTATACGCTGGTGCCGCTTCAGGTTTACTTTAAAGGAAGTCTTGCCAAGGTGGAGATCGGTCTGGCAAGAGGGAAAAAGCTTTATGATAAACGTCAGGACATTGCGAAAAAAGATCAGCGGCGCGAGGCAGAGAAAGAGTTTAAGGTGAAGAATCTTTATTAAATTGGAGGAAAGAGGGCGAACAAAATTTCCAGGCAACCATTCCCCTCTTTTTTGAGATGTGCAGTTCTGGTAAAAAAGTATAAAAAATATCCCCGACAGAAGAGTTGGTTTTGGAAAAACCGTTCTGTCGGGGATATTTTTGTATGGAGTAGACGAGAATCGAACTCGTGTCCGAAAGCCAATTCACTGTCCTTCTACTATCATAGTCGGTTGTTTGACATTCCCTCCGGCAGACGGAAACAGACATCCTTCTGCTTTTAGTAGCTTCATGATACGCCCGCATGTGCAAAGCTTAGCATACGTCGTTTCCTGCATAGTCGATGCCTGGGTCTTAAAGTGCAGGTGCTCTAAGTCAGACAGCTGCCATTAGGCAGCGATTGCTAAATTGTCTTCAGCGTTTATATTTAGGTTTGTGATTTGACGCATCACCTGCGGATAGCTTCTCCAGCTTCATAACCCCCGTCGAAACCTTTACTACCCCGGGATTACTGTTCTATCATATGCGTTACGGATGGTTTTGTCAAGGAGGATGTTTCTTGACTTTTAAGAAGCGGGCGTCTACAATGAATTGTCTAAAAAAGAAAAGGAACAAAAACAGAGAGGTGATTATCATGAAAAAAAGGATGATATCTGTATGGCAGGCAACATTTTGCATGGCGCTGCTTTTGGGAAATGCTGCTGTTGCAGGGGAGGCCGGACGCGTCGGGTCTTTGAAGGGGCCGACTTCTATGGGGCTTCTTTCGTTTATGGAGAAGGAGAAAGAGGCGGAGGAACCGAATTTTACGTTTGAGATGATGACGGCCGCTGATGAGCTCTCTGCAAAGTTTATAAAGGGAGAAATTGATTTTGCTCTGATACCGGCGAATATGGCAAGTATTCTGTATCATAAGACAGAGGGAAATGTTCAGGTGGCGGATATTAATACACTGGGCGTACTTTATCTTGTGACCGGCCGTGAGGATATCCGCTCCGTGGCAGATCTGCAGGGAAACACGGTTTATATGACCGGAAAAGGGCAAACACCGGAATATGTACTGAGGTATCTTCTGGAGGCAAATGGTCTGGCGGAAGAGGATGTTACGGTGGAATTTAAATCCGAGGCCACAGAGGTGGTTTCGGTGCTCGCACAGGAACCGTCGGCGATTGCAGTGCTTCCGCAGCCCTTTGCAACGGTTGCATGTGCGAAAAGCGGAAATAAGAATATGGTACTGTCTGATCTGACTAAGGAATGGGATGCGGTTGGAACGGGCACGCTGGTGACAGGGGTCACGGTTGTGAAAAAGGACTTTGCACAGGCAAACCCGGAACTAGTGGAGCAGTTTTTGGAAGCGCATGAGGCGTCGGCAGCATTTGTAAATGAAAATCCGGCGGAGACAGCGCGGCTGACTGTGTCCTACGGGATTATGGAACAGGCAGAGGCAGCGGAGATGGCAATTCCAAAATGCAACATTACATATCTGGATGGAAAAGATATGCAGGAAGCGCTGACCGGTTATCTGCAGGTGCTAATGGAACAGAATCCCGATTCCATCGGCGGAACTATTCCGGGAGAGGATTTTTATTATAATGAAAACGGGAAAGAAAATAAAAATTAGTGCGGTTCTTTTCTGGCTTCTGAACTGGCAGATTGCTGCTCTGATCTGGAAGGATTCGATTGTTTTTGTGGGGCCAGTGGATATGATGAGAGCGCTAATTGATCAGGCTGGGAGCAGCAGTTTCTGGATTTCAATTGCACGGTCGTTTCTGTGCATTATGGGAGGTTTTCTCGCAGCTTTTGCGGCAGCGGCTTTGCTGGCAGTACTGACCGCCGTTTTTCCAGTACTCGGGGCTTTGCTGGAACCGGTTGTAACGCTGCAAAAGTCTGTGCCAATGGCATCTTTGGTTGTTTTATTTCTGATTTTGGTTGGTTCGAGGTATCTGTCGGTGGCAGTCGTATTTTTCATGGCGTTTCCGATTTTGTACACGAATATTGGGGAAGGGATTACACACGCGGACCCGGCTATGCTTCAGATGGCAGAGGTCTTCCGGATGCCTCTTCGCAGCAGGTTTCTGTATATTTACCGTCCGGCGGTTTGGCCGTTTCTTCTGGGCGGCGGGAAAATTGCGGTCGGGATGAGCTGGAAAGCAGGAGTGGCGGCAGAAATCATCGGGGTACCGTCCTATACGATCGGAGAGCATCTGTATCTGTCAAAAATCTACCTGAATACAGACAGCTTGTTCGCATGGACACTGGTTATTATTGTACTGAGCGTATTTACTGAAAAAACTTTTCTCTGGGTTTTGCGGAAAACACAGATTTAAGGCTTTCATGAGTGAATAAATTAGTTCTTTACATTAAGAAAGCGTTTTGGTAAAATCGGACTAACGGATTTGATCTGTAAGTCTGATTTTTTGGGAGGTATTACTTATGAAAAAAAGTTTATATTTATTAGCAGCCGGAGCGGCAGCTCTGACACTTACCGTACCAGGCATGGCGATTGCAGGGGAAGCGGCAGGAAATGATACTCTGAATGTTGTTGTTACCGATGATGCAAGCCAGTTTAACCCAGGTGTTACGAATACATACTCAGATATTATGAGTCTGTATCAGATTTATGAGCGTCTGGTGTATTATATTGACGGCGAGCCGGTTCCGCAGCTTGCAGAGAGCTGGGAGGCGAGCGAGGACAAGCTCACTTATACGTTTCATCTGAGGCCGGATACCTATTTCCAGAATGGAGAGAAGCTGACGGCAGAGGATGTTGTTTACAGTATCAACAGACGCTGTGAGGAGTCGCCGTCTACTGCATCAAAGTTTGCGTCTGTCACAGCGCTGGATGAAAACACGGTAGAAATAAAACTGACCAGAATCTGTGAGAGTATTTTCTCCAGCCTGGCTTCTCCGGGAATGGGGATTTTGTGTAAATCCTACTGTGAGGAAAATGGAGACGATGCGTTCCTGAAGCCGAACGGTTCCGGTGCATACCAGCTGAAGGAATGGGTAAAAGGAAGCCAGATTCAATTTGAGGCGTTTGAGAATTATGGCGGCGGCAAGGCCCCGATCGAATATCTCAATTTCAACATTATCACGGACAGTTCAACGGCGCTGATTTCTCTGGAAAACGGCGAGAATGACTTTATGCTGAACCTGTCTGCCTCTGATTTTGCACTGGTAGAGGGAAATGAGGAACTGACTGTACAGACGGCGCCGTCACACAGCCAGGCAGGATTGGTTTTAAATGTGCAAAACGGCGTGACGGCAGATGAAAATGTCAGAAAGGCAATCGCATGTGCAATTGACCGTGACGCGGTAAATGTAGTCGGATTTGATGGAACAGGAACGGTTGCAACCGGTTCTTTCGAAGATTTCCTTTATTATGACGGCGAGGACTATACGTACAGCTATGATCCGGAGAAAGCAAAAGAATATCTGGCGGCAAGCGAATATGCAGGCAGCGATATCACGGTGACAATCAAGACGAGCGATAATTACGGCGATATTGTTCCGCAGGTGATTCAGCAGAATCTCGCAGAGATCGGAATTACCGCGAATATTGAATCCATGGATATCGGGTCACAGAGTGAGGACTGGCTGAACGGCAATTTTGAGATTATTTATCAGGCAGGCTCTGAGATTACTCCGGATTTGAGTGAGTCTCTGTATAGCGCTTATTATTCTGCAAATGTATGGAGCGCGTCTGCATGGAGTGATGGAAGATATGATGGGCAGCTGGATGCGATTATGGCAGAGACAGATACTCAGAAGCGCACGGAACTGTGCTGTTCCTTGCTGCAGGAGATCATGGCAACTGCAAATGAGATTCCTCTGGTTGTAAAATCAGGAAATATTGTATACCGCACTGGTTTGCAGAATACCTATGTGGACCCGAACGGCATGTTCTACTGTTTTAAAGACTTCAGCTGGGAATAGGATTGACGGCACACTCAATAAAGAAGAGGGATGTTTTCTGAGATGAATAAATATATTGCAAAACGGCTGGTGATGATGATTCCGATCGTTCTTGGCGTCACATTCCTTGTGTTTTTTATCATGTCCCTGCTTCCGGGAGACCCGGGACGTATGATTCTGGGCATGGGAGCGAAGGCAGAGGATGTGGCGGCCTATAATCACAGGCTGGGGGTGGACCGCCCGTTTCTGGTGCGGCTGGTAAGTTATATCGGGGATTTGATGCACGGAGATTTTGGAATTTCCTACCGTTCTATGCGTCCGGTAAGTGAGGAGATTGCAGCCTGCTTTCCATATACCCTGAAGCTGGCATTTGCGGGGAGCATTGTTGCTTATCTGATTGGTATCCCGCTGGGGCTTTTTTCAGCGATCCATCAGAATTCTCCGCTGGACTTCGGGGGGACGTTCGTATCCATGCTGCTTGCTTCGATCCCACAGTTCTGGCTTGGGCTTATGATGATCCTGCTGTTTTCGCTGCACTGGAAAATCCTTCCCACGAGTGGGATTGGCTCATTCCGCAATTACATAATGCCTGTGCTTGTTACGGCGCTGCCAGAGGCGGCGATTATGTCAAGGCTGACCAGAACGTCAATGTTGGATTGTATCAGTCAGGATTACGTACGTACGGCGCGTGCGAAAGGGCTTCCGCGTGCAAAGGTCATCTGGAAGCATACGTTTAAAAATGCCCTGCTTCCGATTATTTCGACGCTGATTACTTCGTTTGGCGTGTCTCTTGGCGGAACAGTGGTGGTGGAAAATATCTTTTCCATCCCCGGCATTGGAAATCTGCTGCTGACGGCTATAAAGGCGAAGGATGTGCCGATTGTGATGGCCTGTACCATTCTTCTGTCCTTGATTTACTGCATTTTTATTCTGCTTGCGGATATTGTGGTGGCCGGTATTGACCCGAGAATCAGGCAGATTTATCTGAAAAAAGGGTAAGGCGGTGGATGGACATGAGAAAAAGAAGAGGTGAGAAGGCTGCGGATTTCTGCCGGAAATTTTCACGCAATAAGGCTGCTGTGTTTGGCTTTGCAGTTGCGGTGGTTTTTATTCTGGCAGCGCTGTTTGCAGATGTGATCTGCAGCTACGATAAAGTGACCACGCAGAATATTGTGGAACGGCTTCAGTCGCCAAGTGCGGCGCACTGGTTTGGAACAGATCAGCTTGGCCGGGATATTTTTGCCAGAATCATCCACGGTGCACGTGTTTCGCTTGGGGTGAGCTTTCTGGTTGTGGCTATTTCTGTGCTGGTCGGAGGAATTGCCGGAAGCCTGCTCGCACTGACAGGCGGAAGGATTGATAATCTTGTCATGCGTCTGATTGATGTGATCAGCTGTATTCCGGGATTTCTTCTGACTTTGGCGCTTGTGGCGGCCATGGGAAGCGGCATCCGAAATCTGATGCTCGCAATGTGCATCCGGATGTCTGTTGGTTATATCCGGGTTATCCGTTCATTTGTACTGTCTGTGGTAGGGCAGGATTTTATTGACGCAGCCAGAATATCCGGGATGTCGACGCGGAAGATTGCAGTTACGCATGTCCTTCCGAATGCGCTGGGAATTATTATTGTAGAGGCGGCAATGTCCCTGTCAAATACCATTCTGTCCATTGCAGCGCTCAGTTTCCTGGGGCTTGGCATTCAGCCGCCGGCTCCGGAATGGGGCGCGATGCTGAATGAGGGAAGAGAGTTCATCCGTACATACCCGCATCTGATCATTATACCGGGGATTGCAATTGCGCTTTCGGCTCTGGCTATGAATCTGATGGGAGACGGAGTCAGAGATGCTCTGGATCCGAGAAGCGGACAGTAGAGAAGGGGGAAAGCGGATGAAGGGCAGTTACAAGTTGGCCGTACGTCAGTATAAGAAACGCTGCAAAGCAGAAAAACGCAAAGATTATACGTATGCGGCTGAAATGGAGAAAAAAGAGAATATTATTGAGGTACGCGGTCTTCAGACCTGGTTTTACACAGATAAAGGGATAGTAAAAAGCGTGGAGGATATTTCTTTTGATATCCCGGCCGGAAAAACAGTCGGTCTCGTAGGTGAATCCGGGTGCGGCAAATCAGTGACCAGCCTTTCTGTTATGCGGCTTTTGCCGGAACCCAAGGGGCAGATTGCAGGTGGAGAGATCCGTTTCTGTCCGGGGGACGGAAGCGGGGCGATTGATCTTGCAAAGACACCGGAAAAAAGGCTGGAGCAGCTGCGGGGCTCGCAACTTGCAATGATTTTTCAGGAGCCGATGACCAGCCTGAATCCCGTATTTTCAATTGGAGACCAGCTGGATGAATGTGTACAGAAGCAGCATCCGGAGGCAGATAAAAAGAAAAGGCGGGAAATGGCAGACGAGCTGCTGAAAAAGGTCGGAATCACACGAAAAGGAATTTATGATAATTATCCCTATGAGCTCTCAGGCGGTATGCGCCAGCGAGTTATGATTGCCATGGCGCTTGCAGGTGATCCAAAGCTTTTGATTGCAGATGAACCGACCACGGCGCTGGATGTGACCATTCAGGCGCAGATTCTTGACCTGATGAGAACATTGAAAGAAGAAATCAATTCCTCTGTTCTGCTGATTACGCATGACCTTGGCGTGATTGCAGAGATGGCTGATTACGTGATTGTCATGTATGCGGGAAAAATTGTAGAGCAGGGAACAGCGGAGGAAATTTTTGAGCATACGGCGCATCCTTACACAAGGGGGCTGATGCAGTCAAAGCCGGTTTTGAATCAGCAGACAGAGGAGCTGTATTCCATTCCGGGAAATGTACCGGATCCGCTAAAAAGGCCGGAGGGTTGCTATTTTTCGAATCGGTGTCAGTATTGTACTGACCTTTGCCAGAAAGAATATCCGGGCATGCAGATGCTTTCAGAGACACATCAGGTGAGCTGCCACTTTGCAGGCAGACTGACAGAGGGGAGCGCAGAGCATGGAAGGTAAGATATTGCTGGAAGTAAAAGATCTGAAAAAATATTATATTCCAAGGGGAAGAAAGAAAGCAGCAGTGCGTGCGGTTGACGGCGTAAGTTTTCAGATACCGGCAGGAACGACCTACGGGCTGGTCGGTGAATCCGGGTGCGGAAAGACGACGGTCGGGAAAACGATTCTGCACTTGGCGGAAGCAACCGGGGGACAGATTTTGCTGGACGGGCAGGACATCGTACCGTACAGGGGGAAAGAGCTGCGAAGACTCTGGATGCGGGTGCAGATGATTTTCCAGGATCCGTTTTCTTCTATGGATCCCAAGAAGACCATTTATCAGATTGTCGCAGAGCCCCTGAAGGAATTTGGGCTGTGCCCGGCAAAGGAAGTCCGTGAGCGCGTGGTGGAGACGCTGGAGAGCTGCGGAATGTCGGAGGATTGCCTTGACCGGTATCCGCACGAGTTTTCAGGCGGACAGCGGCAGAGGATCTGTATTGCAAGGGCACTGATTTCGGGACCGGAATTTATTGTCTGCGATGAACCGGTATCGGCGCTGGATGTTTCCGTGCAGGCGCAGGTGATTAACCTTTTGAAAAAGCTGCAAAAGGAAAAGAGAATGGCCTATCTGTTTATTTCACATGACCTGTCGGTGGTAGAGCACGTTTCAGATTACGTGGGAGTCATGTATCTTGGCAGGCTGGTTGAGACAGCGCCGAAAAAGGAGCTGTTTTCGAACCCGCGTCATCCGTATACGCAGGCGCTTCTGAGCGCGGTTCCGGTGCCGCAGCTGCACCGTACGCAAAAACGGATTGTGCTGGCCGGGGATGTGCCGTCTGCGGACGCTCCGCCTTCCGGCTGTCCTTTTCATACGAGATGCCGGGAATGCCAGGAAATCTGTAAAACGCAGGTGCCCAAGAAGCGGGACTGTGGAAACGGACATGAGGTATGGTGCCATTTTGACTTTGGAAAATAGTAAACAAGAATAAAAAACGGTACTTTGCCGGCTGCTTATGGCTGGCAAGGCACCGTTTTTTTGTGCAAACATCAGGAACTGCTGTGAATATTCGTCTGGCTTTATTGCCGGCTTGCAAAATCGGAGCAAATATCGTACGATGAGTGAAAAAAGAAATTTGGCGCCAGGGTTCACATATTTATCATAAATATATGGTATATCATACAGAGAGGTTTTATATCTTGTCAGACGGCAAGGCAAAACTGTGATCTGTGATGAAAGCCTGTGACAGAACGTTGCAGTGAAAATAAGGAAAAAGGAGCGAAATGCGGATGGAACGTTTAAAGGTGCTGGTGGTAGACGATGAGGCAAGGATGCGCAAGCTTGTGCGAGATTTCCTAGTGAAAAAAGAGTTTGAGGTGATAGAGGCTGAGGATGGAGAACAGGCGGTGGACCTTTTTTTTGCGGATAAGGATATTGCGCTTGTGATTCTCGATGTGATGATGCCGAAGATGGATGGATGGCAAGTATGCCGCGAGATTCGTGGTTACTCAAAAGTTCCGATTATCATGCTGACAGCGAAATCCGACGAGCGGGACGAGCTGCTCGGATTTGAGCTCGGTGTGGATGAATACATTTCCAAGCCGTTCAGCCCGAAGATCCTCGTGGCGCGGGTGGAAGCGATTCTGCGCCGCACAGGAGGGATTGTGGCGGATGATATTTTGCGGGCCGGGGCGATCGAGCTGAACAAGGCTGCGCATGAAGTGAAAATTGACGGGAAGAATGTAGATCTGAGCTATAAAGAATTCGAGCTTCTGACGTATTTTATTCAGAATCAGGGAATTGCGCTCTCAAGAGAGAAGATTCTGAACAGTGTGTGGAACTATGATTATTTCGGAGATGCCAGAACGATTGATACACATGTGAAAAAATTGCGCAGCAAGCTTGGGGAGCGCGGCGATTATATCAAGACAATATGGGGTATGGGGTACAAATTTGAAGTGGAAGGTTAAAGCGCGATGAATATTTCCATTCGTAAACAACTGACTGTTATTTTTATCGGGCTGATGGCATTGCTGTTTCTGGCCAATTATCTGATTAACACCTTCTTTCTTGGGGATTTTTATTCCGTGCGCAAACAGGATGCACTTGAGGCAGCTTATGAGACGCTGAATAATAATATTTCAGATGCCGGAAGCATGGGGGAGGCCAGCCTGCATGAATATGAGGAAATCTGTAATGCAAACAGTATTTTTTCTATCGTGACTGACGAGGATTACCGAAGGCTGATCTGGACAGATACGACTTATAAAGAAACCGATTATGTGAGGATTATGCTTGGCCGTCTGAACGGGTACCGGATCGGACTCGATATTGCAGATGAGGATTCCATTCTGAAGCAGACCGACAATTATACGATACAGAAAAAATACGATTCTGCGGTGGCAATCGACTATCTGGAAATGTGGGGAACGTTGGACAAAGGGTTCTATTTTATGATGCGTATCAACATGGAGAGCATCCGGGACAGTGTGCGTATCGCGAATGAGTTTGTGATGTATATCTGTCTTGCCGGTGCGCTGCTTGCTGGAGTCCTCGTATGGCTGATCTCAAAGCGTGTCACAAAGCCGCTCGGAGAGCTGACAGAGCTTTCCAAACGGATGGCAGGGCTTGATTTTGATGCAAAATATACAAGCGGCGGAAGCAACGAAATCGGTCAGCTTGGCAGATATTTTAACCAGATGTCCGAAAATCTGGAAAAAGCGTATTCGCAGCTTCTTGTGGCGAATAATGAGCTTCAGAAGGATATTGAAAAAAAGGAAAAGATTGACGATATACGGAAGGAATTCCTCTCGAACGTCTCGCATGAGCTGAAAACGCCGATTGCGCTGATTCAGGGCTATGCGGAAGGTTTGCAGGAATGTATCAATGACGACGAGGAAAGCCGGGAATTTTACTGTGAGGTGATCATGGATGAGGCTTCCAAAATGAATACGCTGGTGCAGAAGCTTCTGACATTGAATCAGCTGGAATTCGGCAGGGACACTCTGGAGATGGAACGGTTTGATATCTGTGACCTCATTCAAAATAAAATTCAGGCTGTGGCGATTCTGGCACAGCAAAAAGGGGCAGAAATTCAATTCTCAGGGGACAGCTCTGTTTATGTGTGGGGAGACGAGTTCAAGATTGAGGAGATTCTGACAAATTATCTGAGCAATGCGCTGAATCATGTGAGCGGAGAGCGGAAGATACGCGTGCAGGTTCGTCCGGAGGGGGATGTGGTGCGTGTGAGTGTTTACAATACCGGAGAGTTGATCCCGGAGGAAGACCTTGACCTGATCTGGGATAAATTTTATAAGGTTGATAAGGCGCGGACGCGTGAGTACGGTGGAAGCGGTGTCGGCCTGTCGATTGTGAGGGCGATCATGGAGTCGCATCATCAAAAATACGGTGTGCAGAATCTTGCGGATGGTGTGGAATTCTGGTTTGAACTGCAAAATGGAACGGTGTGCGCAGGCGAGACAGGAAATGCATAATAGGATATCAGGGTGGAAGAGGGAAAAGGATGAGCAAAATAGCGATTGTCGGCGGCGGAGCCGCCGGGATGATGGCCGCAGTGACGGCGGCGCAGAACGGGCATGAGGTGAGTCTGTTTGAGAAGAATGAGAAGCTTGGGAAAAAGCTGTATATCACGGGCAAGGGACGCTGTAACCTGACCAACGACTGCAGTGTGGAGGAGCTTTTGCAGGCGGTCTGTGTGAATCAGAAGTTTTTATACAGTGCGTTTTACGGATTTACGAGTCAGGATACAATTGATTTTTTTGAAGAGTCAGGGCTTTCTACAAAGACAGAGCGAGGGGGCCGAGTGTTTCCGGTATCCGATCATTCTTCGGATGTGATCGCAGCTCTGGCAAAGAGAATGCGGCAAAGTAAAGTAAAAGTATTTCTGAATACAGAGGTAAAAGAGCTGCTGTATCGCCCCTGGAAAGAAGCAGCAGGCACACAGGTAAATGCAGAAAATGCAAAGAAACAAAAGAAGGGCCGGAACAGAAACACAGAATGTGTCCAGCGCGTCTGCGGTCTGCGTCTGGCAAACGGACAGGAAATAGAAGCAGATGCAGTGATTGTTGCTACAGGCGGTATTTCCTATCGGACAACCGGTTCAACCGGGGACGGGTACCGGTTTGCCGCAGAAGCGGGTCACAGGGTTACGGAACTGTCGGCGTCGCTCGTTCCGATGGAAACAGAGGAGCCATGGGCGCCGCAGATGCAGGGACTTTCTCTTAAAAATGTGGAGGTATCTGTATTTGACGGCAAGAAAGAGCTGTATCGGGAATTCGGGGAAATGATGTTTACACATTTTGGCGTGACGGGGCCCCTGATCCTGACCGCCAGTACTGTGGTGCAGGCAAGGCTTGCGAAGCATCCGCTGCAGCTGTACATTGACCTCAAGCCAGCGCTGACGTTGGAACAGCTTGATGCCAGAATTCTGCGGGAATTTGAATCAGGAAAAAACAGGCAGATGAAAACGATCCTGACGTCGCTGTTTCCGGCCAAAATGATTCCGGTCATGCTTCAGAGAACAGAGATACCGGCAGACAAACCGGCTCATGACATTTCGAGGGAAGAGCGCGGACGCCTTGTGATGCTCACAAAACATTTCCCATTGACTCTGACCGAACTTCGCGGCTATAATGAAGCGATTATAACAAGAGGCGGTGTGAATATCAGGGAGATAGATCCGGGTACTATGGAATCCAGACTGGCAAAGGGTCTTTATTTTGCGGGAGAGGTGCTTGATCTGGATGCAGTTACAGGAGGATTTAACCTGCAGATCGCGTGGTCAACCGGATATGCGGCAGGAAGCGCTGCCGGGATGGAAGCACTGGAATAATCGAAAACAAAGACCATCAGAAACAACGTAATTGTGAGCAAAGCAGTCACAAACAAAACAGCCGTATAGAAGCAGGAGGAAAAAAGGTGAGTTTTAATATAGCAATTGACGGTCCGGCAGGAGCAGGAAAGAGCACAATCGCAAGAAGGGCGGCAAGAGAGCTGGGGTTTATCTATGTAGATACGGGGGCAATGTACCGCGCTATTGCGCTTGGGCTTTTGCGCCGCGGAACGGATGTGGAAGCGGAACAGGAATTGATGGACGCGCTTGCGGGGATTGAAGTGAGTATTGGATATGAAGGAGAGGAGCAGCAGGTGTTTTTGAACGGGGAAAATGTCTCTGGTTTGATTCGCACTGAAGAGGTGAGCGCTATGGCAAGCGCTTCAGCTGCAAAACCGCAGGTGCGTGCCAAGCTGACGGATCTGCAAAGAGGCCTGGCCCGCCGGGAGGACGTGCTGATGGACGGAAGAGACATCGGAACCATGATTCTTCCGCATGCCCAGCTAAAGATTTATCTGACAGCCAGTGTGGCAACAAGAGCGTCAAGACGTTATAAGGAGCTGCAGGCACGCGGACAAGACTGTACGTTAGAGGAAATAATAAAGGATATCGAAGCGCGTGATTACCGTGATATGCACCGTGAGACGGCGCCGCTTTGTCAGGCAGAGGATGCCGTGCTGGTTGATTCTTCTGATATGACGATTGAAGAAGTTGTGGAACAGATTGTAACTTTGACACGGGAACGGATGGAGTCACATACAGAAGGATAAAATGCCGGGGCGTCTGCCCCGGTGTGTTGGCGTGAAGGAGACAGTATGGAGGTTATTGTAGCAAAGACTGCAGGTTTTTGTTTTGGGGTAAAACGGGCTGTGGATCAGGTATACCGGCAGCTGGAAGAAGGCCAGGGGCCGATTTATACATACGGGCCGATTATTCATAATGAAGAAGTGGTGCGGGAGCTTGCCGGCCGAGGCGTGCAGATTATAGAGGACGAAAAAGACCTGGAGGCAATATCCGGAGGAACCGTAATTATCCGTTCTCACGGTGTGCCGAGAAGGATTTATGAGGTTTTGGAAAAGAAACAGCTGCATGTGGTGGATGCCACGTGTCCTTTTGTAAAAAAAATCCATCGCATCGTTTATGAACACAGTAAAAAAGGTGCAGACGTGCTGATCATCGGGAATGACGGGCATCCGGAAGTAGAGGGGATCAAGGGCTGGTGCACCGGCAAAGTAACTGTGCTCGGGACACAGAAAGAGGCAGAAGAATTTTGTGCGGATAAAAGCAGTCCGCTTTGTATCGTTTCTCAGACGACATTTAATTACAAGAAATTTGATAAATTAGTTGAAATTATTTTAAAAATGGGTTATGATAGGATAGATATTTTGAATACGATATGCAGTGCTACAGAAGAGCGGCAGTCAGAGGCGCGCAAGATCGCGGCCCGGGCAGATGCCATGATTGTGATCGGAGGCAGCCACAGTTCGAACACTCGCAAGCTGTATGAGATATGTCAAAAAGAATGTGAAGATACTTACTATATACAAACACTTAAAGATTTGGATATTCGGCTATTGCCATCCAGGGGTTGCGTAGGTATTACAGCAGGGGCATCGACCCCAAATAATTTGATTGAGGAGGTTTCAAAACAATGCCAGATTTAAGTTTTGAACAAATGCTGGAAGAATCATTAAAAACAATTCATAATGGAGAGGTAGTCGAAGGCACTGTTATAGATGTCAAAGAAGATGAAATCATCTTAAACATTGGATATAAGGCTGACGGTATTATTACCAGAAGTGAATATACAAATGAGCCGAACGTTGACCTTCGCAAACTTGTTCAGGTGAATGATACAATGGAAGCAAAGGTACTGAAGGTAAATGACGGTGACGGACAGGTATTATTGACCTATAAGCGCCTTGCAGCAGAGAAGGGCAACAAGAGACTTGAGGAAGCATTCAACAGCCAGGAAGTGCTGACCGCTCCGGTTGTACAGGTACTCTCCGGCGGACTTTCCGTTGTTGTAGAGGAAGCAAGGGTATTTATCCCGGCAAGCCTGGTATCAGATACGTATGAGAAGAACCTTGAGAAGTATGCAGGTCAGGAAATTGAATTCGTGATTACAGAGTTCAATCCGCGCAGAAGAAGAATTATCGGTGATCGCAAGCAGCTGCTGGCAGCGAAGAAAGCAGAGATGCAGAAAGCACTCTTTGAGAGAATCGCAGTTGGCGATGTAGTAGACGGTGTTGTGAAGAATGTCACAGACTTTGGTGCATTTATTGATCTTGGCGGAGCAGACGGACTGCTTCACATTTCCGAGATGTCATGGGGACACGTTGAGAACCCGAAAAAGGTATTCAAGGTCGGCGATGAGGTAACTGTTCTGATCAAAGATATCAATGGCGACAAGATTGCGCTCAGCATGAAATTTGAAGATCAGAATCCGTGGCTGAATGCAGCTGAGAAGTATGCAGCAGGCAACGTAGTAGAAGGCCGTGTTGCGAGAATGACAGATTTTGGTGCATTCGTTGAGCTGGAGCCGGGCGTAGACGCACTGCTTCACGTATCACAGATTTCTCATGATCATGTAGACAAGCCATCCAACATCCTGAGTGTTGGCCAGATGATTGAAGCAAAAGTTGTTGATTTCAATGGCGAAGATAAGAAGATCAGCCTGAGCATGAAAGCTCTGGAGAGCGCTCCGGTACAGGAAGATGTCGTATACGAGGATGAGGCTCCGGTAGAAGAGTAAGGATTGTTTCTGAAACAATTGAAAAAGCGAAACTGATTTTAACAGTTTCAGGTTAAGCGAATGAAAGGGAAAGCATATGCTTTCCCTTTTTTTGCGTTCATTTTTACAGTATAAGTTATAAACCTATAACTATTCTTTTGGAAAAAAATACAATTTTTCAGGAAAAAAATGAACAAAAAAATTAAATATAAAAAAATAAGGAAAAAACAGTACAAAATACGGAATTATCTTGATTTTTCTTCCGCTTTTTTGATGATAAAATGTGAAAACAACATAGTGTACGGGAATGTAAAAAAGGAAGGAGTAGGAAAAACAAAAGCTGGAAGTAAAAAATTGAAACGTGAATAGAATGCAGGAAAGAGAAAGGAGATTCATATGAAAAAAGGTTTGGCATTAACTTTAGCAGCGGTTATGACATCAAGTATGATTACTGCACCAAATGCCCTGGCATTAAATTATTCAGGCAGCCAGGGGAATGAAGCAACGTTTGAAACACTTCAGGAGGCACGGATCAGCGGTCCGGAGGCTGTAAAGGATTTGGAGACAAATCAGGGGAAAATGTATGTTTCACATCCAGTATTGGATGGTTATACAGAAGGAACAACGTATGTGTACCGCTCACCGAACCTGTTTGGCGGCCGTGCGGCAGCCAGGCTGAATACAAATATTCTCGTATTCTCTGACAAGCATTTTGAGGATAAAACAGCTGCACAGGAGTATTTGAAGGAACTTGGAGTCACAGATCTCATTGATCAGGCAACCGGAAGTGCAATTCTCGTAACTCCGGCAGATCCGGAGGCAGGATTTGGCGCTGCGGATCAGAAAAATTATTATGCATTACAGACAGCGATTTGCTCTCAGAAAGCAGGGGGCAAAGATGCGGAAGGAAATGATGTAAGTTATTCTGATGCCGAATATTTTGGCGGCTACGGTTACATTTATGCAATCGGTATAGATGGCGGCGCGACATTTTTGAATAATTACATAGCCGGTTCCTTTGATTATGTAAGCCGTATTGCAGGCATGCTTTTGATCAATGGCGACATGGATTCGATCAGCCGTGTTGCTTCTCTGGTGCCGACATATCTGGTGAATGCTCCGGAATCTGTTGTTGAGAAGTACAAGGCTGCCAATGACGTGAATGCTTCTGACGTTACAGCAAAGACTGCTGTTTATTTTAATCAGGAACTGCCTTTGCAGAAGGTGGCAGTGGCCTTGCAGGAAAAGACTGAAGCAGAACATATCGCAGATGCGTATTATGATATGTTTATCAAGGCAATGCGCGTGCCGGTTGTGCAGAGAGGGCTGTATACGGCAGGAACACCGTGGCAGGGATACAATTTTGATCAGGCGCCCTATTCGCTTTGTGACCGCAATGCGGTGATTGATGGTGTGACTGAGGATGGAATCCATGTAATCCGTCACGATGAGGAAAGATTTGCTGAGATTCAGACAGAAGGCGGCGAATATCTTCAGACATGGTTTGAGTACCTTCCTGAGGAAGTTTTGAATCATACGGCGCCAGCAGGCAGTGTGCCTTTGATTCTGGCAAATCACGGCGGCGGCGATGATCCGCGTCTGTTTGTAGATGAAATCGGGCTTCTGGAGCTTGCAGGAAAAGAACGTTTCGCAATGGTTGCTCCAGAACATCAGTATATTGGGTTCACGCGTACGGAGGATGGAATGAAAGAGGGTATTTTACCGCAGGCGCTTCCGGAACTTGTGAAATACATGCTTGAGACGTATCCGGAACTGGATGCTTCCCGCGTTTATGCGACTGGCTATTCTATGGGCGGCGGTGCGACGTTCCGGGGAATCAGCGGAGATGCTTCTCTGTTTGCAGCAGCAGTTCCGATGGCAGCATCCGGTTACGTTCCGACAGAGGAAGAGGCAGCTCAGTACGATACGCTGGATATGCCGATTATGCTGACCACTTCTTCGTTTGACCTTGCCGGGGCTTTCAATCAGGCAGCAGGAACCATTGCAGAGGGGTATCAGACGCAGATCAATCTGTATCTTGGATTTAATGAGATGAATTCGATCGACTTTGATTTTGATACGTATGATCTGGTTGGTTTTGAGGCGGACAGAACGGTGAAGACGACGCTCAACAAAGAGTACGAGAACACGACATGGTATCTGAACAATGATGCAGGTGTGCCGATGGTAGCGGTGAGCTATACGGACAGCCTTGTACATGCATTGTATCCGGAGTACGCAAAGCTTGTATGGAATTTTGCAAAGCATTATTCCAGAAATCAGGAAACAGGAGCCATTGAGTACAATCCTTTTGTAGATTAAAGTTTTTCAAATATTGATAAGGAGGGTTATAAATGAAAAAACAAAAATTATTCGCTTGTTTGCTGGCGGCAGGAATGGTAATGTCAGCAGAAAGCCAGGTAATGGCAGGAAACTTTACTGGTGAATTAGGAAATGAAGCGACGTTTGAGACGTTACTGGAAGCCCATGAGAATGCACCGGCCGTAGTGCAGGGGATCGTGGAGAATGAAAGCAAAACCTTTGTCGGTCATCCGGTATTGGAGGAATATCCGGACGGAACGACGTTTGTTTACCGCTCAGCAAATCAGTATGCAGGACGTGCGGCAGCCCGCTTGAATTCCAATATTATTGTTGCAGCCGGGCAGCATTTTGCTGATAAGGATGAGGCGTTCGCGTATCTGAAAGAGCTTGGCGTAATTGACATTATTGATCAGGCAACAGGAAGCGTTGTTCTTCTCACACCAGAGGGGGAAACCTTCGGACAGGCAGATGTAAAAGATTATTATTCACTGCAGACCGCAATGCTTTCACAGAAAGCCGGTGGGACAGATGACGAAGGAAACCCGGTTTCCTATGCGGATGCGGAATACTTTGGCGGATATGGCTATGTGTACTATATTGGAATTGGCGACGGCGCAACGTTTTTCAACAACTATCTTTCCGTAGAGGAAGATTTTGCCGGAAGAATTGCAGGCGCACTGCTGGTTGACGGGGATATGCACAGAATCCGCAAGCCGGAAGTCATGGTACCGGTATATCTTGTGAACGGAAAAGACGAGGTTGTTGAGAAGTACAAAGAAATTAACGGAACAGATGCAGTTGCACGTGATGATGAAAAGGAAGTGCACTACAATCAGGCATGGCCGCTGCGCAAGGTTATTGTGGAGGAACAGGAAAACCCGGATCTGGCAGAGCTTATCAAGTCAGCGTATTATGGAATGTTTATTAAAGCAATGCGTGTGCCGGTACTTCCGCAGGGAATTAATAGCGGCGGAACGGAATTCGCAGGTTACGGCTTTGATGAAGCGCCATATTCGCTGTGTGAACGCAATGCACTGATTGATGGAAAAACAGAAGATGGAATTTATCTGATCGAGCATCAGATGGATGATGACCGCTTTGCTGATCTAGTAACAAAGGAAGAGCAGAAAACTGTGGATGGCGCCGTTTATGCACCAGCAGGAGAATATCTGGATGTATGGTATGAGTATATTCCCGAAGAAGTGCTCAATGGAACAGCTCCGGAGAAGTCTGTACCGTTGATTCTTGGCAGCCATGGATTCGGCGATGATGCACGTGTATTTGTAGAAGAAAATGGTCTTCTGAATCTTGCCGGCAGAGAGAGACTTGCTGTGGTAGCGCCGGATCATCAGGTAATCGGTGAGATAGAGGGAGAGGCGCTGATCAGACTTGTGAAGTATATGCTCGAGACCTATCCGGCACTCGACCCGAGCCGCGTGTACGCGACAGGTTATTCTATGGGCGGAGGCACAACATATACTGTTGGATTCGAGGAGCCGTCTCTGTTTGCAGCAATTTCACCGTGTGCAGGTTCACCGGTGACGATTACAGAAGAGCAGAGAAGCAATTTTGACAGTGTAGATCTGCCGTGTCTTTTCACACTGACTACTTGGGATACCGCAAGACGTCTGGAAGCTATGGAAGGAAATATTAATGAGTTTGAGCAGGGCATTGTTGAACTGTGGTGCAACCTGAACGGTATTGAACTTCCTGCGTATGATTTTGAAGCTTATCCATATTTCGGTCAAAAGGGAGACAAGCTGATCGTAGATACTGTAAATGATGAGTTTGAAAAAGATACCTGGTATATGAATAATGAAAACGATGTACCGATGGTTGCCTTTACACTCATTCAGGGACCGGTTCATGCTTTGTATCCGGAATATGCAAATATCGTGTGGGATTTCATGAAACATTATACAAGAAATGTGGAAACAGGAGAAGTGATTTACAATCCACATACAAATTAAGAACTATTCGAAATGTAGTATGACAGGAAGGAGTTTATATTTATGAAACATTCCATGAAAATAGCAGCCGTACTGGCAGCTGCGATGGTGTGCGGACTGAGTGCAGGCGCAGAGGAAATACCGAAATATGAACAGCATTTTGCGAATGAGGCAACATTTGAAACTCTGGAAGAGGCGCACCAGAATGGTTCAGCTGAACTGAATGCCCTGACCGGAAAGGATTATATGCCGGACCCGGCGCTGGATACGTATACGGCAGGTACAACATACGTTTACCGTTCTGCGGGAATCTTTACGAATGCGAGCGCAGCTTACCGTATGAACACGAACGTGTTGGTATACTCAGATCAAACCTTTGAAAGCAAAGAGCATGCACTGGATTATCTGAAAGAACTGGGTGTGACAGATTTGATTGATGAAGCATGCGGTAGTGCAGTTCTCGTTACGCCGGCAAATCCGGAAACAGGTTTCGGGGCAGCAGACCAGTATGATTATCTGAAACTTCAGTCAGCTATGTGCAATCTGGGATTTTCTGTTCGCGATGCAGATGGAAACGCAACCTACTATGCGGACAATACGTATTTCGGAGGTCTGACCTACCGGTATTTGATCGGAATTGACGGAGGAGCAGATTTCCTCTGTGATTACGTTTCTGGCACGCTCGATTATGTGAGCCGCGCGGGCGGTATGCTGCTGGTGAATCCGTCCATGAACAAGGCAATTGATGTGGCAGGCGAGGTTCCGGTATATCTAGTAAACAGCCCGGATGAAGTATTTGAGAAATTCCAGCAGGCCAATGGAGCATATGCTTCTGAGGAGAATGCAGATCAGATGGTATATTTTAATCAGACCTTCCCGACACGCCGCGTTATGGTTGCAAAGGATGGAGAAAAGACACTTGCAGAATACGTAAAAGACGCTTACTATTCTATGTTTGTAAAAGCAATGCGCACGCCGGTCGTAAAAGCAGGCTTGTTTGTCGCAGCGAATGAATTCAGCGGCTACAGTTGGAATCAGGCTCCGTACACACTGACAGAGCGCAATGCGGTTCTGAACGGCGTTACGGCAGACGGCATTCATGTGGTAGAGCATTATGAGGATCGTTTTTCAGCAATGAAAGCAGAAAACGGCGAGTATTTGTCCACCTGGTATGAGTTCCTGCCAGAAGAGGTACTGGATGGAACAGCAAAGGAGCACAGTATTCCACTGATTCTCTGCAACCATGGAGGCGGAGACGACCCGGTACAGGCTGTGGATGAGCTAGGAATGATTACAATTGCAGGAAAAGAAAGAATTGCCCTCGTTGCACCGCGTTATGCGACCGATATGCCGGGTAATTCCATGATGGGCCCATCCCCGTTCGATGTAAATGGTGAATCTTTACCGGCCCTGGTACAGTACATGCTCGATACTTATCCGGCTCTTGACCCGGAACGCGTTTACGCAACAGGCTATTCCATGGGCGGCGCAGCGACTGTATGGTCCGTGGAATGTGCTCCGAAGCTCTTTGCTGCAGCAGTTCCGATGGCAGCAGGCACACCTTGGGGGCTTTACGTTTCCGACAGAGGAGGAAGCTGCTGTATTTAACGAATGCGATGTGCCGATGATGTTTACTACTTCTGAATTTGACCTGCCGAGCGCAATTGATCAAGCTGCTGGAACAATCGGAGAGGGATATCAGGACTGCATCAAGAGATTTGCTGCTTTTAATGAGATGGGCGAATTGAACTATGATTTCGAAGCATATCCGTTTGTTGGATTCAAAGCGGACAAGATTGTTACAACGATCCTGAATGATGAGTATGAGAATAAGGCATGGTATCTGAATAATGAGGCAGGCATTCCGATGATCTGCGTGAACTACACAGAACTGCTGCCGCACGGCCTGCATCCGGATTACGGCACACTGGCATGGAACTTCATGAAGAACTACAGTCGCGATGCTGAAACAGGCGAGATCATTTATGCAAAGTAAAAAGAATTCCTAAATGAGCAGGAATGAGGCATGGCAGCACACATGTGTTGAAAAGATGACAGAAATTGTATCCGAATAGAGTGGTATAACGTGTTTAAAATGGTCAGAAACGAGAGATTCGTTTCTGGCCATTTTTTGCGGTATAGGGAAACTTCTTCTTGCCCATTTTTTCGTAGGAAGGTTCTTGACATTAATCCGAAATCGGATTATAATTGCTGTTGCAAATCCGAAATCGGATTATATTTTAAAGTGTGAGTGCAGAAACAGTTAACATTTGTATCAGCTGAATTTCATTTTGAAAAGAGGAGGACGTACTGGTATGGTATACGAAGAGCGGCGGGAACTGAAGGAGTTTAACAGTCTGTTTAAGGAAATGATGGATTTATACTATGAGACAGCGCTGCGCTCGGGAATCTCAAACAGTGCCTATGACATTTTTTATGCCATGGTCGAGATGGGAGATGGGTGTCTACAAAAGGATATTGCCGATTATTATCATATGAGCAGAACAACGGTGAATTCCTCTTTGAAAAAGTTGGAGGTACAGGGGTATATTTTTATGGAAAAGGGGGGCGGGAAGAATAAGCTTTTGCACTTGACGGATAGAGGAAAACAGCTGGTGCAGGAGCGGATTATTCCTGTTATGGATATGGAGAACAGCATTTTCGGGGAGATGAAAAATGGGGATGGAAGGGAATTTCTGCGGCTCCTTAAGGAATATGTGACAATTTACAGAAAAAAGATGAAAGAAAGAGAGGAAGAAACAAGGTATGAAAAAAAGGGTTCAACTGTCTGACCATTTTACATATGGGAGACTGATTCGGTTTGTGTTTCCGTCGATTATGATGATGATTTTTACTTCGATCTACGGAGCGATTGACGGACTGTTTGTGTCTCAGTTTGCCGGTAAGGAAGCGTTCACTGCGGTAAACCTTATTATGCCGTTTGCAATGTTGCCTGGAGCATTTGGTTTTATGCTTGGAACAGGGGGCAGCGCTGTTGTCGCGAAGACGATTGGAGAAGGCAGAAAGGAACGGGCAAACGAATACTTTTCAATGATGGTCTATGCGTCTATTGCAGGAGGCATCCTGCTTGCTGTAGCCGGGGGTTTGACGGTGCCTCTGGCAGCCAGGGCATTTGGGGCGCGTGACGCGATGCTGGATGCATGCGTTATTTATGGCCGTATTCTGTTTGCAGCGCTGCCGATGTTTATTTTGCAAAATATTTTTCAGAGCTTTCTTGTGACAGCGGAAAAACCATCGTTCGGACTTGCGGTCACTGTGGCGGCAGGGCTTACAAATGTAGTGCTGGACTATCTGTTTGTGGCAGTTTTTCAGTGGGGAATCGAAGGCGCGGGTATTGCGACCGGAATCAGCCAGGCAGTAGGGGCAGTGATTCCGCTTGTTTATTTTATCCGCAAAAATGACAGTCTGCTGCATCTGATCAGGCCTGTGTTTTATGGACGGATACTGTGGAAATCGAGTCTGAACGGTTCTTCTGAGCTGATGACCAATATTTCGATGTCACTTGTGAATATTCTGTATAATTATCAGCTGATGCGGTTTACAGGAGAGGATGGGGTGGCCGCATACGGTGTGATTATGTACGTAAACTTTTTCTTTGTAGCTGTTTTTGTAGGGTATTCTATTGGAACTGCGCCGATTGTCAGTTTCCATTACGGAGCAGGTAATCAGCAGGAACTTCGCGGCATTTTCAGCAAGAGCAATGTTCTCATGGTGGGATGCGGCGTGGCAATGGTGCTGTTGGCATTGGGACTTTCCAGTCCGCTGGCACACGTGTTTGTAGGATATGATGTGGCACTTATGGAACTGACAAGACACGGATTTGCAATTTACAGTCTTTCCTTTGCTGTGATGGGAATGAATATATACGGTTCTGCGTTCTTTACAGCATTAGGCGATGGACTCGTGTCTGCATTGATCTCCTTTTTGCGCACACTCGTATTCCAGCTGGCATCAGTTCTTGTTCTTCCGGTATTTTTTAAGGCAGACGGAATCTGGATGGCAGTTGTCATATCTGAAGTACTGGCGCTTTCCGTTACAGTTATGCTTCTGTTCAAAAAACGCAGTACCTATCATTACTTTTAAAGTTATCAGGAATTGCAGTATCCAATTGCAAGATCCTTTCGGAAGAAGATTTGCTGATATACATGAGTTTTTGTAGAAAAGGAGAAGTTTTCATGGTAAAATAAATATATTTTTGAATGCAATTTTACAAATAGGGAAGCAATGCTTTTGAAAACACGATGCAGAGGAGAAAAATATGATGGACGGTGTAAAAAAGAATTTTGGATTTGGCTACATGCGTCTGCCAATGATAAACGGAGAGGTAGATGTAAACGAAACGAATAAAATGGTTGATGCTTTTATGGACAGCGGTTTCAATTATTTTGACACAGCACATGGCTATTTGGACGGGAAAAGTGAACAGGCGTTGAAAACCTGTCTCACAGATCGCTATCAGAGAGATCAGTATATCCTGACCAATAAACTTACGGATGTCTATTTCAAAAAAGAAGAAGACATCAGACCTTTTTTTGAGCAACAGCTAAAGATCTGCGGTGTGGAATATTTTGATTACTACCTTATGCATTCACAGGGGGCAAAGAATTTTGAATTTTTTAAAAAATGCAGAGCGTATGAAACTGCATTTGCACTGAAAAAAGAAGGTAAGATAAAGCATGTAGGTATTTCTTTCCACGATACGGCGGATGTTCTGGAACAGATTCTAACAGAATATCCGCAGGTGGAGGTCGTGCAGATTCAGTTTAATTATGTGGATTATGACGATCCGGCCGTGCAGAGCCGGAAATGCTATGAGGTCTGTCGGAAGTTTGGGAAGCCGGTAATTGTCATGGAACCGGTCAAGGGCGGCAATCTGGTAAATCTGCCGGAAGTTGCAAAGACCGTTCTAGATGACCTTCAAGGCGGCAGCCCTGCAAGCTACGCCATCCGCTTTGCCGCGGGCTTTGAGGGAATTGACATGGTATTGTCCGGAATGAGCAATTATGAACAGATGACGGATAACATCAGTTACATGAAAGATTTTAAGCCTCTGTCAGAAAAAGAAATGAAGGCAGTGAACAAAGTACAGGAAATCTTCCGTTCTATGCATTTGATCCCCTGCACGTCCTGTCGTTATTGCGTGGCAGGATGCCCGAAACAGATCGCCATTCCCGATCTGTTTGCCGTCATGAATATGAAGCAGATTTACCATGACTGGAACGCAGACTATTATTATGACATACATACCAGCGGTAGCAAGCCAAAAGCCTCTGACTGTATCAAATGTGGAAAATGCGAAAAAATTTGCCCGCAGCATCTTTCGATTCGGGATTTACTGACGGACGTAGCAAATGAGTTTGAAACCAAATGAGCGTGAATCTTCGAAGGCTATTCAAAAAACAGTGTCCGGGCAGCCGGGGCAAAATAAGAGGCGACTTGTTTGCTGGAACCTCATTTTTGCCCCGGCTGCCCGGACACGTCCGTTTTCATGCTTTAGATCTATATTTTCATCAGTCCCAAGAAATTAGCTGCGCTTAGCAATCACTTTCACCGGACAGTTTTCCGCACATGCGCCGCATCCGACACACTTTTCATAGTCAATATGAGAAATGTTATCACTTACATGTACAGCGTACGCTTCACATTGCTTTTCACAGATCCTGCATCCGATGCATCCGGCAGTGCATACCTGTTTAACGGCAGGGCCGCGATCACGATTCGAGCAGCGGACAGCGTATGGGGCCTGATCAGGAATCAGTTCAATCAGATGTTTCGGGCAGGCCGCAATACATTTGCCGCAGGCGCGGCATTTTTGGCTGTCCACACAGGCAACCCCATCTTTGACCATAATAGCGCCAAACGGACAGACAGCAGAACAGGTACCAAAACCCAGACAGCCGTAGTCACAGGACCATGGCGAAAGTCCGCTTGCAACGGCAGAAGCACAGTCATGGATTCCTACATAATTTGCCCGGTGCTCCACGTGGCCGCAGTCGCCGGAACATTTGACGAAGGCAGTCATCTTTTGAGGTTCTTCTGTTTCCACACCTATAATATTTGCAATTTTTTCCGCAACTGCAATGCCTCCTACCGGACAGCCGGATACAGACGCTTCCCCTTTTACGATAGCGGCAGCAAGCGCATCACAGCCGGCAAAACCGCAGGCTCCACAGTTGTTGCCCGGCAGATATTCACGTACGGCGATTTCCTTTTTATCTACTTCTACCTTAAATTTTCTATCGACCGAGATCAGGAGAAGTCCCATCAGGAGGCCGATTGCGGCTACCAAACCGGTAGCAATAAGAATTTGCTGCATAAGTACCTCCTTTTTTAAAGTGACAGATTACCGAACCCCATGAAAGCGATTGCCATAAGGGCTGCCGATAAAAGGACAACGGGTGCACCGCGAAATGGAGCAGGAATGCTTTCTTCGTCGATCCGTTCCCGGATTCCGGCCAGAAGGACGATGGCGATGGTATATCCGATTGCCGTGCCGATACCGGCTGTGATACTCTCGGCAATTCCGTAACCGTTTTGCACATTCGTGAGAGCAACACCGAGTACGGCGCAGTTGGTAGTAATCAGCGGCAGATAGATGCCGAGCGCCTGGTAGATTGCCGGAGATGTTTTTTTGAGGAACATTTCTACCATCTGAACGAGCGTGGCAATGACCAGGATAAACACGATCGTATTCAGATAATCCAGATGAAGCGGTGCAAGAATGTAAGTATGGAGCAGGCTCGTCACAGCGGAAGAGATTGTCATAACGAAAATAACGGCGCCGCCCAGACTGGCAGATGTTTTTATCTGCCTGGAAACACCCAGAAAGGAGCAGATACCAAGAAACTGGCTGAGCACGACGTTATTGATCAGCGCAGTGGTAATGATAATCATGATAAACGATGGATTCATGCCTCTGTATCCTCCTTTGTTTTGTCTTCACAGAATTTTGCACATGAGGTGCAGCAGCCGTCACAACCTTCCACTTTCTTGTTCGCGGCTGTTTTGATGTTGCATGCGTTCAGTACAGCAACCAGGATTGCCATGACGAGGAAAGCACCGGGCGCTTTGACAAAGATAGAAATCGGTTTACAAAATTGTGGGAGCGCCATACCGAAAACGGTTGAGGCTCCGAGAAATTCGCGGACAAGGCCGATTACCGTGAGGGCAATCGTAAAACCAAATCCCATGCCGACACCGTCCATAACAGCAAGATCAGGTGTCACTTTGTTTGCGTAAGCTTCGGCACGGCCAAGGATGATACAGTTTACAACAATCAGGGGAATATAAATTCCGAGGGAGCGGTAAAGATCCGGTACGTATGCCTGCATGCCAAGATCGACTACGGTAACGAGTGAGGCTACGATAACAATATAGGCCGGAAGGCGTACCTGATCCGGAATGATATTGCGCATCATGGATATGATCAGATTGGAAAAGATCAGTACCACGAGTGTGGAAAGGCCCATTCCCAGGCCATTGATTGCAGAAGTTGTGACAGCAAGCGTCGGACACATTCCGAGCATCAGAATGATGGCCGGGTTTTCTTTTATAATACCGTTAAAAATTCGTTCTGTATATTGATTCATATTCTGTCCTCCTACTGTGTGTTTGCTGCAAAAAAGGCAAGTGCAGCATTGACTGCGTTAACGACAGCACCCGAAGAGGTGGAGGCGCCTGATACTGTGTCGATATCCTTGTCCGTAGTGGACCCGCCTGTTTTGTTCAGGGTAAAGGCGCTGGTTTTAACGCCGGAAAACTGGTTCTTGAAGGCGTCCTCGCCGCATAGCATTCCCATTCCGGCAGTTTCGTTCAGTTCCGTAAAGGCAATGCTGTTTATGGTGCCATCCGGCGCAATCCCTACGGAGAGTGTGATATTGCCCTCAAAACCATCACCGCTTGTGACACTGATGACATAACCTGCAAGCGAACCGTTGTCCGAATAACCGGCCATCGCTTTGTTGATATATGTTTTTCCAAATTTCGTATCAAAAACGTCTCCGTTTAATGCTTCGATTGCAGCAGTCATGTCTTCCTCTGGCAAAAAGGATGTGGCAGACGGGCATACTTCCTGGTAAGAGGCGGCGTTTGCAGCTTCCTTTTGTTTGTCGATCCGGTCTTTTGTGAGCATGTATACGCTGCTCAGAGCCAGACCGGAAATCAGAGTGATTACGGTGAGATTGACGGCAGCTTTCGGAAACTGTTTATCTTTGTATTCGCCGTTTTTGTACCCAAGCGGTTTGGGAACAGGAAGCTTGTCAATAAATGGAACGAGCATATTTGAAATGAGGATTGCGTAGCTGAAGGAGTCAGCAGCCGTGCCAAATACGCGAAACAGTGCGGCCAGAATTCCCATGACAGCCCCGTAGAGTATTTGACCACGGGAGGTGAGGGGACTGGTGACGGGATCGGTAGCCATAAAAAATGCTCCCATGAAAACGCCGCCGCCGCAAAGGTGTGCCAGTAAAAACAAGGGGTCAGTGCCATGTCCGCCAAACACAGCCATAAAAGCAGTGAAGGCAGCCACACAGGAAAATGGGATTTCCATGGTAATTCCGCCTGCACACCACAGCAGCAGCCCGCCGATCAAAAGTGCAAGCGCTGAACCGCCGATCACTCCGTTTGTGAAACCGAGATAAAGCTGTGATATGTTAATCATTTCACCGGAACGCATGGCAGCCAGCGGGGTGGCGCCGGAGATACCGTCCACGGAAAAGTCGGTCATAACACTTCCGAAAGAAAGCAGAAGGAAGCATCTTGCAGTAACGGCCGGGTTCATGAAGTTTTTGCCGAGACCTCCGAAGAAGCATTTTACAAATAAAATAGCAAACATACTGCCGATGACCGGGATGTAAAGGGGAATGTGGGGCGGGAGGGAGAGGGCCAGTAAAAGACCGGTTACAGCGGCGCTTCCGTCCTTGATTGTGTTTGGCTTCTTTGCAATATAATCAAATACAAATTCTGTCATAACTGCCGAGAAAACAGAAACGGCAACGATGAGAAATGCATGCAGTCCATAACGGTAAATACCGAAAAGTGTTGTGGGCATAAGCGCGAGCATGACATCCAGCATTACAATTCCTGTTGTCAGTTTGCTGCGCATGTGCGGACCGGAAGAAACATTCAGTAATTTATCATTCATCTCGTCAGCTCCCTCACTTTCTTTTGGCTGCCATGACAGCAGCTTTGGTCTGTTTGAAAAGCTGCATCAGAGGGCGTTTCGCTGGACATACGTATGTACAGGAACCGCAGGCGATGCAATCCAGACCGTAAAGTCGTTTTTCGTATTGTTCATAGTCAAGGCGCTGTGCCGCTTCGGCCATTGCCTGAGGAAGCAGGTGAACGGGACAGGCACGCATGCAGCGTCCGCAGCGGATACATGCGGTTTCCTGGGACTGTGCAAATTCTACTTCATCATCGGCAAGCACTGTGAGCGCGTTGTTATTTTTGCATACCGGAATCTGAAGTGTGGTGAGTGCAACGCCCATCATCGGACCGCCGAATAATGCTTTTTTTACGTGACTGTCTTTTTTTATGCCTCCGGCGGCTTCCAGAAGCTCTTCACAGGAAGTACCGATCCGGACTTTCATTGTTCTTGGGGCAGCAACGGCATTTCCAGATACCGTAAAATAACGCTCGATCAGGGGCTCGGATTTGTGTACTGCATGATAGATGGCATTTAAAGTAGCGACATTGCATACGATGCAGCCCACGTCCGCAGGAAGCTGGCCGAAATGCAGATCACGTCCGGTGATAACAGAAATCAGATTCCGTTCCCCGCCCTGCGGATATTTTGCCATAACCGGCTGTACCGAAATCAGTTTTTCTCCGGCACAGACGGCTTCCATGGAACGGATGGCTTCAGGCTTGTTGTTTTCAACAGCGATTACACCTCTTGCATTGGGGAAGAGCTGAAGTACAATTCGAAGACCTTCGAGAATGCCACGGTTTTCATTTTGCATCAGAAGGTCGTCGCAGGTGATATAAGGTTCGCATTCCGATCCGTTGGCGATGACATAATCAATTGCCTCCGGATTTTTGCAGGAGAGTTTTACGTGAGTTGGAAAACCAGCTCCTCCAAGACCGATGATCCCTGCTGCCTTAACAGCATCGAGGATATCTTTACTGGAAAGTGTGCCATTTTGCGGAGTTCTTCCGATACCAGGGATCTGACTGTACTGTCTGTCATTTTGGATGACAATGCAGGTAGCCCTTGCTCCGGAAGCGGTGCGGCGCTCTTCAATGGCTTTTACTTTTCCAGAGCAGGAACTGATAATATTTGCAGATACAAAACCATCCGCTTCAGCGATAATCTGTCCGGCAAGTACAAAATCTCCCTTGGACACAACCGGCTTTGCAGGTTTCCCGATGTGCTGATTGATCGGGAATACGAGATCGCCTTTTGGGAAAAATGTTGTGACTGCCTTTCCAAGCGAAAGGGTTTTGTGTTCGGGAGGATGAATGCCACCCCGAAATGTTTTAAGCTTCATATGCTACCTCCTTATCCTGGCAATAGAGCCGGATTCTATTTCAGATTCATTCTCTGACTCAGTTTCGGATTTCGTTTTGGGTTTCGTTTTGAATACTATTTTATTTTCAAATACGCTCTTGAACTCAGTTTGGTTTTGCGTTTTTGCTTTTCGCTCCTGTGCCTGCGTGATGCAATCATTGAGTGCTTCTTTGAACGCATCAGAGGTAATGGTCGCGCCGGAAATGCCGTCAAATTCGGCTGATTGGGCAGCAAGTGCTTTCCGGATCAGAACTTCACCGGATTCTGCACCGATTCTGGATGTTTCGCCTGAAACGTCCGTCGAAATTTTGATAATTTTGTTTTCACTAAAAATAGTTGACACGGTAATATCACTGGAAATACCGGAAGCGGAAGCACGATAGGTGCCAGGTTCAAATTTTGCAGTGGTCGAATCGGAATTTCTGCCGGATTTGGTTGAAGATTCCGATTCGGTTTCTGATTGTGGCTCAGGTTCGGTATTCGTTTCCGTTTCCATTTCTGATTCTGTTTCATTGATAATTTCTATTTCAGGAGTGGGAAATGTTTCTATTTTGATATTACTGGAATCTGTTGAGTTGACAGAAGCTGTTACCTGGGCAGCATCACCAGAAGGATTGTTTTCTTTTAGCTGGATGTTATTCGTAGTATAGTCTCCAATGCTCAGGATTCCGAGACTTGCCGCAATGATGGCCCCTGTTGTCAGTCCTTTCAGGAAGGTTGTTTGCGATATTGTTTCCTTTCCCATTTTTCTTTTCCTTTCCGTTTCCTGGCTTTTCGTGAATGTTTACCGAAAAGGCGATGCCATTCGTGTAAATCGTCGGTTGCCAGATGCTAGATTGTTAAAAGTTAGGCAAAATACACAATAAACTCTCTTTAGAATAGCAGAGTTTGTTTTTTTTTTCGCCAGATAATTTTTGGTATTTAGTGGATAATATTTGTTTATTTGAGAAAAATATACAATGATTATGAGAGAAAAATAGAAAAGATGCAAAGAGAATTCTGGTAATATTCGCTAATAACAGGATTGACAAAAGAAGTACGGAATGATATGGTTACTTCTATTGATTTTATAGATATCCGGAACAGGAAAATCGAAATTTTAAATATTATGACTGCTGGTTATAGGTGTGGGAACGGAGCGTTACATGGAAAATGTGATGAAACGATATGAACTGGAAGAGAAGATTTTACAGGGCATCCGGAAAGGAAACCTGCATCAGGTACTTCAGACGCTTCACTTGAGAAATACGTTGGGGGAACCAGGCAGGCTGGAGGACAGACTGACAGATTGGAAGTATGATCTGATTCGGTTTATGGCTGTTATATTTCAGGAATTTCGCAGGCTTCATGTGATAGATTTACAGTTGGATGATATATATTCAGACTTTACGCAACAGCTGTATTTTGCGGTGTGTGTGGAGGATTGCAAAAGGATAGCGGAGGAGACTTTGACGCGGTTGTGTGAATTGAACTCACTGCGAGCCATTTACGGGTATTCTCCATTAGTGCAAAAAATTATTCAGAAAGTGGATATGGATTTGAGCGAAGGGCTGACGTTACAGTATTTTTCGGACAGTTTGAATGTCAATCCATCGTATTTGTCTCATTTGTTTCGGAGGGAGACAGGAATGACGATAACGGATTATGTGACGGATCAGCGGATGAAATGTGCAGCGGAGTTGCTGTTGACAACACGGAATCCGGTAAAAATAATCGCAAAGCAGGTGGGAATCACAGATGTGCATTATTTCAGCCGCCTGTTTAAGAAAAAAACGGGGAAAACGCCTTCCAGATATCGGGAAGAGCAGGGATAATAGTAAAATCGTTCCTTTGACGGCTGTTGTCCGGAAAACTCGTTTCTGCTGCTTTGACATATTCAAGCAAGCAGTATTCGGAGAACTGCAGAAAGATATGTTTTCTGCAGGGGGGTATGTTCGATAAATGATTCATTGCAGATAAAATACAGTTGATTTTCTTCATAAGAACGTTTGAAAATGGGGGATACGATTTCTTCTGGTTGCGGGAGAAAGGTACCGCTTTTTTTTATGTAACAATTTGAAGCCTTGGCTGGTATGCGGCAGGTTTTGTCCACAAAAGAAGCGACGCTTTTGTGGATCGCCTGATCTTCGTATGGCAGATAATAATAATTTTTATAATCTGAAAAGAAATGAAACAGGGTTCCCTGATAAACGGGAAGGGACAGGGTACCGTGCGCGCCTTCCACGGTCAGGGCATAATCAGAATAAAAGGATGTGGCAGAAAGACGATCAGGTGCGCTTTTTTGTCCACTGAGAGAAAAAGGGATGGGGACAGCAGTTGACAGAGTGAAGGTAAGGCAAAGCCTGATCGTTTCCCGGAAGCCGCAGAAGGTGACTGATGAAATGTTTCCGTCCCGAAGCGCAAGATAAGCAGCCATGCAGGTAAGCTTTGTCATTCCGAGCATATCATCGTGGTTGTGTAAGAGCAGAAGCGTTTGCAGGCGTGCAGAGTCAGACCGTGGATTGTCGCTGTTACGTCGGCTGTCGGTATATTGGCGAAACAGGCATATCATGTCCTTTCCGGTCAGCTGATCGGTGCGTTTCCAGCCAAGGAAAGTCTCCAGGGTTTGCTGCTTCATGTTTTCGAGTGACAGCAGCTTACCGAGAGGCCGGAAGATGCGGTACAGGTCAAGAGAACGGAGGTGCTCAAGGGAATGAGGCAGATGCAGGATTTGCGCTTTTTTGATGAGATAGGGAAGATCAAAGGTGCTGCCGTTAAAATGAATCAGAGTCTCATATCTGTCGGCTGTTTCCAGAAAGATACGAAGCAGCAGGCATTCATCTTCCGGTTCTTCTGCCAGAAGCTGCGTCAGTTTCCAGCAGTCATTTTCCTGATACAGCATTCCGATCAGAAATAAGAAAGAGGATTGAGGAGAAAATCCGGTTGTTTCAATATCAAAAAAGAGGCTGCTCTTTGGAGAGTAGCCCAGAAATTCATGGTAAGTAGCAAAATGATCAATGTTTTCTGTAATAATAATCATTAAATTTCGGTTCCTTTTTAATTTTTGTTTTGTGGAAATCCGCTGGAATAATGGATTTCTTTTTCTTCTGTAAGAAACATTGCTTCTGCATAGTCGAGAGACTCAATCAGTTCCATGCCTTTGTCGAGGCCCAGAACGAAACAGGTGGTGCTCAGCGCGTCGGCGTCAGCAGAAGAATCGGACAGGATTGTGACACTTTTCAGGCCGTTTTGGACAGGATATCCCGTATGTGGATCGAGAATATGATGGTAAACAGTACCATTTTTTTCGAAAAATCGTTCGTAGGTACCAGAAGTTACCACTGACTGATCGTCAATTTTTACAATTGAAATGATGTCGGAAGCTGTCAGGAACGGATCGCGGATGCCGATGTTCCAGAGCTGTCCGTCCGGTTTGGTGCCGATGGTCAATACATTGCCGCCCAGGTTGATAAAAGCGCTGGTAATTCCTTTTTCAAGCAGAAATTCTTTGATTCGGTCTGCGATATAGCCTTTGGCGATGCCGCCGAGGTCAATGGATGCATCAGGATCATCAAGAGTTACCGTGGTTCCGTTTAAGTGTAATCCAGAGATACCGATATGTTTGCCGGCCTGCGCAATCATATCGTGGGATGGGACATTTCCAGGATTATTCTGAAAATCCCAGAGGTCAATATACGGAGCAATTGTGATATCAAAAGCGCTGTCAGACAAAGCGGCATAGTCGAGTGCCAGCGCAAGGAGTTCTGCCGTTTCATCATGAACTTCCACAGTTTGACCACCACTGTGGTTGATATTCCAGACATCGCTTCCCTCACAGGTGCGCGAGAGAATTGCTTCATATCGGGCCATTTGTGCAAAGGCTTCTTCAAGGATTGTTTCGTCCTGTGTTCCGTCGAGCCGTATTGTCACAACCGTATCGAAATAAAATCCGGTGTCTGAAATGGATGCAGACGTTTGGGCGAAAGCCGTATCGGTAAAGTAAGCGCATGCAAAATAGAAAAGCAGCCCACTGACAGCGAGATAAATTTTAAAAGAAAAGTTGCCGGAAATACACAGTTTGGAATGTTCTTTTATGGATAAAATGATACGGAAAAACGAATGTTTCATAAATGGCTCCTTTGGATGAGACTGTTATAAAACGGTTTTCTACAGGCAAGTTTATCACGCAGCAATTTTTATGTAAAGAAAAAGGTATTTCTTTACAAATCATTTTTTTGAAGTATAATGAATGGGAAGCTATGGAAAAGTCAGATCGCAGGAGGTTATATTATGGCAGTATTGGTTACTGGCGGAGCTGGTTATATCGGCAGCCATACGTGTGTGGAACTTTTGAATAACGGCTATGAAGTTGTAGTTATGGACAATCTCTACAATTCCAACGAAAAGGCTCTGGAACGCGTGGAGCAGATCACCGGGAAAAAGGTTACATTCTACAATGTAGACATGCTGGACCGGGAAGCAATGAATGAGATTTTTGAAAAAGAAACGATTGATTCTGTGATTCATTTTGCAGGCTACAAGGCAGTAGGCGAGTCGGTCCGCAAACCTCTGGAGTATTATCACAATAACATTACAGGTACCCTGAATCTCTGTGATGTTATGAGGAACCATGGAGTAAAAAATATTATTTTCAGTTCCTCAGCAACTGTTTATGGAGATCCGGCCTTTGTGCCAATCACGGAGGATTGTCCGAAAGGTCAGATTACGAATCCTTATGGACAGACGAAAGGCATGCTGGAGCAGATTCTGACAGACCTGCATGTGTCTGACCCTGAATGGAATGTAGTGCTGCTTCGTTATTTTAATCCGATCGGAGCCCATAAGGCAGGCATCATTGGCGAAGATCCGAAAGGAATACCGAATAACCTTGTTCCTTATATTGCACAGGTGGCAGTTGGCAAGCTGGAAAAGCTCGGCGTGTTTGGAGACGATTACGATACACCGGACGGCACCGGAGTGCGTGATTACATCCATGTGGTAGATTTGGCAAAAGGCCATGTAAAAGCGATGAAGAAGTTTGAAGATCAGCCGGAGGTACGTATTTACAACCTTGGTACCGGCAACGGCTACAGTGTACTTCAGGTGCTTCATGCGTTTGAAAAGGCATGCGGAAAGACACTTCCGTATGAGATGAAACCGAGACGTGCGGGAGATATCGCGACCTGTTATGCAGATCCGGCAAAGGCGAAGGCAGAGCTTGGCTGGGAAGCAGAGTATGGAATTGAAGAAATGTGTGAAGATTCCTGGAGATGGCAGTCTATGAATCCGAACGGATATAACGAATAAAGGAAGAATAAATTTCTTCCGGACCGTGCATCCTATCACTGAGGTGATGGTGATGGACAAAAAAGAATTGGAAAAGCAGCAACAGAAAAAATCAAACGAAAAATTCAACAGTATCACGCAGAAAGTCAAGGTGGAGAACCAGAACCAGACACATAATGTCCGGAAAGAGGGAACGACACCAATCAATCAAAAACGATAGGGCGGCCAGGCGGCCGCCTTTTTATTAACATTACAAAAGAGCATATTGGCCATCATAGGACTGTAGCCTCATTTGGAAATAGCAGTAGGATCAGCAAACAGACTAATTTCCGGAGGATCATATGTAAATATAAGAAAGCATATCATAAGAAAGAACACAGCGGCACATAAAAGAAGCGAATAATTTTGTGCTCTGCAAGATATAGCAAGTCGGTATACGGCATAGAATGCGATCACAACGCTTAATACGAAAGTGATGATATCCAGAACAAGAAAATTTTGTCCAAGTATCCCGGTATACGTGTAGAAAATAACCGGTATTAACAGCGTGCCCAATAAGATACCAGACAGAGATGCAGAAGAAATACAAGGGTAGGCTCTTTTAAGGTTTGGAATTATGACGAGAAAATATAGAAGCATTGGAAAGAAAACAAGCTTCATGTGTTCCCAGGTGGATTCATTGACAGGAGTAAACAATCCAACTATAAAGTTATGATCTGACCACTCAAAGAAAAAATGAGAGAGTGTTCCGAGTATAATAACAAAGATTGTTCCAATAATGGTATATGATTTTAACTGATTCATTTTATCACCCCAATTAAAGTATAGATCAAGTACGGAAATTTTATTCGCAGTGAAGGTAATATTTTAGAATTAGAAGGCATCTCGAATCATGACCTTTTCTGTAAACATGCGTATTTTCAGGAATTGACTTCTATAGTATTTTGTGAGAGAATAAGGCGAAAAATAATTCGCAGTTGTCCAGCTGGCACTGGGCAATTACATATTTTACAACTGAAAGGAGTATTATAATGATTTATTCACGCGAAGTAGAAGAAATGTGCCCGGTTGCACAGGGCGTTCATCATGGCGCTGCTCCGATTCCGGAAGAGGCAAAATGGGTACAGGTGAAGGAAGTTAAGGATATTTCCGGTCTGACACACGGTGTGGGCTGGTGTGCTCCGCAGCAGGGAGCCTGTAAACTGACCCTGAACGTTAAGGAAGGTATCATCCAGGAGGCTCTTGTTGAGACAATCGGCTGCTCTGGTATGACGCATTCTGCAGCTATGGCATCAGAGATTCTGCCGGGTCTGACGGTCATGGAAGCGCTGAATACAGACCTTGTATGTGATGCAATCAATACAGCTATGAGAGAGCTTTTCCTTCAGATCGTTTATGGCCGCAGCCAGTCCGCATTTTCTGAGGATGGGCTTCCGGTTGGAGCTGGTCTTGAGGATCTTGGAAAGGGACTTCGTTCCCAGGTTGGTACGATGTACGGTACATTGAAAAAAGGTCCGCGTTATCTGGAAATGGCAGAAGGATACGTTACCGGTATTGCTCTCGATGCGGATGATCAGATCATTGGCTATCAGTTCGTAAGCCTTGGAAAGATGACAGATTTCATCAAAAAAGGCGACGACCCGAATACCGCATGGGAAAAGGCCAAAGGACAGTACGGCCGTGTTGCTGACGCAGTGAAGATTATTGATCCGAGAAAAGAGTAATTAGGGAGGTAATGAAAAATGGCTTTATTTGAATCATACGAGAGAAGAATTGACAAAATCAATTCTGTTTTGAATAGTTATGGCATTGCTTCCATTGAAGAAGCAGAGAAGATCACAAAAGACGCTGGTCTTGATGTTTACAATCAGATCAAGGGCATTCAGCCGATCTGTTTCGAGAATGCATGCTGGGCATACACGGTAGGCGCAGCAATTGCGATTAAAAAAGGCTGCAAGAGAGCAGCAGACGCAGCAGCGGCAATCGGCGAGGGACTTCAGGCATTCTGTATTCCGGGTTCTGTAGCTGATACACGTAAGGTTGGTCTTGGACATGGAAATCTTGGCAAGATGCTTCTGGAAGAAGAAACAGAGTGTTTCGCATTCCTGGCAGGCCATGAGTCTTTCGCAGCAGCAGAGGGTGCTATCGGTATCGCAGAGAAAGCAAACAAGGTTCGTCAGAAACCGCTGCGCGTTATCCTGAACGGTCTTGGAAAAGATGCTGCACAGATCATCGCAAGAATTAACGGCTTCACTTTTGTTGAGACAGAGTATGATCCGTATACAAACGAAGTAAAAGAAGTATCCCGCAAGTCATATTCTGAGGGACTTCGTGCAAAGGTTAACTGCTACGGCGCAAACAGCGTCCCGGAAGGTGTAGCAATCATGTGGAAAGAGGGCGTAGACGTTTCCATTACAGGTAACTCCACCAACCCGACACGTTTCCAGCATCCGGTTGCAGGTACATACAAGAAGGAATGCAACGAGAAGGGCAAGAAATATTTCTCCGTAGCATCCGGCGGTGGTACAGGACGTACGCTTCATCCGGATAACATGGCAGCAGGACCGGCTTCCTACGGTATGACAGATACTCTGGGACGTATGCACTCTGATGCACAGTTCGCAGGTTCTTCCTCCGTACCGGCTCACGTAGAGATGATGGGTCTGATCGGTGCAGGTAACAATCCGATGGTAGGTATGACGGTTGCAGTAGCCGTTTCGATCGAGGAAGCAGCTAAGGAAGGCAAGTTCTAAAAAATGCCGTAAAATAAGGGATTTTTAAAGTGAGTGGGAGTAGCCAAAAGTATGGAAATACAGGCTACTCCTACACTATTTGTACACTACTTGTACACCCCATATGGGCACAAGGAACATTTGCAGTTTTAAAACGAGAACATAAACTGAATAAGATGACAGAAAAGAGGCCTTCAGAAAGCGACAGAGGAATGCCTCTTATCAGCAACAGCATTGAAACTAAAAAGACTGGTAAAAGCGGTGTGAATAACTGTATTTACCAGTCTTTTTTAATCCATAGATCAAGAAAATCGGATACGGATATTTTCGAAGGAATAACAAGTTGTCCTGCTTTTTAGGGGGGTGCGGAAATAATATAGGATTGCTATTCTAATATTTTACTCCTGAAACTTCCGAAAAATGAGTCTTTCGGAAACCTCTCGGGTTAACCTAGTATATCATTATTTAAAATAAGAATGTAATAAAGTTATAATCTTGTGAACATAAATTATTGATGTATTGAGACTCTTATGCTATGCTGTAAGCAGTGTTCTGTACTTGGAAACAATGCAGATAATGGAGAAGAACAAGTTAAAAGAATAAACTTGTAGTTACATAAGAGGTAGATGTATGAAAGTAAATTATAACAAGCTTTGGAAAATGTTAATTGACAAGAAAATGAATAAGAATGCTTTGCGTCATGCAGTCAGCATGAGTCCTAATACAATGGCTAAGATGGGCAGAGACGAGAATGTATCTCTGGATGTATTGGTGCGTATCTGTGAAGTGTTGAAATGCGATATTGGTGACATTATGGAAGTGATACCCGATGCAGAGGAAGAAAAAGAAAGGTAAGATATGGTTGAAAAGTATATTATAAGGGACATATCCATGAAATATTCTGGAAAACATATAAGAAGGAGATGATGGAAAATGTTTTTAGAAAAGGTTAGTTTAAAGAATTATAAGGCGATCGAAGAAATCGAAATCGATCTCCAGCCGGGAACCAACCTTCTGATAGGTGATAATGGTACTGGAAAAACTTCTGTGCTGGATGGTATTGCGATTGCTCTTAGCGGACTCTTTGTAAATGTACAAGGAGTCAGCGCAAAAAATATACCCAAAGAAGACGTTCATATTGTTGTAAACCGGGTGGGCGATAATTCTCAAATGGTTTCTTATTGTGAGCCTGTTTCGGTAGGATGCAGTCTAAAAACAGATTCAGATGATTACACCTGGAACCGTATTAAGGAGCAAATATCCTCTACACATACAAAAACTGATGACCGTAAAGTATGTGCGTGGATGAAAAAGCTTACAAATAAACCAGGTACTTCACTGCCGCTTCTCAGTTACCAGAGTGCGGCTAGAGTATGGAAAGTAAGACGTGGAGACTTTGGAAATGAATTGAAGAAAAAACTGGATGACAGACGATGCGGATACATTGGCTGCCTGGATTTTTCTATGGATGTAAAAGCAATCCAGCAATGGTGTATGAACCAGGAAATTGCTACAGTCAATAAGGGCAGAAAAATTTGTGAATATGAAACTTTTAAGAAAATAATTGCTGTTTTTATGAAAGAAATAAATGAACTTGAAAATATGCCGGAAATTTATTACTCAGGTCAGTTCAAAGAACTGGTTTATAGGGATGACAAAGTAGAAATGGCGATCTCTAAGCTGAGTGCGGGATATCAATCTTTATTATGGATGATGATGGATCTGGCATACAGAGTGGCACTTATAAATCCTGATCTTAGTAATCTTTCGGAAGTTAAAGGAATCGTTCTTATTGATGAAGTTGACATGCACCTTCACCCAAAGTGGCAGTGGAATATCATCAAAGCATTAAATGCATCGTTTCCTAATGTACAGTTTATTATAGCGACACATTCGCCAATTGTGATTTCATCTGCCAAAAACGCGAATTTAATTTTCCTTGATGATAAGAAGACTGCGACCTATCTTCCAGATAGCTATGGATATCCGGTAGAGGATGTGCTGCTGTTCAGACAGGAAAGCGTATCAAGGCCTAAGAATATTAAGATTCATATGGATGCGGTTGATGCGGCACTTGAAGATGACGATTTTGATAAAGCAGATGAAGCATTAGGAAAACTTAAAGCTGTTTTAGGTGAGGATAATACGGAATATAAGAGAGTTGCAGGGATTATTGATGATGCAAAGCTGATCAGTAATCTTTAATCTGACGGAGGTATACGTATGATTTTTATAGAAAAGGAAGGACTATCGTCTTCTGTAAAGGAGCGTATTATCGGGATTAGAAAGAGTGAAGCCTGGAAAGCAATCGAGGAAGGTAATACTACAGCTATCAGAAATATTTTTAATAATGATTTCCCGAAGGATGAAGTGAAGCGTATTCTCATTCACGAGCAGCATGGATTATGTGCTTATTGTATGAAACGAATAAAAGACGACAATCATTCCAGAGTGGAGCATTTGGTGCCGCTCAGTAAGGACAAGGAAAATGCCATTAACTACAGCAACATGCTTGGTGTATGTGATGGAGGAGAGAAAGCAACGGGGCAGCAGGGAAAGGTTCTTTGTTGTGATGCATACAAGAAAGAAAACGAGTTATTTTTGAGTCCGCTTAACAAAGTACAAATGGATAAAATCGCATATAAGCCAGACGGAACAATCCATACAAATCCGTTTGACAAAGATATGGAAACGGATATCAATGAGACATTGCATTTGAATGGTATAAGAAAGGCAGATGGAACCATCAGAGATACTGCCACTGAAGTATTAAAAGGCAGAAGAGATACCTATGAAAGAGCAAAACTTATGATGGATAAGTTGAATAGAGAGGGAAAGTGCAATTCAATTACGTTGAAAAAACTGATGGAGACTCTCTCTAGTAAAGAAGAACGTGAAGAGTATGTTGGAGTAAAAATTTTCTATTTTACAAAGAAATATAAATCGTTTGTAAGGCGTGGATTATAGACAATCATTCTGACCTATACATAAGGAATGCTGTTATCATGAATACAGAAGCATATAATCTGGTTTCGCTTCGAAAATTAGTATGGATCCTTCAGGATGAAAAATAAGAGATTAAAAGAACAACTGGAAGAAGCAAATATTTCGTATGAGACAGAAAATGCATTTAGTGAAAAAATTGAAAGTTATAGAAGAATATGATCTGTATTAGGATGAACGTATTCTGAATAAAGACATTTTGAAAGATTTAGCCAACCAGTATTTGCAATGTTCTGGGGAAGAACCGATGTATATGCAAAGAGATGGGCAAACGGTGGGTATTTTTCTCTGTGAATAATCGATGGAATGACAGAATGTTATCCATCCCACGGCAAGCAGGAACGGAAATCTGATAGCACTGCCATTACAGGGAAGAGCACTCAGGAATGGAAATAGTGCTTTCGTGGGTAAATACTGGAATGCGTACCCCAATCAGAGTGACATTCTGTTAAATCAAACAAAGAAACTTGGAATTTGAAACGGAAAGATGTAAGGCTGAAAATGTTGAATCAAGAGCTTTTGGGAATTACCCAAAGGCTCCATTATTTTTAAAGGGTAAGTTCTTGGTATCAGGTTTTACTTGACGATGTAAAATTAGTGTGATAGTATAAAAAGGCGTTAGATAAAACTAACTGTTTGCGGGCTGCGGCTGAAAGTTTCCATTCATATATAATGATTTAAAGAAAAATCGGCAGAAATGCCGATTTATAATTTGTTATGAGTTAGTGAAGACTAATATATATTAGCATAGAATAACTCTAAACTATTTACCGATAACGAAAATGAGTCAATAGATTTTCAGCGCATTTCGAGAAGAGAAAGGGAGACATTTCGATATGAAAAAATTCTTGATAGGAATGGCTATGGTGACCGGTATGTGCTGCATGTGGGGGATGGATCAGAAAGTAAGGGCAGCTGAAATGCAAATACTCCCGGACGTTTTGAATGGTCGGACGTTTATTTACGATGAGCTTGAATCGGGGGAAGGATACGGCAGAGGACATTGTGTTTACCTATACGGATGCTCCGGTTTCATATGATGCAGAGCATGCAATGGGGACTTACACACTTTCTCTTTATGATGCAGACGTGTTTGTAATTCCCGGCGTCGACGTATCTGCTTCCGAGAAGCGGGAATATTGATCCGGCAAGCGGGTATGGAGTGTACTGGACGGCAGGGACTACACTGGAGTTTATTGAAAAGGTCGAACGGGAACAGGAAGATACAGTGGTGTATGAGCCGCAGGATGTCAGTGGAAAAGAGGCGCCTGTTGTGCGTGCATTTGAAAATGGAACCGTGATGCTACAGCAGAGCATGCCGTCTCTTGGAACTGCAAGGCCGTTGGTACTTTTAATTGATTTTCCGGATTACAAGAGGCCGCGGTTTATTACGGCAGAAGGAATCGAAGAGGCATTATTTGGACTGTCAAACAGAACTTCGCTCAGTGCATATTATTACAGGTCTTCCTATGGAAATCTGACGATTGATGGGACCGTGCTGGACTGGTACCGCATGAAAAAAGAGCGAGGCAAGTACGAATCGGATAAAGAGATCATGGAAGAAGTGCTGAATTATTTTATTCAGGAAGAGGGACTGAATCTGACGGAATATGATGCAGATAAGGACGGTGTTATTGATTCTCTTTATGTCCTCTGGGCAGGAAACATGGACAACGATACGGGGATGTGGTCCTGCGCATACCGGTCCTCCTGGATGAATTCTCCGCAAGAATGGGATGCAAAAGTGACAGGGTACATTTTCGTGCCGGGAACGACAGTCTGGTCATCGGTGCCGCCGCTTGTATGCAATGTCAATTCTCTGACGCACGAGACAGGACATTTGCTCGGATTAAATGATTATTACAGTTATGATACGAAAGAGAGAACCAGATACGGGAACGCATATACCGGAGGAGCCTTAGAAGGCGGACTTGGTGGAATGGATATGATGGATTCCAACACAGCGGATCATAATGCATTTAGCAAATGGCTGTTAGGATGGGTTGATCCGGAAGTAATCGAATATCTGGATATTGCTTCGCTAAACGAGGCGGAGCACGTTTACACGCTTCGGCCGTCAAATGAGAGAGGAGACGCGATCTTTGTAAAATTAAAGGATTCGGATTCGCTGTTTACAGAATTGTTGGTGATTGAGGTCGTCAGCCCAACGATGAATGCAGGAGAGCTGACACGACTTAAGGAGCCTGTTGTGAGAGTTCTTCATATGACGCTTCTTTAGATGAAGGAGAATTGGAAGGAAACTGGAATGCATTTGGATTCAAATATGATAACTCTTATACGAGTACGAAGTTCATCAGTGCTCTTGAAGCGGATGGAAAAGATGAAATATTGAATTATCTTACGATGGGTTCAGGCAACAAAATTTCTTATGATCCGAAGGATTACTATCTGGCAGGAGATCAGATTACACCGGAGACTTATCCGAATACGAACGGATACGATGCCTATGGAAATGCAACGGTTTATAATGGCCTGGCGATTACGGTTGCATCAATATCGGAAACGGGAGAGGCCGTAATCAGACTGAGCTATGAAGAACGGACGAATAGTCTATCGATTGAAAGCGTCACGCCGGAGCCGGTAATTGTTCCCTGCCGGGAGAGCGAGATTGTGACGATTCCGGCGGATACGCAAGAGATTACCGTGACATTCGACCGCATGATTGCAGCGGTTGATGAAGATTTGTTTTCAAAGATTATAGTTGCGTCAGGAAACCAGCTGTTGAACGAATACCATGTTGCGACAGATGGAAGAGAGATGCGCATTGTGTTTGATGAAGCGCTGGAAAGCAATTGCGATTATACGCTGGTAATTCCGGCTGGGATTGTAAAAAGCACAGAATCACAGTCAGTAAGGAATAACTTTAACAGTATCTTTGGATTTATAACGGGAGTGTAAAATCCGAAATACAGATAGAAAAGGATTTATCAATAAGAGGAGGAAAAGAAGATGAATCGGAAAAAACTTTTTGTGACAGGAATGGCAACACTTTGCGTACTGGGCGTCCCGGCGGCTGCAGGCGCACAGGGAAAGGTACCGGAAAGTATTCAATTTGAGGAAGCGGCACATTTGATTCCGGGGCTTGGGAGCACATATGACGCAGCGGCAGCTCTTGAAATTTCAGGGGATGATGCAAATGAAGAGATTATTTTTTCTACGTATGATGATTCGGTTGCAGAGGTTTCCGGAGAAGGTGTGATTACAGCGACTGGATATGGAGTTACGACAATAATTGCAACTTCTGCAGCGGATGAGACTGTCTCGGCAAGTATGGATGTGGCAGTTTATGATCTGTTTGGCACATACTCCGGTGTGAAAAAAATTGAAGCAATGGGATGTGATGTTGCTGTTGATATTGTATTGAAGGAGGATGGCACTTATTCTTACTACAGGGCGCCGATGGAGGTTGCGTTAAATGGCGGCGGAGAGATGCCGGCTCTGGAGGCAGAAGGAACTTATGTGATGGCAGGCACGGAGATTACTTTTACAGATGATGTTTTGGGTGAGTATACGGCTGTGTTTCTCATTTCAGATGAGAAGGGATGTCTCACGGGCAAGCTCCCGACAGGCGGTGCCGCTACAGAGATGGAGCTTGTAAAAGTGGAAGAAGAGGATACGGAAGAAGAAAGTACTGAGAAAACAGAGGAAGATACGGAGAAATAGAGATGGGAAAATCAGCTGGCAGATATTTGGGAGGTCTGATGGCGGCAGTTCTGGTTTTGGGTATGACAGGCTGCGGACAGTCAGAAGAGAAAAAAGCAACGGATACGAAAGAGGTTGCCAATGATTATTATGTTGATCTGACGGAGCTTGGAATGAATCTGACTATTTATCTCCGTCTGGAAGAAGATGGAAATTTCCTGTTTTCCAATACGGTTGATTTTGCCACAAATAAGAGTTCAGGAACGTTTCAGGAGTCCGAAGACGAGTACATTATGGTGTATGAGACCGTTAACGGAGAAGAAAAATCAGTATCTGACGGTTTGACGAGCAGTTTTGTTGTGACGGAGGATGGAAGCCTTGATTTTACCGGCTGTGATTATATTTACTACGGTTCTGCAAAGGCTACGACGACTTCGGACGATAATCCAGATGCGCAGTTGATTGCGGTTGTTATTCCGGAAGATTATGATGCGCCGGATACGGAATCAGAGTTTCAGGTCGGAAGCTATGAAGCGGCGGATATGGCAGAAGACGGTGTGACGTATCTGCATACGGTTGCTTTCTACGAAGACGACAGCTATATGCATATGATCCGCTATGAGCAGGATGGTCAGATGTGTTTCTGGTATGAAACAGGAACGTACGGTGTTAACACCACGCAGCTGGCCCTGGAGCCGGACGGTGGTTCCCGGATTTCCTGCGATGTCGTAGATGCTGAAACATTACAGGTGTCCGTGTATCCTGATACAAACGCGCAGGAGAGAGAAAAACTGGAGTTTACAAGGATAGAGGAACCGTCTGTGATCGCAGAGCTTTCCGGAAACGGAGAGGTGACGGGAGAGAATGAAACCTTTGATGTGAAGGTAAAGGTGTATGCAGACGGAAGCTACGAAGCAACGGCGGCGGATTTTACAGAGACAGGAATTCTGTCAATTAATACGGCTAACGGTTATATCAAACAGTATCCGGATCATCCGGAGACATCTGTGCGTGGATTGAAACAGGTAGCTACCGTGCCGGCCGGAACATGTTCCTGTGAAGGTGGAAAGCTTACTTTTAACGGGCTTCGGGTGCGTAAATCAGCGGGGCTGGCAAGATATGAGTGCACAGTAGTTGCAGATAAATGATGAAAAGGAAAACAGAGCAGAAATGGGAGGAACCTATGGAATCATCACAGAGATTTTTTGACTGGGCTTTTAAGAAAAGAGCAAAGCATGTTATTGATATGTACAATGGCGTAATGGGATCAAAAGAACAATTGTTTTTGAATTTCTGTTCCCATGAACCGGCATTTGTTTCCTATGGGCCGGCAGGACCGAATGCAAGTATAAAAGGCGTTGGCTTTCTGCCTAAGGATGAATATCTGGAAGAGACGCTGGAGGCATATGTTGCGCATATCAAAACGTATGATCCGGAGGATAAAACATACGGGCAGCGCGGTATGGAACTTCTGATCAAATACATGTATGGCGAAGATGCATATGACAGAGTAGATTTATCAAAGCTGGGCAGTCTGGAGATGGCAAAGTCACACACATGGATCAATTATCAGGTAAATAAGGAGGCTGCATTGATTTTTCATCAGCCGCCTGGTATTTCCTACAAATTAAAAGGAAAAGTGGAAATTTACGATGAGAACATTTCAGGAAAGAGAGAACTGTACCAGCAGTTTATCAATGCGCAGCATGACGTCTATCATACACCAGATATGACCAGATGGCTGAGTTATCCGGCCTACATTTTCCGGATTGAAGAAATTTATGACAATTCTGCATCCAAAAACGGATTTGGAAAACAGCTGGCATATCCGGTTTCAGAGGTGACAGGCGTTGAAGCGTAAAAGCTGCCGTACAGGAAACTGCGGTTTCCGTATGACAAGAAAAATAGCGGCGCTGTCAGTGATATGCCTGCTGATCGTGAATCTGACAGGTTGCAGTACCTCTATTGATACACGAAAGACCGATGATTCCTCCAGTTTGTATGTAGGCTATGTGGGAACCTCATTTCCGTCTTCTTTTATGCCATGGCTTTCGAGAGACGGGATTGCACCGACGGTAGCGAGCATGCTGTATAATACGCTGTTTTCGTATGATGATGAAACGGGAACGTTTGAAGCTCTCACAGCAAAGCAGTGGTGTTATGTGGATCTGGAGGGAAAGCCGCTAACAGATGACGGGACGTATGACGGGGCCATTGACTATCAGGCAGTAGAGGAATATTACAGTGGAACATCAGAAGACTACATGGTTGTGAGGCTGGAGCTGTTTGATAATATTTACTGGTCAGACGGCGAAAAGCTTACGGTAGAAGACGTATATTATACGTTTGATGTGGCGACTGATAATGCACTCAGCAATCATGCCGGTGCATTGGCCTGGACAGCAGATCTGTTGCATGAGTCTTCAAAGGGAGAACTGGTAAAGCAGGGAATGTTTACTGCAGGACATCCGGATTACAGCGGTACTTTTCCGATTGAAGAAGGGGAAGAGGATACCGTTATGTATCTTCTGGTAAACAAAGTGCTGGGAGCAGTGACAACACTTTTTAACACGATTCTGATTTTACCGGAACATATTTGGGAACCGATGGTCAGTGAACAGCAGCAGCTGAACAACAAAAACCCCCAGGGTGAATTTTTGGAACAGTATCAGAACCCTGTAGGGAGCGGGCCGTGGATTTTGAACCGGGAGGAGACAAACAGTCAGTTGATTACACTGGATCGCAATCCGAATTATCATCTGACGGATGAGGACGGAGGGCCGCTGTATAAAGTCGATAAAATTAAGCTGATGCTTTATCTTGATTCCAATACGGCGATTTTTGCTTTCCTCAAAGGATATGTGGATATTCTGGATTCGGCTGTCAGCTCCGACTATCTGACACTTTTTGAAAAAGAAGAAAACATTTATATTTCCCGTTCACCCGGCACATCGGTTACGTCGCTGGTTTTGAATGTGAATCCGTCGGATCCATATAAGGAAGGAATGAAAGTTCTTCTTCAGGATGTAGACTTTCGGAAAGCAGTGGCACTGGCAATTAATCAGGATGAACTTGTGGATAAAATTCTGAATGGTGCAGGAACGACGGTTTCGGCAGGATTGATTCTTTCCTCCAATGAGCTGCTATATAACGCAAATTCCGATATTCTGTCCGGTGATATGGAGGAGAAAATTGCGCAGTCCAATGAAATACTGGATAGCATATGTCCAAAGAAGGATGAAAGTGGTTACCGTATTCTTGATGGGGCACGGATTTCTTTTGAGATACTGGCGTCTGCCGGTCAGCAGGATCTGATTGCTTATTTGCAGAGGCAGTTCCAGAAAATCGGAATTGAAATACAATTTAAAGCGTCCGGTTCGACGCCGGAGACCACGTATCTTTATTCGAGTAATTTTGATATGACAGTACAGGCGGTCATTTTGTCTATGGCGAATGCAGATACCATGTACAGAGCTCATTTTGTGACAAGAGAACGTTCGTCTAATTATGGAAAATACCAGGATGAAGAAATGACAGAATTGATTGAACAGATGCGTTATACCCTGAATCAGGATCTGAAGGTGGATTTGATTTATGAGCTTCAGGAAAAGACTGCGCAGGCGTATTATAAAATTCCGCTGTATTCTGCTGAGGTGCTGTCTGTAGCGCGGACAGACCGGTTTTCCGGCTACCAAGTAGTTCCGGGACAGACGGTGTTTCATACAAAGACGTTGTGTGCACTGAAAAAGGTGGAGTAAAGAATGGGAAAGATCTATATAGTCAAACGAATTTTGTATACCGTTTTTGTGTTTGCAGTCGTAGTGACGCTGTGTTTCTTTATTCCGCGTATTGGAGTGGACGATCCCTGTTCCCGTTATTATCCGGCACAGGGAAACATGTCCGATGCACAGTATGAGGTGATCAAGGAACTTACCAGGGAGCAGTACGGGCTGGATGGAACGACCTGGTCACAGTTTTGCAGATACATATCAAATTTATGTAAAGGCGATCTGGGAACGTCTTACCAGTCAGGAAGTCCGAAGGTTATTGATCTGATCTTTGCCAGACTTCCGTGGACGCTTGTATTGTCGGTATCCAGTATGCTGATTTCTCTTTTCTTCGGTATGTTGATCGGCGCATTCTGCGCCTGGAAACGAGGCGGATGGCAGGATCGGGCGCTGATGAACGCATCTACCATTACAACTGCGTTGCCGGCTTTCTTTCTTGCATTGCTTCTTGCATTTTTTCTGGGTTTTCAGTGGGAGATATTCCCGGCATACACAGACCAGAACATGGTGTCTTCGTTTAGATGGAATGCAAAAAGTGTGCTGAATGTTGCATATAATGCGGCTCTTCCTGTGATCAGCAGTGTCATTGGCGGAATCATTTCTTATGCTCAGAGTACACGAAACAGTGTGATTGCGGTATCCAATGAAAATTTTATTATTACGGCAAAGGCGAAGGGCGTTTCCAATACTGCAGTTATTTACAAGCATACGCTGCGTAATGCCATGCTGCCTATTGCCACCAGTCTCGGAATGAGCATTTCCGGTCTGATTGGCGGTTCGGTGGTGATTGAACAGATTTTCAACTGGAACGGTGTAGGTACACTGTTCCTAGAGGCGAATAACACAAATGATTATCCTCTTATGATGGGGATTATGATATTTTTATCCGCTTTTGCGCTGGTGGCAAATCTTGTTACAGATTTATGTTACAGTTTGCTGGATCCTCGTGTAACGTTAGGGGAGAAGAGATGAAAAGTAAAGTTGAAAATTTAAAAATACTGAAAAATAAGAGCGGAGCATTTGTCAGAAAGATCTGGAAGCACAGGCAGGGAAGAATCGGTATGATCGTTGTTTTGCTGCTGGTTCTGACTGCGGTATTCGCAAAATGGATTGCACCATATGATCCTTATGACGTAACGCAGCGTGTTGACAAAGGGCTTTCCCCGAGCCTGACGCATCTGCTGGGGACATCCATTACGACGGGACAGGACGTGTTCAGCATGCTGATTTATGGAACAAGGGTATCTTTAAGCGTCGGCATCATTACGGGACTGGCGATTGCAGTGCTCGGCTCTGTTCTTGGTGTGGCTGCAGGCTATCTGGGAGGCATTGTGGATATGGTACTGATGCGTATCGTGGATATCATGATTGTGATTCCGACTTTGCCGCTTACGATTGTGATTACAAATATTTTCGGGCACAGCTACGTAGTCATTGTGCTTGTATTTGTACTTTTCGGGTGGCAGAGCCTTTCCAGAGTTGTGCGCTCCCAGGTACTCCTTTTGAAAAATTCCGATTATGTGAAGGCGGCGGAGCTGGCCGGGGCGGGAAAAAAGTACATTATGTTTCGGCATATTCTTCCGGGCGTTTCCCATCTGGTTGTAATGAACACTGCGCTTACGTGTGCGGGGATTATGATCGCAGAAGCAGGACTGAGTTTCCTGGGACTTGGCAATCCAACTGCAATCAGCTGGGGAAAAATGCTTGCTGATGCGCAAAGCGGCGGCTCGATGCTGTTTGGACACTGGTGGACGATTCTTGCACCGGGAATTGGAATTTTTCTGTCTGTGTTTGCATTTATGCGCCTCGGACTGGCAATTGAAGAAATTCTGAATCCGAAGATGAAGCGAAAAAGCGGAGCGTATGTGATGCATCGGCAGCTGAATCATCGTTATCTGGAAGAGGTTTTCCAGTCTATGAATGATGTGGAGACAGGAGGAACCGCAGATGAGTGAAAGAGTACTTGATATCAGAAACCTGAAAGTGGTTTTTCCAAATGAACTTGGAATCATCCGTGCGGTAGAGGGGATAGACCTGGAAATTGAGAAAGGAAAATGCGTTGCTCTTGTGGGAGAAAGCGGGTGCGGAAAAAGCGTTACATCCCTGGCGTCCATGAAACTGCTGGGAAATTCAGGCGCGATTGTGCGTGCAGACAAAATGGAGCTGTGCGGTACAGACATACGGGAACTGAGCGATAAAGATATGCAGGATTTCCGAGGCAAAAGAATTTCCATGATTTTTCAGGATGCACTGTCAGCATTAAATCCTGTAATGACCATAGGGAAACAGCTGGATGAGATATTTATCAGACATTTCAATGTATCAAAAAAAGAAGCGAAGGAACATTCCATAGAGGCGTTAAAGCTCGTGGGTGTGCCAGATCCGGCGGTTCGCTACAAGGCCTATCCGCATGAATTGTCAGGCGGCATGCGTCAGCGCGTTTTGATTGCCATGGCGTTTGCATGTAATCCGGATCTGATCATCGCGGATGAGCCGACGACAGCCTTGGATGTGACCATTCAGGCGCAGGTGCTGGATCTGTTATCCGATCTGCAGAAAAGCCATCATAAGGCATTGCTGCTGATTACACATGATTTCAGCGTAGTAGTACATATGGCAGATGAAATCTGCGTGATGTACAGTGGTAAAATTGTGGAAAAAGCACCGGCAAAGGAATTATTTCGTGAGCCGTTGCACCCGTATACAAAAGGTCTGATTGGCTCAGTGGCAAAGATGGAGGATAAAAAGGGCAAATTCATCCAGATTCCGGATTCCTTGCCAAATCCGATGAATAAACCATCCGGATGCTATTTTCATCCCAGATGCGCCTGCGCGACAGAGAAATGCAAAACATATATGCCGCCTTTGCGGACTTTGGAAAATGGACGGCAGGTACGATGCTGGATACAGGAGGAAGCGCATGAGCCATAAAAATAAAATTCTGGTAGAGTCCTCCGGGCTTTGTGTCAATTTTCCGGTAAAAAAAGACGCGTTATTTTCAAAACCAAAGTATTTGCAGGCAGCGACAGATGTATCGATACAGATTCACCGCGGGGAAACGTTCGGCCTGGTGGGAGAGAGCGGATGCGGGAAATCGACATTTGCCAATGCGACGCTGGGACTTTTGAAGCCGAGCGCAGGGAAGGTGCTGTTTGACGGCCAGGATATCAACGAATTGCCGACGCAGCAGTTTCGGGAAATGCGCAAGCGGATGCAGAAGATTTTTCAGGATCCGGGGTCTTCCCTGAATCCGAGATTTACAGTATTTGAACTGATCGCGGAACCGTTAGTGATCCGCGGCGGTTATACGCTTTCGCAGCAAAAAGAGATGGTTGTCAGAATGCTGGAAAGTGTAGGGTTAAGTGAGGCTGATCTGTATCGGTATCCTTCTGATTTTTCCGGAGGTCAGCAGCAGCGTATTGCAATTGCCCGGGCTCTGATTCTGAGGCCGGAGTATCTTGTCTGCGATGAACCGGTCAGCGCATTGGACGTATCGGTACATGCGCAAATACTGAATCTACTGATGGATATGCAGAAAAAAATGGGAATTACGTATTTATTTATCTCTCACAATCTGGCTGTAGTGAAAAAAATCTGCGATCGGATGGCGATTATGTATCTCGGGAAAGTCGTAGAATATGGCGATTCAGAAAAGATATTTGCGAATCCGCTTCATCCATACACAAAGGCGCTGATCTCTGCCGTTCTTTCCATTGATGTGAATTCCGACCAAAAACGGATTACGCTGAAAGGGGATGTATCGAGCCCAATTAATCCACCGGTAGGCTGTCGCTTTTGTAAGCGTTGTCCCGCCGCACGTGCGGATTGTGAGACAGAAGAGTGCAAACTGACGGAAGTGGAACCCGATCATTTTGTAGCGTGCAGATTTTGTTGTTGATTTGAAATTAGAGTATTTTGCAAAATATCGTTATCGTTTGGTATTTTGTAATTGCTAAATAAAAAGAAAGAAGAGGAGAAAATTATGTTTCATGTAAAAAAACGTTGCCATGGCGTGGGAATGATGCTGGCTGCGCTGCTGATGCTTTGCATTGCCGTTTTTTCGGGCAGCTTTGTCGCATTCGCAGCAGAGGATGAGGGATATACTTTAACTTACCTGCTGGACGGGGAAGCATTTACGGAGCAGAAGTATCAGCAGGGCGAGACGCCGGAAGCACCGGAGGCTCCGGAAAAAGAAAAGTTTGTGTTCACGGAGTGGAAAAATCTTCCGAAGGTTATGCCTGCACAGGATATGACGGTAACAGGCAGCTACAATTTTGCCGGAACGATTGTGACAGATCTGGAAAATATTTATGAATGTGAACTGGTCGTTTCAGAAGATCTGGCAGTAACGATGTATCTGCGCATTGATGAGGAGGGGAATTTTGTATTCTCCCGTAATACGGATTTTTCTGATACGGAAAAGGGCGCTGGAAAAATGTTCAAACAGACACCGGCAGGAGATCTGGAGGCAGGTGCATATTCTGTAGACATCAGCTGGTCACCGATGGCGGAAATGTTTGCGCCGGTGCTTGATATCGACACAGAGAATATGACTTTTATACTGTATAGTGCATCAGATCCGGATACAGAAAAAGGAAACGGTTCGATTTCTTTTGAAGATGATGTGTACACGATGCATTTTGCGGATGGGGAAAACACAACAGAATTTACTTATGAAGACGGTGTGATTACATTTACTTCTAAGTTATGGTATGGTTCTGCAAGCTTTAACAGTGAGGACGAAGCAGGAAATTTCGTACCGTATACAGCTAAGCTGGAAGAAGAAGCGGAGGCGGAAGCAGAAGAGACGGCTGCAAAAGAGACAGGCGCAGAAGCGGAGCCGGAGGAAACAAAGTATTACTTCGTATACTATATTGTAAACGGAGAACAGGTAGTGGAAGGCGATTATATCTCAGAATTTGAGATTGGCGAAGATGGAAGAATTATTTTTGTATCTCCATTCTGGTTTGGAGCTACAGAGCCAAAGTTTACGGAAGAAGGCAGTGAAGAAGTGGCCTATCCGGAGTTTATGATCTCGGAGGAGAAACTGATTGCGGATATTGACAAAGAAGCGATTATCAGTAAATCAATGGCTCTGAATGCAGAGAATGCGGCAGATTCTGTTGGAAGCAAAGATGGAGCTTCTGCTTTTAAGACAGGAACCTACGGCGGAACGTACAGCACAACGGCGATGGGAAATCCACTGGTGTATGCGTGCACGATTACATTCAATGCAGATGGAACATATTTTTACAGTGTAAAGTTTCATGTAATGGGATCTGATTATAATGAAACAGACAATGGAACGTATACAATCAATGGAAGCTCGATTACGCTGACCGGTGGAAAAAGCATGTCCGGAAGTATCAGTGGAAACACAGTAACGCTGACAGGATATCTTTCTTCCTTTGCTTTTTCTCCGGCTACGGTTACTTTTACGTATGGCTATTCTCCGTCTGTGAGCAGCAGCCCGGCAACTACGCCAGATAATGGAAAAGAGAGTGAAAAAGAAACCGAAAGCAATGCGGATCCGGTTGTGAGTGCGGAAGGACTTGTTGGTGGAAAGTATGCAGTAGACATCAGCTGGTCTCCAATGGCATCGATGTTTTCGCCGATCCTTGATATTGATGCAAAAAATATGACGTTCAATCTCTATAATAAGGGCGCATCAGGAACGAGCCGCGGAAGCGGAACGATTAAATATGCAAAAGGCGTATTTACACTGAATTATACGACAGGAAAGAAAACGAAATTTACTTTTAAAGATGGCGTGATTACATTTACATCCAAGTTGTGGTACGGATCGGCAAGCTTCAATAATGAGAACGCATCAGGTAAGTTTGTGCCTTATACAGCTACATTGATGGGGACAGGAACTGCATCAGAAACGGAAAAAGAAACAGAGAAACCGGTTGAGACAGAACCAGGCGGAAATGAGACAGCAGTACTGAAAACTGGTACTTACAGTGGAACTTACACAAAAACTGCAATGGGATCACAGGTGGTTTATGCATATTCTATGATACTGAATGCAGACAGTACTTACCGTTATTCTGTCACATTCAATATGATGGGAAATGAGTACAACGAGTCAGAGAATGGTACTTATAAGGTTGATGGAAGTACTCTTATGCTGGTAGCAGCGGATGGCACACAGATGGCTGGTACCGTGAACAGCAATGGAACAATTTCTGTGACAAGGAAGGTTTCTTCTTTTGCAGCGGATACGGTTGCTCTGAATTTTGTTTATGGCGATGTACCGGAAACGAATGAGAGTGAGTCTGAGAAGGAATCCGAAAAGGAAACAGAAAATGAAACAGAATCCGAAAAGGAATCTGAGAGCGAGGCAGAAGGAGAAACAACCGCACTGGCAAGCGGAAAGTACACGGTGGATATCAGCTGGTCTCCGATGGGAGCAATGATTACTCCGGTACTGGATATTGATGCGGCAGCTATGACCTTTAACGTATATGGCGAGAGTGCTCCGGACGCGAGCAAGGGCAGCGGAACGATTACATGCGCAGCAGGCGTATATACGCTGAATTATGAGAATGGAAACACGACTACGTTTACCTATGCAAAGGGCGTGATCACATTCACTTCCAAGCTGTGGTATGGGGCGGCAAGTTTTAACAATGCAGATGACAATGGGAATTTTGTGCCGTATACCGGAACTGTTCATGGAAGCGGAAATGAGCCGGGGACAGGGGAAGGTGAAACTGCTGTACTGGCAAGCGGAAAATATGCGGTAGATATCAGCTGGTCTCCGATGGGCGCAATGATGTCGCCGATCCTTGAGATTGATGCATTAGCTATGACGTTTGATGTATATAATGCAAGCGCACCGGAAACAAGCAAAGGAAGCGGAACGATTACGAGTGCAGAAGGCGTGTATACTCTGAATTATGAGAGTGGAAATACGACTACCTTTACGTACGCAAACGGTGTAATTACATTTACTTCGAAGCTGTGGTACGGAGCTGTGACTTTTAACAATGTGGATGACGATGGAAACTTTGTGCCATATACGGGAACGATTGGCGGAGACGAGTCGGGAGCTGCCAAGACAGTAGAGAACCGGACTTATGCAGCGAAGCGGAAAGCACAGGAAGCAGAGAACACAGAGGCAGAAGGAGAGACTGAGCCGATGACAGAAGCGGCAATGGAAACTGAGGCAGCAGCAACAGAGACAGAAACGGAAACTGAGGCAGCAACAGAGACCGGTACGGAAACTGAGGAGGCAGCAGAGACAGAAACGGAAACTGAGGAGACAGCAGCAACAGAGACGGAGACAGAAACTGAGCCGATGGCAGAAGTGACAACGGAGGCAAATACGGAAACAATAGCTGAATAAGGATAACAGATAAACAACCTTGGAAACGTTTTGATCTTTTTTCTGAGGTTGTTTATCTAGTATATATTGAGAGGTTAAAAACATGATGATTAATAAGCGCCTGATCAATACAGTCAGTGAGAGCAAAAAGTATGTGAGAAATAATGTTGTTCTGCAGTGGTGTTCTCTTGCCGCGAACATTACCATGATGGGATCTGTTAGCTGGCTGATTGCGGGAATTTATAAACAGGATGTGACGCAGCGGCAATTTCTTACGACAATAGCAATTGCGGCGACGGCGGTTTTGGTTCGCTGGTTTTGCTCGGAGGGCTCAGCAAGGATGAGTTATCTTTCGTCCAAAGCAGTGAAAAAAACACTTCGGCAGATGATTTATGAAAAATTGCTCCGGCTGGGAACTTCTTATCTTGAGCAGGTTCATACATCGGAAATAATTCAGGTTGCTGTGGAGGGCGTTGATCAGCTGGAAACATATTTTGGCGCATATCTTCCACAGTTCTTTTATGCTATGCTGGCGCCGTTGACACTCTTTGGCGTATTGTGTTTTGTGAATATACCGTCTGCGGTCATTTTGTTAATCTGTGTGCCGATGATTCCACTGGCGATTGCGGCAGTGCAGACCTGGGCAAAGAAACTGCTTGCAAAGTATTGGGGACAGTATACTGCGCTTGGCGATACTTTTCTGGAAAATCTGCAGGGTCTTACTACAATGAAAATCTACCAGTCGGATGATTTTAAGAATCAGCAGATGAATGAGGAGGCAGAAAAGTTCCGCAAGATTACAATGAAGGTTCTGACCATGCAGCTGAATTCTATCACCATTATGGATCTGATTGCCTATGGAGGGGCAGCTCTTGGAATGATTATGGCTGTTACACAGTATAAAGCCGGTAAAGTAGAGCTTGCAGGCGCATTGTTTATTATTCTTCTTTCGGCAGACTTTTTTATTCCTATGCGTCAGCTGGGGTCCTTTTTTCATGTAGCAATGAACGGAATGGCGGCGAGTGATAAGATTTTTCGCCTGCTGGATCTGCCTGAGGAATCGCAGGGACATAAGAAAAAGATAACGGATGACACCAGCATTGTATGCGAGAATCTCTGCTTCTCTTATACAGAAGACAGAGAAGTGCTTCAGAATGTCCAGATGAATTTTAAACAGGGAAAGCTTACGGCAATTGTGGGAGAAAGCGGTTGTGGAAAATCCACAATTGCAGCTGTTTTGATGGGAAGGAACAAAGGATATAAAGGCAGTGTGAAAATCGGACATAATGAGCTCAGGGAGATCGAAGAGACGAGTCTGCTGAAAAATTTTGTATACATCAGCCATCACAGTTACCTGTTTAAGGGAACTGTCAGAGAAAACCTGCTTATGGGGAATCCGGATGCTTCAGATGAAGCGCTCTGGCGGGCGTTGGAACAGATGAATCTTGCAGAATTCCTGAGGTCCGAACAGGGGCTTGATACGGAACTTACAGAAAATGCCGGGAATTTTTCCGGCGGGCAATGCCAGCGCCTGGCTCTTGCAAGGGCGTTGCTATTTGACGCTAAGGTTTACATATTTGATGAGGCCACATCTAATATTGACGTGGAGAGCGAAAATGATATTATGGAGCAGATTTTTGAACTGGCAAAAAGAAAAACTGTGATTCTGATTTCGCACAGACTTGCAAATGTTGTACCGGCGGATCAGATTTATGTAATGGACAAAGGCTGCCTGGCAGAAGTCGGCACACATGAAGAATTGTTGAAAAACCATGGAATCTATGCGGAATTGTGGGATACCCAGGCAGATCTGGAGCAGTATGGGAGGGGAGGAGAAAACGCATGAAGAAGAGAAGTGGATTTCGTGTAATGCTTGATCTGATTGGGATGGTAAAACCTCTGACCGGTTATATGCTGCTTGCTATACTGATGGGGCTTTGTGGCCATCTTTGCGCTACGTTCATTACAGTGCTGGGAGGTTATGCCTTATTGAATGCAATGGGATTGGAAACAATGTTTTCTTTAACCTGTATTTTTTTGACGGCAGTACTTCTCGCGGCATTTCGGGGTATTTTACGCTATGCAGAACAGTCTTGTAATCATTTTATCGCATTCAAGCTGCTGGCGTTGATACGCGATAAAGTATTTCTGGCACTTCGAAGACTTTGCCCGGCAAAGCTGGAAGGAAAAGATAAAGGAAATCTGATTTCAGTTATCACATCTGACATAGAACTGCTGGAAGTTTTTTATGCGCATACCATTTCGCCGATTGTGATTGCAGTACTGTTCTGCGTGGTGATGTGTTTCTACCTTGGACAGTTCCATCCGGCGCTTGGTTTAATCGGACTGGGGGCATATGTCGTGGTAGGGGTGAGCATTCCGCTGATGATTTCGAAGCAAAATGGAGATACAGGAATGAAATTTCGCCAGAAATCCGGTGAACTCAGCAGCTTTGTTCTGGATAGTCTGCGGGGACTTTCTGAAATTCAACAATACGGTACAGGCGCCGTACGTTTGGCTGCCATGAACGGGCGGACCGACGGGCTTTCAAAAGAAGAAGAGCAGATGAAGCGGGTAACCGGAAGAAATACAGCGCTTACGAATACAGCGATTCTGCTGTTTGATTTGTTGATGATTTTTACGGCAGTGGAGCTGTGCAGGAATGGGGCGATTGATTTTGCAGGAATGCTGCTTGCAGTATTAGCTCTTATGAGTTCATTCGGGCCGGTTGTGGCTCTGGCAAATCTGGGGAGTATACTGCAAAATACATTTGCGGCAGGTGAGCGTGTGTTGGATATTCTGGAAGAAACGCCGGTTGTTGAGGATGTGTCCGGATTTCCGGAGGTTGATTTCAGGGGGGCTCAGGCAGAGCATGTCACGTTTTCCTACAAGGACGAAACGATTTTATCAGATGTGTGTGTTGAGATTCCAAAGCATGCGGTGATCGGAATCTCCGGACGAAGCGGCAGCGGAAAGTCTACATTTTTAAAGCTGTTGATGCGTTTCTGGAAAACAGACAAAGGAAATATCGGGATCTCAGGACAGGATATTAATGAGATAAATACGACAAATCTGCGGGCGATGGAAAGTTTTGTGACGCAGGAAACGTATTTATTTCATGACAGTATAAAAAATAATCTGAAGATTGCAAAGTTGTCTGCTACGGATGAAGAACTGGTGCGTGCATGTAAAAAAGCATCCATTCACGACTTTATCATGAGTCTGCCAGAAGGGTATGATACAGAGGTTGGCGAACTGGGAGATACGTTGTCCGGCGGAGAGAGACAGCGAATCGGTCTGGCCAGGGCATTTTTGCATGACGCCCCGTTGTTGCTGCTGGACGAGCCTACCAGCAACCTTGACAGCCTGAACGAAGCGGTTATTTTGAAGTCACTTTATAAAGAGCGGGAAGGAAAGACCGTGGTTCTGGTATCGCACAGAGCGTCCACAATGCGGATTACAGATCAGGTATATTCGGTAGAACATGGAAGGATCAGCTAAAAACAGGGCAGCTGCGCAAAGGGAGATTTTGCAGCTGCCCTGTCTCTTTATATTTTTTCTGCGGTGTCGTGTATTTTCCTGTATTCCCGCGGAGACATCCCGGTTTTCTGGCGAAAGACAGTAGAGAAATAGGAAAGCGTTTCATAACCGCAGCTCTGGCTGATTAGGCTGATCGGAAGATTGGTCTGGAGCAGAAGCTTGCGCGCAACGCTCAACCGTTTTTTCTGTATATATTCAGAAAGCGTATCTCCGGTTTCTTTTTTAAACATTGTGGAGAGATATTCCGGATTGAATCCGAAGGATTCGGCCAGGGTGCTGCGGGAGATTTCTTCCGCTAGGTGCTGCTCAATGTATTGCTGGATATGCAGGACCGACTCAGAAACAGAAGGGGATGTTTTGTTCTTGGGCGTCTGCGCGGTCTGTCCGTAATAGAGGGCCATGGATTTGGTAATTGAATGCTCAAGTTCCAGTTTGTCAACCGGCTTCAGTAAATACTCTGAGACGCCCAGGCTGATGGCCCGCTTGGCATAGTCAAAATTCGGGAAACTGCTCAGAATGATACAGACACAGTTCGGATAAGCTTTTTTTACCCAGGAGATCAGAGTAAGGCCATCACCATCCGGCAGTTCGATGTCACTGATCAGAAGAGCAATTTGTTTGGAGCGAAACTGTTCTATGGCTTCTGTCATAGAATAGGCGCCCAGTACTTGTTGAAAAGAAAGCTTTGCCCAATGGATGGAATCCTTTAATCCCTGCACAATGGGAACATTGTCATCTACTAACAATACATTCATGGTTTCTGTGTATTCCTCCATGTTTCATACTGATTTTTGAGTTCCGCCTGTACTTCAGCGGCACCCGCCTTTTCCATTTCGTTCAGCATCTGTGGCAGATAGACGGTAGGGTCCAGCATGCCGGTTTCAAGACCATAAGCGTAAGTATCGGCGATTTCATTTAATGCATTATTTTGCCATGCGACGACACTGTCATCAAAGCGAAATCCAAGAGAAGCATCCCGGCGGGCTTCGTTCTGATAGATTTCATTTTTTTTCCACAGATCGGGATCATTTCCGTTCCAAATATAAGAGAGTGTTTGATTTGGAAAGGACCAGCCGATGTTTGGATAATAACCGGAATTTTCTGCGGTCATACCCTCTGGGAAATCAATTGTGCCATTCGGAAGAAGCACATAATGAGTATTTTCTATGCCATAAAGAAAGAGATTTATGAGCTCCGGGTTGGTATAAATTTCGTACAGAAACTGCATGGATTCTTCCGGATGGTTACTGTTTTTCATGATACCCCATGACGAAATTTCAGCAGATGAATTTGTGACGCGCGGCTCCATGAGAGGAACGCTGACCAATTCGCAGCCGGAGCTCACATTTTCTTCCCATTCAATTCCGGGTTTGCAGGCACAAAAGTAAGAAAAAAGCTTTCCAGTCCGCATAAGTTCGGAGCCTTTGAGATTTTGAAGCGGGAGCTCCTCCGGAAAATATCCGGCCTGATTCCATTTGTACAGCATCGTAATCCATGACAGATATTCGTCTGTTGTGTATTTATTGACAATTTCTTCTTCTGCAGTTGGCGCTATAGTAAAAATGCAGTTTTTTACGGCGTCAAACTGATGGTATCGGAGTAGAAAACCGGAATGTGTCCAAAGTGGCGCTGTCATGATAAGGTCTGGTTCGTTCTGGCTGAGTTTTTCAAAAAGTGTGTCGAGATCCTGGATTGTCTGGATATTTTCAGGGTCAATCGCATATTTCTCTAAAATATCTTTTCGAAACACAATCCCAAAGGAAGCTACATAATCAGCTTTGGATGGAAGGGTGTAGAGTTTGCCATTTCGTCTCGTATGTTCTATTTCTTCTTCGGTTGCAATTTCGCAAATATCCTGTTCCCAGATGGGCAACAGGGGATCAAGATCCAGACAGAGGTGTTCGTCTTCAGTCGTTGTGGATACGTCGATTGTGATGCCTTGTTTTTCAAGCTGCTCCATTTGCCGTTTTCTGTCAATGATTAATGCAGGATAAAACTGTACATGAAACTGACGTTTTTCCCACATCAATGCGTCGGCATGGGCAGCAATCAACTCAAAATCATCCGGGATAAAAAAATCATAGGCAATCATAACATTGATTGTGACAGGTTCTTCAGCTGCTATGGAATGACAGGTGGACAGGAGACATAGTATAACAGCTAAAAAAGCTGTATTTTTTCGGATTCTTTTTTGTTTCTGTTTTTGGATACGGATAGGCGTGATCCGGTTATACAGGAGTTTCATAAAATTTATTCCTTTCTGGTAAAAGAGGTATCGATCGATTGTCATTTCTTTTTAAAATCAGGTATTTTCAGAAAACGGGAGCAGGATTGTGATCTGTGCTCCGCCCTGCTTTTGGTTGGCAACATGCAGGCGCGCCCTGCCATGATATAAAATGGTCAGGCGCTGGTTGACGTTGTACATGCCGATACCAGCGTTTTTCCTGGACAGGAGGCCTTTTTCCGGGTGCGGTAACTGTGAGAGCAGTTCTTCTGAAAAACCGACGCCGTTATCCGTTACCTGCAACATCAGGAAATCTGTTTCCTGTTTTTTTATGAGCTGTCCCGTTATCGTGATTTTGATTTCACTGGTACGGGCGTATTTCAGGGAATTTTCCACAAAGGTCTGCAAGGAAAGAATAGGGATTTCCGTTTCATATAATTCCTCCGGTACGTTTATGATATAAGAAAAAACTGTCTGGTGTTTCATACGGTGGATTTCCAGATAGTTTTTGATATGTTCGAGTTCTTCCGCCAGGGATACCAAATGCTCCTGATAGAGCAGATAACGGAAATGGCGGGAAAGAAAGAACGTCATTTTCTGTGTCATTTCAAAGTCATGTGATTGCGCAAAGCCCATAATGGTATTCAGGCCGTTTAAGATAAAATGGGGCTTGACCTGTAATTGTAAAAGCTGAAGCTTTGCTTCCTGTTCAAGCAGTTTCTGCTCATAAATACCTATTTTTAAATGGTCAATTTCTCTTGTCATTGCATTCATGGCTGTATATACCTCACGCAGCTCCAGAGCCGTATTCTCGGCGATGGTATACTCGGAGAAATCACCGCTTTTGATGCGGTTCATCTGTGTGACGAGTACTTGTAAAGGGCGGATTAAAAGGGTGACAAGAACACTGAGATAAAGGAAAAACAGCAATATGGCAAAGGCAATCAGGAAAAACAGGACGAGGCGAAGCTGATGAAACACGGAAAAAAGCTCACTGCGGTCCAGGACAGCAGTCAGAAAGAAGGCGTTTTTGTAAAATGACTGGCGGATGATAAGCGGAGAGCTGGTTTCGGATGTTTCGTATTTCCAGATATTGTTTTCATCTTCAAGGAACAGGCTGGTGAGACCGTCAATCTCCTGGTTACGGATGGCTGAAAGCAGCTGTTGTGTATGAATCCAACAGCCCCACAAAGTATTTCCGCTTCGCTGAGTAAGCATCAGATACGGATCTCCATCGAGCATAAAAGCCTGATAGCCCTGACGGAAAGGATTTTCTTCTGCCGTAAGCGAACAAAGAAAATCTTGTATATATTGCGCTGCCTGGCACTGTTTGGAATAGTCGCGGTCTCTGTTTCGTATAAAACGAAACTTTTCATTGTGCAATACAAAGATACCATCTATCTGCGAATAAGTATAAATATCTTCCGAATAGTAGGCATTTAAGTCTTGCATTGCCTGAAGCTGCTCTAATTCCGAACCGGATTCGATTTTCGAAAGAAACTGTGTGGGAACCGTACGGTTGGCGACATAACTGTGAATATTCTCCAACGTAACTTCTATTTCTGAGGCGTACGGAAGAAGCAGCTGCTGGTGGGAGAGCGTCAGCTGTTGCTCAAAGGAGTTCATGGCAATCAAAATCCCTGCAGTAAGCAGACCGATAATCGGAACGGTAAAAAGCAATGCCCAGAACACTAATTTACTATATATTGAATGAAAAACTGTCATTTTTATCAAAAAAACCACCTCTTTATAAAAATCCTTATCATTTTATCATAAAGAACAAATATATTCAAAAGTTTTCCCAACATAATTGGAAGAAATTTCACTTGTTTCCACCTATACTGTTGTCATAAATGCTGCAAAGCCGTTGCGCACAAAAAGGAGGGATTAGAGGAAAGATGAAGATCGGGTTTCAGGAACTTCTGATCGTATTCATTGTTGCACTGGTAGTAGTCGGGCCGGATAAGCTGCCCTATTATGCGAAGAAATTCGGGCAGGCTATGGCGCAGTTCAAAAAATATACTGCCGAAGCAACAAAAGAGATCAGGGAAAATGTGGTGGAACCGCTGCAGGAAGCGCAGAGGCCGCTTCGAGAGGCAATGGAACCGTTTGACGAGATTAGCCGTGAAGTGAAAGGGAGCGTGAATGAAGTAAAAGCTTCGTTTTCTGATATCGGGAAACCGGTGAAAAACGGCGGTTTCCAGAGAAAGGAAAAAACAGAGAGTGTTACGGAACATTCACAGAATGAATCAGAAAAGTTGCAGAATGCACCGGAAGATCTGCATAACGAATCAAAAAAGCAGGATAATGCAACAGAAAATCTGCAAAGCGAATCTATAGATTCTATGGACATACAGACGGAGCTGAAAAATGGATCCGCGAATTCGGAAGCGCCCTGCGAGGCGTAAAAACAGAATAAAATATATGAGATAGAAAGGAATAGAGATTATGAAGATAGGTACGACGGAGTTATTAATTATTTTGGCAGTTGTTTTACTGATATTCGGACCGTCCCAGATTCCGAAGCTGACGAGGATGGTTGGACGGAGCGTAAAAAGTTTTCAGAAAGGAATGACGGAGGAGGGCGAAGGAGATTCCACTTTTGCGGAAGAAAAAGAAACGATCTGAATACCGTCTGAGAGATTATGCGCAAAAAGAAAGAAAGTAATATGTCACTGTCAGGGCATTTGAGAGAACTGAGAAACCGTGTGGTGATCTGTGTTGTCTGTCTTGTCTTTACGTTTCTGGTGGGCCTGCATTTTGCACCGGATCTGGTGGAGCTGCTCACCGGGATGGGGGAGCAATACGGTTATCAATACGTATATATCGCACCGCAGGAGCTTCTGATGCAGTACTTTTCGGTTGCCCTGATTGCTGCACTTTGTATCGCTTTTCCGGTTATTGCATACAACATCTGGGCATTTATGAAGCCCGGACTTCGGAAAAACGAAAATTTTCTGATACGGGCAGCGCTCGTATGCGGGTTGGGCTGTTTTGTGATAGGTGTTTTGTTTGCCTACTATATCATGATACCGTTCATGCTTCATTTTCTGATTGATCTGAGCCGTGGAAGTGATATTACGGCATCGATCAGTGTACAGAGCTATCTGACGTTTCTGTTCAGTATCTTTCTGATTTTCGGAATTATTTTTGAGCTTCCTGTAATGTCGGTGGTTTTGACTCAGGTGGGTATTCTGAAAACGAAATGGATGAGAAAGGGACGGAAGCTGATTGTTATCTGTATTTTTGTGATTTCAGCGCTGGTGACTCCACCTGATATTGTATCACAGATTATGGTGGCAATCCCTATGATTGCGTTGTATGAGGTAAGTATCCTGATCAGCAGTGCGCTTCTGAAGCTGAGAAAAAAGAAGCAGCAGGATGAAGAGGATATATAGTTTTTGACCTACATGCGAAAGCATGACCTGGAACCAGGTGATTTGGCGATAAGTTTAAGATGAGCCGGCATAACGCCGTTACTCATATACGAGTTCTCAAAACCAGACTGTTGTAACTTAGGTGTGACTTACAAATTTCAGGAGGTACTATTTTATGGGAAAAACTATTTCAAGAAGAGATTTTTTGAGAGGAGCAGCGGCGGGAACCTTAAGTGTGGCTGTACTTGGAGCAGCAGGTATGAGCGCCGGTGCGGCAGAGCAGGAGAGTAAGGCAGGACTTGCCCCTGTTTTTGACGGTTACGGAAGCAAATATGAGTATGGCCATTTTACCGTGGAAGCAACGGTAATTGACGCAAACAGTGAGGAGCACAATCCGAATCCGTCGTTCAGTCTGTATCACATCATGGACTATACGAAAGAAGTTCCGTATGCTGACAGCATGGATACGAACGGCGCCACAAACGACAACAACACAGCCAGTATGTATCTCATTACATCAGGAAAAGATGCACTTTTGGTTGATTTAGGCAATGGTCCGGCTGCTACGGCCATGCATTTTGGGGAGGATGCAGAGGATGCGGCAGTTCTGGAAAAAATCAATACAGAATACCGGGACCTGATTCTTTCTCTTACAGAGGACCGGAATTTGAAAATTGCAATCACGCACAAGCATGGCGATCATGTGGGATATTCCACAGCGTTTGAAGGACTCGGCTATACGGTTCTTTTTCCGGAAGGCGATGTGGATGATAAGATTAAAGAGCGTTTTGCATCATATGAGTTCCAGACCTTTATGCCGGGTGAATTTACGATTCAGGTAGGCGAAATTGCGTTGGATACGATTCTCTGTCCGGGCCATACAGACGCATCTACTATTTATGTAATCAATACGCCGCTGATTACTTATAATTATGACGCAAGCAACGCTACGGCAACGTATTTGTCTCTGATCGGGGATGCGATCGGCTCCGGATCAAGCGTATGGATTTTCAGCCTGGACGGATTGAATCAGCTTAATGAAGGAATTGACGCTGTCGTAGAAAAACTGGAAAGCTACACTTCTTTTGATGCCGGCCTTGGCGCAGGAGAAGAGACAGGAGCCAAAATGCTGTTTCTGGGAGGACATGGCTGGCAGTATGTCAACCGTTTCGGTACGATGAATATGGATATTGAGTATGCAAAGAGCATGCAGAACCTGATTCATATTCTGTCTGATGCAGATAAATGGCAGTATGACGGTGTGGATGGCCTTACCATGGAAGACTGGATGAAACGCGGCTACGTTGCACTCAAGAGTGTTGGTGCTTTTGGACGTTATACGTGCTATTTCGGAACTACGCTTACTTCCGCTGCAGCGATCACAGGACCGTTGGATGCGATGAAAGAATACGCTGGCATAGCAGAGAAAGAAAATTAATCAGGAAAGCAAGTTACGCAACGTTTTCGGATATTAAAATTTTTTGATGCTATTTTGAAAAACACGGTCTGAACATTTGAGAGCTTGGTTGAAACTAAAGGAGGATTTTTTATGCAGTTATCAAGACGTGATTTTTTAAAGGGAGCTACCGCGATGGCGCTTGCGGCCGGAACGCTGGGGCTTGGAACTATGGCTTTTGCAGAAGAGAATGGAGAAGATACCGTTGAACTGAAGATCGAAAGCTCAGAGGAATTGGCAGCTAAATTCACAGCAGGTAAGAGCGGAGATATGGAGTACTGTGCGTATGATCCGTCCGGGGATGTAAAAGAGCTTCCAGAGTCTGTTCCGCTTGTAGTATTTCTGCATGGCGAAGATGGAAAGGGTGCAAATGGTACACAGCTAACTGCAAACCGTGGCGCAACATTTTTTATGGAATCAGCGCAGCTGAATAAAAATGCTACGTATATTCTGGCGCCGCAGTGTCCGGCAGACGACTGGTCCGGTGAAGAAACGCTTGCTGCTGTAAAGCAGATGGTGGAGGAGTACTGTGCGGCGAATCCGAAGATCAATAAGGACCGTATCTACATCCAGGGAATGTCCATGGGTGGAACGGGGGTATGGGCGATGCTCCTGACCTATCCGGATTTTTTTGCCGGTGCAATGCCGATGTGCGGCGAGGCGCCGGAGCGTTTCTATGGACAGAAGGGTGTATTTGAAGCACTGGCAAACATGCCGATCTGGGCATTCCACAATGCGGATGACGACGTTGTTCCGGAGAAGGCAACAGCAGATGCGGTTGCAGCACTGCAGGAAGCAGGAAGCGGAGCCGTGAAATACGAGGTATTCAGCGCCGGTTCTATCACACCTGCACATAATGTATGGGAGCGTGTATACAGCATCGGAACACCGTATAACTGGCTGTTCAGTCAGGATCTTGCACGTACCGATCACGGTAAGAACGCACCGAATATGCTGTTTACACATAAGGTATTAAACGATAATGTGACAGAGATTCGTGACTACGATCTGGACAGACTGTATGTTATTGATTTTGGAAAAGAGGTACTCGTGGTTGACAGCGCAATGGGCGGTTTTGGACAAGCGGATTTGTACGCTTATCTGGCAGAGAATGTTTTGACAGACCCGAAGGCTGAAATGGACATTTTTGTCACACATCTGCACGGCGATCATATTCTTGGCATTCCGTCGTTGATGGCTTCCGGAAATGTCCGTAAAACATACATCCATCCGGCAGACCGCGCAGGTTTCGTTGAAACGATGGATAAATCTGGCGTATCAGAGGATTCACTGAATATTCAGGAAGTAAACGATGGCGATATGATTACACTTGGCGACGAGGCAATGGAAGTAATTCTGGTTCCGGGGCATACGGATGGTTCGATCTGTCTGTATTATAAGAATTATATTTTCTCCGGTGATGCAGTTGGCTCTGGCGATTTGTGGTTGTTTGGAACATCATTTGAAGATTACCGCCCGTCTGTAGAGCATTTCATGGCAGATATTGCAGCGCGGGGGCAGGAATATGAACTTCTGACGGGTCATTTTGAGAACCTGAATCCGTTTAGTGTACAGTATGTACGTGATATGGTACTGCTTGTCAAATATATGCTGGCAGGACAAATTGAGGAGGGTGTTTATACACGGCGTGAAGGAAAATATGCGACTTACGAGTCCGCAAATATTTTTTATAGCTAAAACGCCTAAATTATAAAGGCAATGAGTATCGCAGGCAATCATCCGTTTGGATGGTTGCCTGTTTTTTGATTGTGGAAACAGAATTCTAATTTTTCGGCTCTGCGGTACTTCTGGGCACTTTGCAGATAATAACGTTTTCAGAAAACAGTCATATTCTGATAATGAAGTATATCTTTTGAAAAGGAGAGGAGCGCGTATGTCAGATATGAGAAACGCCGGCTGTGAATGCGGAGTTTTCACAAATTGCCGGGTAAATGAAGTCTATCATCATATGGCAGAGGCGAATGCGCCTCTGGCAATGGGATATGTGCCGTATCAGAGTTGGGATACAACGTATGATGTGTGTCAGGCACTTGCTGCTGGAACTATTTTTCCGTGCCTTGATAAGCCATTTTGTGGGAGAGGGGGTAAATGCTGATGAACCGAAATGCTTGCTGTACACAGAATATGGGGCCGCATGGCGCCAGAAATAATATGGGCCAGGCGCGCTGCGCGATGCCAGTGAAGGAGCCGGTGCGTCCGTGTATGGAAAATCGCATGGGCCAGAATCGTCCGTGCATGGAAAATCACATGAATCAGAATCGTCCGTGTATGGAAAATCGCATGGGCCAGAATCATCCATGTACGGAAAATCATATGAGGCACCACCATCAGGATATGGGACAGGACAGAATGTCGTCGCCGTGCACTTGCGAAGACGACTGGAAACAGGAAGTACCGACAGGAAACCAGAAAAAGCTTTTGTGCTATATTGATGAAGTAAGCTTTGCGGTATACGATGCCCTGCTTTATCTCGATACGCATCCGAATGATGATGCAGCGCTTCACTATTTTAATCGTCACAATATGAAACGCAATTTTGCCCTGGAAGAATACGCGAAAGCCTATGGTCCGCTGAACATCGGCACCATGGATGATGACGCAGGTCGTTCCTGGGAGTGGGCTTGTCAGCCATGGCCGTGGGAAGGGGGGAATTGTTAATGTGGTTTTATGAAAAAAGACTTGAATATCCGGTAAACATTACGACTCCGAATGCAAAACTCGCACAGTTTATCATGAGTCAATATGGAGGTCCAGATGGAGAAATCAATGCCTCCCTGCGCTATCTTTCGCAGCGTTTTGCCATGAAAAACAGGATAGCGATGGCGACTTTGACAGATGTAGGTACAGAAGAGTTGGCACATCTGGAAATTGTAGCTACCATAGTGCATCAGCTGACAAGAGATCTTTCAATGGAAGAGATTGAAAAGAGCGGTCTTGGACCGTATTATATTGATCATACGATCGGTGTGTGGCCTCAGGCAGCTGGCGGTGTTCCGCAGAATGCATGTGAATTCCAGAGTAAGGGAGATCCAATTACAGATTTGTTTGAGGATCTTGCAGCAGAGCAAAAGGCGCGCAGCACATATGACAATATTTTGCGTGTTGTAAAAAATACACCGGAAGTTGCTGACCCGATTCGTTTTCTGCGTATGCGGGAAGTTGTGCATTTCCAGCGTTTCGGTGAAGCTCTCCGCTCCGTGCAGGAAGATCTTGACGCCAAGAATTTCTATGCATTTAATGCCAGCTTTGATGCGCCTGTTTCCTGCCCGCCAGGGAATAAGCAGTGAGTAATACAAAGTGCTAATAAAATGATTTAAATTTGAGACTGCCGCTTTTGTATAGAACGGCAGTCTCTTTTTTTAAGAAATTCCCGCAACTACTGGAAAAAAAGAATCGAATATGGTATGATTACCGGGTGATTTGTTGAAGAGGTATGAATAGAAGGTGTTATATGGCGGCAAGAAGCAGTAATCTGCGCCCGGTTCCGAAAAGCAGAAGTACGGGAAAAACGCAGAATTCCAATCGAAAATATGTGCGGCGTGTCCTGAGTACAGAACGGGATTATTTCGATTATAATCTTCTGGCAATCGTAATTTTGCTGACATGTTTCGGACTAGTTATGCTGTACAGTACAAGTGCTTATGAAGCAATGCTGGAATCAGCGGGCGACGATATGGCTTATTTCAGAAAGCAGGCAGTGATCAGCGTGGGAGCTCTGGTTCTGGCGCTTGTCGGCTCTCAGATTGATTACCATTTTCTGGCACGGTTTTCGGTTCCGATTTATGCCGTGTCCATGTTTTTTTTGTTTATCACAAAATTTATCGGGCGGGAGGTAAACGGTGCGAAGCGCTGGATTTATTTCGGTCCGATATCCTTTCAGCCGGCGGAGCTTGCAAAGCTTGCAGTGATTCTGTTTATCCCGGTTTTAATTGTAAAGATAGGGTACAAGCTGAAGGGGGTTAAGGCCCCGTGCATTGTGTTTGGTTTTGGCCTTCTGTCGGCAGCCTTTACGTATGTGTTCACGGAGAACCTGAGTACGGCGATTATTATTGCCGGTATCACAGTGGTTCTGGTTTTTATTGCACACCCGAAAACGGCGCCTTTTGTGATTGCCGCTGTAGCGGGCGCTGCGCTTGTCGCGCTTGTTGTGCTTATTCTTGTAAACAGTGCGGCAAACTCTGAGAATTTCCGAATTCGGCGTATTCAGGTCTGGATTGATCCGGAATCATATTCGAGTCTCGGCGGTTATCAGGTTATGCAGGGGCTGTATGCGATTGGGTCCGGCGGCTTTTTCGGAAAAGGACTTGGAAACAGTGCACAGAAACTTGGAGCGCTTCCGGAGGCGCAGAACGATATGATTTTTTCGATTATCTGTGAAGAGCTCGGTGTGTTTGGAGCAGTATTAGTGATTCTGATGTTTGTGCTGATGCTGTACCGGCTGTTTTTTATCGCACAGAATGCACCTGATTTGCTGGGGTCTCTGATTGCATCCGGTATTTTTGTGCATATCGCGCTTCAGGTAGTACTGAACATTGCGGTAGTGACAAATATGATTCCGACGACGGGAATTACGCTTCCGTTTGTCAGTTACGGAGGTACGTCGATTTTGTTTTTGATGGCGGAGATGGCGCTGGCGCTCAGTGTGTCACGACAGATTCGTTTTAAATAAAATACATGGCAGACTGTATTTCAGGCGGAGACATGCTTTGCCTGGTGTCTGTGCAGGAAGAAAAAGAGGAGTAGAGTATGAGCAAAGTAAAGACGAGATTCGCACCAAGCCCGACAGGCAGAATGCATGTGGGAAATTTAAGGACGGCGTTGTACGCTTATCTGATCGCGAAGCATGAGGATGGGACGTTTATGCTGCGCATTGAGGATACCGATCAGGAACGTTATGTGGAAGGCGCTGTGGAGATTATCAACCGCACTCTGGAAAAGACGGGGCTGATTCATGACGAAGGGCCGGATAAAGATGGCGGCTGCGGTCCATACGTGCAGAGTGAACGGCAGAAAGCCGGAATCTATATGGAATATGCGAAAAAACTGATTGAAAAAGGAGAAGCTTATTATTGTTTCTGCGATAAGGAGCGTCTGGATTCTCTGAAGCAGGAAGTTGCAGGAAAGGAGATTGTTGTATACGACAAGCATTGCCTGCATCTTTCTAAAGAAGAGGTAGAGGCGAAACTGGCAGCGGGCGTGCCGTATGTCATTCGTCAGAACGTACCACGTGAGGGTACAACGCGGTTTGTGGATGAGATTTACGGCGTGATTGAGGTGCCGAATGCAGAGCTTGACGATATGATTCTGATCAAATCAGACGGTTTTCCGACCTACAATTTCGCCAACGTTGTAGACGATCATCTGATGGGAATCACGCATGTCGTACGCGGAAACGAATATCTTTCTTCTGCACCAAAGTATAACCGCCTTTACGATGCATTTGGCTGGGAGGTTCCGGTATATGTGCACTGTCCGCTGATCACGAACGAGGAGCACAAAAAGCTTTCCAAACGTTCCGGTCATTCCTCCTATGAGGATTTGCTGGAGCAGGGCTTTGTGTCAGAGGCGATTGTCAATTATGTGGCTTTGCTTGGCTGGTGCCCGGAGGATAACCAGGAGATTTTCTCTTTGGAGGAGCTGGTGAAGGCTTTTGATTATCACCATATGAGTAAATCTCCGGCTGTATTTGATGTGCAGAAGCTGCGCTGGATGAACGGAGAATATCTGAAGGCAATGGATGATGAAGTATTTTATGAAATGGCGCTTCCGTATTTGAAGAATGCAATTTCCAAAGATCTTGACTTCAGAAAGATTGCGCAGATGGTAAAAACAAGGATTGAAGTATATCCGGATATCACGGAGATGGTTGATTTCTTTGAAGTACTTCCGGAATATGAGCTTTCCATGTATACGCACAAAAAGTCAAAAACGACGGAGCAGAGCTGCTATGAGGTACTGACAGAGCTTCTGCCTGTGATTGAAGCACAGGAAAATTTCACGAACGACGCACTTTTTGATATGCTCAAAGCATATGTGGATGAAAAGGGCTGTAAGGTGAATTTTGTGATGTGGCCAATCCGCGTGGCCGTTTCCGGAAAGCAGATGACGCCGGCCGGGGCGACGGAGATTATGGAGATACTTGGAAAAGAAGAATCTGTTGCAAGAATCAAAAAAGCAATTGAACGATTAGGTGAAGCATGCAGATAAGCAATGCACAGTCACGGGCGATCGCCCATGGAAAAGGTCCTGCCATGGTACTGGCGGGACCTGGTTCCGGAAAAACCCTTGTTATTACACAGAGAACAAAATATCTGATCGAAAAGCATCGGGTCAGTCCGCGGGAAATACTGGTGATCACATTTACCAGAGCGGCGGCACAGGAGATGCAAAATCGGTTTGCAAAGATTTCAGGCGCAAAAGGAGTAATATTCGGTACATTTCATGCCGTTTTTTTTAGTATTCTGAAAGCGGCGTACCGGTTTACTTCAGCAAATATTTTAAGCGAAGAGAAAAAATACCAGATATTACAGCAGCTTTTAAGAGAATATCGGCTCAATCCAGCGGAAGAAAAGGAATTGCTTCCGGAGCTTGCAGCAGAGATCAGCCTTGTGAAAAATGAGCAGATTGACCTTGCTCATTATTATTCGAGATCGTGTCCGGAGGAAAGGTTTCGGATGCTGTTCGCACGTTATGAGCAGGCGCACAAAGAGATGGGCCTGTTGGATTTTGATGATATGCTCGTGTGTACGTATGAACTTCTGAGAGAGAGGGAGGATATTCTTGCCGCATGGCAGCAGCGGTTTCGCTACATTCTCGTGGATGAGTTTCAGGATATTAATCTTTTGCAGTATGAGATTTTGAAAATGCTTGCGAAACCGGAAGATAATCTTTTTATTGTGGGAGATGATGATCAGTCTATTTATCGTTTCCGGGGAGCGAAGCCGGAGATTATGCTGAATTTTCCGAAAGATTATCCGGGGGCGGAGATGATTTTGCTGGATATGAATTTTCGTTCTACGGCTCCGGTAATACAGAGTGCGCAGCTTGTGATTGAAGAAAATCGAAATCGTTTTCCGAAGAAAATCCTGCATGTTCGTACCGGAGGCGTCGCTGTAGATGTCCGGCAACTGGAACATCAGGAACATGAGAGTCTGTATCTTGTGAAATGTATTCAGAAATGCGTGGAAGCGGGAGTTCCACTTACGGAGATTGCAGTACTGATGCGCACGAATCAGGGAGCAGGCCCGTTTGCACAGCGGCTGATGGAATTTAATTTGCCGTTTGAAATGAGGGATGCACTGCCTAATATATACGAACACTGGATTGCGAAAGATATTTTTGCCTATCTGCATCTGGCAAGAGCAGGACTTGACAGGGCAGAATTTTTGCAGGTGATGAACCGGCCGACGCGCTATTTCAGCCGCGACAGCATTGATGCGCCGGTCGTATCGTTTGAGACGCTGCGGACATATTATGAGGAAAAGGAATGGATGTTGGATCGCATTGACCGGATGGAGCAGGATTTGAAACTTCTGGCAGGTATGACGCCTTATGCGGCAGTGAATTACATACGTTATGGAATGCAGTATGAAGAGTACCTGAAAGAATATGCAAAGAGCAGAAGGATGAAATCAGAGGAACTGACCGATCTGATTGATGAGATTCAGCAGTGTGCAAAGCCGTTTCATACGTATGAAGAATGGTTTGAACATCTGCGCGCTTATAAAGAGGCTCTGGAAGAGAGAAAACAAAATGGAAGTCAGAAAAAGGAAGATGCAATCACTCTGGCTACATTGCATAGTTCTAAAGGGCTTGAATTTACGGAAGTGTTTCTTGTCGATGTGAATGAAGGGGTGATTCCTCACCGGAAGGCGTCGGTGGAGGCAGATCTGGAAGAAGAACGCCGCCTGTTTTATGTCGGGATGACGCGGGCCAAAGACCGGCTGCATATTTTTTATGTAAAAGAGCGGTATGGAAAAGAGGCGGAGCCATCACAGTTTCTGGAAAAGCTGCTGCCGGAATAAAGGGCTAAAAAGAGCGGGCTGCTTTCTTTCGGCAGCCCGCTCTTGAATTCCGGACAGGAAATCTGTTTGCAAAACCTCCGACAGCTTTGCTGTCTGTTTTCGTTTTAAACGAGTTTTATTCCTCGTCTTCAGCCGGAACCAGTTCATCGTATTCCATGGAATCGAGCCACTCGTCGAAGCCGTCAGATGCAGCCTCGTATTCGTCGTCGTCCTCAATATTTTCCAGTACCGGAACGCCGTTTTCTTCGTGGAAACGATAGATAAATACTTCTCCGTCCTCATTGATCCCCTGTTCATTCAACGGAAGCAGTGCAATGTAGTTTTTGCCTGCCGCTTCATAGACGGTAAGGATGGAGCATTCAATAGTTTCGTCGTTGTCAAGAGTCAGCGTGATTGTTGCGCCGCCTTCGCTGCATTCTTCTGCGCAGCCTTCACAATTGCCGCTGCATGTTTCGAAATCGCTCATGTCTGTACCTCACTTATTCTAAATAGTTGTAAGCTTGTTTTCTTACTTTAACATAAAGCAGGCAAAAAGGAAAGATACTACTGGGAAAATATTTCAAATAATGATATAATAAGCGTCAGAGAGGAGAGCACAATGAAGTTAATATCATGGAATGTAAATGGGTTGAGGGCATGCGTCCAGAAAGGATTTCTCGATTTTTTCAAAGAGACGGATGCTGATATTTTCTGTATTCAGGAGAGCAAGCTGCAGGAAGGGCAGATAGAGCTGGAGCTTCCTGGCTATTTTCAGTACTGGAATTATGCAAAGAAAAAAGGTTATTCCGGGACAGCGGTATTTTCGAAACAGGAGCCATTGTCTGTCTCCTATGGCATAGGAATCGAACAGCATGACCAGGAAGGCCGGGTGATTACCCTGGAATTTGATGCGTATTATCTTGTGACTGTCTACACGCCGAATTCCCAGAGTGAGCTTGCGAGGCTTGATTACCGGATGCAGTGGGAGGATGCCTTCCTGGCCTATTTAAAAACGCTGGAAAAGAACAAACCGGTGATTTTCTGCGGAGACCTGAATGTTGCTCACCGGGAAATTGATTTAAAAAATCCAAAGACAAATCGCAAAAACGCAGGGTTTACGGATGAGGAGCGGGCAAAGTTTACACAGCTTACGGAACAGGGCTTTGTTGATACGTACCGTTATTTTTATCCGGAAACAGAAGGTGTCTACAGCTGGTGGTCCTATCGGTTTAAAGCAAGAGAGAAAAATGCGGGATGGCGGATTGATTATTTCTGTGTGTCGGAAGCGTTGAAATCCTGCCTGGTGGATGCGAAGATTCATACGGAAGTGATGGGATCGGATCATTGTCCGGTTGAGTTGGAGCTTGATCTGACATAAGTGCGGAGATCGGATGACCGTAAAAATAAATATGAAACGTAAAAGATAGAGACAGATTAAGAAGAACGTACAAGCAGGGAAGGGGGCGGAAGATTGAACGAAATAAATTTTAAAATAACAGAAGACAACTGCCGGCAGCCAGGAGCAGTGCCCATGCGTGACGGTATACATTTTGGCTGTTTCGGTTCAGGGAAAGAAACGCCAGTTCTGCTGCTTTACAAAAAAGGGACGCAGGAAATTGTGGCAGAGCTGCCGTTTCCAGAAACAGGTGCCGGGGATCTCTATTATGCTATGAAAGTGAAGCTTCCGACGGAAGCGTATGAATACAATTTCCGCGAAGGGGACAGGATATTTACGGACCCATATGCAAGAAAAATATGTGGAAGGGAGACATTCGGTACCGTGCCTGCGGACTGTGCACACGCTCTTCGCGGCGGATTTATGGTACCGAAGTACAGCTGGGAGAATGACCGTCTTCCGGCAATTCCATTTGAGGATGCGGTGATGTATCATCTGCACGTTCGCGGTTTTACGATGCAGAAAAATTCAGGTGTGCGCAAAAAAGGAACCTACTCTGGGTTAAAAGAAAAGATTCCCTATTTGAAAAAGCTTGGGGTGAATCAGTTAAAACTGATGCCTGTGTATGAATTTGCGGAGGTTTCGCTGCGGGTTTCCAGACATCAGGAACGGCCGCAGACGCAGCAGGAGGCGGCAAAGCGGGCCTTTGAACTGCCGGAGCCGATGACCGATTCTGCGGTAAATAGGCAAAACCAGTCATTACATTGGACAGAGGGGACGAGCGTCAGCGAAAAATATCGGACGAATTTCTGGGGGTACGGAGTGGGGTATTACTTTGCACCGAAGCATTCCTATGCTGCCGGAGAGCACCCGGATACAGAGCTGAAAGATCTGGTTAAAGCGCTGCATGCAAACGACATAGAGCTGCTTCTGGAATTTTGCTTTACAGAGGATACAGATATTTCCATGATAACGGAATGCCTTTCTTACTGGGCGTGTGAGTATCATATTGATGGCTTTTCTGTCATTGCAAGAGAAAGCGTGACGGCAGAGCTTGCCAGGCTTCCGCTTTTTCGGACGAGAAAGCTGATCTGTGGCTGGCATCCGGAGTATATTAAGGGCTGGAACGAAAGAATCGGGCACAGATTTTTAGCTGAGTCAAACGACGGCTTTATGAACGACTGTCGCAGGCTTTTAAAAGGCGATGAATCTTGTCTGGAGGCTTTCAGCTGTCAGCTGCGCAGTCATCCGGAAGGCTGTGCAAAGGTGAATTATCTAACGAATCACGATGGCTTTACGCTGATGGATCTCGTATCGTATGAGCATAAACATAACCTTGCCAACGGTGAAAATGACAGGGATGGTACGGATTATAATTACAGCTGGAACTGCGGATGTGAGGGTCCTTCCGCGAAAAAAGCGATCGCTGCTTTGCGAATGCGCCAGAGGAAAAATGCATATGCGATGCTTCTGTTCTCGCAGGGAGTTCCAATGCTGCTGGCCGGCGATGAATTTGGAAATTCACAGGAGGGCAACAATAATCCCTACTGTCATGACAGCGAGCTTTCCTGGGTGGACTGGAGTACCTGCCGCCGTCAGAAGGAGCTGACGGAATTTGTGGAGAAAGCGATTGTCTATCGAAAGACTCACCGGGTACTGCATCAGGCCAGGGAACCGAAGCTTACGGATCATCTGTCCAGCGGATATCCGGCCTTATCTTTCCACAGTGAACGCGCCTGGTACGGGGATTTCTGCCGCTCAGGGCGACATCTTGGGTGCATGTATTCCGGCCGTTATGCAGGCGAGGAAGGCTTTGTATATATTGCGTGGAATTTCCACTGGAATCCCAAAGAGTTTGCGCTTCCGTCTCTGCCGAAAGGCCAGACATGGCGCAAGGTGATGGATACTTCATTGAAAGAGAGCTTTCCGGAGGAAGATGCGCAGGAGAAAATTGGAGAGGTGAAGGCGTTTACCGTCCCGGGAAGAACGATTATAATTTTAGAAGGAAAATAAAATGAAACTGTCAAAAGCATGGAAGATGATTTCCTGGAGAAAGATCCGGGGACATCTGAAAACAATCAATGAACATAAGCTTCTGGTGATGAAACACTGTTTCCGGATTGGCTTATATAAACAGGGGCTTCTTCACGATTTGTCCAAATATATGCCGTCAGAGCTGCTGATGGGTTTTCTGTATTACGATGACGGGAAAAGCAGTCCGAATAATGGAGAACGCCGAGACAAGGGGTATTCTGGCGCATGGATGCATCACAAAGGCAGAAATAAGCATCATTTTGAGTACTGGTCCGACTATTCTTTGCATCCGGTGGAAAAGAAGTATCCGCTACAGGCCGTGCAGATGCCAAGAAAATATGTGGCAGAGATGCTGATGGACCGAATCAGTGCATCCAAGAATTATAATAAAGAAACGTACACCCAGCACCATCCGCTGGAATATTTTGAGCATGGAAAGAGTCATTATCTGCTGCATCCGCAGACAGAGAAGGAGCTGCACGGCATGCTGCGGATTCTGGATGAGCGTGGAGAAGAAACGCTGATGCGTTTTGTGCGGGACTACTATCTGAAAGGTTATAAGATATAATCACGAAGACCATTGAGATAAAGGAATAGATATGACAGCAAATATTATAGAAATAAAGGAGTTTGAAGCGCCAGAGCTGGATGTTTTCTGTCGTCTTACGGAAAATCAGCTGTTGAACCGTCACGAGCCGGAGAAGGGGATTTTTATCGCAGAAAGCCCACGGGTCATTGAGCGGGCACTCGATGCCGGCTGCGTTCCTGTATCGATTTTGATGGAACGAAAGCATGTGGAGAGTGTGGCCAGTGGCATTTTGGAGCGGTGCCCTGGCATTCCTGTCTATACGGCTGAGTTCGATATTCTGACAAGGATTACAGGATTTCAGCTGACAAGAGGGATGCTTTGCGCGATGTATCGGCCTCCGATGCCAAGTGCAGCAGATGTATGCCGGAACGCGAAGCGGATTGCAGTTCTGGAAAATGTTGTTAACCCGACGAATGTCGGAGCGATTTTCCGCTCGGCAGCAGCTTTACATATGGATGCGGTACTGCTGACTCCGGAAGCAAGCAATCCGCTGTACCGCCGGGCGATCCGGGTGAGCATGGGCACCGTTTTTCAGATTCCGTGGACAATCCTGGACAAAGAAACGTGTGCGTGGCCTGAAGCGGGTATGCGTTTTTTGCGGGAACAGGGATTTCAGACGGCAGCAATGGCGCTGCGAAAAGACACAGTCAGCATTGATGATCCGAGGCTCAGGGAAATAGAAAAGCTTGCGGTGATTCTTGGTACGGAAGGAGACGGACTGTCAGATGAGACGATAGCCGCCTGTGATTATACCATTCGTATTCCGATGTCACACGGCGTAGATTCCCTGAATGTGGCGGCTGCCAGCGCGGTTGCATTCTGGCAGCTTGGATCCGGTGCAAAGAGATAGTTATCTCAGGCGCGGGAGCATAATTGTGTGACAGTCAGGACGCTGATCACAGAGTATATCGTGAAATATAACTTTTATTCCGGATAGGAAAGGCGCTCCGGGCTGATGTCTGCCAGTACTTCACGCAGATATTTTTCTGCCAGATAATTTGCCATAGGCAGGTTCATATCAAGGTAATTTCCGCAGTCTTTTGCGCAAGCTCCCGGCACTTCACCGCGAAAATCACGGATAAAAGCAAACATCTCCTGTATCAGCGGTAGAATGTCGCGCGATGCAAGGTCTCCTGCAAGCAGCAGATAAAAGCCTGTGCGGCAGCCCATCGGTCCGAAATAGATGGTCTGGTCTGCGTACTGCGGATGGTTGCGCAGAAAAGTGGCGCCAAGGTGTTCGATCGTGTGTACCTCTGCCGTATTCATGACAGGTTCTCCATTTGGCTTTGTCATACGGATATCAAAGGTAGTGATAATCTCTGCGCCGATGTGATCTTTCCGGGAAACGTACAGCCCGGGAAGTAGTTTGATATGGTCAACAGTAAAGCTCGCTATTTTTTTCATGGTAATATCTCCTTATATAGTTATTTGATAACTGCTCCATGCCTTCACAATTACATTATTTGCAGCTTCATGATAGCAAATTTGGCCGGGTTATACAACCTTGACTTTACTGTGTGAAAGTGATAAACTTTTTAAGAATTTGTTTATATATAGATATAGAATGAAAATCCAGGAGGAAAAATTAATGATTAACGATAAAAAGGTACTGTTTAGCGGCATGCAGGCGACGGGCAATCTGACGCTTGGAAATTATCTTGGCGCTCTGAAAAACTGGGTGACGTTAAGCGATGAATATGAGTGCTTTTATTCGGTAGTAGATATGCACTCCATTACAGTCCGTCAGGACCCGCCGACATTGCGGAAGCGTGCAAGAGCGCTGCTGACACTTTACATAGCAGCCGGGCTTGATCCGGAGAAGAACTGTATTTATTATCAGTCCCATGTTTCGGGACATGCGGAGCTGTCCTGGATTTTGAACTGTTTCACGTACATGGGCGAGTTGAACCGGATGACACAGTTTAAAGATAAGGCGGCAAAGCATGCGGATAATATTAATGCCGGTCTGTTTACGTACCCGGTACTGATGGCGTCTGATATTTTGCTTTATCAGGCAGATGTCGTGCCGGTAGGAATCGACCAGATGCAGCATCTCGAATTGACAAGGGATATTGCACAGCGCTTTAATACGATTTACGGCGATGTATTTACAGTACCTGAAGCATATATCGGGAAAGCAGGCGCCAAGATTATGAGCTTGCAGGAACCGACAAAGAAGATGAGTAAGTCAGATGAGAATCCAAACGGAAGTATTTATCTGATGGATGACCCGGATACGATCCGTAGAAAATGTAAACGAGCAGTGACGGATTCCATGGGTGAGATCCGCTACAGTGAGGAGCAGCCAGGGCTGCATAATCTGATTGATATTTACTGCGCTTGCCTTGACAAAACTCCGGACGAGGTGGTAAAAGAGTTTTCCGGATGTGGTTACGGCCAGCTGAAGGAAGCAGTAGGAGAGGCTGTTGTGTCCGTTCTGGAGCCGCTTCAGAAGCGCGTAGCGGAGCTTGAGAAAGATAAGGCATATCTTGACGGCGTAATTAAAAACAACGCAGAAAAGGCAAATTATTTTGCGCAGAAAACACTGCGTAAGGTGCAGAAAAAAGTGGGATTCCCGGAGCGTGTACGCTGAACTAAAGAAAAATTGTAAATATCTTGACAGAGGGCTGCTGCAAATATATTGCGGCAGCTTTTATTGTACCCACGATAAAAATAAACCACCTGGCATGCAGTTGTCAGGCTGTGAGAACAGTTTGTACCTCTATTTGAAAATTGTTTTGAAAGATGAAAACATTTGTTAATAGCAGGCTGGGAGGGGATATGGTAAAATTTTATGGAAAAATACAGGAAAGAGAAATGTGAGATGGCGTACAAAGGAAAAACAAAAAAGAAAAATTCACTCAAAAACAGACTTTTTCAGATTATTATGATCAGTACAATCGTGAGCATTCTGGCAACCTTTGTTCTTTCTTCTATGACGATTTCTTCTGTAGAAAAAAAGCAGATTCAGAAATCCATGCGCTTCTCTCTGCATCAGATCAGCACAAGCCTGGATCAGGGGTACCTCAATCTGGTGAATATTATGCAGAACCTGGAGCCGCAGGGAAGCAGCGGAAGAGCTGTGACAGATTATTTGATGCAGTCTGAAAATTATGAGAAGCGACTTCAGAGGTATTATGTTCAGGAGCAGCTGGCCAACATTTTATTCACGAATTTGAATGTCCGGCGGGTTTTTTACGAGGATGCTTCAAGTAAGGAGGTGCTGTTCACCGGGGGCAGCGCTTATGGAAAGGTATCGGAACAAAAGAAAGAACTAAAGCAGGTTGGGGATAATCTGTTTTTTGCAATAGAAAATGACAAAAACAAATATCAGTCGCAATACCTGATTTCTATGGAAAAGCAAAAACAGAAATTCGGAGAGTCAGAGCTTGATATTTACCTGGAAGTGCAGCTGGATGATCTGGCAATGGAGAATTACAGGCTGCTTCAGCTGAACGAAAACATGGAGGTACTCTATTCAGAAGCAGATGAGTTCCCGCAAGGGGAAAAACTGAATTTCATATGGTCAGGGGAAGCGGCGGAAAACAGCTTCCGTGAGAAAGAATATTATTTGCTGATGGAAAAAAGCCGGATGGGTTTTTACTATATTTTGGCTGTTCCGCTGTCTGTATACAATCATGAAAGCAGGGAATGGCAGAAACACAGTATTCTTATTTTTGCAGTAACCCTGGCGGTATTTTACAGCATTGTTCTTGTGGTTTATCGGATGATCGGAAAGCCGATTGAAAAGCTGAAATACGAGATAGAAGAAACTGGAAAAGGGAAATTTGAGGTGGTTGAAGAAGATATAGGAATGGAAGAGTTTAACCAGATCCTGGCAACGATCAGCCGGATGCGGCAAAATATCAGAGAACTTCAGGAGCAGGAGCGAAGAGGGTATGAGCTGCGCAAGAAGGCAGAACTGGAAAAATTGATGTATCAGATCAATCCGCATTTCGTTTTGAATACGCTGTATTCTGTTCAGTGGATGGCGCAGAGAGATGGCAATTTAAAAATCCGTGAGTTTGTACACGATCTCACCGTAATATTATCGTATAACCTGGGAAAGGAAAACGGAAGCAGTACCCTGCGCACGGAGGTGGAGATTGCCAGAAAATATATAGAAATTCAAAAACAAAGGTATGATTTTGAAGTAATGCTTCAAATAGAAGAAGGCAGCTATCTCGATGTGCCGACGATCCATATGTTGCTTCAGCCGTTACTTGAAAATGCATTGCAGCATGGTCTGGGGGATCGGGGGCGGTTAGAATTATGGATTTTTGAAGATGTGGTTCGGGAATATGCAGGTATTATTGTGCGTGATTATGGGGATGGCCTGAGCCAGGAGGACTACAGGCGGATCAGTCAGCCACTTGGTATGGAAACGGATAATGCAAAAAAAGCAGGGATTGGTTTTCGCTATGTGCGTTATATGCTGGAATCTTTTTACGGGGAAAAAGCAGTTTTGAATGTGAACAGTATGAAAGGCAGAGGGACGAAAATCAGTATCCTGATTCCGCTTGGTGAAAAAGGAGTTCAGCTGAAGATGAAATAGAACATGCGGTGCAAATGGAGTTTCGCTGCAGATTAAATAGGACTGCTGCGATTAGAGTGGAGTTGCGCTGGGCATTTGAAAAGATGAAGGAGGAGAAGATGATCAGAGTTTTGGTAGTAGATGATGACAAGCTGGCGAGACAGGGGATTATTGCACTTCTTCCCTGGAAGAAATATCAGATGGAAGTCGTCGGAGATGTACAAAACGGCAGAGAGGCGTTGCGCTTTTTGCGGGAAAACGATACGGATCTGGTTTTTGTAGATATTGATATGCCGGAAATGGACGGGATTGAATTTATGGAACAATGCACTGCTGAAAGACCGGATATCCGTTTTGTTGTGCTGACCTTTTATGAGGAGTTTTCCTATGCGCAGTCCGCAGTCCGGCTGGGATGTCTGGAATACATTTCAAAGGCTTCCCTTGAATTTACGGATGGAGAAATTTTGCTGGAGCGTATTGCAAAAAAGTATTATGAAAGGAATCAGGGGATGGTTCATGGCAAAAGCGGAGATATAAAAGCATGGGAGAAGATAAAAGAACAGTGGAACAGTCTCTGGTGGGTTTTTGATACCATGTTTTATGGGGAATTGTTAGATTACACGAGGGCCTGCCATCCAGAGGTGCGCATTTTGGAACGGCTGATGGTAAAATGTATCGGAAAAGCGGATCAAAATCTCGAACGTCGCGAAACGGATATTCCATGGTTTCAGTCTGTTGAGGAAATTTTTGAATGGGTAGAGCAGATGCGCGGGGAGTATCGCAGCTGTGATTTTGGAAAGAACGAGTTCGGGAGTATGATGAAAGCGGTCAGACGGATTGAACGCACGTTTACTGGTCCGCTTCACGCATCGGAGGTGGCAGCGGAAATCGGAATGAGCCGCAGCTGTTTCAGCATGAAATTTAAAAAGTATACAGGTGTTACATTTGGAGATTTTGTTTCAAAACTGAGGATTGGCAAAGCAGAAGAACTGCTTTTAAATACAGAACTTGGAGTGGCGGAAATTGCAGAAAAAAGCGGGTACGAGGATGTTTATTATTTCAGCCGTGTATTCCGGGAAAAAATGCAGTGCAGTCCTGTCGAATACAGAAAACAGAACGGGAGGCAGGAATGAAAAAAGGGAATTTACTTGGGATTGGGCTACTCCTGGCAGTTATAGGATCAGGTCTGACCTGGATCCGGATGGAGGCAGAACCAGAAAAAGAGCAGGCAGAAAAGGAATTGCATTTGGGTCTGACGGTAGAGGATAATACGTTCTTGCCTGAAGGACAAAACATGAGCAACAATCAGCTTCTGGATCTGATTCGTGAGGATCTGGGAATTCATATTGTATACGACTGGATTTATTCAAAAGAAGAATTTGCCCGTAACATCGACATGCACATTGCATGCGATGCGCTGCCGGACGCGCTGTTGGTGGAGGAGGAACAATATCTCCAGATGTTGGAGTACGGGCAGCTTCAGCCCGTAACCACGCTTTATGAGCAGGAAGTTTCCGAACAGGTGAAGGCCTTTGTCGAAAGCGGAGGAGAGCAGATTATAGAGACAGTGAAAACGGGAGGAGAAATGATGGCAATTCCTTTCCCGAATCTGATAGCGAGCAACATCAATGTAATGTGGATTCGTCAGGACTGGCTGGATGAACTGGGACTGGAAGCACCGCGGACTATGGAAGAAATTATCGGGGTGAGCGGGCAGTTTGTAGAAAAACAGATGGGAGGCAATGGAACAATTGGAATCCTTGGACCGGGGATAGAGGATTCTCTTACGGCAGTAGGAAAGTGCTGTTTCGGGCTGGGACCGATTTTTTCAGCCTTTCATGCATATCCTGGTTACTGGATCACCAACGAAGACGGAGAACTGGTGTACGGTTCAGTACAGGAAGAGGCGAGGCAGGCGTTGGAGGTATTGGCTGAGTTATATCAGGAAGGCATATTGGATCAGGAGATCTTTTTCCGTGAAAACATACAGGAGATACTGGAGGAAGGGAAGGTTGGAATCTTTTTTGGTCCCTGGTGGGCAGCAGAGCGACTGAAGCGGGATATGATTGACAATAAAAGTGAATGGCAGGCATATGGCGCGCCACTTGATGCGCAAGGAGAATACATTTGTACAATGCCGTCGAATGTGAATCAGTACCTAGTCATTCATAAAAAGTGCAGGGATCCTAAAAGTGTTATTCAGGTGTTGAATTATGGGCTTCAGTTGGAGTATGGCTGGCGGGAAGAAGAACGGCAGGAAGGACCGAGCATAAAGGCTTATCCACTCGGATGGGAGCACGATTTTGCCAACGAATTGGAGTATACCTGGATAGTACTGAACAATGTCATGGAAGGTGCGGAGCAGGAAATTAATTATTCCAGACATAAGAGGTTGCAGAGCGATATTGATAATTTAAAAGAACTGAACCGATATCCGTATGATCATTTTGGAATAGAGGATTACAAAGAAGAAAAAGAGGACAGTTTTATACGGCTTTTCGGGATTTTGAATGGAGTCAGACCGATTGCCGATCAGAAGTATCATCCCGTTTATAATGAGGGGGCGGGAATTGCAGGCTCAGGGGAAACAAAGTGGAAGGCATTGAAAACTTTAGAAGAGCAGACGTATGCAAAAATCATTCTCGGGCAGGAATCAATCGAAGCATTTGATGAATTTGTTGGGATATGGGAGGAAAATGGAAGTCCGACTGACAATTGGTGCAGAGAACGAGAACAATTTTCAAATCAGAACGAGAAGTGAAAAATAAACCTTGAAAACAAAGACAAATCTCCATGGTAGTTATTGTACAATAATAATAAAATATGTATAAAATAAAAAAGGAGGTCTGTGCAATATGAAAAGAAATGTGAAAAAGAAATCAATGGCAGCTATGCTGACACTTTCTATGGTTATGGGAAATGGAAGCGCGGCTTGTGCGGGAGCAGGCACGTATCCGGAGGCTGAGCTTCAGGAAGGCGGAATCTGGTATGAGCTGAATGTAGGCACTTTTTTTGACAGCGACGGAGATGGAATCGGAGATTTCAAAGGCGCAGAGAAGAAACTCGGTTATCTGGAAGACCTCGGTGTTACCGGAATATGGGTTCAGCCGATTAATAAATCAAACGCTTCCCCTTACAGCACGATTGATTATTATGGACTGAACGCTAGCTATGGAACCATGCAGGAGCTGAAATCTTTCCTTGCTTCGGCAAAAGAAAAAGGAATCCGTGTTGTCATGGATTTAGTAATCAATCACTGTGCATACAACAACCCGTGGTTTGAGTCTGCACTTGAGGGACCGGTTCTGGAAGACGGAAGCAAGAACAAATATTTTGACTGGTTCAACTTTGTTTCGAAGGATGCCAACTTTGTAGATAAGACCGCTCTTGAAATTCAGGAAGAGAGAAATGCTTATGAAAAAGAGCATGGCAATCTGGATGGTTGGACAGAGCAGTATCCGATGACAGGCGGAACGTATTCCGGAGATAATGCAAATGGCAGATTTGAGTCCGTGTGGTGGACCACAGATCAGCTGGCAGAGGATTCACCGTATTTTGGAAAAGAATTTGATTATACGTGGATTGATATTTTCCAGGACAATGTGCCAGATTTGAACTTTGATAATCCGGAAGTACGTCAGGAGTTTATTGACTGTGCAAATTTCTGGCTGGATCTCGGCTTTGACGGATTCCGACTGGATGCAGCGCGTCACATTTTCGGAGATTACTTCTCCAATATTTACAGCGACGAAATTTTTGCGAAAAATATGGCTTTCTGGCAGGAATTCAGTGAAGGTGTTCATGCAGAGCATCCGGATGCATATTTGATTGCAGAGGTATGGGACAAAGATGCCAGCCATATGATTCCGTTTATTACGGGCGGACATCTGGACAGCCTTTACAATTTTAATCTTGGAAGTAAGATGCTGATGGCAGCTAAAAATGAGTCTACTGCTTATCAGTATGTGGAAGGTGAAGATGCACTCACAGACAAGACAAGCAATGATCTGAATCTTGTAGAAGACCTGAAAGCATATTATGAAACTTGTAATGCTGCTTCTGACGGTAATTTCATTGATTGTCCATTCCTTTCCAATCATGATCAGCAGCGTGTCATGAAACAGTTAGAAGGAAATAAGGATCATGCACGTACAGCAGCTTCTCTGCTTGCAGCAATGCCGGGAAATGTATTTATGTATTTTCAGGAAGAGCTGGGTGCAACAGAATCCTGGAATTCAGATGGCCCGATCAAAATGCCGTGGACAGCAGATATGGCTGTAGAAGGTCTTTCTGTAGAAGATGCAGAAGCAGGCGTGAATCCGTTATATACATACTATAAAGAGGTTATGAACCTGAAGAAGAGCTGCGATGTATTAAGAGACGGTGATATTGACGTTTATGAGACAGAGGATCAGGGAATTGTATCATTTATTCGTATGACACAGAACGAAAGCGCTTTGGTGCTGGTAAACCTGACTGGCGAGGTCAAGGAGCTTGATCTGGTTCCGTCAGAAACTTACGGAGAGTTTACTCAGATTCTGTTCCAGAGCACAGATGATACGCAGAGCAGTCTGGATGGAAACCATGTTACAATCAATCCGTACTCACTGCTTGTACTGGAGTAAAAGTGCCGGAAGATCCGGAAGCATGGGATGATGTACTTGTGTGTGATACGTATAAAGATATCCCGATGCAGGTTCTGGGCGGCGCAGAGGTAGAGCCATATCTTTCAGACATTTATTATGACGGCGTGCCGCAGATGAGCGAGGACTGCCTTTACCTGAATATTATGACAACCGGGGACAGCTTGAATGCGGATACGAAAAAGCCGGTATTTGTATGGTTCCATGGCGGCGGACTGAACAGTTGTTATACGTTTGAGCCGGAGGGGAACGGAGAGGCTTTTGCACAGAACGGAATTGTGTTTGTATCCGTTGAGCAGAGACTGGGAGCATTTGGTTATTTGTCTTTGCCGCAGCTTTCAGAGGAACAGGGGCAGAGCGGAAACTATGGTCTGATGGATCAGATTAAGGCCATGGAGTGGATCAAAGAAAATATTGCGGGCTTTGGCGGTGACCCGGAGAATATTACGGTTGGCGGACAGTCTGGCGGCACCACGAAGGCGATGAGTATGGAAGCGTCTCCGATGATGGATGTTGAGGTAGGCAGATTAATCCTGGAAAGCGGCCTGAAATACGGAAATGCGTTTAAATCACAGGAAGAGGCAGAGGAAAGCGGCGCGTCTTACCTTGAGGATCTTGGTTTGGACAGAGCGATATCCCTGGAAGAACTCAGAAGTATTGATGCTGCTGAGCTGGTGAACAGCGGAAGTAAATTTTATCCTGGCAGTATGAATCAGGACGGGCTGTATGTAACGTATGCGAGCCTGAAGGACGCCGTGGATGCAGGAGCGTTTGATGACGTGGCGATTCTTTCCGGAACCAATATGGGAGAAGGAAGTTATCCGCAGGTGACAAATGCAGAGGATTTCTATGCGCAGTATAAGGAAGTACTGGGCGATCTGTATAACGACTATGATTTTGAAAATCTGGTTAAAGTATCTGACGCTTCTGCAGGTATTACCAGCCGTCAGCTTGGAACTTACGGTCTCGGAACGAATATGAGCAGAAGCCTGATGGTAAACAGAATTTTTGGAAAGATGATCGCAAAGAGAACAAATGGAGCTACCAAGAATTACAATTATCTGTTCAGCCAGGTAACGCCGGAGAGCATTACAGATCTTGGTACGGACAGAGGCGCTGCAAATCAGTGGGCATGGCATACCAGTGAGATGTGGTATGCGTTCAATTCCATCCGTGAAGGCGTGCCGGAAGTGAGACAGTGGAGAGACTGGGATTATGAGCTGGCCAAGAAGATGAATCAGTACTGGTCTAACTTCATTAAGACCGGAGATCCGAACGGCGAAGGACTGGCCGAGTGGCCGGTAGCTGACGAAGGCATGGGGTATATCGACTTCGGAGCAGGCATTGCTGTTCATGAGGAAGAGCTGAGTGAGCTGGAACAGTTGATGGAAGAATATACGACAGATTATTTTGGATTCCCGACGGATGCAGAATAATAAGAAATTTTGATTAAATTTAAGAGAAAAGCATAAAAGAAGCTGCTGTAAAATGTAAGATTAAGAATATGATATGGTCAATATTCTTTTCTTACATAGTTTACAGCAGCTCTTTTTATAATGGGAGTTTCGTTAATCTTACGTGCATTTTTGGTGGAGGTATTATGCACGGTTATTATTTTATTCAGAAGAGCTGAAGAAAACAAGCCTCCCCGGGGGATATCACAATATGAAATAAAGACAGGAATCTATGCAAAAAAAGAATAGCTATGAAAATGTCCTGGTATATCCCCATGGGAGGCTTGCAGGATTTCGTTTGCTGCGCTATGATTTGGCAGTGAGAGAAAGGCGGATATGGAACGATGGATATTAAACAGTTAAAATATTTTGTCGCCTGTGTGCAGGCGGGCTCGATCAGTCAGGCAGCCAGACGGCTTTACACAACGCAGTCCGCCGTGAGCAAGACAATAAAAGGACTGGAAACAGATCTGGGAGTCGGCCTGTTTGAACGGCTTCCGAGAGGGATTGCGCTGACGGAGGAGGGAAAGCATATCTATTCCTATGCACATAAGATTGTAAATGATATGGATATGCTGGAATCTTTTCCACGTTCTGGTATTACAAAATGGCTTCGTATTTCCATGAATCCGAGTTACTGGATGGCAGATCAGATCGTAGAATTTTATCGTGTGAATGACCAGAAGAAATATCATTTTCAGATTTATGCGGCAGACGTACGAACTGTCATGGAGCGGATGGCGAAGCATCTGGATGATATTGGGTTCGTGTATGTGCCAGAGGATCAGAAAAGAATTTTTTGCGAGGAACTGGCGGGAAATAAACTGGCTTTTATTGAGCTGTATGGGGAGACGATGGAGCTATATCCAGGAAAAAAGAGTACGCTGTCTAAACAGGAAGGGCAAATCGTTACTTTAGAGGAATTGAAGGGCCATCGGCTGATACAGAATTATTCTGAGATTTGGGAAGGTTCTTCCATATGGGAGGATTTGGAAATCTCAGTAATTACGAACAGTGATTATATCATGAGCAGGATGCTGGATGAGACAGACCTGGTGAATATCAGCGGGAGTTATCTGCACCAGACGGAAACGGGCACATGCAAACTGAGTGTGGATGGATCGGCAACTCGTTTCCTTTTTGGTTGTATCGTATATAAAGGGGCGGAGCTGAGTGGGGGAATAAAAGAGCTGATTTCTTTTTTGAGAGAAAAGCTATGTCAGAAACGGAATGGATAGGCAAAAACAGGAATGGTTTCATATCCCCCCGGGAGGCTTGCGAAAATTTCTTCTGCACGATAAGATAGCACATAGAAAATTTGACTGCCTGGGGGCAAATTTTATAAGCTGATGAATCAGGAAGCTGCGGGTAAAGCAGTATATAAAAACAGGAGGAAACAAATGAAAAAAGCAATATTATTTCTTGCAGCAACCGCTGCATTGGCGTGTATGAATGTTTGCGCGGCAGAAGCATCCACACTTGTTTACGGAAGCGGTGATTATACGAGAATCAATCCTGCGATGGATGAACATGGAGAGATCAATATTCTGCTCTTTAATGGTCTGACCGCGCACGACGGTGAGAATCAGGTCGTTCCGGGACTTGCAAAGAGCTGGGAATTTGACGAGGAAGCTTTTAAGTATACGTTCCATCTGGAAGAAGGCGTGAAGTGGCACGACGGGGAGCCGTTTACAGCAGACGATGTGAAATTTACGATTGAATCTATTATGGATCCGGAGAACGGCTCTGAGAATGCACCGAATTATGAGGATGTGGAAGAGATAGAAGTAATTGACGACTATACGATTGCATTTTGGCTGTCCTCTCCGAACGTGGCGTTTCTTGATTATATGACGATGGCGGTTCTTCCCGAGCATCTGCTTGCAGAAGAAAATATGCAGGAATCTGATTTCTTCCGCAATCCGGTCGGTACAGGGCCGTATAAGCTTGCCGAGTGGGATGAGGGCCAGGCGATTATTCTCGAAAAAAATGAGGAATATTTCAAAGGGGAACCGAACATCGACGAGATTATTTTCAAGATCGTAACAGACGACAATGCGAAAGCAATGCAAATGGAAGCCGGTGAGCTGGATCTGGCACTTCTGACACCGAAGGATGCGCAGCTGTTTGCCGGAAGAGAAGGCTATACGTGTTATGATATGCAGACATCGGATTACCGCGGAATTCTCTTTAATTTCTGGAATGAATACTGGACGAAAAACAAAGATATCATTCCGGCAATCTGCTATGGAATCGACCGCGAGGCAATTATCAATGCCATAATTCTCGGACAGGGCATGGCAGCTTACGGACCGCTGCAGCGAAACATCTATAATAATGAGAATGTGGAACATTATGATTACAATCCGGAAAAAGCAAAAGAGATACTGGAAGCGGCCGGATGTACGATGGAGGAGGACGGCTTCTATTACAGAGACGGGGAAAAGCTTGGCTTTGTGATCAGTGTCGGATCAGGCGACCAGGTGCGCGTGGATATGGCGCAGGCAGCCGCACAGCAGCTGCGGGAGATTGGTCTTGACGTGACAGTAGACATACCGGCTCAGGTCGACTGGGGCGGACAGATGGCATATCTGATCGGATGGGGCAGCCCGTTTGATGCAGACGACCATACGTATAAAGTATTTGGGACAGACAAGGGAGCAAATTATTCCGGATATTCAAACAAGATGGTAGATCAGTATCTGACCGAGGCGCGTCAGTCCAATGATCCGGCAGTGCGGGGTGAAGCTTATGCGAAATTCCAGGAGGAGCTTGCAAATGATCCGGCTTTCGCCTTTATCTGCTACATTGATGCAAATTACGTAGCAAAATCATCCATCTCAGGAATCGCCCCGGATACCGTTATGGGACATCACGGTGTGGGAATATTCTGGAACGTGGCAGAGTGGACGATAGAAGAATAATCGGATAATTCACGGGACTTTTATCACAATCAGAACCAGGGTAAACGGTACGGAACAAGAGGTGACTTTTTTGCGGGAATCTCGGTTTTGTACCGTTTGTCCGGGTTCGTCCTGTTTGTAATTGGAAGCAAAATTGTAACATCCGGAGGAAATGATGTCTGAATTACTGGAAGTAAAGCATTTATCAGTCGGTATTGATACTGTGCAAGGAGAAGTGGAGGCAGTCAGAGACGTAAGCTTTTCCTTACGCGCAGGAGAAATTCTGGCAGTGGTGGGAGAGTCCGGCTGCGGAAAGAGCATAATGTGCAAGTCGATCATGAAGCTGTTGCCTGGAAATGCGAAAATAAAATCAGGAAGTATCTGTATAAATGGCGTGGATATCACTTCCTACAAGGAAAAGGAAATGCAGAAGCTTCGCGGAAATCTGTTTTCCATGGTATTTCAGGATCCCATGACGTCGCTGAATCCGACTATGACGATAGGGGCGCAGATTGCAGAAGCCGTCCTGATTCATCAGCCAAAGCTGTCAAAGGCGGAGGTGAAAAAGCGCGTGCTGGAACTGATGGAGCTGGTAGGCATTGAGCGGGCAGAAGAACGGGCGAATCTGTATCCGTGGAATTTTTCGGGCGGTATGCGTCAGCGAAGTGTTCTTGCAATTGCACTTGCCTCAGATCCGGATATTCTGATCGCAGATGAGCCGACTACCTCGCTCGACGTGACGATTCAGGCGCAGATTCTTGACCTGTTGCGTGAAATACAGAAAAGGCTTGGGACGGCTACGATTCTCGTATCACATGATCTCGGTGTTGTGGCGCGTTGTGCGGACCGCGTTGCGGTGATGTACGCCGGGAAAATCATTGAAACGGGAGAAACGCAGGAAGTTTATTATGACCCGAAGCATCCGTATACGTGGGGACTGCTTCGTTCCCTGCCGGCTCTGTCAAGAGGGAAAGACAGGCTGTATACCCTGCCTGGAATGCCGCCGTCTCTCATTCATCCGCCCAAAGGGGATGCGTTTGCATACCGCAATACATATGCGCTTGCGGTTGATTATGAGAAAGAACCGCCTATGTTTCGCGTGACAGACAGTCACTATGCGGCAACATGGCTGCTGGATGAACGGGCGGCAAACGTCAGGAACCAGATTGCGGAAGCGATGGGAAATGTTGATGCGGTTGGTGCACAGAATGGAGAAATGGAAACAAAACAGTTATGCAGAAAAAGATGTATAGAAAAACTGGAAAGTGGCGGGAATTTCGAGGTTCTGGAACAGGCGGAATCAGAAGAGGGACAAAATTCTGAGACTGGACAAAATGCAGAGATTCTTCTGGATGTGCAGCATTTGTCGCACGTATTTCCACTGTCTAAAAAGCATGTAATCCGTGCAGTGGACGATGTTTCCTTTCAGATTCGGCGTGGGGAAATACTGGGACTGGTTGGTGAATCCGGGTCCGGAAAGTCGACGGTTGCGCGCTGTATCATGAATATTTGCCGGCCATATTCCGGGAAAATTGTGTATCGCGGCATAGATGTCTGCGACAGGGGGCAATTCAGGCAGAACAAAAAAATGCTGCAGACAGACAGACAGTTGATTTTTCAGGATTCCGGGTCCAGCCTGAATCAGAGGATGAAGGTGAAAGAGATTATTCTGGAACCCCTGAAAGTAAGTCATATGAAGCCGATGCATGGGTCGTATCATGAGGAAGCGCTTTTTCAGATGAAGGCGGTGGGGCTGGAAGAGCAGTGCCTGAACCGATATCCTTCTGAACTGTCCGGGGGCCAGCGGCAGCGTGTGGCAATCGCACGGGCGCTGATTACAGAGCCGGGGCTTCTTGTGGCAGATGAACCGATAGCTTCTCTGGATGTGTCAATTCAGGCGCAAATCGTTAATTTATTTCGTCATTTGCAGGAAGAACATGGTTTTTCTTTTTTATTTATTGCACATGACCTTGCCATGGTGGAGTTTTTGTGCGACCGTGTCGGTGTGATGTATCACGGGCGGCTGGTTGAGCTGGCGCCGTGTGGCGAGTTGTATGCAAATCCGTTGCACCCATATACAAAAGAGCTGCTGTCTGCAATTCCCGTACCAGATCCGCTCAAAGAAAGAGCACGCAAAACAACGGAATTTGGAAGTGATAAGTATGTGAGAGGCGGGAGAATGGAAGAGGTTCTTCCAGGACATTATGTGGAGATCGATCAATAGAGGCGGTGGAGCAGGGATGAAAAAGAATAAAGTACAGTACATTGGGAAGAAAGTGCTGATTTTTGCGATCAGTGTTTTTTTGCTGTCTCTGATTACGTTTTATATTTCCAGAATGGCACCAGGCGATCCTCTGGTTTCTTATTATGGAGACCGGGTGGAAAAGATGAGCCCGCAGGAGCGGGAACGTGCAGAAGAACGGCTTGGGCTGCATGAGCCGGTTTCCGTTCAGTATGTGCAGTGGCTAAAACAGGCAGTGCGCGGAGACTTTGGGATTTCGTATAAATACAAGAAGGATGTGCTGGAGGTCATTGGAGGAAGAATCGGGAATACATTGGTTCTCGGAGGAATTGGTTTTCTTTTGATTTTTGTTCTGGCACTTTTGCTGGGAGTATTGTGCGCATGGTATGAGGACAGCCTTTTAGACCGTATGATCTGCAAGGTTGGCACTGTTACGAGCTGTATTCCGGAATTCTGGCTGTCGTTGCTGTTGTTGCTTATTTTTGCAGTGGAGCTGCGGTGGCTGCCCGGAAGCGGCGCTTACACGGTCGGAAAAAGTGATGATATTCTGGACAGAATCTGGCATCTGATTTTGCCGGTGAGTATTGTAGTACTCAATCATCTCTGGTATTATGCGTACATGATACGCAATAAGCTTCTGGAGGAAGTAAGGGCAGATTACGTACTACTTGCAAGGTCGAAGGGGATGGATAAAAAGCAAATTCTGTTTCGGCACTGTCTTCGCAATATTATACCGTCGTATCTGAGTATTATGGCGATTTCCGTGCCGCATGTGCTTGGAGGAACGTATATTATTGAGACCGTGTTTTCCTACCCGGGAATCGGAACACTTTCGTATGAGAGCGCACGATACAAAGATTATAATCTGCTGATGGTTCTGTGTATTCTGTCCGGCGTTGTAGTGATTTTGTGCAATATGATTGCCCAGGCAGTCAATGAACAGATTGACCCGCGAATCCGCGCAGCGGAGATTATGGAAGAAACGGAGGTAACGCAACTGTGAGTCCGGATGAATTTCAGGTGGTTGGAATCCGGCACATAGCAGAACAGCCGGATAAATTGAAAAAAAAGTGGTATCAGGGCAGGCCCATTTTTTCGATTGGAATATTGGTCCTGATTGTTGCAGGATGCCTTGGAAATCGTTTTATTATGACGAAGGACCCCACGTACATGGATTTGCTGCACTATAGCCTCGCACCAGATGCGGAATTTCTGTTCGGAACAGATACGATGGGGCGGGACATTTTTTCCATGATCTGGTATGGCGGGAGGATCTCGCTTTTGATTGGTTTACTTTCCGCTGCGATCTCAACGGTGATTGCGGTTCTGTTTGGGGCTGTCAGCGGAATTGCGCCGCAGTGGCTGGATACGCTGCTGATGCGGGTAACAGAGATCCTGCTCAGCATACCGAATCTTTTGCTCGTTATTTTGCTTCAGGCTATTCTTGGAAAAGCAAATGTGCTGACAATTTCGTTTGTAATCGGTGTGACAGGCTGGACAAGCATTGCGAAAGTGGTACGGACTGAGGTGCGGCAGATTCGAAACAGCGAGTATGTGATTGCCTCGCGTTGCATGGGAGGCGGGTTTTTTCATATTTTGTGGAAGCATCTGACCCCGAATTTTGTTTCTTCCATCATGTTTATGGTTGTTATGAACGTGCGCAGCGCAATTGTGTCAGAGTCCACATTGAGCTTTATGGGAATTGGACTGCCGCTTGAGGTGATATCCTGGGGAAGTATGTTGTCTTTGTCCGAAAAAGCGCTGCTTGGCGGGTCCTGGTGGATGATTCTGATTCCAGGTGTTTTTCTGGTAGTGACGCTTCTTTGCATGACGAATATCGGAAATTATCTGAGAAAGAGTGTGAATCAGAAGCAAAGCAACCTGTAAAATCGCCGGATTTGCGCCGGGAAACGGCATTTTCCGATGTAAATCCATGCGATTCACCGAAGGTTTCCTTAGAGGTTTGGGATTTAGTTATGGAAAATTGGGAGGTATGGTTATGAATTTTTATGAAAGAGCGTTGGAATTACGTGAGGAAACAGTCGCTCACCGTCGCTGGCTGCATAGAAATGCGGAGGTAGGTCTGCATATGCCAAAAGGGCAGGCTTATGTTTTGGAGCAGTTGAGGAATTATGGTCTGGAAGCGTATCTCTGCGGCCATGGTGTGACCGCAGAATTAGGAAGGAAAGGCGGTAGAACAATTCTGCTCCGGGCGGATATGGATGCGCTGCCCATGCCGGATGAGAGCGGCGAAAGCTTTGCCTGTCCTACCGGCACGGAGGCTCACACCTGCGGACATGACCTTCATACGGCTATGCTGTTGACAGCAGCAAAGATGTTAAAAGAAAAGGAAACTACGCTGGGTGGGAGGGTTCGTTTTATGTTCCAGCCTGCGGAGGAAACCTTTGAGGGCGCAAAGGATATGCTGGCAAACGGAATACTGGAGGATGTGGATGCCGCCCTGGCCTACCATGTTGGTTCTGGCAGAATTCCAATGGGGCAATTCATGTACAACAGGGGCGGAATCATGATGTATGCTGTGGATGGTTTCGAGATAACGATCCATGGCAGAGGCGCCCACGGGGCATATCCGCACAATGCGATTGACCCCATCAATATAGGAACCCACATTTACCTTGCCCTGGAATCGCTGATTGCGCGGGAGGCAGATCCTGGTAAATCTTGTGTGTTGACGATTGGCAGCTTTTTGGCCGGTTCAGCTCCAAATATAATTCCGGATACCGCTGTCCTTCAGGGAACCCTGCGTACGAATGATAAAGACAGCCGTGAAAAAATGGTTCGCCGTCTGAAAGAGGTTGTACAGAAGACAGCGGAAGCTTTTGGCGGAACGGCAGAAACCAAGACGCTCTTTGAGGTGCCGCCTCTGATCTGCAATCCGGAAATGACGGATGAGCTGGTAGGCTATATGGAGGAATTGCCGATTCCAGGTCTGAATTCTGTTCCGGATATGTCGATCAGTGTTTCAGAGGATTTTGCGTTTATTGCGGAGAAAGTCCCCAGCGTATTTATGTATCTTTCAGCAGGGTACATGGATGAGCGGGGAGATGCCCCTGTCCACAATCCGAAAGTTCAATTTAATGAGGAGGTCTGTCCGATTGGCTCCGCCTGTCTGGCGCATTGTGCGGTCCGCTGGCTGGAAGAACATCAATAAATAAAACAGGCAAAAATTTGATATGAAAAAACTCTGTGATCTTGGTTATTCAAGATTTACAGAGTTTTTTTGAATGTATGTATTTTCCATTTCAGATATGTTTGGAAAAAATAATCCTGCATTCTGCATAAAAAGGAACTTCTATGCAAAGACTCTGTGTAGAAATAAGGATTCGTAACAGAAATGGTCTGGTGGCGGGAAACGACAGTTTAGACGAACAAAGTGGATGGACAAAGTGAAGTTTTAGGAAATCTTTGGGAAGGAGGAATTTTGGCATGAGTCTTCTGAAAAAGGAAAATGTGCAGATTTGCGAGTCGGCTGACAACTGGCGGGATGCAATCAGGATCTCTGTGCGTCCGCTGGAGCAGGGCGGCTATGTAGAAAGCTGTTATAAGGATGGGATTATTGAAAATGTAGAAAAATTAGGTCCTTACATTATTATCGCAGACCATATTGCGTTGCCGCATGCAAGGCCGGAACAGGGGGCTGTCAAAACGCAGATTGGCATCACTTTATTCCGGCAGGATATCGAATTTGACGGCAAAGAAACGACGGCCAGATTATTCGTGACATTGGCTGCTAAGGATAATAACAGTCATTTGGATGCGCTGGTGCAGATATCGGAGCTACTGTCGGATGAGGATAAAGTTGAGAGGATCTTAAAGGCTCCGGATGTACAGACCTTATACCATTATTTTGAACGTATCTAAGAGAGAAAAGGAGTTAGATTATGCTTGGTATTTTACAGTTTATTCAGCAGGTGCTTTCTACACCGGCAATTTTTGTGGGTCTGATTGCGCTGCTAGGTCTGCTGCTTCAGCGTCAGGATGTACAGACCTGTGTGAAGGGAACCATTAAAACAATACTCGGATTTATCGTGCTGAATGCAGGGGCCGGTGTTGTCCAGGATTCCATTATTCCATTTGGCGATCTGTTTCAGGCAGCTTTCCATGTAGAGGGAGTTGTGCCGAATAACGAAGCGGTTACATCACTGGCATTAAACAGCTACGCTGTGCAGACGGCCTCCATATTTGCGCTTGGCATGTGTGCGAATATTCTGCTTGCGCGGTTTTCGAGGCTGAAATACATTTTCTTAACCGGGCATCATGCATTATATATGTCCTGCCTGATTTCCATTCTCATGTCGATCAGCGGTCTGACAGGCATAAAACTGATTCTTGCAGGCGCATTGCTGCTGGGACTTGTGATGACCATATTTCCGGCGCTCATGCAGCCCACGATTGAAGCAGTCACAGGGGACGATTCACTTGCACTTGGCCATTTTGGAAGCAGCTGCTATTGGCTGAGCGCTCAGATTGGGAAGCTGTTTGGCAAAAAAGATGATACGGTAACAACAGAAGATATTAATTTCCCGACAACACTGTCATTTTTGAGAGAGAATACAATTTCGATTGCTCTGGCAATGTTCCTGTGCTATATCATTGTTGCGGGAGTGGCGGTATTTACTTCTCCTGCGGAAGCTGCCACAATCATCGGAGCAGATAACTGGGTAATTTATTCTGTCATTCAATCCATTACGTTTTCGGCAGGTATTTACGTTGTGCTTTCAGGGGTTCGTATGCTGATTAATGAAATTGTGCCTGCTTTTAAGGGAATCTCGGAGAAGCTTGTACCAAATGCAAAACCGGCGCTTGACTGCCCGATCGTATTTCCATATGCGCCGAATGCGGTACTGCTTGGGTTTTTCAGCTCTTTTATTGGTGGAATTGCAGCGCTGGCGATTCTTGCATTCATGGGAAGAGCGGGAATTGCAGTTGCAATTATCCTTCCGGGAGCAGTGCTCCATTTCTTCTGTGGGGCGACAGCGGGCGTATGCGGCAATGCGCGCGGAGGCTTGAAGGGCTGCATTGCAGGGGCGTTTGTACACGGGGTAGTGGCTACCTTCCTGATTGCAGGAATGTATCCCGTATTAAGCTCTATGGGATTTGCAAACACTGCATTTTCTGACACAGACTTTACGCTGGTGGGTATTATATTTGGCAATCTGACAAAGGTTATGAGCGGAAATGTTTTGTTTGGGATTATTATTGTCTTATTCCTGATTCCGATTATTTACAATTGGATCGGTGGGAAAAAGGAAGTTGAAAATGAGATAAATTAAAATGATCAAACAGGAGGAAAATGAAATGATTAAAAAGATTTTGTGTTTTTGCGGTTCTGGACTGGGAACGTCTTTTGTTATGGAGATGAATGTAAAGAAAGCTCTGAAAAACCTGGGAATCGAGGGTGTAACGGTAGATCACTCGACGATTGATGACGTGCTTCCAGGTGCTGCAGACCTCTTTGTCTGCAGCGCAGACCTTCTTCCAAATGCACAAAAGGCAGGAAAAGCAATCGGACTGAACAATATGGTAGCGGTAAAAGAAATTCAGGAAAAGCTGAAACTGGCATTTGAAGAAGAATAGAGATCGGTCATCCAATCTGTACAACCCGACGCATATCTTCCGGCATATCACATGTGAACGCAAGCGCTTCTCCCGTAACTGGATGTGAGAAGGAAAGGCTGTGGGAGTGGAGCGCCTGGCGTGTGATAAGCTGCATCGAAGTTGGGTGATATAAAAAATCGCCGATCAGGGGATGTCCAATATGTTTCATGTGAACGCGAATCTGGTGTGTCCTTCCTGTTTCCAGACACACGGAAGCGAGAGAGAGCGTCGGAGAACCGTTGATATGCTTCAGGCAGCGGTAATGCGTGACAGCGGTCTCTCCGCGTTCCTGATCGACACATCGCATGATGGCAGAATCCTCAGCCCGCGCGATCGGAGCGTTGATTGTGCCGGTAGGAGGAAGAAATCCTTCTGTGATGGCAAGATACTCTCTGTGAATGAGGCGGGAGGCGGACATTTCAGACAGGATGGCGCCGCTTAACATATGCTTGGCAATGATCAAAAGCCCGCTGGTATCCCGGTCAAGACGGTTAATGCAACGGAAAACGAACGGGATATCCTTTGATGCGAAGTGGTACATAATCCCGTTTGCAAGCGTATTTTCATAATTATTGACAGAAGGGTGAATAGGGGTATCGCTTGCTTTATTGACCACCATCAGATCTTCGTCTTCGTATACAATATCGAGTTCCATGGGAACCGGAACAATATTTGGCGAAGAGGTTTCCTCGATCAGACGGATTTGCAGGAGGTCACCGCAGCGGAGATACTGATTCGTGTAAGCCCATTCACCGTTTTGCAGAATTCCGAACTCTGTGCGTTTCAGGTGAGTCAGCACGTGATGAGAACAGCCCTGGCTGCGAAGGAACTGTTCGACCGTTAATCCTCCTCCGGCATGTCGAATTGACCTGCCGGAACCGGCAGTCTGCTCATCTATCATATTTTCCGTAATTTCCCATGATAATGTCCGGTTCATATTTTCATTCCTCTGGCAGATATATTATGATGCTGCTGGGGTCAAAAGTTATTTTGCCCCATCATACCCACGGATTACTGCGCACTTCGTGCTCCTGCAATCCTGAAACACCTCAAATGTGATAATGAAAGAGGCTGCTGCATTCCTTCATGCGGCAGCCTCTGTTTTATATATGCGTCCGATCGTTAGCTGGACTTTACTTTGTTCCAGTAATCATTGTAGATATTGTCAACTTCGTCGCCGAGATAGTGGAAGGTTTCACAGCGATCCATATCTGCGGCATCCGGGAATGCGATTTTGCTGTTTTTGATATCTTCATCCTCAATCAGTTCACGGGCAGCCGTATTTGGTGTGGAATATGTGATGTACTCAAAGTTCATCAGCGCAATTTCAGGTTTGCACATGAAATTGATAAATGCCTCTGCGTTCTCCTTATTTTTTGCGTTTTTCGGGATAACCCAGCTGTCAATCCAGATATTAGAACCTTCTTCCGGTATCACGTATTCGAGATTTTCATTTTCACGTTGCGTATAAATCGCTTCACCTGAGTAGATAACACCGATTGCAGCTTCGTCGCCGATCATCTTATCGCGTACCTGGTCAATTACGTACGCCTGAACAAGTGGTTTCTGCTCGATGAGGGTATCGGCAGCTTCTGAAATTTCTTTTTCATTTGTGGTATTCAGAGAATAGCCCAGCCGTTTCAGCGCAATACCGAGCGCGTCACGCACGCTGTCCTGCATCAGAATGTTGTCTTTGTATTTCTCATCCCAGAGCACATCCCAGCTTGTGATCGGTTCGTCAACCATTGTTTTATTGTAGAGAATGCCGACGGTTCCCCAGCAGTACGGCACAGAATACTTATTTTCCGGGTCAAATTCACGGGAGGATTTCAGGTATTCTTCACCGATGTTTTTGAGGTTCGGAACATGATCGAAATTAATCTCAGAGAGAAGATCATTCTCAAGCATTTTCTGAATCATATAATCAGAAGGACAGACAACGTCGTAAGCGATCGCGCCTGTTTCGATCTTTGGATACATGATTTCGTTTGTCTCAAATTCTTCATAAATAACTTTAATTCCAGTTTCCTCTGTAAATAGCTCCAACGTATCCGGATCAAGGTATTCGCCCCAGTTGTAAACAATGACCTCACCGGCCCCCTTTTTATTTTCCGCTGCTTCGGTCTTTTCTTCATCCTTGGATGAGGTTTTGCTCTCCGTTTCCTGAGAGTCGGCAACTACTTTTGTGTCCTTTTTCTCCTTCTCATCGCCGCCGCTCTTTCCGCAGCCAGCCAGAAGTACGGCAGGAATAATTCCTGCAAGAATCAACAGATTTCTTTTTTTCATGATTTTTCTCCTCCCTGAATAATAAATAATATTAACTGCAAAATTACACTTTTGCAGTATTTTTCTGCTTCGGTTTATAGTTTACGATAAGCAGCAGAAGCAGCACTGTAATGAAAACAAGCGTAGAAAGCGCATACATTTCCGGCTTGATGCCTTTGCGGACTTCCGAGTAGATTTTGGTTGAGAGCGTATCCACACCGGGGCCTTTTACAAAGTGCGTGATAATGAAGTCATCGAGCGATAACGTAAATGCCAGAAGGAAGCCGGAGAGTACGCCTGGCATGATGTCCGGAAGAATGACTTTGAAAAAAGCATAGATAGGTGAAGCACCGATATCAAGCGCAGCTTCGTAGGTCGACATATTGACCTGCTTGAGTTTTGGCATGACGCTCAAAATGACATAAGGCAGATTGAACGTAATATGTCCGATCAGGATGGTCATAAAACCGAACCGAATGCTTCCGCCGAATAGAGACAAAAAATTACCGACAGCGATAAAAAGCATCATCAGCGAGATACCTGTCACAATTTCAGCGTTCAGCATTGGGATGTTCGTCATACTCATCCAGAAAGTACGCGTTTTGCTTTTCATGGAATTGAGTGCCACAGACGCCATGGTACCGATTACGGTTGCGATCAGTGCGGAAAGCAGGGCAATCAGCAACGTATTATAAAGCGCCTGCAAAATCGCTTTGTTCTCAAAAAGAGAGGAATACCATTTTAAGGAAAAGCCTCCCCATTTTGCCCTCGTTTTTGATGCATTGAACGAGTAAACGATAAGGGTGAGGATCGGCGCATACAGCAGGACAAAAATAAAAAAGAGATAAAATTTTTTGAAAAAATTCCGGATCAAAATGCAACCCCCTCTCCATCTTTATCGTATTTATGCATAATTGCCATACTGATCAGAATAAATACCATCAGTACAAGGGACAGACCGCTTCCGACGTTCCAGTTGTTTCCCTGTTTGAATTTCTGTTCAATGACATTTCCGATGAGAAGAATTTTTGCTCCGCCGAGAAGATCACTGATGACGAAGGTTGTCATGGCCGGAACAAATACCATCGTAATGCCGCTGATGACGCCGGGGAGACTCAAGGGAAACGTGATGCGCCAGAAGGTCTTGAATTCGTTTGCACCGAGGTCACGTGCGGCGTTGATGACATTTTTGTCTATTTTGATCAGGCTGTTGTAAATAGGCAACAGCATAAACGGCAGGAAATTGTAGACCATGCCGAGAATAATGGCGTACGGCGTATTGATGATATTTAAAGTGGGCAGATGCAGCGCTTTCAGGATCATGTTGATGACACCTGTTTTTTCAAGCAGAGTCTGCCATGCAAGCGTGCGGAGCAGGAAATTCATCCACATCGGCACAATAAAAATCATAACAATGAGTCCATTCGCGTTGAACTTGAGGTTGCACAGGATCATGGCAAGCGGATAAGCCATAATCAGGCAGATCACCGTGCTTACAAGGGAGAGTAGCAAAGCAAGGACAAGCGCTTTGATGTTTTCCGGCGTTCCCATCTCTGCAATATTGGACAGAGTAAAGCTTCCTTCCGTGGATGTAAGCCCATAATAGACGATAATTGCGAGCGGAATCATGATGAAAGCTACAGTCCAAAGAAGAAATGGGCCGGAGAGCAGCCATTTTGTTTTTCTTTTACTCATCAATGGTGACCGCCTCCTCATCCTCTGATTCCGGTTTGTTCATAATCTGAATGTCAAAGGGATCGACATGAAGACCGACCTGTGTGCCAACCGGGAAAAGGTCTGTACTGTGAACAAGCCATTCATAACCGTTTGCCATGACTTCCATCTCATAATGCACGCCTTTGAAAATCAGATGTGTGACGACGCCCTGAATGGTGCCTTCCTCCGGCTTCAGAAGATCAATGTCCTCCGGACGAATCACAACGTCTACCGGCTTGTTGCGGCCGAAGCCCTCGTCTACGCACGGGAATTTTGCACCAAGGATTTCAACGAGGCGATCTTCCAGCATCGTGCCATTAATGATGTTGCTGTCGCCGATAAAATCTGCGACGAAAGCGTTCTGCGGCTCGTTGTAGATGTCCTCCGGCGTTCCGATCTGCTGGATGTAGCCCTGATTCATGACGACGATCGTGTCTGACATGGTCAGCGCTTCTTCCTGATCGTGTGTGACATAAATGAACGTAATCCCGAGTTCGTTTTTGAGGCGGATCAGTTCGTATTGCATATCCTGCCGCAGCTTCAGATCAAGTGCGCCGAGCGGTTCGTCGAGAAGAAGAACCTTTGGTTCATTTACGATCGCGCGGGCAATGGCAATACGCTGCTGCTGGCCGCCGCTTAAGGAATCCGGCATACGGTTTTCATATCCCTGAAGATTGACAAGTTTCAGCGCGTATTTAATCTTATCATCAATGTAGGCTTTACTTTTTTTCTTTATTTTAAGGCCAAAAGCAATATTTTCCGCAATCGTCATATGTGTGAAGAGTGCGTATTTCTGGAAAACGGTATTGAGCTGCCGTTTGTTTGGAGGAAGCTGTGTAATATTTTCTCCGTTAAAAATGACACTGCCTTTATCCGGATTTTCAAATCCGCCCAGAATACGGAGCGTCGTTGTTTTTCCGCAGCCGCTGGGACCGAGGAGGGTGAGAAATTCATTTTCGCGAATATAGAGATTCAGGTCATCCAGAACCAGTTCTCCGTCAAAGGATTTGGTGATACCAACCAGGTCAATTAATTTGTTGCTCATTCGTACCTCCTGTTAAAAACTCGGCGGCGTGCTGATCCAGAGCAGTTCAGCGCCGGTTTTTCCGTTTGCTTTAATATAATGCTGAGTATTTGGTATGAAATAAAAGGCCTCGCCCTTTTTAGCCCGGTAACTGCGGTTGCCAAGATGAATCGTAATACTGCCGTGAAGAACGTAGCCGAATTCTTCTCCTTCGTGCGGAACGTCCGGGTAGGTGGAGCCGCCTGGTTCCAGAGTCAGGCGAATCGGTTCCATCATGTTTTTCTGGGCATTTGGAATAATCCATTCGATTTTATTTTTCAGTTCTGTATCAATCTTTTCGAAATAATCCTGGTCGTGGAATACAATCTGTTCATCGGCCGGTGTGCTGAAGAATTCCTGTAAATCAGTGCCGAGACATTGCAGGATATCCACCAGCGTGGCGATGGACGGTGAGGTGAGATCACGTTCGAGCTGTGAAATAAAGCCTTTTGACAGCTCCGCGCGGTCGGCCAGCTCCTCCTGCGTCAGATTTTTGGCAATACGGAGTTCTTTTAATTTTGATCCGATTTTCATAGCGTTCTCCATTCTTATGTAAACACAGTAAAAATAAACAAAAAGTTTACTGTCACTAAACGCGCATTAATGATGATTATACTCTTACTTTTCATCATGTCAATATGTTTTTCAAAAGTTTTTTCTCTAATTTACTTAACAAAAAAAAGCTTCTGTGTTATGATTGGAAAAAAGCCCGGCGCGATCGAAAAGTACTGGATAAAAACAGGCCGGCGATACTTTTGCAGGAGGTTTTGAATGATGGAAAGACAGGAAAAATACGTAGCCTACGTTGGCACATATACGCATGGGAGCAGTATCGGAATTCATGTTTACGATATTGACCTGGAAGAAGGGCATATGACAGAGCGTGAGGTGGTTCCGGTCAACAACGCTTCCCATATGGTGAAATCCTGCGACAGCAAATATCTGTACTCAATTGCAGATGAGGGCGTGGAAGTACTGAAAATTCTGGAAGATGGCGGACTTGAACCAATTAACAAGATTGGGATAGACGGGATGCGCGGCTGCTATCTTTCTACGGATAAAAGTGGAAAGTTCCTGTATGTGGGCGGTTATCATGACGGGAAGGTGACGGTAGTTCATACGCATCATGACGGACGGCTTGGCTCTGTGATGGACGGGATTTTTCACAAAGGGCTCGGCAGTGTGGCGGACCGGAATTTCCGGCCCCATGTAAGCTGTGTGATTCCTACTCCGGATGACAAATATCTGTGCGCTGTGGATAATGGGATTGACCAGGTGAAGCTTTATAAAGTAAACGAAAAAACAGGAAAGCTGAAGCTCTATGATATCATTCGCTGCAAGCTGGATTCCGGCCCGAGGCTTCTGACATTCGGGAAGGATGGGAGATTTGCCTATATCAATGCAGAGCTGACGAATGAGGTCTGTGTTTACCGGTATGACGGGGACGGGAAAGCGCCTGAGTTTGAGAAAATTCAGGAGATCTCCGTAGTCCGGGACCCGGCATCGAAGGGGAGCGCCTGTTGCGGTATGAAGATTTCACCGAGCGGAAGATATCTGTATACGTCGACAGCCGGGGAAAATACAGTGGCGGTTTTCGAAATTGACCAGGAGACTGGTATGCTGACAAGACTCTGCTGTCTGCCGATCAGTGGGGATTATCCGAAGGACATTGATGTGCTGCCGGGTGAAAAAACGCTGGTGGTGCTGAATCATGAGACGAACGAAATACGGTTTTTTACGATTGACTATGACAAAGGCCTACTTGTAATGAAAGGACGGCCGATCCAGGTCGATACGCCGAACTGTATTCTGATATCGAGATACGAGTAAGGAGTTTTGATAAAGGCGATATGCGTCAGGAAAGAACGCGCATCGCCTTTTTGCTTTTTGCAAAAGAGCAGTATGGAAGATTTTTATAAATATTATAAGTAAAAGAAAAGCCCGGCAAAACCACTGATCAGCATAATCAGAATCGGATTGATTTTCCATTTACGCAGGATAAACAGCATGGTTAAGAATAAAAACAGCGCAGTCCAATTCATTGCTGAAAAAGATAATTCAGGTTTGTTGCTGCCGTATAACGCTAACAGTATCATCGTGAATGCGGCTGAAAGAATCAAACCCAGGGAAGCAGACTTCAGTCCGTTTAATACTTCCAGCACATAAGCCGATTTTTGATGAGTCTGAAAAAAGCGATATAAAATCAGGGAAAGAATCATACCGCAAAGGATGCATCCGGCTGTTGCAGCCAGCGCGCCTGATACACCTCCAATTTGGAGCCCGACAAAGGTTGAGGTATTTACGGCCAGTGGTCCCGGTGTCATTTGCGAAATCGTTATAATGTCCGTAAACATTTTTTCGCTGATCCAGCCGGTTTTTTCTACGACCTGTTCTTGAATTAAGGGGATAATTGCATAACCGCCGCCAATGCTTAATCCCCCAATTTTTAAAAATACAAGGAATAAGTTCAATACAGTATTCATTTTTCTTTCCTCTTTTTATAAAATATTTGCAGGATGCACAAAATGCAGCAGACCAGAAGGATGAGAGCCACATTGATTCCAAATACGGAATTGGCGATAAATGACAATGGGATCATGGCAGATAAAAACAAAGATTTCTGTTTGAAAATCAAAGCGCACATGTCAATGATTAAATCAACCATTATAGCGGCAACCCCTGCTTCCATTCCTTTTAAAACTGCTGTAATCATCGGATTGGAAACAAATATCTTATAAAATACGGAAACAAACGAGAGAATCACAAGCGGAGGAATGACGGCAGAAATGCAGCTGATCAAAGCCCCCGGAATACCGGCTACTTTATAACCGGCCAGAGCAGAGAGATTGATAGCAATCGCTCCGGGTGTTGATTGTGCTATGGCAGACATATTGATCAGTTCTTCTTCTGTGAAATATTGTTTTTTGACAACAAAAAAACGGCGCACCATTGGAACAACGATATAGCCGCCGCCAAAAGTAAAAGCACTGATAAAGAGATTAATAGCCAAAAGCCATGAATATGTTTTGATCTGTGGTTTCAAAATCATTTCCCTCCTGTCTGGCTTATTGTATCTCTTGTTCTGAAATCTGTAAAATGTTATAATTTTATAGAATCCATCTATTTTACTCATGTCTGAAAGGAAAGAAAAATGGTAATACGATATCTGGAAATTTTAGAAGCAATTGCAGAGACCGGGACCTTTACAGGGGCTGCAAAAAAACTGTATATTACGCAATCCGCAGTTTCTCATGCAATTGCTGAACTTGAAAAACAGACAGGAACCCCTCTATTTGAGCGGTTCCCCAAAGGTGTTACCCTGACGCATTGCGGAGTTTCTCTTTTGGAAGAGGCCCGCAATATTTTGACGGCCTGTTCACCGGATTTTCCGGTATCCGGGCAAAGCGTTACGCTGGAACAATTATGTGCTTATCCGCTGTTGCTCCGTGAGCAGGGGAGTGCAATCCGTGACACGCTGGATCATATGCTTGCACTTTCCAACCTGAAAGCAGAACCTGTATGGGAAAGCGTTAATTCATTTGCGCTTATCAAAGCAGCAGAAGCAGGACTGGGCATCACTGTTTTGCCGGAAAAATTATTGTCAGATTCTTTGCTTTTAAAGAAACTGCGTATCATTCACTTAGACAACATGAAAATGGAAAATCAAATGCTTGCATTATTCCAAAAGGACAAGTACATTACAAAACCTTTCCAAATTCTGATCGACCATCTGAAAAGCAAAAATGAGCCGTGTTCTTTCTGATGTTGAACGTTCTTATTTCAGATACTATTTTTTCAAATATTATTATTCAGATATTACAGTTTGGCTGTTACACGGAGATGGACGGTATATTTTTTTGATGTTTTCGATTCTGGAAGCCATATTGAGCAGCAGGTGGTCGGCGAGCACGAGAGCGGTCATAGCTTCTACCACGACGACGGCGCGGGAAACAATAATCGGGTCGTGCCTGCCGTGAATGCATTCTCTGTGGATAGTTCCGTCGCGGCCGAGCATGGACTGCGGCTGTGCGATCGAAGGCGTGGGTTTGAAGGAGGCGCGCAGCAACAAAGGAGAGCCGTCGCTGATTCCACCGAGGATTCCGCCGCTGTGATTTGAGGCTTTTACGGGGCGGTTCTGTTCATTCAAGGTATAAGCGTCGTTGTTTTCAGAGCCATGGAGAGCGGAGACGGTGGTTCCGTCACCGATTTCTACGGCTTTGACCGCACCGATGGACATAAGCGCCTGAGCGAGAACGGCGTCGAGTTTCTCAAACACCGGGGTACCGAGTCCGGCAGGGACGTTCTGCGCAATGCATTCGATTGTCCCTCCGCTGGAATCCTGGGATTGGATGCAAGCATCGAGATAGGCAAGCGCTTTTTCAGTAGCTTCTGAATCCGGCATGCGTACTTTACTTTTCTCAATGTAGGAAAAATCAACATGAGAGCGGTTAATCGTAACAGGGCCGATTGCGCTGACATATGCGGTAACTGTAATTCCAAGTTCTGCAAGAAGCTTCATAGCGACAGCACCCGCAGCTACGCGCCCGATTGTTTCCCGGCCGGAAGAACGGCCCCCTCCTCGATAGTCACGAAATCCATACTTCTGATCAAACGTATAATCGGCGTGTCCCGGACGGTACAGCTCCGAAATAGAACCGTAGTCGCGGGAACGCTGATCCTGATTTCTGACCAGAAGAGAAATCGGCGTACCCGTCGTTTTTCCTTCAAAAATTCCGGACAGAATTTCCACGCTGTCAGATTCCGCGCGCGCCGTCGTATATTTGTTCTGTCCCGGCCGTCTCCGGTCCAGATACATCTGAATATCCGCTTCATCCAGTGCAAGGCCTGCCGGACAGCCATCTATCACGACGCCAATCCCCTTTCCATGGGATTCCCCCCAGGTACTTATCTTAAAAATCGTTCCGAATATTGAACCAGCCATATTTTTCCCTCTCATTTCTGTTATTTTTATATTCTGTAATCTGAAATTAGTCAATTCCCGATGTGTGCAATCCACACTTTAATTGTAGCCAGCCACCAGATGTGCAGCACAAAATAAGGGGTGACTTGTTTGCGTCGGAACCCCGTTTTTGTGCTGCACATCCGGTGGCGTCCGATAAATCTGTTTCCCAGTATAGTACAGCAAAGGACTTGGATGCAAGCAATTTTCTTCCGGATGCATACGATATATGTATAGGATAGAATAAAAACGGGAGTGATCTTATGGCATACTTTTGCAAATGCATCGGTTTTACTCATACAATAGAAAAAGGGGATACACTTTATCTGCTTGGGAAAAAATATAATGTACGTGTTTCTGCACTGATCTTTGCGAATCCGTACGTGGATGTGTATAATCTTCAGATCGGTGATCAGATTTGCATTCCGAAGCTGCGTCCGCTTTCATAAGGTTTCTTAAAAAAATCTAAAGAACCGGAATTACGGGATTCGTGTAATTGACAAAAGAAGCACGTAAAATTATAATAAGCAAAGCAAGATAGGGCAGTCAGGCCAGAAGCAGTGGCAGGGCTGGAAGAAACCCTGGAAAAGAAAGAGGATGAATTATGAATTTTCTGGATAAAATGGAACGCAAATACGGAAAATATGCAATCAAAAATCTGCCGGCAGTCATGGTTGCCCTGTACGCGGCCGGATATCTGATTTATGCGCTGATGCCGGAAATGATGCGGTATCTTACACTGAACCCGTACCAGATTTTGCATGGGCAGGTATGGCGCGTAATTTCCTGGATTCTGGTGCCGCCAAGCCAGCTGGATCTGTTTACGATTATTATGCTGTATTTCTATTTTTCGATTGGCCGGTCGTTGGAGTACACGTGGGGAGCTTTCCGGTTCAATGTATATATTATTTCCGGTATCCTCTTTACGGTGCTGGGCGCATTTATTCTGTATTTTATGGGAGGGGCCGGCTATTTCAGCACGTACTATATCAACATGTCGATCTTGCTTGCTTTTGCGGCCACTTATCCGAATGCAGAGGTTATGCTTTATTTTCTGATTCCGATTAAGATGAAGTGGATGGGGCTGGTGTACGGATTTTTCGTAGCGCTTTCCTTCTTTCAGGGAGGATGGGCGGATCGTATTTCCATCCTTATGTCGTTGTTGAACTTTTTTGTTTTCTTTTTGCTGTCGCGCAATGTCAGAAGATTTTCGCCAAAGGAGATTCACCGGAGAAATGAGTTCAAGCGTGAGGTCAAAAAGGTCATGCCAAAGGGCGGCAACACGCGGCATAAGTGTGCAGTTTGCGGACGGACAGAGCTTGACGGGGAAAACCTGGAGTTCCGTTTTTGTTCCAAGTGTGATGGAAATTATGAGTATTGCCAGGATCATCTTTTTACCCATCAGCATATCAAGTTAAAATAAGACAGAAAAGATCAGGAAAAACAGATAAAAATCAGACAAAAATAAACTATATAAAAAATTAAGGTACAGAAAATGAAAGAGTTTATACAGAAAATAAATAAAAGAAAGACTGCGGTGGCAATTTTTGTGACCGCAGTTCTGTTTGTTGTCACAGCGCTTGCAGTATTTGGAGAAGGGATGGATGTGCCGTTTTTGGGGACAGCGGTGCTTCTGTCCGTGTTGGCCGGCATTTTTGTTCTGCTGCCGATCTCATACGGATGGATTCTAAGTGGTATTGCTTATCTTGTGCTTCCCTTTGCAGCATTTACGGCGCTTGAGAATTATACGCATGTCCTGAGTGATCTGGATGTGCCGATTATTGTTTTAAATATGTTATTTTTCTACCTGCTGTATGGTCTCGGAGCGTTCTTGACCGGTCGGGTGAGTGTTGGATTTTCGGTTGCAACGCTGGTACCGATGATCTTTGGCCTTGTCAATTATTTTGTAGTCAGCTTCCGGTCCTCACCGATTGTTCCGTGGGATCTGCTGTCAATTGGGACAGCGCTGTCCGTGGCGGACAATTATACGTTTACAATTACCTGGAAGACGGCGTTTGTATTGATTGCTTTTGTATGGATTATATTGATTGCATCGAAGTCCTCAGTACGGTTCCGGAAAAAGAAAGTGCGTTTTCCGGCAGCGGCCATTTATGCGCTGCTGTTGTGTATGTATGTTTCAGGTATACAAAAAAGCAGCATGCAGAGTTATTTCGGCATGGATACCACTCTTTTTACGCTAAACGTATTATACCGGAACAACGGAATTGCTGCTGCATTTCTGGGGAATCTGAGGTTCCTGAAAATTGAAGAGCCGGATGGATATTCCAAATCAAAGGTGGAGGAGCTGATGGCGTCTGTGGAAACTGCGAACTCGAACGATTCGAAAGAGAAAAACAGTACCCTAAAAACAAGTCAGCAGCCGAATATTGTTGTGATTATGGATGAGGCTTTTTCTGATCTCTCTGTCTGGGGAGATTTTGAGACAAGCGAGGAGGTAATGCCATATTTTAAAATGATGCAGCAGGAAGCGGTCGGAGGAGAAGTATATGTTTCCGTAAAAGGCGGAAATACAGCCAACACGGAGTTTGAGTTTCTGACCGGAGATACGATGGGATTCCTTCCTGTGGGTAGCGTTCCGTATCAGCAGTACATTCATGAACAGACACCGTCGCTTGCCTGGTATCTGAAATCTCTGGGCTATGATACGACGGCGATTCATCCTTATAATGCTTCCGGCTGGGACCGGGATGAGGTGTACCAATATTTCGGCTTTGATGAATTTCTGAGTCTGAAGGATTTTGTGAATCCACATAAGATGCGTGGCTATGTCAGTGACCGGGCGGCATTCGATAAAATCCAGGAATTGTTTGAACAAAAAGAACCCGGAAAACCGGCGTTTATCTTTGAGGTAACAATGCAGAATCACGGGGGCTACAGCAAGGAATCACCGGATTTTGAGTCGTATATAAAACTGACGGAGATCGCAAATAAGACGACCAGTATCCTGGCAACTGAAAAGTACCTGACGCTGATGAATGAAACAGATCGGGCGTTGCAGGACTTGCTGTTATATTTTGAGGAGCTGGACGAGCCGGTGATTGTGATGATGTTCGGCGATCACCAGCCTTCGGATTACATTACGAATGTCATTCAGCGAATCTGCATGGTAGAGAGTGAGGAGACGCTGGATTATGTGCAGCAGGGCTATCGTGTGCCGTTTTTGGTATGGAGTAATTACGGACTGGAGCACCAGTATTACGATGGGCTGAGCGTCAATTATCTAAGCGGAATTTTACTGGAGAATGCAGGATTGCCGCTGACTGGGTATCAGAAGTTTTTGCAGAATCTACGGGAAGTGCTGCCTATTATAAATGGAAATGTCTACCAAAGCAAAGGCGTGTTCCACAGCTATGGGGATGCGGCGCAAGCAGAGCTGTTGAACGATTATAAAATTTTGCAGTATAATCATCTGGTGGACAAGAAAAACCGGTCTGGTTCTTTCTTCGGTCTATAAGGCATTGCAAAAAGACAGGTTAAAAAATACAATACCAATATTCGCATGACGGGCAATGGTAAAATATTGTCCGTCATTTTATAATGTTCTTAAAAGAACAATTTTTAAACAGACATATATTTAGGTATTGACAAGCTCTTCAGGAACAGGGTATAGTAATAAAGCTAAGTATACGAAGATGTATACCCCCAAAAGCATGGAGTATGCCCATTTGTGGGCGCTGCAGTTTGGGGGTATTTTTGTGAGGAGAATGTCATAATGAAAAAAACGTTTGTAACAAAAGAAAAGCTGGAGGAGATCACACAGCAGTTTCCGACTCCGTTCCATCTGTATGATGAAAAAGGAATCCGTGAGAATGTGCAGGAATTGTACGATGCTTTTTCCTGGAACAAAGGATACAAAGAGTTTTTTGCAGTGAAGGCTACGCCGAATCCATTTTTGATCAAAATTCTGCATGAGTACGGGTGCGGAACGGACTGTTCTTCTATGACAGAGCTGATGCTTTCTGAGGCGATCTGCATTAAAGGTCACGATATCATGTTTTCTTCGAACGATACGCCGGTGGAGGAGTTTAAGAAGGCTGCGGATCTGGGCGCTATCATCAATCTGGATGATATCACGCATATTGAGAAAGTGGAGGAGGCAGTCGGTTTTCTTCCGAAAACAATGTCCTGCCGTTACAATCCGGGCGGACTGTTCAAGATCAGCAATGACATCATGGACAATCCTGGGGATTCCAAGTATGGTATGACACCGGAGCAGATCGAAGAGGCATTCCGGATTATGAAGTCCAAAGGGGTAGAGGAGTTTGGCATCCATGCGTTTCTAGCCAGCAATACAGTGACAAACGACTATTATCCGATGCTTGCAAAGGTGCTTTTTGAGCTGGCGGTCAGCCTTCAGGAAAAAACAGGCGTGAAAATTAAGTTCATCAATCTGTCCGGTGGGATTGGAATTCCATATCGCCCGGATCAAGAGAAGAACGATATTCGAAAGATCGGTCAGGGTGTAAAAAAAGTATATGAAGAGGTTCTGCTTCCGGCCGGCATGGGCGATGTTGCGATTTATACAGAGCTTGGACGTTATATGCTCGGCCCGTACGGCTGCCTCGTTACACGTGCAATTAATGAAAAGCATACGCATAAAGAATATATTGGAGTTGATGCGTGCGCAGTTAACCTGATGCGTCCTGCAATGTATGGCGCTTATCATCATATTACGGTTATGGGCAAGGAAAATGAACCGTGCGACCATCTGTATGATGTGACAGGCTCCCTGTGCGAAAATAATGACAAATTTGCGATTGACCGCCAGCTCCCGAAAATTGAAATGGGCGACCTGATGGTGATTCATGATACCGGAGCACATGGTTTTTCGATGGGCTATAATTATAATGGCAAGCTTCGCTCTGCTGAGGTGTTGTTAAAAGAGGACGGAAGCGCGCAGCTGATACGCCGCGCAGAGACGCCGAAAGACTATTTTGCAACCTTTGATTTTTGCGATATTCTGAATAGAGTTCTGTAATATAAGAGTTATACATTAGAGAACTGCTGATTCATGCGTTTCTTTAGAAATCGCTCTGCTTGTCAGCAGATTTAAGGCGTGGCTGAATGAAGTTCTTTGTAAGGCAGCAAAATGAGACTGTGAAAATTTTCCTTGCATTTCTAGAAGAAGTGTGCTAATATAAAAAACGCGTTAATCAGCCGCGCTTTGCCGCTGTGGCGGAATTGGCAGACGCACTTGACTCAAAATCAAGCGGGTAACACCGTGCCGGTTCGAGTCCGGCCAGCGGCATTATGAAAAAGACCTCTTTTGTCTACTGTGACAAGAGAGGTTTTTTCTTTTGGCTTTAGACAGAGAGAAAGAGCGGCGGAATAATATTTTCTGCACCCTTTGTTCCACAGAATGTAGCAAGTACTACAAAAGTAGTAGACAGGCGTAAATCATTATGTTACTATGATAGTGTTAAAAAAATGTCAAACATAGGATAGGGGGAGATTTTAGGTGAATGATCAATTAATGGAGAGAGTAAAAAAAGCTTCTCTGACTAAGACTCAGACCAGAATTGCTGATTATGTTATACGAAATCCGCAGAAAATAGGAGTACTGTCTTCGGCTGAAGCGGCAAATGAGATTGGGGTTAGTGATGCTTCTGTGATTCGTTTTGCCCGGGCAATTGGTTTTGAAGGATATTCTGATTTAAAGAATTTTATTTATCATTCGCTGGTTTCGGATGGATATCAGTCCCTTTCCCTGTCAGAACGTATGAAGCAGAGTACAGAAGAATACGCCGGCCAGGATATTTCCTATCGCTTTCTGGAGTTAATGCAGACCAATATCCAGAATACGTTTGAACAGAATAAGCAGGAAACATTCCGGATAGTGGCAGATGCAATCGTAAACGCAAGAGAATGTTATGTGGCAGGATTTCGCGGCTGCAGAGGACCGGCATATGCTTTTGGCCGGTTGCTGAATTTTATGAGAAAGAGTGTTCATACCATTGTGGATACGGAATGCATGTCTTTGAGTCAGGTGCAGGATATCGAACCCGGGGACGTATTTGTGATGATGGTTTATGCCAGATATTATAAAATGGACGAGATCTATTTGAGACTTGCAAAAGAAAAAGGAGCAAAGATCATTCTGATTATTGATAATGTGGCTGCTTCTTTCTGTGATGATGCAGATTATATTTTGCTGACGGAAACAAAACATATGAGTTTCTTTAATTCCATGGTAGGTACAAATTTTATAGTAGAATATTTACTAACTCTGATCAGCCATCTGTTAGATTTTAATGAGCGAAGCGATGAGAGAGATTACCTGACCAGAATCCAGCGCATGTGATTTGGATAGAGAATGAAATAATAGAACAATTTATGGGTTTTATATAAAAAAGTTGTGAATTGAAATGTTCACAACTTTTTGTTTATTATTAACAAAAAAACTGTAGTAATTACGTCAATTATGCAAATTGATAGATGGAGTTATTTATGATAGACTCTAAAAGTGAAGTGAACACAACATTAGATATTAATATGAAGTAATGGCAACAAAAGGAAGGAGGGATTGGGAAAATGACAGTTTATCTGAGTGAGTATATTCACCCGGATGCAAGAAAATTGCTGGAAGAAAGAGCAGAGGTTGTATCAACTTTTGATGAAGGAGAAAAAGTTGATGCAATTATACTTCGGGTACTGCCTGTGGATGCTAAGGTGATGGATCAGTGTCCAAATCTGAAAGTAATTGGAAAACATGGTGTTGGCTGTAACACGATCGATCTGGACGAGGCAAAAAAGCGTTGTATTCCAGTGATCAATACACCCAGAGCAAATACAAATGCTGTTGCGGAGCTAATCGTAGGTCTGACTTTGAATGCCGGAAGAAATATTACCCTGGCGCATAACATGAGTCAAAAAGGTGATTTTAAAACAATTGCGCCCAGGGAAATGACCGGAGTAGAGCTTTCCGGAAAGGTACTCGGTCTTGTGGGGACAGGAAATATTGCCAGACGGGCAGCCGAGATTTTAAGCAAAGGTTTTGGTATGAGAGTAATTGGCTATGATCCGTATGTAACGAAAGAGGCGATGGAACAGATGGGCTATGAAAAATATGATGAAGTAAATGAACTGATCCGCAACGCAGATATTATCAATGTAAGTGTACCTTTTACACCGGAAACGGTAAATTTGATTTCCGGTGACAGCTTTAACTGTTTCAAAAAAGATGCGTTGTTGATTAACGCAGCAAGAGGCGGAATTGTGAATGAGGCCGGATTATATCAGGCGCTGAAAGAAGGAAAGATACGTGCAGCGGCCTGTGACGCATTTGTAGAAGAACCGCCTACAGGAGCAAACACAAATCTGTATGAACTTGATAACTTTATCGGTACTCCGCACATCGGAGCAGGGACAGAGGAATCTCTTTACCGCATGGGAATGGAAGTGGTACAAGAAGTTACGAGTATTCTGGATGGTGCAGAACCGGTACACAGAGTTGTTTAATGAAGTTACCCAAAGTATAAAAAATTAAGGTATCCAAACAAAATGAAGAAAAACAAAAAATATGATTCGTAAAAGAAAGGAAAAAAACTATGATGAAAAAATATGTAGTATCCGTACTTGCAGCTACTATGATGTGTGCAATGTCTGCAAATGCAGCATCTGTTACAATTCAGCTTGGTCATGCAGAAGCAGCTTCTGAGGACAGCGTTCATCACAAAATGTCTACTCTGTTTGCACAGTATGTAGATGAGATGTCTAATGGTGATATCGCAATTGAAATCGTTCCAAGCGGCGCGCTTGGCGGCGAGCGTGATATGATTGAAGGCATTCAGATTGGAACCGTTGAGATGGCTTCTACTGCAAACATGGTATTATCAAACTTCGATACAACTTTCTCTATTCTGGATCTTCCGTATGTTTATACTGATTATGAGACCGCTTACAAAGTACTTGATTCTGAAGAAATGCAGGGATTGATCAATAAATTCGCAGAGGAATCCGGTGTTCGTATCCTTGCATATGGCCAGGGCGGTTTTCGTGATGTAATCAGCCGAAAATCCTGTGTAGATCTTGCAAGCTTTAAAGGTATTAAAATCCGTGTTCCGGAAAGTGATATCTATCTGAGCACATTTGCAGCATTAGGTGCAAATCCGACTCCGCTGGCATTCACAGAAGTATTTACAGCACTTCAGCAGGGAACGATCGATGGTTTTGAAATCGTTCCACTGGTAGTTCTTGCAAATGGATATTATGAGGTATGTTCAAATGTTTCTATGACTCGTCATCTGTACAGTCCGAACCCGTTCATGATCTCCGAAACTGTGTTCCGGAGCCTGACAGAAGAGCAGCAGACAATTCTTCAGGAGGCAGCAGACAAAGCGGCAGCCGAACAGCGTGCATGGGTAGAAGAAAAAGAAGCAGATTGTCTTGCACGGCTGGCAGACAAAGGAATGACAATTGATGAAGAGGTTGATGTAAATGCCATGTCTGATGCATGCGCAGAGGCCGGTATTTACGAGAAATACAGAGACATCATCGGTGCTGATTTCTATGACAGCGTAATGGCTCTGATCCGATAATTTAGACAAAAAGTTCTGATGAAAGTTTTATTATAACCAGATAATTAACGGGGGAGTTTATGCAGCAAGGTATAAACTCCCCCAGGGCAGTAAATCCGAAAGGGCGAATTAGGAGATTCTTATGATACTAAAGTATTGGGATAAATTTTGTGCTTTGCTCAGCAAGGCAGCTTTTGTTTTCTGCATGGTCTTACTGGTGCTGATGACAACTGCCAGCGCTATGCAGGTTATTACCAGATATATTCTGAACAATACACTTTCCTGGACAGATGAGTGTGCACGTTATTGTTTTATCTGGTTAAATTTGATTGGCGCAGGCTGTCTGGTGTACAGTGGGGGACACGCGGTCGTAGATCTTTTCTCTAAGAAATTAAAAGGAAACGTGAAGAAGGTCTATACATTTTTAATTAATGCAGGTATTGCTTATATTGGACTGGTGTTGCTCCGTTATGGTTTTGCTCTCTGTCAGGCTACTATGAAACAGAAAAGTACGGCTATGAAAATTCCGATGGGATTGATCTACAGCGTGGTTCCGGTTTGCGGAGTACTGATTATTATTTTTGAGATTTCTATTTTGGCACATATATTTTTGGATAAAGATGCAGAGAAAGGAGGGAAATAATGGGAGCTTTGTTATTTGTTCTTCTTTTAGGATTCATTTTTGTCGGTCTGCCGATAGGCTTTTCTATTCTTTTATCCAGCACCATGTTTCTACAGATTACCAGCTTAAAGCCATTGATCGTTGTAGCACAGAAAATTGCTCTTGGTCTTGATTCTGCATCATTGCTTGCAATTCCGCTCTTTACTCTGATGGGATATATCATGGAACAGTGCGGTCTTTCCAAACGATTGGTCGACTGGGTATATGCGATGTTCGGAAGATTTCGTGGGGCAATGGGGATTGTAACGATTATATGCTGTACCATTTTTGCGGCGCTGTCAGGTTCTGGCCCGGCTACCGTAGCTGCAATTGGCTCGATTCTGATTCCTGCAATGATTGAGAATGGTTATGAAAAGAAAACAGCAGCAGGATTGACTGCTATGGCTGGTGCACTGGGACCGATTATCCCTCCGAGTATCATCATGATCGTTTATGCAACAACAATGAACGTTTCGATTACAAAAATGTTTATGGGCGGTGTTCTGCCGGGACTTTTGATCGCACTATGTCTCTGTGTTGCAAACGTATTTGTTACCAAAAAGATGCCGCTTATCGTGAATACGGAAAAGACATCTATTAAAGAAATACTGAGAGTTACATGGAAAGCATTGCCGACACTTTTTCTGCCGATTTTGATTCTTGGAGGAATTTATGGCGGTATCTTCACTCCTACAGAATCTGCTACCGCCGGGGTTGTATACAGCCTGATTCTTGCACTTATTTATAAGAAGCTGAGTGTAAAGACTTTTGTAGAGTCCTTAAAGAAAACGATTATAACATCAGCAATGATCTGTTTCCTGATCGGCAGTGCAGCAGTATTTTGCTGGATACTTTCTACGACGCAGATTCCGGCCAAGATCGCAAACTATGTAGTACCGCTTCTGGATGGAAATGTTGTTCTCTATTGGATTCTTCTGGTAGGCATTCTGATGTTCATTGGCTGCCTGATGGAAGGTCTTGCAAGTGTTGTTATGCTTGCTCCGGTACTTGCCCCGATCGGTCTTGCTATGGGTATTAATGAGATCCAGCTTGGTGTGGTTTTCTGTATCACGCTGATCGTAGGATTTGTTACTCCGCCGTTTGGTGCGAACCTGTTTACGGTAGTAGGTTTGACAAAACAACCGTTTGGCGATGTCGTAGTCGGAGTACTTCCGTTCCTGATTGCTACCTTTATTGCATTGATTCTTTGTATTATTTTCCCGCCGATTGTTACATTCCTTCCGGGACTGGTTGCTTAGTTGGGGAATGATACTTCTTCTCAGGAGGCAAATACATGAAAGATTATTTACAGGGGGCATATGACCTTCATATCCACTGTGGTCCGGATGTGTTGCCACGGAAAGTCACTGCGCTTGAAATGGCAAAAAGAGCAGTGGACTGCGGCATGAAAGGATTTGCAATCAAATCCCATTATGCACAGACCTGTCTGCAGGCAGCTGCCGTTCGTGATATTTATCCGGATTGCAATGCGGTCGGAACGCTGGTATTAAACTCCGCAGTGGGAGGAACTAATCCAATGGCAGTGGAGACCGCTGCACGTATGGGGGCAAAGATCATCTGGTGTCCGACCTTTGATTCACCCGGACAGAGAGCATATTATCTGAAAAACCTGCCGCAGTACATCGGAATGCAGAAAAAGTTTCTGGATAATCAGATTGACATACCGGCAGTTGCTCTGGTGGATGCGAATGGCGAACTTCTGGAAGCAATGAAGATTATTTTGACACTTGCAAAAGAGTACAAAATGGCAGTTGGTACAGGTCACATTTCTCATGAAGAAACCTTTGCTCTGGCAAAAGAAGCCAGGAGAATCGGATTTCAAAAATTAATCATTACTCATGCTGACTGGGAATTTACACATTACAGTGTAGAAGAACAGAAAGCCCTGGCAGGAATGGGCGCTTATATTGAACATTCCTATACGTCACCTGCAGAGGGAGCAGTACCATGGGAGCAGGTATTCCGGGAAATACGGGAAATTGGTGTGGAGCACTGTTTTATTACCACGGATCTTGGGAAAATGGCTGGAGATTATCCGGAAATTGGTTTGGTTGATTATGCGAAGAGACTTGCAGACGGTGGTTTCTCTGATGAGGAAATTGGCATTATGATGAGAGAAGTTCCTGCTTATCTGATAGAGGGATAAAATTATAACTGGAGGTTTACAATGAATTTATTTGATAATACCCTCCGTGATGGAGGAAATGTTGTAGGACATGGTTTTTCTGTTGAATTGACCAAAAGTATTATTTCAGGTCTCTTAAATGCTGGTATTAAAGATATCGAGATGGGTAACTGTAAAGGTCTGGGGGCCTATGATCTGCTGAATGCGGCCAACTGTCCGTCTGATGAAGCGTATCTGGAAGCAGTTCAGCCGTACCTTTTGGATGGACGCATTGGGATGTTTATGCTTGCAAAATGTGCAAATAAGGATAAGATTCGTGCAGCAAAGGAGGCAGGGCTCGCGTTTCTTCGTGTAGGTGCAAATGCAAGTGATGGCGCAGGAGCAGTTAAAGCAGTAGAAATGGTAAAAGAAGCAGGTTTCCTATGTCGTTATTCTATGATGAAAGCATATGTATCCACACCGGAAGAGCTTGCAGCTGAAGCAAAAATGCTTCAGGATGCCGGCGTAGATAAAATTACCATTATGGATTCCGCAGGAACGATGTATCCGCAGGAAGCAGCAGATTATGTAAAGGCACTGAAAGAAAAGGTTACAATACCGGTAGGTTTCCATGGCCACAGCAATCTTGGACTTTCACAGGCAAATGCGATCTGCGCAGCAGCAGCAGGTGCGGATGAGATCGACTGCGGATTACTTGGTATGGCAAGAAGCGCAGGAAACTGCGCAACAGAACTGGCAGCAGCAACGCTGAAAAAGCAGGGTTATCTGGAAGAGGTTGATCTTTATAAGCTGCTTAATTATCTGAATGATGAATTGATACCGACGATGAAAGCGTACAATTATCATGTGGCGGTAGAACCGGTGGAATTGATGTTGGGCCTTGCGGGATGCCATTCCAACTTCCTGGGCATGTTCCGGAAAGTAGCAGAAGAAGAAAATGTATCTTTATTGAGACTAATCGCTGAAGTATCTGCAGTGGATAGAAAAAATCCGGCGGAAGAGCTGCTTCGTAAAATAGCATTACAGTTAAAATAACAGACAGTATGAGGGGGCAGGTCCTATGACTCTGGTTTGAGTCATAGGACCTGTCCCCAAAATAATCTAGGTTACTTTTCTGCTGAAACAGCGTTCTTCCAATTACATAATCAGCTAATACGGGGAAATTCAGGAACACACCTTGCAATAACTGATTACTGATGCTAAGATGGAAATCATGGCAGTAATGAACAAAGTAAAAGAAAATCAGGGGGCCAATTATGAACTGCATGGAAGCGCGGAGAATGGTTACACCATTTATAAAAAGGGAACTGTCAGACAGAGAAGCAGAGCAGTTTTTGCGGCATATTGAGCATTGCAGTGACTGTATGGACGAGCTTGATATGTATTTTACGGTATATAAGGCATTGGATACCCTGGAATCCGGAGTGCATAATGAGCTGGATTTTCAGAAAATGCTGGAGGCAGACATACGTTTTGTAAAGCGCGGCATACAAAGAAGAAAAGCAGTGAAGGCAATGCGGAGTGTGACGCTTATTGCGGTGGAGCTTCTTCTTCTCCTGAGTGTATACGCTGGTTATCGGGTCAGAAAAAGTGAATCAGAACAGAACCGCGTACAAAAAGAAAGAACAGAATCGGAGCTCGCCAAAGAGGAAAGTACAGAATTAAACCGTGTACAGGACGAAAGCACAGACACGAACAAGGCGCAGGATGAAAGTACAGAAGTGAACAGCGTACAGGACGAGAGCACAAAATGAAACAGCTTGCAGCGGAAGAATACAGAGGAAAAGGCAGCAGAAGCAGTGCAGTAAATATAAAACGAAGAGGTGCATGATGGCAGAAAAAGAAAAGATTGTTTTAATTGACGGACACAGTATTTTGAACCGGGCGTTTTATGGCCTGCCGATTCTGACCAACAGTGAAGGTCTTCATACGAATGCAGTGTATGGCTTTATGAATATTCTTTTTAAGGTTCTAGAAAAAGAGAAAGCATCTTATGCGGCGGTGGCGTTTGATTTGAAAGCGCCGACGTTCCGGCATAAGATGTTTGACGGTTATAAGGGCACGAGGAAGCCGATGCCGCAGGAGCTTCATGAGCAGGTGCCTTTGATGAAGGAAATGCTGCGGGCAATGCAGATCCCGGTGATGGAGCTGGAAGGCTTTGAGGCGGATGATATTCTCGGTACGGTTTCCAGTCAGATGGAAAGAGCGGGGCTGGAGGTTTGTATTGTGTCCGGAGACCGTGATTTGCTGCAGCTTGCCAGGGATGAGGTGCGAATTTTGATTCCGAAGACAAAGGCCTCCGGAACAGAGATTGAAGAGTATTATGCAAAAGATGTGCTGGAACGGTATCAGGTAACGCCGGTTCAGTTTATTGATGTAAAAGCCCTGATGGGAGATACTTCCGACAATATCCCGGGGGTACCGGGGATTGGAGAAAAGACGGCGACGAAGCTGATCGTGCAGTATGGGTGTATTGAGGAAGCCTATGCGCATGTGGATGAAATCGGACAGGCGAAGGCGCGGGAAGCGCTGCGCGCACACTATGATCTGGCGCAGATGAGCAAGACGCTTGCGACGATTGATCTTGCTGCTCCGATTACGCTGGATCAGGATGCGGCGCGGCTGAAAAATCTGTATACAAAGGAGGCGCTTGAGCTTTGCAGACGGCTTGAGTTTAAAAATTTCCTGAATCGTTTTGCGGTGGAGGAAGAGAAAACGGATTTGCTTGCCTGTCATCTGATCTGTGATTTTGGAGAGGCAGAGGAATTGTTTGCAAAGGCAGAGGGAAAGGAAACTGCGTTTTTTCTGGTACAGGAGGGGCAGAGACTGCTGGGTCTGGCTATTTGTTTTGAAGAGGAAACTGCCTATTATCTGGAAGCTGGAGGGTTTCTGACGGGCGAATATCTGTGCGGAAAGCTGGCTGACCTGATCGGACAGGTACCTCGGGCATCGTCTATTCATCTCAAAGAGCAGCTTGCTTTTCTGAAGATAAACGAGCCGGACAGAAAAAAGCTGTTTGACACAGCGATTGCGGCATATCTGCTGAATCCGTTAAAGGACAGTTATGAGCCGGAGGACATTGCGAGGGAATATCTGGAACAGATGCAGCCGTCAAGAACCGAGCTTTTTGGCAAGAGTTTACTGTCGGAGGCATTTCAGGAAAAGAAAGAGTCCTTTCTTACATGGGTGTGCCGGATTTCGTCGGTCCTTCTGAAGGCGCGTCCGTTTATGGAAAAGCGGTTGGCAGAGGAGGGAATGCAGAAACTTTTTGAGGAAGTGGAGATGCCCCTTGTGTATACGCTTTACCACATGCAGGAGGAAGGTATCCGTATTCAGGCAGAAGAGCTGAAGGAATACGGACAGCAGCTGGTCGGTCGGATAGAAGAACTGGAACAGAAAATTTACGATGCGGCAGGCGAGAGCTTTAATATTAATTCACCAAAGCAGCTTGGTGTGATTTTGTTTGAAAAGCTACAGCTCCCGCATGGGAAAAAGACCAAGACAGGTTACTCTACGGCCGCAGACGTACTGGACAAACTGGCAGTGGAATATCCGATTGTATCGGACATTCTGGAATATCGTCAGATGACAAAGCTGAAATCGACGTATGCGGACGGGCTGGCAAATTTTATTGCTCCAGATGGACGGATTCACGGAAAGTTTCATCAAACGATTACCGCGACAGGGAGAATCAGCAGCACGGACCCGAATCTGCAAAATATTCCGATACGGATGGAGCTTGGCAGGCTGATTCGGAAAGTATTTGTGCCGGAGGACGGTTTCGTATTTCTCGATGCAGACTATTCGCAGATTGAGCTGCGTGTATTGGCGCATCTTTCTGATGACGATATGCTGATTCAGGCGTATCAGGATGCGCAGGATATTCATACCATAACGGCATCTCAGGTATTTCATGTGGCGCCGGAGGAGGTGACGCCGCTGCTTCGCCGCAATGCAAAAGCCGTCAATTTTGGAATTGTTTACGGAATCAGCTCTTTTGGGCTGAGTCAGGATTTGAGTATTTCACGCAAAGAAGCGCAGGAATATATTGAGCAATATTTTAAGACATATCCGGGGATCAAACGTTTTCTGGATCGTGCGGTGGAGGAAGCGAAGGAAAAAGGGTATGTGACGACCATGTTCGGGAGACGCAGACCGGTGCCGGAACTGCATTCCTCGAATTTTATGCAGCGTTCTTTCGGAGAACGGGTGGCAATGAATGCGCCGATTCAGGGCACGGCTGCCGATATCATTAAAATAGCAATGAACCGCGTGGATGGCTGGCTGCGCTCACACCAGATGCGTTCCAGGCTGATTTTGCAGGTGCATGATGAGCTTCTCGTTGAAACTGCGGTCGAGGAGCTGGATGAAGTGCGTGAAATGATGGCGCGCGAGATGCAGCATGCAGCGGATATGAAGGTGCGCCTTGAGGTGGACATCCATGACGGAAAGAACTGGTATGAGGCAAAATGAGTGAAGGTTCCTGAAATTACAGGCGGCGGTAGAGAGGAATAAAATAAAGTGAAGGTTCTTGGAATTACAGGTGGCGTCGGAGCGGGAAAAAGTACGGTGCTGGAATATCTGAGAGAACGGTATCAAGTACGTGTTATTTTAGCGGATGAAGTCGGAAGAGTTTTGCAGCAGCCGGGACAGGCATGTTATGCGCAGATCGTGCGGGCGTTCGGATCGGGGATTTTGCAGGAGGATGCTGCAGAAACCGGGGTTCGAACGGGCGAGATCGACCGGCAGAAACTATCTGCGATTGTTTTTGCAGATATTGATCAGCTTTCCCGCCTGAATGCGATTGTACATCCGGCGGTAAAAGCATATATAATAGAAGAGATCGAAAAAGAAAAGCAACAGCAAATCGTTCCCTTTGTTGTCATTGAGGCGGCGCTTCTGTTTGAGGATCATTATGATCAGATTTGTGATGAGATCTGGTATATTCACACGGACAAAGAGACGCGGATGCGGCGGCTTGCCAAAAGCCGCGGCTATACAGAACAAAAGTCATGCCGGATTATGGAAAATCAGATGTCCGAGGAGCAATATCGCGAAAAATGTAATTTGGTGATTGACAACAGCAGTGAATTTGTGGAAAATACGTATGAACAGATAGATGAAGGATTGATACGACATGGATTTTTGTAGTATAGCCAGCGGGAGCAGCGGAAACTGCATTTTTGTTGGCACAGATCATACAAGTGTGCTGATTGATGCAGGAATCAGCGGAAAAAGGGTAACTGCAGGGCTGCATTCCATTGGCAGGAAGCCGGAAGAGCTGGATGGAATTTTGATTACCCATGAACATTCGGACCATATCAAAGGGTTGGGTGTTCTTGCAAGAAAGTACGGTATTCCGGTGTATTGTTCCGCAGGGACCAAAAAGGCTATGCTGGACCAAAATATGCTTGGAAAAGTAGATGCGGCTTTGTTTCACGAAATTGTGCCAGAAGCAAATTTTTGTCTGAAGGAGCTGGAGATCTGTCCCTTTCGCGTATCTCATGACGCGGCAGAGCCGCTGGCTTACCGTTTGTCCGGGGGCGGAAAATCTGTGGCGGTAGCGACAGATCTGGGCTATTATGATGATTATATTGTGGGATATCTGAAAGCGCTAGACGCAGTTCTGATCGAATCGAATCATGATGTCAATATGCTTCAGGTGGGGACTTATCCTTATTATTTAAAACAGAGGATTCTTGGATTTAAGGGGCATCTGTCAAACGATAATGCAGGACGTCTGCTCGGAGAGATTCTGCATGAGAACATGAAAGCCGTAATGCTGGGGCATTTGAGCAAAGAGAACAATTACGAAGCGCTTGCGCTGGCTACGGTCTGCTCAGAGATTACCATGGGGGACAATCCATTTCGGGCAGATGATTTTCCGATTCAGATTGCAAAAAGAGATGAGCCGACACAGCTTATCGCGGTTTAAGTGTAGGGGCAGTTGTTAATAGAAGAATGCGCGGAGGAATGGAAAATTATGAAAAAGACAATTATCACGGTAGTAGGAAAAGACACGGTGGGCATAATCGCAAAAGTATGTACGTATCTGGCGGAAAATAATGTAAATATTCTGGATATTTCACAGACCATTGTGCAGGGATTTTTTAATATGATGATGGTGACGGACGCATCGGCGTCTGAGAAAAGCAGTGTTCAGATTGCGGAGGAGCTGGAGGCAGTCGGAAAGGAAATCGGCGTGGTTATCCGCTGCCAGCATGAGGATATTTTTAACATGATGCATCGTATTTAACCAGGTATAAAGCGAGGAGAAGCAATGATTAATATATTTGAAGTAAACGAGACGAATAAGATGATCACGCAGGAGAACCTGGATGTGCGTACGATTACGCTTGGCATCAGCCTTCTGGACTGTATTGATGATAATCTGGAAACACTGAACGAAAACATTTACCGGAAAATCACAACAACAGCAAAAGATCTGGTTGCAACAGGTGAGGAAATTGAGAAAGAGTACGGGATTCCGATTGTGAACAAAAGGATTTCCGTAACGCCGATCGCTCTGGTTGGCGGCAGCGCATGCAAGTCCTCGGAAGATTTTGTGACAATTGCCAAAACGCTGGACCGTGCGGCAAAAGAGGTGGGCGTGAATTTCCTCGGCGGGTATTCTGCCCTTGTATCCAAAGGGATGACAAAGGCAGATGAGTATCTGATTCGTTCGATCCCGGCCGCTTTGTCACATACAGAGCGCGTGTGCAGTTCCGTCAACGTCGGCTCTACAAAATGTGGAATTGACATGGATGCTGTGCGGCTTCTTGGCGAGATGATTCTGGAAACAGCGCAGCTTACAAAGGAGCAGGATTCTCTGGGCTGTGCGAAGTTTGTTGTATTTTGCAATGCGCCGGATGATAATCCATTTATGGCAGGCGCGTTTCACGGGGTGACAGAGGCAGACACGATTATCAATGTAGGCGTCAGCGGGCCGGGCGTGGTAAAGCACGCGCTGTCGCATGTGCGGGGCGCAGATTTTGAGACGCTCTGCGAGACAATCAAGAAGACGGCTTTCAAGGTAACGCGTGTCGGGCAGCTTGTGGCACAGGAAGCGTCCAGAAGGCTTGGCATTCCGTTTGGCATTATTGATCTTTCTCTGGCGCCTACCCCGGCAATCGGAGACAGTGTGGCGGATATTCTCTGTGAGATTGGTCTTGAGTATGCCGGAGCGCCGGGTACGACGGCAGCGCTAGCTCTTTTGAATGATCAGGTGAAAAAAGGCGGCGTGATGGCGTCCTCGTATGTGGGAGGCTTAAGCGGTGCGTTTATTCCGGTCAGCGAGGACCAGGGGATGATTGACGCAGTGCAGGCAGGCGCGCTTTCGCTTGAAAAGTTGGAAGCCATGACGTGTGTCTGCTCCGTTGGACTGGATATGATCGCGATTCCGGGTGATACGAAGGCTTCCACGATTTCGGGAATCATTGCAGACGAAATGGCGATTGGTATGGTGAACCAGAAAACGACGGCGGTCCGTGTGATTCCGGTGATTGGAAAGGGTGTTGGAGAGATGGTAGAGTTTGGCGGTCTGCTCGGTTATGCACCGATCATGCCGGTAAATTCCTATTCCTGCGAAGCATTTGTGAACCGCCGGGGAAGGATTCCTGCGCCGATTCACAGTTTTAAGAATTAAGTTTGAACATACAGTGTGCAGTTTTTGACGTAAATTTGGCGGTCAGATGCTGCACGCTGTTTTTGTGTTTGCGGACGTGAATAATGACAGGCCGTCAGGTCATAAAATGCCGTAAGGCAAAAGAGAGGGGGAAAACGCATGAAACTGATTCTGGAATATATCAGAAAACATCTTGGTATTTTCTTGCTCTCCACTTTTTTTCTGGTGGTGGAAGCAATGGCAGATCTATTTCAGCCTGCGTTTATGTCTTTCATTGTAGACAAAGGAATCAAAAATGCCGATGTGTCCCAAATTCTTCTGTTTGGCATCTGTATGCTGGGAATTGCGTTGACCGGAGCTGTGTGCGCTGTGATGCGCAATCGTTTTGCCAGCCGTGTATCTCAGTCAATTGGCAGAGAACTGCGCCGCGATATGTACCACAATGTACAGCAGCTTTCCATGGAAAATATTGATCGTCTGCGCCCAGCTTCTATTATTACCCGCATTACAAACGATGTGGCGCAGATACAGGACTTTATCAATGGCATTATGCGGATTATGGTGAAGGCTCCCGTTACGTGTATCGGGGCCGTTTTGCTGATTATGATTCAAACGCCCGGTCAGGCTCCGGTTATGGTGGCAATTCTGTTTGTAGTAGCGCTTCTGGTCTGGGGGAATATGCGGATTGGGTATCCAAGGTTTGGAATCGTGCAGAAAAAACTGGACCGTCTGAACGGTGTGACCAGAGAATTTCTTTCTTCCGTGCGGGTCGTAAAGGCCTTTCATGCAGAAGAGGAGGAAATGGAGAAGTTTGAAGAGGTTTCACTCGAGCTGGCGCGTGCGAATACGTCTGCGCTCCGCACCATGGCGGTGTTTTCACCGTTTATCAACTTGACCGTTAATTTTGGCATTGTGCTTCTGCTTTGGATTTCCGGGAGTCGACAACGTGTGGAAATCGGCAGGCTGATGGCCTCGGTTAATTATATGACGCAGGTGCTGTTTGCCGTTACGATGATTTCCAATACGTTAAATACTGCGGTCAGAGCAGCAGCGTCTTCTGCCAGAATCAGAGAGGTTCTGGATGAAAAGCCGGCACAAAACATGCCGGAAAATCCGCTCAGGCCGGACATTAAGGGGAATATTCAGTTTGAACACGTATCGTTTACTTATGCGGGGGCGGGAAAGGAATCGCTTCATGCTATTGATGTGAACATTTATGCGGGGGAAACGGTTGGAATTATCGGTTCCACGGGTTCTGGAAAATCCACTTTTGTCAATCTGGTACCAAGGTTCTATGATGCTACCGAAGGAAAAATATGGGTAGACGGGTGTGATATCACACAGATATCCCCGATGTGTTTGCGCTCTGCTGTTGCGGTTGTACCGCAGAAGGCGTTACTTTTTTCAGGGACAATTCGCGAGAATCTGTGTTGGGGGCGTGCCGATGCAGAGGAGGATGAGCTGTTTGCGGCTGCGCAAACTGCGTGTGCAGATACGTTTATTGAACAAAGCGCACAGGGATATGACACGCAGCTTGGACAGGGCGGGATCAATCTTTCCGGTGGACAGAAACAGCGGCTTTGCCTTGCGCGGGCTCTGGTTCGAAAACCCCGTATTCTAATTCTGGATGACTGTACCAGTGCGCTGGATGCCCGAACAGAGGCAGAGGTACTGAGCGGTCTGCGAAAGTTGACGGGCAGCATGACCGTATTGCTGGTCAGTCAGCGGATATCTACAGTCATGCGTACAGACCGCATTTTGTGTCTGGATAACGGCTGTGTGGCGGGATTTGGAACGCATGAAGAGCTGATGGCTTCCTGCACAATTTATCAGGAAATTTATCGTTCCCAGATCGGAGGTGAGTATTGTGGCTAAAAAAAACGGAGGGGTACCCCCGGTAAACTTAAACGGAATATCACGGCCCGGACGCGGAGGGGTTGTGGTAAAACCTAAAAATATGAAGGGGACGCTGCGCAGGTTATGGACGCTCACAGAAGGCCAGAGAAAAGGCCTTGAGTGGATTCTTCTCTTATCTGTACTTGCATCGGCTGCATCCATCGTTTCCCCATATGTGACAGGACGTGCGGTAACTGCAATCAGCGGCGGAGATGCCGTTTTGTGGATTCTGGTTTTTCTTACGGGGTTATATTTTGTCGACTGGCTGGTGAAATTTTTGCAATCGTTTTTTATGGCGTCAATTGGACAGCGTGTGATCCACCACATACGGCGCACGCTGTTTGACTGGATTCGGACGCTTCCATTGTCTTTTTTTGATCGGAACAGGCATGGTGAACTGATGAGTCGGCTGACCAATGATGTTGACAATATCAGTACAACGATCTCGAACTCTCTGACGCTTCTCATGACCTATAGTTTTACGGTGACTGGCATTTTTTTAATGATGCTGTATCTGAGTCCGTTTTTAACACTGGTATCGGTTGTGGGCGTTGGAATGATCTTTCTGCTTACGAAAACGGTTACAAAATATACCAGGAAACTCTTTTTGCGGCAGCAGAAAAGTCTTGGTTTGCTGAATGGTCAGGTAGAAGAAAGTATTTCAGGTCTGCCGGTTGTCATGGCATTTTGCCGCCAGGAGGAGATGGAGCGGGAATTTGGCGAAAGGAATGACGAGCTTTGCCAAATATCTGTAAAAGCACTGATCTGCGCGGGATATCTGATGCCGCTAATGAATGTGATTAATAATCTTTTATATGTGGCAATATCCGTATTATGCGGAATTTTGTTTATCAACGGAAGCATTACAGAGCTTGGCCTGGTTACAAGTTTTCTTCTCTATGTGCGTCAGTTTACCCGGCCGTTTGTGGAGATTGCCAACATTTATAACAATTTTCAGACTGCAGTTGCCGGAGTGGAGCGCATGTTTGAGATTCTGGACGAACAGCCGGAGCCAGCTGACAGGGATCAAACGGTTAGCCTGGAGCACCCACGGGGAGATATTGAATTTCGTCATGTGGCATTTGGATATTTGCCGGAACATCCGGTACTGAGAGATATTTCTGTTAAAATACCCTCTGGTGCTAAGGCTGCCATTGTAGGGGCTACCGGTTCGGGAAAAACGACGATTATCAATCTGCTGACAAGATTTTATGATGTCTCGGAAGGCAGCATTCTTCTGGATGGCCATGATCTGCGGGATTATCGGATGGAGGATTTGAGAAAGGTTTTTGGCGTGGTTTTGCAGGATACGGCTTTGTTTGCAACCACTGTTCGAGAAAATATCTGTTATGGTCATCCAGAAGCTTCTATAGAAGAGATACGCGAGGCTGCGCGAATTGCAGGGGCAGACAGTTTTATCGGGCGACTTTCAAATGGATATGATACGGTTTTGGAACAGGGGGGAATGGAGCTGTCCCAAGGGGAACGGCAGCTTCTGACCATTGCACGGGCAGTGTTTGCCAATGCTCCGATTCTGATTCTGGATGAAGCTACCAGTTCGGTTGACACTGTGACTGAACAGAAAATACGGCGTGCCATGCTAAAACTTTGTGCAGACCGTACCTCTGTCATAATTGCGCACCGGCTTTCTACAATCCGTGACTCGGATTTGATTCTTCTGCTTGAAAACGGAGAAATTGCCGAGCAGGGAACCCATGAGGAACTGATGGAGCTTGGCGGACGCTATGCACAGATGTACCGGACACAGACGGAGCTCTGTTCTTAAGCGGGATCTTGCAATTCGTAGTCAGATTTTGGAAAATAGTTACATTTTTTTAATAAAAGCAAAAGAAAATTCACATTTCCCTCACAGGTCTTAAAAGAAAATGAAAAAAATGCTACGTTCATTGACAGAAATTGCCTTCGTTGTTAAAATCATTTTGTAACACGTGTTAACAACTGTGTAATAAAAAAGCAACAGATATGGAGGCGAGTATTGCAATGAAGAAAAGGGTTTTGAAGCTGTCCTTATGTTGCCTGGCATCAGGAATGCTGTGTATCGGGGCAGGTATTTGTTCCGCAGCAGCTGAGGTCGGGCAGGAGCAGGGGAGTGCCGTATCAACAGATACTGCGGCTTTGACAGATACTGCGGCGCCTGAAAATACGGAAGCACAGACCGAGCAGGATCTGACCGGACAGATGGCCTTCGCCAAATGCGAGGACTATATTAATATCCGAAGCGGAGCTGATACGGACAAAGAAATTGTGGCGAAGATTTATAATAATGGTTCTGTGACGGTTCTCGAGCAGACCGGAGACTGGTATAAAATTCAGTCGGGAAATGCGGTAGGATATGTAAAGGCCGAGTATTTTGCAATCGGACAGGAGGCTGAGGAAATTGCCCGGAAGGTGGCCTACAATGTGGCTGTTGTGCATCCGGATGAGTTGAATATCCGTATGAATCCTTCCGAGGATACGGAAGTTATTGATGTGGCGCACCATCAGGAGGAGCTGGAGGTTGTGGCGTACGATGGCGACTGGATGAAGGTTGCGCTTGGAAACGACGTTTACGGTTATGTAAACGCATACTATGTTGATTATAAAACGTATTACCCGCAGGCCGAGACACTGGAGGAAGAACAGGCCCGTCTGGCGGCAGAGCAGCAATGGCAGGAACATAACACCGCAGCAGAAGAGACTTGGGAAGCTTCGAATGAGACACAGTCTACGGAAACTGGCAGTGAGACAGAGGTGCTGCCGGAGGAAATCTGGACAGAACCGGAGACGACGTGGACAGAGCCGGAGACAACGTGGACGGAACCAGAGACAACGTGGACGGAACCAGAGACAACGTGGACGGAGCCAGAGACGACCTGGACAGAACCGGAGACGACGTGGACAGAGCCAGAGACAACGTGGACGGAACCGGAGACGACGTGGACGGAGCCAGAAACGACCTGGACAGAACCGGAGACGACGTGGACGGAGCCAGAAACGACGTGGACGGAGCCAGAAACAACGTGGACGGAACCGGAGACGACGTGGACAGAGCCAGAAACGACCTGGACAGAACCAGAGACAGAGGCTCCGACATCCGGAACAGGACAGCAGATTGCAGATTTTGCAGTGCAGTATGTCGGATATCCGTATGTGTGGGGTGGGACAAGCCTGACACAGGGAGCTGACTGTTCTGGTTTTGCGCAGAGTGTATTTGCACAGTTTGGTATCGGCCTTGCCCGTGTGGCAGCTGACCAGGCATATGGCGGTACAGATGTGAGCATGGACAGTATTTTGCCGGGAGACTTGCTGTTTTACAGCAGTGGCGGCTCGATCGATCATGTAGCGATCTACATCGGAGGAGGTTCGATTGTGCATGCTGCAAATGCCAGCAGTGGAATCATAATTTCATCTTACAACTATTCGACGCCAGTATGTGCGAGACGATACTGGTAAAAACGAAAACAGGAAAAAGACTGCGGCAGAGACTCTGTGTGCCGCAGTCTTTTTCCTGTGTGTCTGGAGATGTACGGAGGAATATCGGCTTTGCGTTGCGGCAAAGGCGAATCAGATCAGCGTTTCAGTCAATGGCGAACTGAAGTCTAAGTTTCAGGATGACGAGAATCCATACTTGCAAGGTGTGAGCGGACTTTCTGTGCAAAATGGAAGCCGGCTTAGTTGCCGATGGATAGAAATATCGTAAGAAATAACAGAAAATACTTAGTAACAGAGCGTCTGTTTGTTTAAAATTCTGCTAAAATGGAGAATAATAATTGAACAAGTTGTCATTTTATGTTAGACTACAACAGCGAGTGTGCAAACAAAGCATACTCGCTGTTGTACAAAAAGAACAAGGGTGTTTGAAGGAGGATTCGAATGAGAAAAAGACTTTCCTGTCTGCTTGCTTTGTTAGTAATGATTACCGGGACGTGCGTGGTTCCGGACGCGGTGTCCGCCGCGCAGGTGTTGGCCGATGAGCTGCCGCTGAATTGTATGACAATTGTCGTCGGAAAGGATGTTTCGGCTACGGGCCGTGTTATGGTCGGCCACAATGAAGATGATATTGGACGGTGCGTGGTCCGCCACGGGTATGTGGAGGCGGCAGAGTGGCCGGAGGGAACGGTGCTTCCGGCGGAAACAGGCAGGGCGGCCATACCGCAGGTGGAAAGTACCTTTGGTTATTACTGGTCTCAGGTGCGTGACGCCAACCGCGGTTTTTCCGGTGCCGATATTTTTTTGAATGAAAATGGTGTCTGCATTGTCAGCAACAACAATGCAGAATCAAAGGAAAACATTCTGGATGAAAGCCGTCTGACTGACGGAGGGATTGAATACAATGTGCGCCGTATTGTTGCAGAGCGGGCGACGAGCGCGCGCGATGCGCTGAATATTATCATAGAACTGGTGGAGGAATGGGGCTATGCGCCGTCGGGACGCGCGTATACTGTGGCGGACAGCGAAGAGGCTTTTATGATTCAGATTGCCAGTGGCCGCAGATACATTGCAGCGCGTATTCCGGACGATATGGTCGTAGCGATTCCGAATCATTACACGTTCCACGGGATCAACGACGTAGAAGAGATGTACTATTCAGAGGATTTGATCTCCCATGCAATTGAAATGAACTGGTATAAACCGGCTGTGGAGGGCGATTACAGTGATTTTGATTTTGCCCTGGCTTATCAGGATTCTGATTCGTATGGAACGCCGTACAATGTACTGCGCCAGAAATATGCAATGGAAATTCTGCTGGATCAGTCCTGGGATGTGGATACAATGGGGCTTCCGTATGCATTCAAACCGGAATCCACCATTTCTCTGGAGGATATGATCGAGGTGCTTTCCACGCATTATGAAGGCACGGAGCATGAGGATTCTTTCGGACCTGGCGCGTCGCCGCATGACACGTCCACACGAAAAATCTGTACAGGCTCCACGATTGAGGCGACGATTTTTGATCTGGCAGAGACACCGGTGCTGACGACTGCCTGGACTGCGTTTGGCCGTCCCTGTCAGCTGCCGTTTTTGCCGCTTCATCCGCTTGCCGGAACGGTAGACGAGATTGACCAGATGGAGAATCCCGCAAAAGAGATGGAGGAACATCTGACCTACCGCGATCAGGCAACGGTTTACAGTCAGAATGGCTGGCAGACGATGCGGGATTTCGAAAACCTGCATGAGATGTTGTATTCAGAAGAAATTGAGAAATTGACCGAGTTGAAGAATACGCTGCACGAGACTTATACAACGGACAATGCGGAATTGATTTCACAGGCGGAAGCGCTGATGGATGACGGTAAAGAGCAGGAAGCGTTGGATGCAATTGCGCAGGCAGACCGGGAAACCGTATCTTCCACTCTGGCAGCTCTCGAAAAGCATGCGGATGAGGAATTCCGACTGGTCGAAATCAGCGAAGTACTGCCATTTAGCCTGTCAATGCCGCCGATTCCTTATACAGTTACCTTCGCGTGTGACGCGAAGCCGGTGGAATCGGAGCTTCTGTTCGGTATGGGCTTTACGAATGTTCGGCTGAAATATGCGCCTGCATTGGCGGACACTTTGAAAGACTTCGGAAACGGGCTGTACAGTGTGGACTTTGATCCGTTTATCATGATGGACAGCGCTGCATACCCGGGCGAATTTGAATTTATCCTTGGAGGAAAGACGGAAGACGGCCAGGCCTTTGCTGGTATGGCAGTGATTCCTTTTACAGAGTAGGAAATAAAAATGCATGAGAGGATTGTAGTACTACATTTAGAGAACAACCGGACTCATTTCGTATTCGGTCTGAAATTCTGTGTGATACGTTCTGGATATCACACTGCGATAAAAATGTGACGCAGTAATATCCTGGTTCCACATTTGGAGTGAGGTCTCTGACAGCAGTTTTCCGGCATTTGCATTTTTGGAAATGAGCGGGAAGCTGCTGTTTTGTTTGATCTCATGCAAAAGAGGGGCTGCAGTTGTACGAAAACCAAGTAGCTTTGCATATGAAATCATTGGCTGGTCGGCAGGTCGTTCCACTGTATCCTGGCGGATATCGAGAATCAGGTGGAGAAGCGCACGGCGGATGCGGGCCTGCGTGATCTGCTTTGTTTTGAGCAGGGAAAGGATCTCTTCCCAGGATTTTCCGATGCATTCCGTGCGCCTGTTCAAGATGCGGTCAGACAGATCCGGGGTGATGTCGAGGATATGCGCAAACGTATCCTGCGCAAGAAGCTTCAGGTCAAGGTACGGCAGGAAGGCTTCCGGAAAACAGGCTGCCTTACATGCCCGGATAAAAAGAAAATGGCAGCTTTCCGGAATGTAATGCAGCATATTGGCAAGCGCGTTGCTGTTGGAAGAACCACGCATATCGATGTGTTTTTTTTCGTCTGCAATCTGACGGCGAAGCGCTGTTGCAGAGCAGTAGAGTCCATCCAGTTCTGAACTGTGATAACAATTTCCCTCCCGTTTCACGGGTACAGGAGTGATTACACTGCGGCGGCGAAGGAGCGCGCGGCAGTATTCGATTCCCAAAATGTTATTCGGGGAGGCAAGAAACAAATGGTAATTTTTGCTCAGATAAGTACATAGAGCCTCTGAACGGGCCTTCGGGAAGGTTGCGCCCTTTTTTAAAAGCTCCTGCAATGTCTGCGCGTACTGAGGCGGTTCTTCGAGCAGTGTGCGCGCTGTCTGCAAAAAGCACTCAAGATCATCCGATTCTCCTCCAAAACAGAGTGTGTCTATGACACCGAGCCCGTCGAGCAGGGAAACAGCACCTTCTGCAAAATACTCGGCACTTCCGGCAGCATAGCGAAGCGGTAGTTCCAGTACGACGTCAGCGCCGCCGAGCAGGGCCATTTTTGTACGCGTATATTTGTTAAATACAGCAGGTTCTCCGCGCTGCACAAAATCCGGACTCATAACAACCAGGGTAAAATCAGCCCCGGTTCTTTTTTTTGCCAGTTCCAGATGATGGGCGTGGCCGGTATGAAATGGATTGTATTCTGCAATAATCCCGACAGTGCGCATAGTTCCTCCTGATTTTTTGTTTTATTTTCAATACAATAAGAATAAACCCTATTTTACCAGACAAAACAGGCCTTCGCAACGCAAAATTGGACTTGTCCGATGTAAGATTTTGGAGTATAATTATGTTCAAAGTGCGGTTCGGGATGGCACAACATCTTGCAGGATCACGCTGACGTAAATACAAGTGAAAGGAGTCCATGAATCATGGCATTTATTGACATTCTGAAAGAGAAAGCAAAAGCAAACAAGAAGACCATCGTTCTGCCGGAGACAGAAGACAGAAGAACATACGAGGCAGCTGCAAAGATTCTTGCGGAAGGTATTGCAAATATCGTTCTGGTCGGCAGCGAGGAGGCTGTAAAGAAAGGCAGCGAGGGCCTGGATATTTCCGGAGCAATCATCGTTGATCCGGCTACTTATGAAAAGACACCGGCGTACATTGACAAACTTGTTGAGCTTCGTTCCAAAAAGGGTATGACTCCGGAACAGGCAAAAGAAATTCTTCTGAATCAGTATCTGTATTATGGCGTTATGATGGTAAAAATGGGCGATGCAGACGGTATGGTATCCGGCGCATGCCATTCCACAGCAGATACACTTCGTCCGTGTTTGCAGATTCTGAAGACAAAGCCGGGCACAAAGCTTGTATCAGCATTCTTCCTGATGGTAGTTCCGGACTGCGAGTATGGCGCAAACGGCGCATTTGTTTTTGCTGATTCCGGTCTTGTACAGGATCCGAATCCGGAAGAGCTGGCAGCGATCGCAGCATCCTCCGCAGAGTCCTTTGAGCTGCTTGTTGGCGAGGAGGCAAAGGTTGCCATGCTGTCCCATTCCACAATGGGAAGTGCAAAGCATGCACTGGTAGACAAGATGGTAGAAGCAACGAGAATCGCAAAAGAGCAGTATCCGGAGCTTAAGCTTGACGGCGAACTGCAGCTTGACGCGGCGATCGTTCCGAGCGTAGGCGCTTCCAAGGCTCCGAAGAGCGACGTTGCAGGCAAGGCAAACGTTCTGGTATTCCCGAACCTGGATGCAGGAAACATTGGTTACAAGCTTGTTCAGAGACTTGGCAAGGCAGAAGCTTACGGCCCGGTTACTCAGGGTATCGCAAAGCCGGTTAACGACCTCTCCAGAGGATGTTCTGCTGACGATATCGTAGGCGTTGTAGCGATCACAGCTGTTCAGTGCCAGGCAGAGGACAAATAGAACACTCCCGCACAGGCTGCGGTGATATAGTTTGGAGGATAGAAAGAATGAATGTTTTAGTTATTAACTGCGGAAGTTCTTCCCTGAAATATCAGCTGATCAACTCTGATTCCGAGGCAGTACTGGCAAAGGGGCTCTGCGAGCGTATCGGTATTGACGGAAGACTGACCTATCAGAAAGCAGGCTGCGACAAAGAAGTTACAGAAGCAGCAATGCCGACCCATAAAGAAGCAATCCAGATGGTTCTGGATGCTCTTGTAAATGACAAGACTGGCGCGATCAAAGATCTGGCAGAAGTAAGTGCAGTTGGTCACAGAGTCGTACACGGCGGCGAGAAGTTTGCAAGCTCTGTTGTGATTAACGACGAAGTGTTGAAGGCAATCGAAGAGTGCAATGACCTTGCACCGCTTCACAATCCGGCCAACCTGATCGGTATCAATGCCTGCATGGAGCTGATGCCGGGCGTACCGATGGTAGCAGTGTTTGATACGGCGTTCCATCAGACCATGCCGGAGAAGGCATATCTGTACGGACTTCCGTACGAGTACTATGAGAAATATAAAGTAAGACGTTACGGTTTCCACGGAACCAGCCACAGCTTTGTTTCCAAGCATGCGGCAGAATTCCTTGGCCTTGATCCGGAAAACAGCAAGATTATCGTTGCACATCTCGGAAACGGTGCTTCCATTTCCGCAGTATTAAACGGCAAATGTGTAGATACCTCCATGGGTCTTACCCCGCTTGAGGGTCTTGTGATGGGAACACGTTCCGGAGATATCGACCCGGCTATCATGGAGTTCATTGCAAAGAAAGAAAACCTGGATATCGCAGGCGTGATGAACGTTCTGAACAAGAAATCCGGTGTACAGGGAATCTCCAAACTGTCCAGTGACTTCCGTGACCTTGAGAACGGAATAGAAGAAGGCAACAAGCTCTGCCAGGCAGCAATGGAAGTATTCTGTTACCGTGTTGCAAAATACATCGGTTCTTACGTAGCAGCTATGAACGGCGTGGATGCAATTGCATTTACAGCAGGTATCGGAGAGAACGGCCCGCTGGTTCGCGAGCTGGTGCTCGGATATCTTGGATATCTCGGAATTGCACTCGATGCAGAGGCAAACAAAAAGCGCGGAGATGACTGTGTGATCTCCACAGCAGATTCCAAGGTGAAGGTTGCTGTTGTTCCGACAAACGAAGAGCTGGCAATCTGCCGCGAGACAGTAGCGCTTGTATAGATAAAATAACTGAACAGGCAGAAAGTGAGGAATTGTCTGGAAACAGACAGTTCTAAAACGGGGAGGCTATGGTTTGTTTTGAGTCATAGCCTCCCTGTACTTATATAAAATTATTCTAAAAAATATATTTACAAAGGAGAGAATATGAAAAAACGATTTAAACTTTGTGGAATTAAATGTGCGATGTGTTTTGCTGTTTGGATGCTTCCTTTAACAAGTATGGCAGAAGAGATAACTAATATTCAAACAGACGAAAGCAAATACAATGCAATTGCGTTTGGGGATAAGGGAGATCATGTTACAGAAGTTCAAATAAGGCTTAAAGAACTTGGATATTATAATAAGTTGCTTGATGGTGACTATGGAAATGGAATGAAAACTGCGGTTGCATCATTTCAAGCAAGAAATGGGCTGCCTGCGAACGGAGTAGCTGACGAAATAACTATCGAGATGATTTTTTCAGATAATGCAATTCATGCCCCAGAACTTCCAGATCTTTCTATTAGTAATGTGAGATTTGATTCATCTACAGCATATATGGACATTGTTAATAATACGGATGAGACAGTTGATACTATAAAAATGAAGGTGTTAACATATGATGTAGGCGGAAAAATATATGGGACTACAAAAAATTTGTCGAATACAGAGCTTGGCCTTACTGGAAGTTACACAATTGGAAATTTAGCTTTCAAACCGGGACAGAGCGGTGAAACTTTATTAAATATATATGATCTCCTGGACTACAACACAAAATATATCGGTGTATATATAGATGAGTATCATACAACTTCTGGGAACTACTATGCGTATTCCCCAGATCAAGTTTATGTTTATAAAAGTGATAGTTCAATAGAATTTCCTACGGATGAGTCTAAACCAGCAGTAATGAACGAAGAAAAATATTTGTATGCAAATACTGTAAAATTTGGATGTACTACAGGAAAAATAACTGACTGGTTGAGTCCTTTCTATTTATATCATTCCGGAGCATGGATTAGTGATATACGGGAAGGAAGTACATTTGATCTTGCAGGTTTTAAGGTAGATGATGTCATTATTGCATTTGATGATGTTGATGTTTTATCTGGATTTTCTTGGGAATACGTTAAATTGAAGATGCTAGAGGGTAAAAGCGTTAGTGTACATTACTGGCGAAATAATAAAGAATGTACGACTGAAATAGCACTAGATATGAACTTGCCACTTGAAAAAGAAACAGAGAGCTATAATTCACTTGCAGATGAGCTTGAACGTATAATTTCTTTATATGAAAAAGGCGCATTAACAGATGAAGAATATGCAATAGCAAAAGAAAAAATTTTAAGTCTATAGCATAATAGATATTTACTGGCAGGAGCATAGAGTTTCTTCTGTACGGAATTGAATCAACGTATTTGACATAATGTTTCCTCCTAGTATAATAATGATATAGCTACAAGAGCTATAGAGTTAATAAGTTACAAGGTCATATCTGATGAATAACAGAAGGAGAATTCCCTCTCCATCAGAAGTTATAAACATTTACCGTGTCTGAGGTTTCCTTAATGCACCAGACAAAATATAGAGGTATAATCACCGAGGCAGGATCATTGACGTTTCCTCCTTGGGAACCAGCAGAGCCTCTGCTGGCGAAACCTTAAGATAAGTCTGTCAGTCCATTCGGTGGTGATTTATGTTTTGGCTGGTTGGGAGGCCTCAGGCTATACCTGTATAAGCCGCTAGGTTGTGTATCCGCCTTTTGGAATTGGATGCCTGCCGGAAAGGATAAAAACATGCAATACCAAAAAGTACTTAAGATGCTTGAAAACACTCCCTATCTCTCAGTCGGGCTTGATGTCGGGGCAGACTTCACCTGGATGTCCATCATGCTCCCTAATAGCACGCTTACCGGGAAACCTTTCAAGATCGTTCATTCCGATCCCCAGTCCCGGGAGCTTGCCGTCACAAAAATAAAGGAAGCACAAAAGGCGTATTCTCTTGAAAGCCGCTGCTTCCTTGAGTCCACCGGGATCTACCACATCCCGCTCCTGTGCTTCCTTCGCGATAAGGGTTTTGACTGCTCGGTCATTAATCCTATCATTACTAAGAATAGCACAAACATGAACGTAAGAAAACTGCATAATGATAAATTTGATTCTAAAAAAGCTGCCAAAGTAGGGCTGGATGCTTCCCTGAAGACTTCCGTCATTCCGGATGATGAGGTCATTGACCTGCGCAACCTGGTACGGGACTATTATTACTTCAAGGACCTGCAGTCCGCTGTCATCCTGAAGCTCACGGCGGAACTGAAAGTATCTTTCCCCGCATACCGAAAGGTGTTCAGTAAGGTCACCACCCAGACTTCTTTAAAACTTCTGGATGCGTATCCCCTTGCACAGGAGCTTCTCGCCGCACCAAAGGAGACGGTGGTGGAAATGATCCGTTCCACAGCACGCTTCGGGGAAAAGTACGCCCTGGCAAAATATGACGCCCTGCATGACGCCGCAGAGGATGCAGCTGTTTTCGGGCGTGCCCTTCAAAGCAACGCCCTCCGGATCCGGCTATATATAAAACTCTACCGGGAATACCAGGAGCATCTGGACAGCATGCTCGAAGAACTGCATAAAGCTGTCGAAAGGCTGGAAGGAACGCCGGTCCGTGGCCGTATCTCCCTCCTCCAGACCCTGCCGGGTGTCGGTTTCCTGAGTGCGGTCGTCCTGATCGCGGAAATGGGCTCCTTTGACCTGTTTTCCTCACCCAAAAAACTTTATGCTTACTTTGGGATGGATCCCGGTGTAAATGATTCCGGCAAGTTCCACGGGGACAGGGTCCATATGTCCAAGCGGGGCTCCAGCCTTGCCAGGCGTATCCTGCATATGGCCGCCATCAACAACCTGAAAGTAGATAAAGCAGCAAATGCGCCCGTGAACCCTGTCATTTATGACTATTACATCCGCAAATGTGCCGGCAAGAAAAAGATCGTTGCCGTTGGGGCTGTCATGCACAAAATCTGTAACACCATTTTTGCCATGCTCCGGGATAATAAGCCTTTTGAACTCATTACACCAGAGGAACACTGCAAACGGTACGCAGCAGAACACTCAGGAACTATGAACGCCGCTGCATGATAGAAGTCGGAATCAACTTTAAAAAATCCCATAACAATTGGGTTTATTAAAGTTACCCTTTTTTAGATCAACTGCTCGAAAAAAAATTTTTAAACATTTTTCAATTTACCTATTGACATTTCTTAGCTGGACTTGATTTTAGTATTTTTATTGCAGCAACTTTCGATTGCAAATGCAATCATTTGATGACACTGTTTTGTCAGACAACGTAGTATCCGGACTATGATGACTGACAAAACGGAATCAGAAGAGACGATCTACAATAACGCATGATCAGGACAGCCCATAGAGGGAACCGATATCAAAGCAAACCCTGTGAAGCCGCCGGTACTTAGAGAGTTCGAGCCGGAGGCGATGAGCGAACTTAGTACCGCTGCGTGCTTGAACCGGAGCGGAAGCGGGTTTGCGGAGGGATCGGTTCCCTCTATGGGCGTACTGAAAATCCCTCATGCTAAAAGTTTCCACCCGGCTATTTTCCTAAAAAAGGCAGCCCGCCTGCATGGATTCAATACAAAATCACGATTCGTCAAAAAAATAACAAAAACAATTGACTTTAAGAAGGGGCAGGAATAAAATATTCCTAATGAAACATTGTTAAAAGTATAACTAATAAAGAGTAACGCACACAGGAAAGGAGAATTTTATGAGCAGTAAAATTACTATTATCGGTGCAGGTAGCGTAGGAGCAACGATCGCATATACACTTTCAAGCAAGGACATCGCTTCTGAGATCGTTTTGATTGATATCAACAAGGGCAAGGCAGAAGGCGAGGTTATGGATATCGAGCAGGGAACTTGCTTCCGCGACCCGATTTCCATTAAGGCCGGAGAGTATGCAGACGCAGCGGGATCTGATATCGTAATTATCACATCAGGCATTGCTAGAAAGCCAGGCCAGACGAGAATTGAACTGACGCAGACAAATGTAAATATTTTGAAGGAAATCACACCGCAGATTGTAAAAGCTGCTCCTGACGCGCTTTACATCATTGTAAGCAATCCGGTAGATATCCTGACGTATGTGTTCACAAAGATTTCAGGACTTCCGGAGCAGCAGATTATCGGTTCCGGTACCATTCTGGATACAGCGCGTCTGAAATGCGGACTTTCCGAGCATTTCCAGATCGCACAGAAGAACATTCACGCATACGTATTTGGTGAGCACGGTGATACGTCCTTTGTACCGTGGAGCGGCGCTTATATTTCCGGTGTCAGTGTGGATGAATACTATCAGCTGATGCAGAAGCAGGGAAGAGATATCGCAGAGCTTGACAAAACGGGCATGGAGGAGTACGTGCGCAAGTCAGGCGGAAAGGTAATTGCAAACAAGGGAGCTACGTTCTACGCGGTATCTACCGCTGTATGCAACCTGTGTGAGACGCTTCTCGCAGCTTCGGATTCGATCAAGACGGTTTCCACTATGATGCATGGAGAGTATGGAATCGAAGATGTCTGCCTGAGTACGCTGACGATTGTGGGACCGAAGGGCATCCAGGGCAAGGTGCCGATGCGCATGAATAAAACAGAGATTGAGCGGCTTCAGGCGAGTGCGGATGCGCTGAAGGCAGTCATTGCACAGATTGAACTGTAGGACGCAGGAAAGGATGAAGATACGATGAAGTACAGCTATTATCCGGGGTGCACCCTGAAAAACAAGGCGAAGGCTCTGGACGTGTATGCCAGGGCGTCGGCAAAAGCACTTGGGTTTGAACTGGAAGAAATCAAAGACTGGCAGTGCTGTGGTGGAGTTTATCCGCTTGGCAGTGATGAAATTGCCACGAAGCTTTCTTCCGTGCGTGCTTTGAACGATGCAAAAGAAAAACAGCAGGATCTGGTTACTCTGTGTTCAGCCTGTCATCACGTGATCAAACGCGTAAACGACGATATGAAGCATGTAGAAGATATCCGCACCAGAGCGAATAATTATATGAAGCTTGACGAGCCGTATGCGGGGGAGACGACAGTACTTCATTTCCTGGAAGTGCTCAGAGACCGTGTAGGGTTTGACAAAGTAAAAGAAAAGGTGAAAAATCCGCTGACCGGAAAGAAGATCGGCGCATATTATGGGTGTCTTCTTCTTCGGCCGGGGAAGATTCTTGAGTTTGACAATCCCGAAAATCCGAAGATTATGGAAGATTTTATTCGTGCGCTTGGCGCAGAGCCGGTAATCTATCCGTATCGCAACGAGTGCTGCGGCGGCTATATTTCCTTAAAAGAAAAAGAGATGTCCGGCAATATGTGCAATAAGATCATGGAGAGCGCGGAGGGCTTTGGTGCAGATCTGCTGATCACTGCCTGTCCGCTCTGTCTGTACAATCTGAATGCCAGCACGCAGGAAGGTCTTCCGGTTTACTATTTTACAGAACTTCTGGCTGAAGCACTGGGAGTAAAAGAGGAGGTGGAAGAGGCATGAGTAAGGAAAAAAAGCAGGCAGAGCTGATTCGGGAAATCAGCGGCGCAAATCCTTTGAAATGCATGAAATGCGGGAAATGTTCTGCAACGTGTCCGGCTTATGCTGAGATGGATATTAAGCCTCACCAGTTCGTATCCTATGTGGCGAATGAAGATATAGAAGCACTGGTACAGTCCAAATCCCTGTGGAAATGTCTCTCCTGTTTTGCCTGTGTGGAGCGTTGTCCGAGAGACGTACAGCCCGGAAAGCTGATTGATGCGGCCAGACAGGTGGTTGTACGCCAGCGGGGAGAAAATTACCTGAAAGCTGATGAAATTCCGGAGCTTTTGGACCCAGAGCTTCCGCAGCAGCTTTTAGTCAGTGCATTCAGAAGATACAGGAGGTAAGCGATGCAGAGAATAGGAGTATTTGTCTGTCATTGCGGGAGTAATATCGCAGCAACGGTAGACGTAAAAAAGGTAGCCGAGATGGCGCTCCTGGAGCCAGGGGTGGTTCATGCAGAAGATTACCAGTATATGTGCTCAGAAGCAGGCCAGGAGAAAATTATAGAGGCAATCCGTGAAAAGAATTTGACGGGTGTTGTCGTGTGTTCCTGCTCACCGCGTATGCATGAGACGACATTTCGCAAGGCAGCGGAAAAGGCCGGTCTGAATCCATATATGGTAGAGATCGCAAATATCCGCGAGCATTGTTCCTGGATTCACAAGGATATGGAGGAGGCAACGAAAAAGGCCGTTATCCTTACGCGGGCAGCGATCGCAAAAGTGAATTTGAACACACCGTTGAAGCCGGGCGAGAGCCGTGTGACGAAGCGTGCGCTGGTGATCGGAGGCGGAATTGCCGGGATTCAGACAGCGCTGGATATTGCGGATGCAGGGTATGAGGTGGATATTGTGGAGCGGGAGCCGAGTATCGGTGGCAGAATGTCGCAGCTTGACAAGACATTCCCGACGCTGGACTGTTCGGCCTGTATTCTGACGCCGAAGATGGTGGAAGCTTCTGCGCATGAAAAGATTAATATTTATACATATAGTGAAGTCGAAAAGGTAAGCGGTTTCGTGGGTGATTTCACCGTGGATATCCGCAAAAAGGCGCGGTACGTGGATATGGACAAATGTACAGGCTGTGGTGTCTGTCAGGAAAAATGTCCGTCCAAGAAAGCGCCGAGTGAGTTTAACCGCGGCCTGAATACAAGGAGCGCGATTTATACACCGTTTGCACAGGCAATTCCAAACGTGCCGGTGATTGATACGAACAGCTGCATCAAATTTAAGACCGGAAAATGCGGCGTATGTTCCAAAGTGTGCCAGGCAGGCGCGATTGATTATACGCAAAAGGACGAGATTGTATCGCAGAAATACGGCGCGATTGTTGTGGCTACGGGCTTTGATACGATTAAGCTGGACAATTATGACGAGTACGCGTACAGCCAGAGCAAGGATGTGATTACGTCGCTGGAGCTGGAGCGTATTATGAATGCAGCCGGTCCGACAAAGGGGCATCTGGAGCGTCTTTCGGACGGAAAAGCGCCGAAGGAAATGGTATTTATTCAGTGCGTGGGCAGCCGGTGCGCAGATGACAGAGGGAAGCCATACTGTTCCAAAATCTGCTGCATGTATACGGCAAAGCATGCAATGCTGATCCGCGATAAATATCCGGATGTCAATGTGACGGTATTTTATATTGATGTGCGTACGCCGGGCAAGAACTTCGACGAGTTTTACCGCAGGGCAGTTGAGCAGTACGGCGTGAACTACATCAAAGGCCAGGTCGGCAAGGTGATTCCGCAGCCAAATGGCAAGCTGCTTGTCCAGGGCTCTGATCTTCTGGACAACCGCCAGATTTTGAAGGAAGCGGATATGGTGGTTCTCGCCACAGCGATTGAGCCGAACGAAGGCGTGCGGAAGATCGCAACCATGCTGACGGCAAGTATTGATACGAACAATTTCCTGACAGAGGCGCATGCAAAACTGCGTCCGGTCGAGTCTCCGACAGCGGGAATTTTCCTGTCAGGCGTCTGCCAGGGGCCGAAGGACATTCCGGAGACGGTAGCGCAGGCAGGTGCGGCGGCGGTCAAGGCGATTGGGCTTCTGGCAAAGGATAAGCTGTTGACCAACCCGTGTACGGCACAGTCCGATGAGCTGCTGTGTAACGGCTGCTCGACCTGTGCGAATGTATGTCCGTACGGTGCGATCAGCTATGAAGAAAAAGAGATAAACGACCATGGAATCCGTGAGACGCGCCGCATAGCGGTAGTGAACAGCGCACTGTGTCAGGGATGCGGTGCATGTACCGTGACCTGCCCGTCCGGTGCTATGGACCTGCAGGGATTCTCGAACAGACAGATTCTGGCGGAGGTAGATGCAATATGTCGATAGAAGCAAAAGAAGAATTCAGACCAAAGATCGTGGCATTCTGCTGTAACTGGTGCAGCTACGCTGGCGCAGACCTGGCGGGAAGCAGCCGTCTCGGTTATCCGGCGGATGTGAAGATTATCCGTGTTCCGTGTTCCTGTCGTGTCAATCCGATGTTCATCCTGCGCGCATTTGAAAAGGGCGCGGACGGGGTAATCATGTGTGGTTGCCATCCGGGCGACTGCCATTACAGTACGGGAAATTATTATGCGAGAAGACGTATGACGTTGCTGTTCTCCATGCTGGATTATATCGGCGTGGAAAACGGACGTACGCGTGTGGAATGGGTATCTGCGGCAGAGGGTGTGAAATTCTCCACAACGATGAATGAGTTTGTTGAGAAAATCCATTCCCTTGGCAAAAATGTGAGATTGGGGGATTTGAGATGCAGGAACTAATCAAACGTGCAAAAGAACTGCTGGAAAACGGGACCGTCGCACGTGTGCTCGGCTGGAAGGCCGGAGATCTGCCGTACAATCCCGAACCGGCGTACTTTGATAGTACTGAGAGCCTTGCAGATTTCGTTTACAACGGATTCTGCGGAGCGAATTTAAGCAAATATATGATTGAGGCTTCCAAACTGGAGGGTAAAACTCTTGTCTGTCTGAAGCCATGTGATACATACAGCTTTAACCAGCTTTTAAAAGAACACCGCATTGACCGCGACAAAGCTTATGTGATCGGCGTGGGCTGCAAAGGAAAGCTGGATATTGAGCGAATCAGAAAGATGGGAATCAAGGGAATCGAGCAGATTTCCGGAGCAGAGATGGAGGATGAGGCCGATACTCTGACCGTTTCCACCATTTACGGGGAAAAGAGCTGCAAGTATGCGGACGCGATGCTGGAGCGCTGTCATGTATGCAAAGGAAAAGAGCATCAGGTGTATGATGAATTGATCGGAGAGTCAAAGGAAACAAAGGATGCGGACCGTTTTGCAGAGGTTGCGCGTATTGAGACAATGACTCCGGAAGAAAAGTTTGCATTTTTCCAGAAAGAATTGAGCAAATGTATTCGCTGCAATGCGTGCCGCAACGTCTGTCCGGCGTGCAGCTGCCGCAAATGTGTGTTTGACAGTAACAAGTTCGACAGCGCGCAGAAAGCAAATGTAGATTCTTTTGAGGAGAAAATGTTCCATATCATCCGTGCGTTCCATGTGGCGGGAAGGTGCACGGACTGCGGCGAATGCAGCAGAGTATGCCCTCAGGGCATTCCGCTTCATCTGTTCAACCGGAAATTCATCAAGGATATCGACGAGTTTTACGGGGAATATCAGGCCGGTATGGATATCAATGCGCAGTCGCCGCTGACGGATTTTACGTTTGACGATGTAGAACCCGGTATCGTGGGAGAAAGGGGATAATGGATGTATAAGATAGCAAAAGAAAATCTGACGGCATTATTCCGGTTGATTGCCGGGGCGCAGGAACTGTATCTGCCGGTAAAGACGGCTGAACAGGTGAATTTCGGCGTGTGGAGTGAGGATGCTGAGGTGAATCTGGATACCTTGAAGAGTGTCAAATCCCCGAAGGATGCGTTTTTCCCGCAGAGTGAAAATCTGTATACCTGCCGGAAGGACGGAAAAAAGATTTCGATAGAGCCGGAAGCATTAAAAGAACAGAATTTTGTCATTTTCGGTATGAAAGCGTGTGACGTCAGAGGCGTTGAGGTGTTGGATAAAGTATTTCTGGCAGATCCGATTGACACGTTTTATGCCGCAAGACGTGATCATGGCACGATCGTCGCAATGGCGTGTCATGAGCCGGAGGAAAGTTGCTTTTGTAAGGTGTTCGGGATTGACTGTGCAGAGCCGGTAGCGGATGTGGCAACATGGATGGTGTCGGATCAGCTGTACTGGAAGCCTTTGACGGAAAAGGGAGAAGCGCTGACAAAGACAGTAGAGAGTGTTCTGGAAGCTGCGGATGACGCAGATGAAAAGAAAGTGGAAGAGGAACAATCTGCGATTCGCGGTATTGTGGAAAAACTGCCGTATTCGAATCTCTCTTTGGAAGGATGGAACGGGGATGTTCTGACAGAAAAATTTGATTCCGCTCTCTGGGAAGAGCTTTATAAGCCATGTCTGGCGTGCGGAACGTGTACGTTTGTCTGTCCGACGTGTCAGTGTTATGACATCAAGGATTACGATACGGGACACGGTGTGCAGCGCTACCGTTGCTGGGATTCCTGCATGTATTCTGATTTCACGATGATGGCGCACGGCAATAACCGTACGAGTCAGATGCAGCGGTTCCGCCAGAGATTTATGCATAAGCTTGTGTATTTCCCGGCCAACAATGACGGCATGTATTCCTGCGTCGGCTGCGGCCGCTGCGTGGAGAAATGCCCGGCAGCCTTAAATATTGTAAAGGTGATCAAAGCCTTTGAGAAACAGGGAGGTGAAAAGGCATGAGTGAATGTACCTGTCATAAAAATTATACCTTAGATACCTTGATTCCGCAGGTAGGCGTGATTACCGATATCCGCCAGGAGACGCCGGACGTAAAGACTTTCCGTGTCAATGCGCCGGAAGGCGGCAAGCTTTTTGAACATATGCCCGGGCAGTGCGCGATGGTATGCGCTCCGGGCGTCAGCGAAGGTATGTTTTCGATTACCTCATCTCCGACCAATAAAGAGTACCAGGAATTTAGTATCAAGAAATGCGGTGTGCTGACGGATTATCTGCACAGCCTTCAGGTGGGGGATGAGATTACCGTCAGAGGGCCGTATGGCAACAATTTTCCGGTAGATACGGAATTAAAAGGAAAGAACCTGCTGTTTATCGCAGGAGGTATCGGTCTTGCGCCGCTTCGTTCCGTCATCAATTATGTGCTTGATAACCGGGCGGATTATGGCACCGTGGATATTCTGTACGGCTCCAGATCGGCAGATGATCTGGTTCAGTTAAAGGAAATCCAGGAAGTATGGATGAAGACGGAAGGGGTAAACGTTTATCTTACAATCGACCGCGAGCAGGAAGGATGGGACGGCCATGTGGGCTTTGTTCCGAACTATCTGAAGGAAGTAGGCTTTGATACAGACAAAACCGCTCTGGTATGCGGACCGCCGATCATGATCAAATTTGTGTTGGCTGCTCTGGAAGAAATGGGATTTTCCAAAGAGCAGGTCTATACAACGCTGGAGCTTCGCATGAAATGCGGAATCGGAAAATGTGGCCGCTGCAATATCGGCTCCAAGTACGTATGTAAGGACGGACCTGTATTCCGATGCGATGAGATTGACGAGTTGCCGAATGAGTATTGATATGCATGAGCAGTGCAGCGGACGATAGAAACTTCAGACGGATGCTTGCATACGGATGAAAGTTTGTATCGTCCGCTATAGGGCGAAGCCCTCAAGCGAAATGGAGCGAAGCGGAATAGAGCTTGGCACTGCGGAGTAAAGTGGATAGTTATAGAAAGGACTGGTACCTGAAAAATGGAAAAAATGGTAAATGTATTTTTTTTCGGTAAGAAGTACAGCGTGCCCGCAGATTTGACGATCATGACAGCGATGGAGTATGCCGGTTATACCTTGAAAAGAGGCTGCGGCTGCCGTCATGGATTTTGTGGGGCATGTGCTACGATTTACAGAATTAAAGGGAAGAATGAGCTAAAAACCTGCCTTGCCTGTCAGACGCAGGTGGAAGAGGGGATGTATGTGGCAAGCATTCCGTTTTTCCCAACCGATAAGAGAACGTATGAGATCGAGGAAATCCGTCCGGATCAGCGTATTATGATGGAGCTGTACCCGGAGATTTACAGCTGTATCGGCTGCAATGCCTGTACCAAAGCGTGTACGCAGGACTTAAATGTTATGCAGTATATTGCATACGCACAGCGCGGAGAATTCGAGAAATGTGCGGAGGAATCCTTTGACTGCGTGAGCTGTGGCTGCTGTTCCGTGCGCTGCCCTGCTGAGATTTCTCATCCGATGGTTGGCCTTCTGGCAAGACGTCTGACCGGAAAATATCTTGCTCCGGAATCAAAGCATTTGAGTCATCGTGTGGAAGAAATCCATGAGGGCGCTTACGATGGACTGATTGAGCAGATTATGCAGAAACCGATCGAAGAAATGCAGGAACTTTATAATACAAGAGAGATTGAGAAATAAGGAGGGATGAACATGTTTACACCGGAAATGCTCGAATCCGTAAAAAAGGTGGAGGCGACGCGTGACGCGCGTATGGGCATGGAGCCAAGACGTATGACCGCCGAGGAGAAGGACACCCTCCTGAAAAAATATCATCCGGATTATCGCCAGGAAGGCTTTACGGAGATCAAGATCGGGCCGAATAAGGGACAGAAGGTACCGGCAGAGCTTGGTCATCTGCTTCATTCCAATAGCCGGATTCTCCATGAAAAAATTGACTTGGATAAGGTAGACTATGATGTGGACGTGCTTGTCATCGGAGGCGGAGGCGCAGGTTCTTCTGCTGCAATCGAGGCCCATGAGGCAGGGGCAAACGTTATGATCGTGACGAAGCTGCGTATCGGCGATGCGAACACGATGATGGCGGAGGGCGGTATTCAGGCTGCTGACAAGGAAAATGACTCGCCGGTGCAGCATTACCTGGATGCCTTTGGAGGCGGTCATTTTGCCGCAAGACCGGAGCTTCTGCGCAGACTCGTTATGGAAGCGCCGGATGCCATTCAGTGGCTGAACAAGCTGGGGGTCATGTTTGACAAGGACGAAGAGGGAAATATGGTGACGACGCACGGCGGCGGAACCTCCCGAAAGAGAATGCATGCGTGCAAGGACTATTCCGGTGCGGAGATTATGCGTACGCTGCGTGATGAAGTGCTGAACCGTCAGATTCCGGTTGTGGAATTTACTTCAGCCGTAGAACTGATCAAGGACGACAAGGGCCAGGTAGCAGGCGCTGTTTTGCTGAACATGGAGACCGGAGACTATATGGTTGCGCGGGCAAAGACCGTGATTATCGCAACAGGAGGAGCCGGACGTCTGCATTATCAGAATTTCCCGACCTCCAATCACTACGGTGCAACGGCAGACGGACTGATTCTGGGCTACCGTGCAGGGGCTCCGCTTCTGTACCAGGATACGATTCAGTACCACCCGACTGGAGTGGCATATCCGTCTCAGATTTACGGCGCGCTGGTGACTGAAAAGGTGCGTTCCCTGGGCGCTATGCTGGTAAATGTAGACGGAGAGGCATTCATGCATCCGTTGGAGACACGTGATGTTGCGGCGGCTTCCATTATTCGGGAGTGCTCGGATCATGGCAAAGGTGTGACGACACCGCTTGGAAGCGGCGTATGGCTGGATACTCCGATGATTGAGCGAATCGGCGGAGAGGGAACGATTGAGAAAAGAATTCCGGCAATGCTTCGTATGTACATGAATTATGGAATCGACATGAGAAAGCTTCCGATTCTCATTTATCCGACGCTTCATTACCAGAACGGCGGTCTGGAAATTGGCGGCGAAGGCTTCACAAAAGCGATTGACAACCTTCTTGTTGCCGGTGAGGCAGTGGGCGGAATCCACGGCAGAAACCGTCTGATGGGCAATTCTCTGCTGGATATCATTGTATTCGGAAGAAATGCCGGAAAAGCGGCAGCGGCAAAAGCGAAGGACACAGAACTTGGCAAAATGAACCTTGACCATCTTGAGGCATATTCAAAAGAGCTGGAAGAGGCAGGTATTGCATCCGATGATATTTCACCGCTTCTGCTTCCGAAATATGCTCGGCACGAACGCTGATCAGCTGTCTTACCAGGACAGGCAAAGCTTGTCTGAGGTAAGCGGAGCCGTATAAAGCAGGCTTTTTTCAAGGAGGGAGAAATGGTAATTGTGGAGTGGTTCCGGGAAAATATAATGAGCAATACACTAATGATGGTGTTTTTGATTGCCGTGATCGGGTATCTGGTGGGAAGTATCCGGATTAAGGGACTGGAGCTTGGAACTGCAGGTATTCTGTTGGTAGCTCTGGTATTCGGGCATTTTGGGGTGGAAATTCCATCCCTGGTGCGTGAGCTTGGCCTGATCTGTTTTGTGACTTCCGTCGGTTTTATTGCGGGACCAAAGTTTTTCCGGAATTTTAAAGTAAATGCGAAATCTTATATTTTATTAGGTATTATCATTATTGCGTCCGGTGCGTTAACGTGTGCAATGATCATTAAGGTGTTTGGAATTCCGACCGACATCAGTACAGGAATGATGGCAGGAGCGCTGACGAGTACGCCGGGACTCGCAGCAGCACTGGAGGCGACCGGCTCGGATGCCGCTTCTGTTGGTTACGGCATCGCCTATCCGTTTGGCGTTGTGGGTGTCGTACTTTTTGTACAGCTGATTCCGAAGCTTCTGAACACAGATATGGCTGCGGAGCGGGCAAGCTTTGAGGCGGCAGCCAATGTGCAGGTAGAGGACTATCACAAGACGAAAAAGGAAGAGCTGTTTTATGCGGACAGTATGGGATTTTTCCCGTTTTCTCTTGCGATTGCGCTTGGCATAGTGCTGGCAAAGATCGAGATTCAGCTTCCGGGCGGCGGTGTGTTTGCCCTTGGAACATCAGGCGGTCCGCTGATTGCAGGATTGATTCTGGGACACTTCGGGCATATCGGAAAGCTGAGTGTGAAGGTGGAAAAGCATATCCTGGAATGTCTGCGGGAATTCGGGCTTGCGCTGTTTCTGCTTGGCGCGGGTGCACAGGCAGGTGCAGGGTTCCTTGACATCCTGAAGGAGCATGGAGCGCTGCTGTTTGTCTATGGCGCACTTATGACACTGATTCCTATGCTGCTTGGTTATGTCTTTGCCGTAAAAGTTCTGAAGCTGAGTCTCTTTAATGCACTTGGCTCGATCTGCGGCGGCATGACAAGTACTCCTGCGCTCGGCACGCTGATTCGTGTGACGGAGACGGATGACGTGGCCTCCGCTTATGCGGCTACGTATCCGGTTGCTTTGGTTATGGTAGTGCTGGGGTGTCAGTTTATCGGGATATTTCTGTAGTTTATAGAAGGAGATCGTGCGGTTGCTATCCGAAGATCATTGTGTTATAGTAAGGAAAAGGGATTCAGGAGGTAATATACCATGCGTGAGATTCAGGCACAGCAGATTACAGATGTTGTGGAAAAATTATGCATTGAGGCAAATCAGTATCTTCCTGCCGATGTACAGGGCGCGATTCGCAAATGCCGTGCATGTGAGGACTGGGAAATTGCTCAGGGAGTGCTGGACAAGATTATTACGAATTTTGAAATAGCAGAAAATGAGAGCGTTCCGATCTGTCAGGATACCGGAATGGCATGTGTTTTCCTTGAGATCGGTCAGGACGTGCACATTGTGGGAGGAAATCTGGCGGAAGCGGTAGATGAAGGAGTGCGCCGCGGATATGCAAACGGATATCTTCGTAAATCAGTGGTAAAAGATCCAGTGCGCCGTGGGAATACCGGTGACAATACGCCGGCTATGCTTTATACGGAAATTGTTCCGGGCGAGGAGATAAAGGTAACGGTTGGTCCGAAGGGCTTTGGCAGCGAAAATATGAGTATGATCCGTATGTTCAAACCATCGGCAGGACTTCAGGGGATCAAGGATTTCATTCTGGAGGTAGTGGAGAGCGCAGGGCCGAATCCGTGTCCGCCAATGGTGGTAGGTGTTGGCATCGGCGGTACATTCGACAAATGTGCGTTGCTTGCAAAAAAAGCGCTGATGCGGCCGGTCGACTCTTCTAATCCCGATCCCTATTATGCAGATCTTGAGAAGGAAATGTTGGAAAAAATTAATGAGCTTGGTATTGGACCGCAGGGTTTTGGCGGAAAGACGACAGCCATCGGATTGAATATTGAGACGATGCCGACGCATATAGCAGGAATGCCCTGTGCTGTAAATATCAACTGTCATGTGACGCGTCACAAAACGGAGGTGATCTGAGATGGAAAAACATATACAGCTGCCATTGACACCGGAGATTGCAAAATCGCTTCATGCCGGTGACAGTGTCTATCTGACCGGCACGATCTATACTTCCAGAGACGCAGGCCACAAACGGATGTGTGAGGCGCTGGCAAGAGGAGAGGAGCTTCCGTTTGATCCGAAGGATGCTACCATCTATTATGTGGGCCCCACGCCCGCAAAACCGGGACAGGTGATTGGTTCTGCAGGTCCGACCACAAGCGGACGTATGGATGCGTATGCGCCTACCATGATGTCTGTCGGTGCACGTGGAATGATCGGGAAGGGTGCAAGACTTCCGGAGGTGGTCGACGCAATGAAAAAGTACAGCGGTGTTTATTTTGGCGCAATCGGCGGAGCGGGAGCTCTTCTGGCAAAATGTATCAAAAAAGCAGAGCTGATTGCATACGAGGATCTGGGAGCAGAAGCGCTCCGGAAGCTGTACGTGGAGGATATGCCTCTGGTCGTGATTATCGACAGTGAAGGAAATAATCTTTATGAAGAGGGAAAAGCAGCGTATCTTTCAGCAAAAAAGCAGTAGAAAGCAATGCGGTTTTTAAAGGAACAGGCATCGGAATCCTATCTTGTGGGTGTGCTGCTTGCCATAGCAGGAGGATATCTTGATGTATATACATATGTGTGCCGGGGCGGTATCTTTGCAAATGCACAGACCGGAAATATCGTGCTGCTTGGGATCAGTGTGGCAGATCGGAACTGGTCCAAGATCGGTGGGTATATTTACCCGATTCTGGCATTTATGGCGGGAATTCTGGTTGCGGAGCTTGTAAAACGAGGATTTCGTAACCGGGCTGTGATTCACTGGCGTCAGGTAGTACTAGTTCTTGAGATCGCAGTCCTGTGGACGATTGCATTCATACCGTCCGGTGTACATGATTCCGCGGTTAATGTTGCGGTGTCGTTTGTATGTTCCATGCAGGTGGAGGGGTTTCGGACCTTCCATGGGAACAGTACCTACGCGACTACCATGTGTACCGGCAATCTTCGCAGCGCGACAGAGCAGCTTTTCCGGTATAACGTAAGCAGAGACAAACGTGCCATTCGAAAAAGCCTGGAATATTATGGAATTATTCTGTTTTTTATTGCAGGAGCCATAATTGGAACTTTAATTACCAGGAGGTTTCTGGAACGATCGGCGCTGGTGGTCTGTGTGCTGCTGCTGGTGGTGTTTACAATTATGCTGCTGCCGGCAAAGAACCAGCAAAATGAGGAAAAAATGCGCCGTGAGGGATAAAAGTCCCGTGCGGCGTTTTTGTTGAATGATCCTGAACCCTTTGTCGGGTGCAGTATCATTCCTGCAGGAGGGAAGCATATGAGAGGTTTATATTCATCCAAGACGAAAATTCGTCATCAGATTTTTACAGAAATTGCCCGTATGGCGTACGGGGAAGAGCCGCCTTCTGTGATTGAGGAACTGCCTTATAAAATCATTCCGGGGGAGATTGCCTCTTATCGGGAAAGCATTTTTCTGGAACGGGCGGTGGTCGGGGAGCGCCTTCGCGTGGCAATGGGAATGTCCCTGCGCAGGATTTCGGAACACGCACCGATCTCACAGGGGGTGGAATCCAGTGCGATTCAGGAAAAGTTTTATGAGCCGCCACTCATTGATGTGATTAAATTTGCATGTAATTCCTGTCCGGAAAAGGCCGTTCTGGTGACAGAGGGCTGTCAGGGCTGTCTGGAACATCCGTGTATGGAGGTCTGCCCGAAAGGCGCTATTTCCATGAAAAACGGAAAATCCTGTATAGATAAAGAAAAATGTGTAAAATGCGGAAAATGTGCCGATGCCTGTCCATATAATGCGATTATCAAGCAGGAGCGTCCATGCTCCAAGGCATGTGGTATGGGAGCAATAGGCTCAGACGAGTATGGCCGCGCCGAGATTGATCAGGAAAAATGCGTATCGTGCGGCATGTGCCTTGTGAGCTGTCCGTTCAGCGCGATTGTGGATAAGGGACAGATTTATCAGACGATTATGGCTCTGAAAAGTGAAACGCCTGTGTATGCGATTGTGGCTCCGGCTATCGCAGGGCAGTTTGAAGGACTGAAGAATACGCAGATCCGTGCTGCTTTTCAGGCGCTTGGATTTACAGATATCCGCGAGGTGGCGACAGGAGCCGACCTTTGTACCATTCAGGAAGCAAAGGATTTTATGGAAGAAGTGCCGGAGAAGCTTCCGTTTATGGCGACATCGTGCTGCCCGGCATGGTCCATGATGGCGAAGAAGGCATTCCCGCAGCAGGCAAACTGCATTTCCATGGCATTGACGCCGATGGTATTGACAGCCCGTCTGTTGAAGCAGGAGGAGCCGGAATGTAAGATTGTATTTGTGGGACCGTGTGCAGCAAAGAAGCTCGAAGCAAGCAGACGTACCGTGAGAAGCTACGTTGATTTTGTTCTGACCTTTGAAGAGACAGCCGGAATGTTTGCGGCAAAGGAGATTGATTTTGCGGCGCTTCCGGAGGGTGAGCCATTGAACGGTGCAAGTGCAGACGGGCGCGGTTTTGCGGCTAGCGGAGGCGTAGCGGCCGCAGTTGTAAAAGCAATCAAACGTCTGGAACCGAACCGGGAAGTAAAGGTAGTTAGCGCAGACGGACTTCAGAACTGTAAACGAATGCTTCAGCTTGCGAAGGCTGGAAAGTACAATGGCTATCTTCTGGAAGGAATGGCATGTCCGGGAGGTTGTATTGCAGGCGCCGGCACAATTTTGCCTATTAAAAAGTCCGCGGCTTCTCTGGAGAAAATGAAGCAGGAGGCTCTTTTTGAGGATGCACTGGATACGCAGTATGAGAGCTGTCTTCATGAACTGGAAAAACTCTGAAAATAACAGGAAAGTGAGAAGGGAAGGGGTAAGATGCGGATTGAAAATCTGTGTAAACGCTATGATGGCCGGAGTATACTTGACGGTCTTACCCTGGATTTGCCAGACGGCGGCATTTATAGTATAATGGGTGCTTCCGGAGTTGGAAAAACGACGCTTTTGCAAATCCTTCTTGGACTTGTTGAGCCAGAGGAAGGCCAGATTTTCGGACTTTCTGGTAAAAGATTTTCCGCAGTTTTTCAGGAGGACAGGCTGTGTGATTTTTTAACGGCTGCAGAGAATATCATCGCCGTGTGTCCGGGGAGGCACATCCGAAATCATATGGCAATTTCACAGCTCAATGATCGGCTTGCAGAATTATTGCCGGAAGAATCCCTGAGGCAGCCTGTTTCCACTTACAGCAAAGGAATGAAAAGACGGGCAGCCATCGCAAGGGCTGTTTTAACAGATTCGGATATTTTGGTTATGGATGAGCCGTTTTCCGGACTTGATGCAAAGACGAAAAGACAGACGGTAGATTTTTTGCTGCGATACAGACAGGAGCGTACACTGATTTTGACAACACATGATGCCGAAGATGCAGAGCTTCTGGGAGCGGTTAGGATTTGGCTCGGATCGGATGGAGCAGAGGCAGATTTGGAGGAAGCCGCATTGTGTTTTGAACATTTTTGATGCGAAAACAGACGAAAATATGCAAAAAACTGGTTGACAAATCAATATATGGTAGGTATAATTTATGAAGTGTGTTAGGAGGAATCTGCCTTGATAGACCTTACGGAAGTGATTTTATCGGAAGGAAAGGTAATACATCGCGAAGCCGAACTGGGATTGGACGTGTTGTCCTATCGGTTTGGTGATTTTAAGATTGTAGAGAAGTCCCCGGTATCTGTTACAGTAGAGAATATCGGTGACCGGAAGCTGATCTTAAAGGGGGATGTGACGATCAGACTCAGAATTCCCTGTGCACGTTGTCTGAAGCCTGTGGTTTCAGAGATCACAGTTCCGTTTGATATGGAAACGGGTTTGGATGAAAAAGATTATATTGATGGATATAACCTGGATGTGGATCAGCTTGTTCATGATGAGGCGCTTTTATATTGGCCGGAGCGGACGCTCTGCCGTGAAGCATGTAAAGGCATTTGCCCCACCTGTGGACAAAATCTGAATGATGGCTCATGCAATTGCACGCGTACAGATTTGGATCCAAGAATGGCCAAGATCCTTGATATTTTCAGTAATTTTAAGGAGGTGTAATTCATGTCTATCTGTCCAAAAAACAAAACTTCCAAGGCCAGAAGAGACAAGAGAAGAGCAAACTGGAAAATGAGCGCTCCGACTCTTGTAAAGTGCAGTAAATGTGGCGAGCTGATGCTTCCGCATAGAGTCTGCAAGGCTTGTGGAACGTATAATAAGAAAGAAATCATTAAAATGGATGTTGAGTAAAGAATCATAAAATGGGAACTGTCGGAGATCTTCCGGAGTTCCCATTTTGATTTTAAGGAGACTGTTATGCAGTATGTTGGCACCTATCTGGCACCAATTGGAAAAATTTTACTTGCCTGTGATGAAGCAGGACTGACCGGGCTTTGGTTTGAGGGAGCAAAGTATTATGGCCGTGGCCTTGAGCCGACGCGGCAAGAGCTGGAGCATCCGCACATAAAGGCAGCAAGAAAGTGGCTGGACCTCTATTTTTCAGGACAGAGACCGGACCCTGTACCGCCGGTTCACATGCTTGGCACTGTGTTTCGAAGAGAGGTCTGGGAAATACTGTGTGGGATTCCATATGGAGAGGTCATAACGTATGGAGAGATTGCCCGGCTTGTTGCCCGTAAACGGGGAGCAGAGCGGATGTCCGCACAGGCGGTTGGAGGAGCAGTTGGGCATAATCCGATTTCAATTATCATTCCGTGTCACAGAGTTGTGGGGACAAATGGAAGTCTGACAGGCTATGCCGGCGGAATCGACAAAAAGGTATGGCTTTTGAACCATGAAAAAGTTGACATGGGAAAATATTTTATCCCCCAAAAAGGGACTGCTCTGTAAAATCAGATATAGAAAAAGGGTAACTGGCATATAGAAAACTATGGCAAGAAATTTTTATAGAAATTTAATAGAAATAAGGAATGAAAAATCTGATAATTTCTGAGAGGGAGACTGCATGAAGATTACGATAATATATGGACAGAACCACAAAGGTTCTACCTATCACATCGCACGTAAACTAGCAGAGAAATTAAATGGCGAGATCACAGAGTTTTTTCTTCCCCGGGATTTTGACGCATTCTGTCTCGGATGTACGTCTTGTTTTGAAAAATCTGAAACGAGGTGTCCGCACTATGAAAGGCTTCAACCGATTACGGAGGCAATGGATAAATCGGACCTAATCATACTTGCAAGTCCTGTTTATGTGTATCATGCAACGGGAGCAATGAAAGCATTTCTGGACCATTATGGATGGCGCTGGATGGTGCACCGCCCGGAAGAACGGATGTTTTCCAAACAGGCGGTTTGTATTTCTACTGCCGCAGGCGCGGGGATGAAGAGCACCAATAAAGATATGGCGGACAGTCTGTTCTGGTGGGGCATTGCCCGAATTTATACGTATGGAGTTGCAGTGCGGGCAGTCTCCTGGGAACAGGTGGATGGGAAAAAGAAACGGGATATTGAAAAGAAACTTGACGCTCTGGCACAGAAAATCGAGGGAAGACAGGGGAAAATCAGGTCTTCCGTTAAGACGAGAGTCATTTTTAACGTAATGCGTCAAATACAGAAACATGACTGGAATGAAGCTGATGTACAGTACTGGCAGAACAAAGGGTGGACAGGGAAGAAGCGTCCCTGGAAGCATTGAGATTGAGAGAGGACACGTAGCGTTATGCAAAAAGTTATTGTGATTGGAAGTCCTGGCGCCGGAAAAAGTACGTTTGCGCGGAAATTAAGAGATGTTTCTGGGCTTCCGCTGTACTATCTGGATCTGATCTGGCACAGACCGGACCAAACGAATATTTCCAGAGATGAATTTGACATACAGCTTCAAACAATTCTCAGAAAAGAATGCTGGATTGTGGATGGAAATTATCTGCGGACACTCGAAATGCGGCTGAAGGTGTGCGATACCGTTTTTTTGCTTGATTTTCCAGTAGAGGTCTGTCTTTTGGGAGCACAGTCACGTATAGGGTGCAAGAGAGAAGATTTACCGTGGCTTGAGACTGTGTTTGATGAAGAATTCAGACAGTGGATACTTTCCTTTCCTGCGGAACAATTGCCATACATCTATGAACTGTTAAAAAAATACAGGAAAAATAAGCAGATTGTTGTTTTTAAGTCAAGAAAAGAGGCGGATGAATACCTGCAAAACATTGAGAATAAGCAGATAATTTCCTGTTGATTTTTACCAGCAGTTCTAGTATGATATATCAAAAGCTTGCGAAGCAAGCTTTGCAGGTTTCGCGAAGCGAAAGATGCAGAGCTCCGTAAGGAGCGGATATATCAACGAGGAAAAATGAGGAGCATTTTTTCGAGTCTGCTGTGGAGGAGAGAGATGCAGTAGATGAAAGCTTGCGAAGCAAGCTTTGCAGGTTTCGCGAAGCGAAAGATGCAGAGCTCCGTAAGGAGCGGATATATCAACGAGGAAAAATGAGGAGCATTTTTTCGAGTCTGCTGTGGAGGAGAGAGATGCAGTAGATGAAAGCTTGCGAAGCAAGCTTTGCAGGTTTCGCGAAGCGAAAGAGAAACAGGAGGCTACAGCATGGGTGAGACAGTAAAGGTCGTTGTTGACGCTATGGGTGGAGACAATGCACCGGGAGAAATCGTAAAAGGCGCGGTTCAGGCAGTGACCAGCCATAAAAATATCCACGTGATCCTGACTGGACAGGAGGATGTGGTGAAAAAGGAGCTTACAAAGTACACGTATCCGGCGGAGCGCGTTGAGATCGTGCATACTTCTCAGGTGATTGAGACAGCAGAGCCGCCGGTGGCTGCGATTCGCTCTAAAAAGGATTCATCCATTGTGGTAGGACTATCAAAAGTCCGGCGAGGTGAAGCAGATGCATTTGTATCAGCAGGAAGTTCAGGCGCAGTTCTGGTAGGAGGTCAGGCTATTGTAGGCCGGATTAAGGGAATCGAACGTCCGGCGCTTGCGCCGTTAATCCCAACCAAGAACGGTGTAGCGCTTCTGATTGACTGTGGAGCGAATGTCGATGCCAGAGCTTCGCATCTTGTTCAATTTGCCAGGATGGGCTCCATCTATATGGAAGATGTTCTTGGTATTTCTCGCCCACGTGTGGGTATTGTAAATATTGGTGCGGAAGAAGAAAAGGGAAATGCACTTGTAAAAGAGACCTTTCCGCTTCTGAAACAGTGCAGCGATCTGAATTTTATCGGCAGTGTGGAAGCCAGGGATATTCCGGATGGCGTCTGTGATGTGATTGTCTGTGAAGCTTTTGTAGGAAATGTGATCCTCAAGCTTTATGAAGGCGTGGCAGGAACCCTGATTCAGAAGATAAAAGGCTGTATGATGCAGAGTTTAAAAACAAAAGTAGGGGCATTACTGGTAAAGCCGGCATTAAAAGGAATGATGAAGTCCTTTGATGCAAGTGAATACGGGGGAGCACCGCTACTGGGACTGAAAGGACTTGTGGTTAAAACGCACGGAAGTTCCAAGGCAAAGGAAGTGGAGCATTCCATTTATCAGTGCGTGCAGTTTACCGAGCAACGCATTAATGAGAAAATCAAAGAACATATCTCAATAGAAGAAACAGAAAAAGGAGAGAGCTAGTATTATGGAATTTGAAAAGTTACAGAGTATTATCGCAGAGGTATTGAATGTGGATGCCGATGAGATCACACCGGAAACAACGTTTGTGGATGATCTTGGGGCGGATTCCCTGGACGTTTTCCAGATCATTATGGGCATCGAAGAGGAATTCGATATTGAGATCCCAAATGAAAAGGCAGAAAAGATTGTTTCAGTTGGCGATGCGGCTGAGGCGATCAGAAACGCGATCGGATAGAACAGGGAGGCTTTGAAAGCCTCCTTTTTACAAGGACAGAAAGGTTCAGGATGGCAGAAATAAGTTTAAAGGAATTGGAAAAAAAGATTGGATATATGTTTCACGATATCAGAATGCTGCGCCAGGCAATGTGCCACAGCTCCTATGCAAATGAACACAGGGAGACGCAGCATGATAACGAGCGGCTGGAGTTTCTGGGAGACGCGGTTCTGGAGTTGACCAGCAGCGACGTTTTGTTTCATCAGTATCAGGAGATGCCGGAAGGCCAGCTGACCAAGCTTCGGGCAAGCATTGTGTGCGAACCGACGCTTGCTTTGTGTGCAAGGGAAATTGGCCTGGAAAAATACATTCTTCTTGGAAAGGGCGAAGAGCACACGGGAGGCAGATATCGCAACTCTATTATTTCAGATGCAATGGAGGCGCTGATCGGCGCAATTTATCTGGATGGTGGTTTTGCTAATGCAAAAGAGTTTGTAGAGAAATTTATTCTGACCGATATCGAGCATAAAAAACTCTTTTATGATAGCAAGACTATATTGCAGGAGATTGTTCAGCGCGATTATAAAGATGAAGAGATCCGGTATGTCATCACAGGAGAAGAGGGGCCGGATCACGCCAAACAGTTCCTTGTGGAAGTAATGATTGGTAAAAATGCCATGGGTAGCGGCCGCGGAAGTACAAAAAAAAGTGCCGAGCAGGAAGCTGCCTATCGCGCAATCATCGGATTGAAAGGGAAGACAGAAGATGTATCTGAAAAGCATTGAAGTGCATGGATTTAAGTCTTTTGCAAATAAGATCATATTTCAGTTCCACAACGGAATTACAGCGATTGTAGGACCGAACGGGAGTGGCAAAAGCAATGTGGCGGATGCTGTTCGTTGGGTACTTGGGGAGCAAAGCGCAAAACAGCTTCGCGGCGCCAGTATGCAGGATGTAATTTTTGCAGGTACAGAGACGAGGAAACCGTTAGGGTATGCATCGGTATCAATTACACTGGATAATGCGGATCATCGCCTTCCGGTATCCTATGATGAGGTGACAGTTACAAGGCGGGTTTACCGTTCCGGAGAAAGTGAGTATTTGTTAAATGGCACGCAGGTGCGGTTAAAAGATATCAATGAGATGTTCTATGATACGGGTATCGGCAAAGAGGGGTATTCCATCATCGGACAGGGGCAGATTGATAAGATTCTGAGCGGAAAGCCGGAGGAACGCCGGGAACTTTTTGATGAGGCGGCAGGAATCGTGAAGTTCAAGCGCCGCAAAAACACAGCTCAGAAAAAACTGGAGGCAGAGCGTCAGAACCTGGTGCGTGTAAACGATATTCTTTCTGAATTGACGCGTCAGCTTGGACCGCTTGAAAAACAGGCTGAAACAGCGAAAATATACCTTCAAAAGAGAGATGAATTAAAAAAATATGACGTCAATCTGTTTTTACTGGAGTTTGAGCGGCTGCGCAGGGAACTTCAGGAGGTGGAAGAGAAAAAAAATCAGGCTGAGGAACAGATTGGCGATACGAAGGCAGCATATGAAAAAGCAAAGGAAGAATATGAGCTGCTGGAGGCAGAGCTTGAAAAGCTGGATGTTATTTTACAGGAAAAGCGGGAGTCTATTTCTCAGGGGCAGCTGCGGAGGCAGCAGTTTGAAAATCAGATTGAACTTCTCGGCGAGCAGATTAATACGGCAAGGACGAGTGACGAACATCTGAAATCGCGTGTGCAGGCTATTGGGCAGCAGATCGCTGAGCATGAAGAGGATGAAAAGAAAGCCGCGGAAGAATTGGAGGAGCTTCGTCATCAAAAAGAGGAGGTCTCCCGGAGGGAAGCAGAGGCGGCTTCGCAGGCGGCTGCAGTGAGGAATGACATCGCACAACTGGAGGATACCATTGAAAGCGGCAAGAGCAGTATTATCACGCTTCTGAATCAGAGAGCCACGCTGAAGGGAAAGATGCAGCGATACGGCGCAATGCTCGAACAGGCGCAGATTCGCAAGGCTCAGCTTTCGCAGGAGGCGTTAAAGCTTAAAAGTGAAAAAGCGGAGCATGAAGCGGCGGGTGCGGAGATTCAAAAAGAGTACGACGCGATAAGCGGACGCATTGCAGAACTCACCTCCAAAAGCGAGGGATTGAATGAGGAACTTGCCGATACACAGCAGGAACTTTCAGAATTTAATCGCTGCATGGAGAGCGAGCAGACGGAATATCACAGAGAAGCATCGCGTCTGGAATCGCTGAAAAATATTGCAGAACGGTATGACGGCTATGGAAACAGCATTCGCCGTGTGATGGAGCAAAAGGAGCGAAATCCCGGTATTCTTGGTGTAGTAGCCGATATTATCAAAGTAGAAAAAGCGTATGAGGTAGCGATTGAGACTGCGCTTGGGGGCAGCATTCAGAACATTGTAACAGACACAGAAGAGACTGCCAAACATCAGATAGAATTTTTAAAACGCAATAAATTTGGCCGTGCGACATTTCTGCCGTTGTCCGGAATCAGTGGAAAAGGCGGTTTTTCAACGCCGCAGGCATTAAAAGAACCGGGCGTGATCGGCCTGGCGAGCGGTCTTGTAACAGCAGGAGAAAAATATAAGGAGCTGATACAGTTCCTTCTCGGGAAAACGGTGGTTGTAGACCAGGTGGATCAGGCAATTGCGCTGGCGCGCAAATACCGTCATTCCCTGCGGATTGTAACGACCGACGGGGAGCTTTTGAGTCCGGGCGGTTCCATGAGCGGAGGTGCTTTCCGCAATTCGAGTAATCTTCTTGGACGTCGCCGGGAAATTGAAGATCTGGAGAAACAGGTACAGAAAAGAAAAGAAGGGCTGCTAGAATTGCAGCAGCAGATTGATACGTGCCGTTTGAGCCGCAATCGCATGCGGGATGACCTGGTACGGCTGAAGGATGAACTCCAAAAAGAATATCTGGCACAAAATACTGCCAGATTAAGACTGGAAGAGCTGAACGAAAAAACCGGAAGCACAGATCAGGGGTATCGCAGAATTCATACGGAATCCGGTGAAATTGAGCAGCAGATTCGGGAAATCAAGGAGAATCAGGCCAGAGAGCAGGAGGAACTTTCCTGCTCACAGCAAACGGAGCAGGAAACGCAGGCGCGAATTTTTGACGCACAAAAAGAATTGGAAGTGAAACGGGAAGAAGAAGCCCGCGTGCTTTCCGGTACGGAAAAAATTCATCTGGAACTGTCTGCGCTTACACAGAAAACGGAATTTATCCGACAGAATATTGCCAGGATTGGACAGGAGAAAGAGCAGCTATTGTCCGACCGCTGTCAGTTTGAAGCGGAAATCGGGAATGCGGCAGGGAGTGTTGCGGAAAAAGAGGCGCAGATCGCGGCAATCCGAGAGACCCTTTCCCAGTCAGGAGAGCTGGAACAGAAACTTTCGGAGGAGATTGCAGCTTTTACGAAAGAAAAAGAAGAGAAGAACGCAGTGCATAAAAAGTTTTTCGCAAACCGTGAAGAGCTTTCAGAGCGCATGAGCCTTTTGGATAAAGAGCATTTTCGTTTAAATGCACAGCTTGAAAAGATGGGGGAACAAAAGGATCACCTGGTAAATTACATGTGGGAGGAATATGGACTCACGTTCAGCTCTGCAGCAGAGCTTCGTGATGAAGAAGCAGGAAATGCAGCCTCCCTCAAAAAAAGTATATCTGTTTTGAAAAGCGAAATCAAAAGCCTTGGCAGCGTCAATGTCAACGCGATTGAGGATTATAAAGAGCTGTCTGAGCGTCATACGTTTTTAGCAGCACAGCATGAAGATCTGCAAAAAGCAGAAGACGCGCTTTTGAAGATTATTGAAGAGCTGGATAACGGAATGCGGATTCAGTTCCGGGAGCAGTTTGCACGCATTCAGACAGAGTTTGACAAGGCGTTCAAGCAGCTTTTTGGCGGAGGAAAAGGCGAACTGGAGCTTGTGGAGGATGAGGATATCCTGGACGCAGGCATTCGCATCATTGCACAGCCGCCCGGAAAAAAGCTTCAGAATATGATGCAGATGTCAGGAGGAGAAAAATCGCTGACTGCGATCGCACTTTTGTTTGCGATTCAGAACTTGAAGCCGTCGCCGTTCTGTCTGCTCGATGAGATCGAGGCTGCTCTGGATGAAAGCAACGTAGACCGGTATGCCGGCTACCTGCATAAGTTGACAAAAAATACACAGTTTATTATTATTACACATAGAAGAGGTACGATGTCAGCAGCCGACCGCCTGTATGGAATTACAATGCAGGAAAAAGGTGTGTCTGCTCTGGTATCTGTAAATCTTATAGAAAATGATCTTGATGAATAACCCGAATGGAGTGTGATGAGATGGAAGAAAAGAAAGGGTTTTTTAAACGTCTCGTAGCAGGACTGGCAAAGACAAGAGACAATATCGTTTCGGGAATTGATGCGATTTTTAACGGTTTTTCCAGTATTGACGACGATTTTTATGATGAGATCGAAGAAATTCTTGTAATGGGTGATATCGGAATCAATGCCACGACATCCATTATCGAGGATTTAAAGGCGCAGGTGAAGGCGCAAAACATTAAGGAGCCGTCAGAATGCAAGCAGCTCCTGATTAACAGTATCAAGAACCAGATGGATGTCGGAGAGACTGCTTACGAGTTTGAAAACCGCAGATCTGTGGTCCTGGTGATTGGAGTAAACGGTGTCGGAAAGACGACGAGCGTCGGAAAACTGGCAGGTAAACTGAAAGATCAGGGCAAAAAGGTAGTTCTGGCTGCTGCTGATACATTTCGTGCAGCAGCAGGAGAGCAGCTGACCGAATGGGCGCACCGTGCAAATGTGGATATCATCAGCGGACAGGAAGGGTCTGACCCTGCCTCCGTTGTTTATGATGCGATTGCATCGGCCAAAGCAAGAAACGCTGATGTTTTGCTTTGCGATACGGCAGGCCGCCTTCACAATAAAAAGAATCTGATGAATGAGCTTGGAAAGATCAACCGCATTATTGAGCGGGAATATCCGGAAGCATTTCGCGAGACGCTGGTTGTTCTGGATGGAACGACAGGACAGAATGCTCTGGCCCAGGCGAGAGAGTTTAAAGAAGTGGCGGATATCACAGGCATTATTCTGACGAAGCTGGATGGGACGGCCAAGGGCGGTATTGCCGTGGCAATTCACGCGGAACTCGGAATTCCGGTAAAATATATCGGCGTCGGCGAAACGATTGACGATCTGCAGAAATTTGATGCAGATCAGTTTGTGAACGCGTTATTTGATGTAAAAGAATAAAATATTTTGTGATTTGTGCCTGCAAAGGGACGGGAAGGAAAAAGAGATGGAGATGCTGACGTTGGAGGCGTTTGAGGAAGCCTCCGAATGTGTAAAAAAAGTGGCACAGGAAACAAAACTGATTTACAGTGAATATTTCAGTGTACAGACAGGAAATAAAGTATTCCTGAAAGCAGAAAATATGCAGGTGACAGGCGCCTACAAAATCCGCGGAGCGTACTATAAGATCAGTACGCTGTCAGAAGAGGAACGGGCAAAGGGCCTGATTACCGCTTCTGCGGGAAACCATGCGCAGGGTGTGGCATATGCGGCGAAGGCATACGGCTGCAAGGCGGTAATCGTGATGCCGGAGACAACTCCGCTGATCAAGGTAAACCGAACAAAAGGATACGGTGCAGAAGTAGTTCTTCACGGAGATGTGTATGATGAGGCGTGCGAGTATGCTTACAAGCTGGCAGAGGAAAATGGCTATACCTTTATTCATCCGTTTGACGATCCGGCTGTAGCGACCGGACAGGGAACGATTGCGATGGAGATCGTAAAGGAGCTTCCGCTTGTTGATTATATTCTGGTGCCAATCGGGGGAGGTGGCCTTGCCACCGGCGTATCGACGCTGGCAAAACTTCTGAATCCAAAGATTAAAGTGATTGGTGTGGAGCCGGAAGGGGCGGCCTGTATGAGAGAGTCCCTGGCAGCTGGTCAGGTTGTGACGCTTCCGAGTGCTAACACAATCGCTGACGGTACTGCTGTTAAGACTCCGGGAACCAATATCTTCCCGTATATTCAGAAAAATATCGATGATATTATTACGATCAGCGACGATGAGCTGATTGTTTCCTTCCTTGACATGGTGGAAAATCACAAAATGATCGTAGAAAATTCCGGCCTGCTTACAGTAGCGGCGCTGAAACATCTGAACGTCAGGAACAAAAAGATCGTTTCTGTTTTAAGTGGTGGAAATATGGACGTGATTACGATGTCTTCTGTCGTACAGCATGGACTGATTCAGAGAGACAGGATTTTCACCGTGTCCGTTCTGCTTCCCGATCGTCCCGGCGAGCTTGTACGCGTAGCTTCTATCATTGCAGAGCAGCAGGGAAATGTCATCCGACTTGACCACAACCAGTTTGTGAGCACCAACCGAAACGCCGCAGTAGAGCTGACGATCACGATGGAAGCGTTCGGAACAGAACACAAAAACAAGATCATCAAAACCCTAGAAGAACACGGCTACACCCCGGTATTCAAAACGGCGAGCCTGTAATCTTTTGATGTTTTAACAGATAGAATATAGATATTCTGATGATCATAATTCGAACAAAAGTTTGTAAAGAAAAAATACTTGACACCCGCCTGCATTTCGTTTATGATAACAACCAGGCAGTTACGAAACTATTTCAAAGTCAGCTCCTGTAGAAGATACAAAATAAGGGGTGACTTGTTTGCCGGAACCCCGTTTTTGTATCTTCTACAGGGGCGTCCGCCATACACTGTTTCGCAAATACCCGCCCCAACAAAGGTGACAGACAATGGATCAGCTTTTAAAACAATCTCTGCTCTATGATTTTTACGGTGAGCTTCTGACCGAGCATCAGCGTCGCGTATATGAAGAGGTCGTACAGAATGATCTGTCGTACTCGGAGGCCGCAGAATCGTTTGGCGTGAGCCGCCAGGGGATTCACGAATTGATCAAGCGTTGCAACAAGATGCTTGAGAGTTATGAAGAACGGCTTCATCTTGTGGAGCGTTTTCTGAGAATCCGGAGCAGTGTACAGGAGATACAGGTATTGTCTGCACAGCATGAAACAATAGAAAAGCAGGCGCTTGCCGAAAAGGTGCTTGCGATTTCACAACAGATTTTAGAGGAGTTATAATATATGGCTTTTGAAAGCTTATCGGAGAAGCTGCAGAATGTATTCAAGAATCTGCGCAGCAAGGGACGATTGACCGAGGCGGACGTCAAAGCAGCGCTTCGCGAGGTAAAGATGGCTCTTCTGGAGGCAGATGTCAGTTTTAAGGTAGTAAAGCAGTTTATCAAGTCTGTACAGGAAAAGGCGATCGGGCAGGATGTCATGAATGGTCTGAATCCCGGACAGATGGTTATAAAGATTGTAAACGACGAGCTGGTAGCGCTCATGGGCTCTGAGACGACAGAGATTATTCTGAAGTCAGGCGCTGAGATTACTGTCATTATGATGGCAGGTCTTCAGGGTGCCGGAAAAACGACGACAGCCGCCAAGCTGGCGGGCAAGTTTAAGTCCAAGGGCCGCAGACCTTTGCTGGTTGCCTGTGATGTTTACCGGCCGGCTGCGATTAAGCAGCTTCAGGTAAATGGAGAGAAGCAGGGGGTAGAGGTATTTACACTTGGTGACAAGGTAAGCCCTGTGCAGATTGCACGCGAGGCGATTGCATACGCAAAGCAGCAGGGATATAACACCGTAATGCTCGATACGGCGGGGCGGCTTCATATTGATGAAGATATGATGCGTGAGCTGCAGGAGATTAAGCGGACCGTAGAAGTAGATCAGACTGTGCTGGTTGTGGATGCCATGACCGGACAGGATGCGGTAAATGTAGCCTCCATGTTTGAGGAAAAGATCGGAATTGACGGTGTGATCGTTACAAAGCTTGACGGAGATACAAGAGGCGGAGCAGCGCTTTCGATCAAGGCGACCTGTGGAAAGCCAATTCTGTATGTCGGTATGGGCGAAAAACTTTCCGATCTGGAACAGTTTTACCCGGATCGTATGGCTTCGAGAATCCTCGGTATGGGCGATGTAGTTTCTCTGATTGAGAAGGCGCAGGAGACAATTGATGAGGAAAAAGCCAGATCCATGGAGCAGCGGCTTCGAAAAGCGCAGTTTGGTTTTGACGATTATCTGGAAAGCATGAATCAGATGAAAAATATGGGAGGGCTTTCCAGCATTCTGAGTATGATGCCTGGTATTGGCGGCGCTCAGATGAAACAGCTTGAAGATGCCGTAGACGAGAAAAAGATGAATCAGGTTGAAGCGATCATTCTGTCTATGACTCCGAAAGAGCGTTCCAATCCGGACATTCTCAATCCATCCAGAAAGCGGAGGATTGCAGACGGAGCCGGCGTTGACATCAGTGAGGTCAACAAGCTTGTCAAGCAGTTTGAGCAGAGCAGAAAAATGATGAAGCAGTACTCCGGGCTGTTCGGAGGTAAAGCAGGTAAAAGAGGTAAGTTTAAACTTCCCTTTTAACATAATTCAACATAACTCTTATTAAATCTAAGGAGGTGAAAAAAATGGCAGTAAAGATCAGACTTAGAAGAATGGGTCAGAAAAAGGCTCCTTTCTATAGAATCGTTGTTGCTGATTCCAGATCCCCGAGAGATGGAAGATGTATCGAAGAAATCGGTACTTACAATCCGAACACAGATCCGAGCGAGTTCAAGATTAACGAGGAGCTGGCTAAGAAGTGGCTTGCAAATGGAGCTCAGCCGACAGAGGTTGTAAGCAAACTCTTCAAAGTAGCTGGCATCGAGAAGTAAGATAGAGGTGACTGAATGAAAGATTTAGTTGAAGTAATTGCAAAGTCTCTAGTCGAAAATCCGGATGAAGTAGTGGTTACTGAGAAGGAAAGCGGAAAAGCCCTTGTGCTGGAGCTGAAGGTTGCGCCATCTGACATGGGAAAGGTAATCGGAAAACAGGGAAGGATTGCAAAGGCCATCCGTTCTGTGGTAAAAGCAGCAGCATCAAAGGAAGATAAGCGTGTGATTGTGGATATTCTGCAATAACATAAAGCAGTGACGAACTGAGAAACAGCTTGGGCAGGGAGACTTGTTACAAGCTGTTTTCATATCACTGTTTTGCTTTTTTGCTGGGTACGAGAATACAATGGAGGGAATCATGCAGGATATATTACAGGTAGGAGCAGTGACTACCACGCACGGGATTGCGGGGGAGGTCAAGGTATTTCCGACAACGGACGACCCTGCCCGGTTCAAAAAGTTGAAACATGTGTTGGTCGATGTCAGGGATGGGAAAAAAGAACTGGAGATTATTGGGGTAAAGTTTTTTAAAAATCTGGTGATCCTGAAATTCAAGGATCATAATAAAATTGAGGATGTCATGCCGTACAAGGGCAAAGCTCTGTACGTGACCAGAGAACATGCAGTAAAGCTGAAGAAGAACGAATATTTTATTGCAGACCTGATCGGCATGGAGGTGTCCACAGAGGATGGCGCATATCTTGGCGTGCTGAAAGAGGTAATTCAGACCGGAGCCAACGATGTGTATGAGGTAGAGATGGAACATGGGAAAAGCGTGCTGATACCGGCCATTCGTCAGTGCATTTTGCATGTGGATACCGAAAATAATAAGATGACAGTACATTTGCTGGAGGGATTGCTGGAATGAATTTTTATGTAATGACGCTGTTTCCGGAAATGATCGAAAACGGGATGAACACCAGCATTACAGGCAGGGCCATTGCAAAAGGGCTTTTATCGCTCACGACAGTGAATATCAGAGATTATTCCGTCACGGGCAATGGACGGATTGATGATTATCCATACGGCGGAGGGGCCGGAATGGTGATGCAGGCGGAGCCGGTGTACCGTGCATATCAAGCTTTGGTGGAAAACAGAAAGAGCAGTCCGCGTCTTGTTTATCTGACGCCGCAGGGAAAGGTATTTGATCAGGCGATGGCAGAAGAGCTTGCCAGAGAAGAAGATCTGATCTTTTTGTGCGGCCATTACGAAGGAATAGATGAACGTGTTCTGGAAGAGATCGCAACAGATTTTGTCTCCATCGGCGATTATGTGCTGACGGGTGGGGAGCTTCCTGCAATGGTAATGATGGATTCTATTGCGCGGATGGTTCCCGGCGTTCTGAGCAACCAGGAGTCCGGACAGTTCGAAAGCTTTCAGGGAAGTCTTCTGGAATATCCGCAGTACAGCCGTCCGGAAGAATGGCGGGGAAAGAAAGTACCGCCGGTTCTATTATCCGGGCATCACGGCAATGTGGACCGGTGGAGGCGCGATCAGTCGATTTTACGGACGCTGCGAAACAGGCCGGAACTGTTGTCCGGTGCGGAGTTTGACAAGAAAGATCGCAAATACCTCAGGGCGCTTTTGCAGGATGAGCAGGAGGAGCGGCTTACGGAAGAAGAAAAGGGATTTTTGGCAAAACTTCTTGCATTTTAGAAAAAAGCATGTTAGTATTAAAACGTTGTGAGAAGGAGATGGTCCTCTGTTACACAGCTTTTGCATCGGTTCGATGAAGGCTGTATTGTCGGCAGGCAGTGTTCCTGTGGACATGTATTAAGAACATCCAGAATAGAAGGAGGCACACAATGAACGAAATTATCAAAAACATCGAAGCTGCCCAGCTTAAGGCAGAAGTACCGCAGTTTTGCGTAGGCGATACCGTTAAGGTATACGGAAAGATCAAAGAGGGAAACCGTGAGAGAATTCAGGTTTTCGAAGGAATCGTGATCAAGAAGCAGGGCGGAAGCGTCAGAGCAACATTTACGGTTCGTAAGAATTCAAATGGTGTTGGCGTTGAAAAGACCTGGCCGTTGCATTCTCCGAGCGTTGAAAAGGTAGAAGTAATCAGACACGGAAAAGTAAGACGTGCAAAACTGACCTACTTAAGAGGACGCGTTGGAAAGAGAGCCAAAGTAAAAGAACTGGTGAAATAAGAAAGCATTCCGGGGACAATTTCATATATGAATTGTCCCCATTTGCGTTTCCGTTTGAGATATAAAGGAGTTTTTTAAGTGCGAAAGGAAAAGAAAGCGCTCCCTGTTCCGGGGAAAAAACATTCTATTATCCGCAATATTCTACTCTGGACCTTTGAGATTCTTGTAATAATCCTTTTTGCTTACGTTGTGGTGTATTTTTTTGGACAGTCCCGCACAAACATAGGTCAGTCCATGGATGTCACATTGTCCGGCGGTGATACGGTGCTTCTGAACTCTCTGGTTTATCAGGTTGGTTCACCGAAGCGCGGCGATGTTATATCCTTTAAGCCAAATGGCAGCACAACGGGACATTCCAGTATTAAAAGGATTATCGGCCTTCCAAGAGAGACAGTTCAGATAAAAGATGGCATGATTTATATAAATGATGTTGTATATCTTGAAAAAAAGAGTTATCCTGTAATTACGAATCCGGGGCTTGCCGGCAACCCGATCACGCTTGGCGATAAAGAGTACTTCGTACTTGGCGATAACCGCAACAACAGCGAGGACAGTCGTTTTGCGGATGTCGGTGTGGTAAAAAGCGAATATATCGAGGGTAAGGTCTGGTTTGTGCTTTCCCCATCTTCGCACCGTGGATTTCTGAAGAATTGAGAGGTGGCGCATGAATTATCAATGGTATCCTGGTCATATGACAAAGGCAAAGCGTATGATGCAGGAAGATATCCGGCTGATTGATCTTGTGATCGAGCTGACCGATGCGCGGGTTCCGCTTGCAAGCCGAAACCCGGATATAGATGAACTCGGGAAAAACAAGGCAAGGCTGATTTTGCTGAATAAGGCTGACCTGGCTGATGAACAGCAGAATGAGGCCTGGGCGGCGTATTTCAGGGAACAAGGATATTTTACTGCCAGAATCAATGCACGCAGCGGTGCAGGGATGAAACAGATTCAGGAGATCATTCGTACCGCATGCCAGGAAAAGCTGGAACGTGACCGGAAGCGGGGGATTTTGAACCGGCCTGTGCGGGCCATGGTTGTGGGAATACCGAATGTCGGAAAGTCTACCTTTATCAATACGTTTGCCGGAAAGGCATGTGCAAAGACGGGTAACAAACCGGGGGTCACAAAGGGAAAACAGTGGATTCGGCTCAACAAAAATGTGGAGCTCCTCGATACCCCGGGGATTCTCTGGCCCAAGTTCGAGGATCAGCAAGTCGGACAGAAGCTGGCTGTAGTTGGCTCGATCAAAGATGAGCTGTTGCAGACAGAAGAACTCGCGCTGTGGATTCTTTCTTTTGTAAGACAGTATTATCCAGGATGTCTGGCCAGAAGGTACCAGCTTCCGGAGGCGGGGACTGATACCGATCTCCTGGAGCAGATTGCTTTTGCAAGGGGATGCCGGATGAAAGGCGGGCAGCCGGATGTACAGAAAGCAGCGGCTCTGATTGTAGATGATCTGCGTAGTGGAAGGCTCGGGAGGATTACACTGGAATTTCCGCAGATGCCGGAACCAGAAGAACAAAAAGAAAGTGGTGAATGATTATGAGCAATGAAACTGTTTCACAAGAAAACAGCAATAAGCAGGAGGAAGGCGCAAAGAAAACGGATCTGAAAAAAGAAGTTTTAAGCTGGATTTTTTATATTCTGTTTGTGATTGCGCTGACTTATCTGATTATCACGTTTGTAGGACAGAGGACCATGGTAGATGGCCGTTCTATGAATGCCACACTGAACGATGGCGACAATCTGATTGTCGAGAAGCTTTCCTATCGGTTTGGCGATCCGGAACGGTTTGATATTATTGTGTTCCCGCCGCAGGAATCTCCGAAGGAGCATTACATCAAGAGAATTATCGGCCTTCCGGGAGAGACGGTTCAGATTGATGCAGAAGGCAAAATCTATATTAATGGAGAAGTTCTGGAAGAAAACTATGGCCTTGAGACTATCCGCAATGCGGGACGCGCAGCGGAGCCAATTACACTTGGGGACGATGAGTACTTTGTTCTGGGGGATAATCGCAATAACAGCAAAGACAGCCGTTCGGATGCGGTTGGCAATGTAAAGCGCAGCTCAATTACAGGTCGTGCATGGCTGCGAATCTGGCCGTTATCAGATATTGGCTTTTTAAAACATCAGTAAACGGTGGTGAAAAAGATTGCGTCAGAATAAGAAAAAAAGAAAAGGCATAGTGAGAGAGCTTCTGAGCTGGATTTTGTATCTGGTCTTCTTTTTTGGCGCGGTTTATCTCATTGTGCAGTATGTCGGGGAACGCACCGTAGTGAGCGGTGAGTCCATGTATCCGACTCTGAATGACGGGGACAGTTTGATTGTTGATAAGATATCATACCGGTTCGTGGAACCGGATCGGTATGATATTGTCGTATTTCCGTTCCGTTATCAGGAGGATACTTTTTATATCAAACGTGTGATCGGTCTTCCAGGTGAGACGGTGCAGATCACAGATGGCAGAGTGTACATCAATGGGAAAGTGCTGGAAGATTCGTATGGATATGAAGCGATTCGAAATCCGGGGCTGGCAGCTGCCGGGGTTACACTTGGCAGAGACGAGTATTTTGTTCTGGGAGACAACCGGAATAACAGTGCAGACAGCCGTGAGCCGAGCGTTGGTATGATAAAGAGAGAGAGTATTATCGGGCGGGCCGTTTTGCGGATTTGGCCGATGAACAAGATGAATTTTTTGTGGTAAATTTAAAAATACAGGGTGTTTGAAGCAGATGAAAAAGATTGCAGAGATAAAACAGGAGTTTTTGCAGGCTGATGACGCTGCGCTTTCCCGTTTGTTTGCGCTTTATGCAGACGATGGGAGAGCCGGTGTTGTCAGCCTGCTTGCAAAATACAGGAAAAAACAGGAACGGCTTGCCGCAGAGTATGCAAGGCTGGACGGCATGCTGGAATATGAACGTACTTATGCCCACAATGGTCTGATCTGCGGGATTGATGAGGCCGGCCGCGGACCACTGGCCGGACCGGTGGTAGCGGGGGCAGTGATCTTGCCTGAGAATTGTCGTATTTTATATCTGAATGATTCCAAACAGCTTACCGAGAAACGTCGGGAGGAGCTATTTGAGGAGATTCAGGACAAGGCAGTAGCATGGGGAATCGGTATGGCGTCACCGGCACGTATTGATGAGATCAATATCCTGCAAGCGACTTATGAGGCGATGCGCGAAGCCGTGCTGCAGCTGCAAGTACAGCCGCAGCTTTTGCTGAATGATGCGGTTCGCATCCCTCAGATGGATATTCCACAGATACCGATTATCAAAGGAGATGCAAAGAGTCTGTCAATCGCAGCGGCCAGCGTATTGGCGAAGGTGACAAGGGATCGGCTCATGCGCGAATACGACAAAATCATGCCGGAATATGGCTTTGCTTCCAACAAAGGCTATGGCTCCGCGGCGCACATTGCGGCGCTGAAACAATACGGTCCATCGCCGATTCATAGAAATTCGTTTATCGGAAATTTTGTCTGATCGTATGATTTGAAGTTATGCATGCAAAGGGGAGAGACCGGCGATTCATACATGAATAAAAGAGAAACAGGAACAAAGTATGAGCAAAAAGCGGCAGAGTATCTCGAAGCCTGCGGATATCGTATTCTGGAAGCTAACTATCGCTGCCGTGCAGGAGAGATTGATCTGATTGCAGCGGAGGACGGGTATCTCGTGTTTGTCGAGGTAAAATACCGTGGCAGCATGTATAAGGGCAGCGGACTGGATGCTGTGAACAGGCGCAAGCAGCGAAAAATTTTGCAGGCCGCCCAGTGGTATGTCATGGAACAGGGCATCAGCACAGAGATGCCGCAGCGGTTTGATGTGCTTGCATTTCTGGAAGAAGAGATTACGCTGATTCAGGATGCATTTCAAGGTTGAGACAGAGGAGATAAGGATATTGAACAGAAAGGGGGATCTGTTTGAAACGAAAAGAAGGAAAACAGACTTTGACGGAGAATCATAAAAATGGGGTGTTGTATTTTACGTTTTCATCGCTCTGTGCACAGACAGATTTTGTGCACGGTTTTTCGAGCCGCATCGGAGGCGTAAGCGAGGGGGAGTTTTCAACAATGAATCTCAGCTTTTCAAGGGGAGACGATCCGGAGCGCGTGAGGGAAAATTATAAAAGACTGGCCGCTGCGATTGGATTTGATGATACGAAGATTGTCTGTTCTGATCAGACGCACACGAACCATGTGCGTCAGGTGACAGAAGCGGACTGCGGGAAAGGATATTTAAGAAAACGAGATTATACGGATGTAGATGGCCTGATTACGAATGTGCCGGGCGTTGTTCTGGCTACATTTTACGCGGACTGTGTGCCTCTGTATTTTGTGGACCCGGTACACCGGGCAGTCGGGCTGTCACATTCCGGATGGCGAGGAACCGTCAGCGATATTGCGGCAGAGACAGTTCAGGCAATGCAAAAGCATTATGGGAGCGAACCAGCAGAGATTCTGGCAGCGATCGGTCCTTCGATCTGCCAGGACTGCTATGAGGTCAGCGAGGATGTTATAGAGCAATTTCGGGCACATTATGCGCAGGAGCTCTGGCCGCAGCTATTTTATCAGAAGACAGACCATTCTCATCCGTTGGGAGCTAAGTATCAGCTGAATCTCTGGGAGGCCTGCCGCCAGAATATGCTGCGCGCTGGTATTTTACCGGAGCATATTGAGGTGACAGACGTATGCACCTGCTGTAATCCCGAGATTCTGTTTTCTCACCGGGCATCAAAGGGACGCAGAGGAAATCTGGGTGCTTTTCTTGGAATCCGGGAGTAAAGAATGGGTCGGAAACCAGATAAAACCGGGGTGTTAGGAAACTAATATCCCGGCTTTTCAAATCCTGTGAATACAAATTAGAAAAAAGAGGGAACGTAATGAAAATTTCATGTATTGCACTTGATCTGGACCGGACAACGCTTGACAGCAACGGACGTCTCAGTGCAGATAACAGAAAAGCCATTGAGGCTGCGATTGAACAGGGCATTCACGTTGTAATTGCGAGCGGCAGGGCGCTTACGTCGCTGCCATCGGATGTACTTGCCATGCCAGGAATACGGTATGCGATCACATCGAACGGAGCAGCCGTCTATGATCTACATACAGGGGAATGTCTGAAGCAATACAAACTCACGGCAGAATCAGCGGAACATATTTTAAAACTGACAGGCGGCAGGGAAGTGGCATACGAGGCGTTTATTGACGGGCACCCATACGCGCAGAAGGAATACGTAGCGGACCCGGTACGGTTTGGCGCACTGCCTAAGGCAATCCCTTATATCCAAAGTACGCGCCGCCCGGTGGAGGATATGCAGTTGTTTTTGAAGGAGCACATCAAAGAACTGGACTGCCTTGACCTCGTGGTGAAAAACGAAGAAATAAAATGTCAAATCAGGAATGAACTGGAACAAAAGGTCTCCGATATTTATGTGACATCTTCCGTGGAACAGCTGCTGGAGATTTCTTATAAGGACTGCGGAAAGCATTCCGGTGCAAAGGTGATTCTGGAACATCTTGGGCTGGAACGGGAGCAGCTGGCTGCGTTTGGGGATGCGGATAATGATGCGGATCTGCTTGCGTTTGCCGGGCTCGGAATTGCAATGGCAAATGCATCAAAAAAATGCCGGGAGGCGGCAGACTGGGTGACGTTTTCGAATGATGAGAATGGCGTGGCGTACGGAATCCGGCATCGCATTTTGTCTGACACCAGTGTGTAAAGTGATTGACTGGGATACGGAGAAAACAATGAAAAAGATAGTTTTATTGATCGTGGTGATGCTTTTTCTGATGGTTGGCGTACAGTTTTACTGGGAGTCTCCCATGGAGCAGGGGGAACCGCTTGCTTACCGGTTTACGTTTGTGTGTCCTTCGGTCGGAAAAGGGCTGACAGCCGGCATTGCGGCGGCAGATGAGGCATTGGGAACGGATACGAAACGGATAGAATTTGAAAATTTTAATGAAGAAGAGCTTGCATATGCGGTATTGAAGGCAGTGTATGCCAATGTGGACGGAATTATCATGGTTGGCAGAAGTACGTCTGACGCGCTGCCAGAGGCGATTGAGCAGGCAGAAAAAGAAGAGATTCCTGTTATTTTGGTGGATTCAGATCTGCCGGATTCAGGACGAGACTGTTACATCGGAGCGGATAATCAGGAAGCCGGGGCGCAGGCAGGCCGTGTTCTTTTGGAATCCACAGAAGGACAGGCGCATATCGCTGTGGTAGCTTCGAGCCTGTCCGATGCGAATCAGAAGGAGCGGCTTGACGGATTTCTGAAGGTGATAAAAGAGGCGCCGCAAATGAAAGTGGATCAGGTGATTGAGAGTCAGTCCGATGGAATGCGCGTCCGGAAGATTGCGCAGAGGATGCTTGATGAGTATCCGGAACTCGATGCTATTTTCTGCACAGATGAAATTACATCGGATTTATTGGGCGAGGTTCTGGCTGAGGAAGCGTATCAAAGCCGTGAAATCCGAACCGTATGTTTTGGAATGTCAGAGCAGATCTACGGTTATTTGCAGGATGGGGTATACGATGCTTCCATCGTGCAGCAGTCCTTTGAGCAGGGTTACCGCGCTGTGGAATGGCTGCGCCAGTATCTGAACGGACAGGCAGAAAGCGGAGAAATGATCCATCTGGAAACGCTCGTTGCAGGACAGGACTTTGATTTCGAGAACTGGAAGCAAAGAAGCGAGAGCGGAGAAACATTATGAAAAGAAGAGACAAGGTCAGTTCTATCAAAGACCGGCTGATGGGAGTAATGACGGAAACCGTTGTGATATCACTGCTCACGGTGCTGTTGTGTGTCGGTATGTATTTAATGACTTATACTGTGTACGGAAGCAGTACGAAACAGATGATGACGCTCAAAAATTTTTATGCAAATCTCGAGACCGTGAACCGGGATGTTTATACATATACGCTTGAGGGCGACGAGACGGTGTACGACCGGATCACTGCTGCCTGTATCGAAGGGCGCAGGATGCTGCGGGAGCTGACAGAGGCGAAGGCGGGCGTACAGTTTTACCGGGATGTCAGGGATATGCAGGAGATGTTTTATTCCTATACGCTTGGCATTAACAAAATATACGATCACAGTTATCTGTGCGACAGTCTGGCGATTGGGAGCAAAGGCGTGATTAATAAGTATTACAACCAGACGCAGGAGGTTTACAATGCGATGGTATCTGAGTTTCAGAAGCTGGACGGACAGCTTCTTGAGGCACTGGATAAATGGCAGATTCAGCAAAGAAAAAAGAACCTTTTCTATTTGGTCGAATTGTTTGTTGTTGTTGTGGTTGTACTGGTGCATCAACGACGGGGGCTGCGTACGGAAGCGGGAAAGGTCATACGTCCGGTACAGCTTCTGACGGAGCATGCGCGGGCGATTGGTCATAAGAGTCTGGAACAGGTGGAATGCGTAGAGCAGGAACCGGATGCGGACGAAGAGATGCGACTGCTGATTGCGGTGTACAATTCCATGATCGGACGTATCCAGGCACAGATTTTGACGATTCAAGAGAATGCGAGCGCCAAAGAGCGGCTGCAGGTGCAGGAGCTTGAAAACTTAAAAATCCGGAACATGCTCAAAGAAAGTGAAATGAAGGCGTTGCAGATGCAGATCAATCCACATTTTCTGTTTAATACACTGAACATGATTTCACAAACCGCATTTCTGGAACACGCTGAGCAGACGATACAGCTTCTGGATAATACGGCAAAGCTGCTGCGTTACACGCTCGACAATACGGACAAATCAGTGACACTGGCAAAAGAGGTAGAAATCGTAGGAAGCTACGTGGAACTGCAGGAGTATCGGTTTGGCGACCGGATTCAGTTTGAGTTTGAACTGGACGAGGAGTTTCACAGGGTGCAGGTGCCGAGCATGATTTTGCAGCCGCTGGTGGAAAACGCGCTGACACACGGCGTCGGCATGAAAATCAAAGATGCAAGGGTTGTGATCCGGACCATTTATGACACGGCAAATGGCCTCGGCATTGTAGAGGTAGAGGATAACGGAGAGGGAATGTCGCAGGAAAAACTGTCTCTGGTTCGGGCCGAAATGAAAAAAAATCAGTGGAACGGCAAAAAAATTGGACTTGCCAATATTTATATGCGGTTGCAGATTTTCTTTGGAAATGGGGCTGACGTGGAGCTTTCGAGTGTACCGGGCGAGTCCACGTGTGTTCGACTCTTGTTTCCGGTTGAAAAAGAGACAGAAAGCAAAGAGGAGGTGACACCAGATGTATCGGATAATCATTGCAGATGACGAGGCGGTGGAGTGCCGCGCACTGGAAATGATGATTCAAAGTGATTTTGAGAAGCTGGAGGTGCTGCCGTGTGCATCAAACGGAATCGAACTGATCGCAAATGTAGAAAAGTACAGGCCGGATATCGCGATCGTGGATATCAATATGCCGGGTATGAACGGACTGGATGCGCTGGAAGTAATCCGTGGAAGAAATCGCCGGATGAAGATTGTAATCAGCTCAGCGTACAGTGAATTCCAATATGCAAAACGGGCGATGGAGCTTGGAGCTGTGGACTATATTCTAAAACCACTTAACCGAAGTGTATTTCGGGAAGCACTGGAGAAGGTGATCTTGCGGCTTGAACAGGAACGGAAAATACTTGCCGATCAGAAAGCGGCCGAGGTGCAGACGCATGAGATGAATGCAGTGCTCGCAGATGAATTTTTATCCTCTCTGATGCTCGGGGAGCCGAATGAAACGACATTCCGGATGCTGCTCCGTTCCTTTGAGCAGGATTACAATGGATGTGTGCTCGTGACAGTGAAAGGATTGTCTGACCGCGTGGCAGATACAAGGCGCATCCGGGAGCTGCAGCATGAAATAACGGAAGAGATGAACCAGTTCTGCCGCTGCATCGGGAAATCCTATAAGGGAGAGCTCTGCTTCCTGATTTTTTTAAGCAGCAATGTGACGGGGAAAGAACGGAAAAAGTGGTTTTCTGATGTCGTGGGAATCCTGCGCTCGGCAGCGGCACGCCGGGGATTTGATAAGCTGGTCTTTGGTGTGAGCAGCTGGCAGATGGATGCGGCGGAGATGGCGGCCGGTCTGGCAGAGAGCCGGATGGTGGCGCGCAGCCAGGGAAAACCCGGGATTTATTTTTATGCTGCAAAAGAAAAGAGCGACAGGCCACAGGACTGGAGCCAGCTAACGGAATTATGTGTGCAGGCAGTACGGGAGGGCAAATTGGAAGAATGCGAAGCCGCAGTGCATAAAAGTCTGGAAAGCCGTGCTCCTTCTGTGGAGGATATGGATGAAGTATGCATTGCGGTTATGGAGGCGCTGTTTCCGGTTTGTGAGTCCCTTATGGAGGAGCAGGATTATATTCTGCGTTACGTGAAAACGTATCAGATTGACTGGAGTACGCTGATGGAATGCCAGGACGCTTTGGAACTTGAACAGTGGATTCTGGAAACACTGAAACGGTTGTCACACCGGGCGGAGGTGCGGGCAGGAAAAGGAAGAGGCTATATTGAGCGGGCGATTATTTTTATGGAGCACCATTATACGGAAGATATCTCGCTGGAACAGACTGCTTCGGATGTCGGCATCAGTTCATTTTATCTGAGCCGTCTTTTAAAACAGGCGCTGAACCAAAATTTCGTGGAAATTCTCACGGCAATTCGGATGCGGCGGGCCCTGGCCCTTGTCTGGGAAGGAAAGAGTACGGTAAAGGAAATAGCAGTGCAGTCCGGATATGGAAACATCACTTATTTTTATAAAGTATTCCGGAAATATACGGGCAAGGGAATCGGTGAGATGCGGGAATATCTGGAATAAGGAGCGGAGGATGGACATGGACAGATGCAGAAAATGCGTGAAAAGAAAACTAGCCGTTCTGGTTGCCGCCGGTCTTTGCTTTGCGGCAACAGAGTCAGCTACGGCGTCTGCAAAAAGGGATATGTCGGAGCGTGAAATGCGAAATGCTCGGCTTTCCATGGAAGCCGCAACGCAGGGAATGGTACTTCTTGAAAATCATGATCAGGCGCTTCCGCTTGCATCCGGCGGCAAAGTGGCGCTGTTTGGGGGAGGCGCAGCCAGGACCGTAAAAGGAGGGACCGGTTCGGGCGATGTGAACCAGCGTTATACGGTTTCTGTCTGGGAGGGATTGAAAGCGGCAGGCTATGAGGTGACGACCGGCGACTGGCTGAATGCTTATGAGGAGGCATGTGAAAAATCGGAGGCAGAATATACGAATGACCTGGAGGCAAATATCGGTTTTACGGAAGCGGAAGTAACGCGGGCTGATATTGCAGCGGCTTCTGAGGGAGGGGTTGATACCGCGATTTATGTGATTTCGAGAATCTCGGGTGAAAGCTCTGACCGTACGGTAACGGAAGGCGATTATTATCTGAGTGAAACGGAGCAAAAGAATCTGGAGCGGGTCGCAGATGCTTTTGAGCGGGTGGTTGTGATATTAAATGTGGGCGGCGTCATGGATACGGGATTCTTTGACGAGATAGACGGGCTCGACGCGTTGCTGTTGATGTCACAGGCAGGCATGGAGGGCGGAACCGCGCTTGCGCAGGTGCTGGACGGAACGGTCACTCCATCGGGCAAATTGACGGACACGTGGCCCAAAGAGTATCTGGATTATCCGTCCGCGGAACATTTCGGGGCGAACGACGGGGATACGCGCACCGAGGTATACAAAGAGGGCATTTACGTTGGGTATCGGTATTTTGATACGTTTCACGTGAACCCGGCGTATGAATTCGGATACGGGCTATCTTATACGGATTTTGATATCCAGGTGGATGAGGTACAGGCAGATGCGCAGGAGCTTGCCGTGACTGTCACAGTGACAAACACCGGAGAGCAGTATTCGGGACGGGAAGTGGTGGAGATCTACGTTTCTGCGCCGGACGGCATGCTGGAAAAGCCGTATCAGGAGCTGGCGGCCTATGCAAAAACGGACGTGCTTGCCCCGGGAGAAAGTCAGACAATGACAGTGGTCAGCCTGACGCCGGAGCTTTCTTCGTATTCTGAGGAGCTGGCCGCATGGGTACTGGAGGCCGGAACTTATCTGGTACGGGTTGGAAACAGCTCCAGAAATACAAAAGTGGCGGCAGTTCTGGAACTGGACAAGACGGTTGTGACGCAGCAGGTGAGCCATCAGCTTGTGCCTCCGGGAGAGGTAGAGGAGATTTCGAAAAAAGGGATTCAGCCGTATACGTATGACAAAGAGGAGGAAGAGATTGCGAAGGCGCAGGTCATACAACTTGACGCTTCTTCCTTTGAGACAGCAATCAATATTTCACCGTACGAGGATGAGCGTTCGATCGCTTACGTTTCTGATACCACGCAGACAGAATATCTCGCAGAAAATCTGCCCTATGAGCCGGAGAGTATTTATCACGGCGCGTATAAGGCGGACGTGGTGTATCTGGACGGTGATTTCAGCAGTGCGACGCTTCGCGATGTGTATGACGGGAAGGTTTCTGTTGAAGCATTTGTTTCCGGACTTACGGTATCGCAGATGGCAGATCTCGTCATTGGCGGGAATAAGCTGGCCGGGGCTTCCGGGCAGTCAAAAGGCGCTGCCTCTGAAAATATGAAACATGCAAGTGACAGTGCGCTTGCAGCGGCGCAGGCGCTTTCTGTACAGGGAGCGGCAGGAGAGACGGCAGGGCTTTATATAGAAGATAAAAAGATTCCGAACATCATTCTGGCAGACGGCCCGGCAGGACTTCGGCTGAAACAGGAATATGAGGATGAAAATGGTCAGGAGTACCATCAGTTCTGCACTGCGTGGCCGATCGGAACCATGCTGGCACAGACGTGGGACACAAAACTGATAAAGGAAGTCGGGGCCGCTTTTGGGGAAGAGCTTATGGAATATGGCGTGACAATTTTACTGGCTCCCGGCATGAATATCCATAGAAACGCGCTGTGTGGCCGGAATTTTGAGTACTATTCAGAAGACCCTTATCTGACGGGCACAATGGGCATTGCGCAGACCCTCGGTATCCAGTCCAATCCGGGCATCGGCGCCTGCATCAAGCATTTTGCGGCAAACAACCAGGAGGCAAACCGGAGAGCGGAAAACAATCTGATTTCAGAACGGACGTTCCGGGAAATCTACTTAAAAGGGTTTGAGATGGCGGTAAAGGGTGCGAAGCCGATGACGATTATGTCGTCTTACAACCGCAACAACGGTGTGCCGGCCGGAGATGATTATGATCTGCTGACGGATGTACTGCGCGGAGAATGGGGCTTTGAGGGACTGGTGATGACAGACTGGGGCGGAGGAGCGTCCACGCCATCCATTTCGATGCATGCGGGCAACGATCTGATCATGGCTGGAAAATATGTGGAAGATATTACAGTCCGGGCGTTTGCCGATGAGGAACCTGTTTTTGGGGAGGATGGCATTTATCCGAAAATCGTGTTGAAGGAGAGGAAGGGCGTATACACTGCCACAGAAAAATGGGGAGAATTTGTTCTGAATGCAAAAGGTGAGGATTCCATTACCCGTTCCGTACCGACGGAGGTATTTCAGCGCGCAGTGTGCGAGGTGCCGGATGAAAGCGGCGCTCTGGTTACTGTTCCGGTTAAAAAGATGCTCGATGAGCTTGGCGACTGTGTGCTGCTGGATGACAACGGCGAGACGACAACGGTGATTTACCGGGGGTATTATAAAAAGAACAACATTACGCTCGGAGATCTGCAAAGAAGCGTGATTCGTATTTTAAATCTGATTTTGGAGTCGGCACAGTTTGCTGGACTGTTTGATGATGTGGAGACAAAGCCTTACTGTGAGGAGGGAGACGAACGTCTTACGGTTTATCTGAGATATTTTTAGCAACAAAAAAGTGCAGCAGTGCAAAAATTTGCTTCTGAATTTGCAATAAACTGCACATATCAGCAAAAAATTGAAAACAAGGGTCTGAAACTGCCTGTTATACTTATTTCTGTAAAAAACGTTTGGAGTTTTTTGACAGAAAGGAGAGCATGTATGAAAAGAAACACAGGCAAAAAGGTAATGGTTGCCGTGCTGACCGGTTCTATGGTACTTGGAACAGCCGGAAGCGCATTCGCCGCAGGACCGGGTGCAGCAACTTCACCGGAGGTCACACAGCATGAGATCGACAGTGCAGAGATTTCGCTTCAGATGGCGACAGAAGGTATGGTCCTTCTTGAAAACAACAACAATGTACTGCCGATGGCAGGAAGCGGAGATGTAGCGCTTTACGGCGCAGGCGCAGTTCAGACGATCAAGGGCGGTACCGGTTCCGGTGCGGTTAATAACCGTATCGTATATCCGGATGGAAGTCATGTGGATGGTGTGGCAATCGCTTCTTCCGTACTCGATGGTTTCAAGAATGCAGGCTACAATGTACTGACCGAAGATTATCTCCGGGAGTACGATGAGATCAACAGCTATGCAGTATCCGGTATGGGACGTGGCGCACTTCCGGAGGACTGGATGCTGACCTACAGCCAGGTTGTTGATATGGCGCAGAAGACAGACACAGCCATTTACGTGGTGCGCAGAAATGCAGGCGAAGGCGCTGACCGCACACCGACGAAGGGCGACTATTACCTGAGCGATACCGAGCTTGGCAATATCCAGCTGCTCAGTTCTGTGTTTGACAAATGTATTGTTGTTCTGAACGTAATCAGCATTGATTCGAGCTGGTTTGAGGAGTCGGGTGCAGATGCGCTGGTTCTGATGTCCAATCCGGGTATGCTCAGCGGTGATGCGCTGGTACAGGTATTAAACGGAACAGTCACCCCATCCGGTAAGCTTGTAGATACCTGGGCTTCTGATATTACGGACTATCCGTCTACCGAACATTTTGCAGCGATCAATGAAGAAGATCCGTGGTCATCCTTCGTAGAGTACTATCTGGAGGATATCTATGTAGGCTATCGTTATTTCGATACGTTTGCTCCGGAAAAGGTTAATTATGAGTTTGGATACGGACTTTCCTACACAACCTTTGATGTTGTGACTGACAGTGTGACAGCGGATGGAGACAAAGTAACCGTAACGGCTACGGTAACAAATACCGGTGATACATATTCCGGAAAAGAAGTTGTCGAAGTTTATTTCTCAGCACCGACAGGAAATCTTGACAAACCGTACCAGGAACTTGCAGGTTTCGGAAAAACGGATAATCTGGCGCCGGGACAGTCCCAGACATTGACGATCAGTTTCAAAACGACAGAGATGTCTTCCTATGACGAAGCACAGGCTGCTTACGTGATGGAAGCAGGCGATTATGTCATCCGTGTCGGCAACAGCTCACGTAATACAGAGCCGGCAGCAGTGATTACACTGGATGAGACGGTTATTACAGAACAGCTTACAAACCAGATGACAGTAGACCGTGACGGCGGCAATGTAGGTGGTTCCGATAACAGCAATGGCAGCGGACGTGGAACACCGCCGTACAATGAGAAAATTGAATTGAGTGTGGAAGAGAACGTGGAAAATCTGAACACGCTGCGGGATGCATTCAAAGAGGCAGGCGCATCGGGAAGCATGTACAGTGACGGAAAGTCAACCGCAAACGCAGTTGCAATTTCTCTTGCAGGCGCTGATATTGAGAATACGGAAAGTATCTATCCGGTTCTGGCAGATGGCGCTACGTATGAAGACGTAAATGAATACGTTTCTGCTACAACAGACGATGTGGCAGTAAACGGCTACAATTATGAGACAAACATTGCTTATAATGTAAATAAGGTTTACTATGATGCAGAAGGAAACGCTGTATCAGAGAAACCGGCAGAGCTGGCAGATTTCCGTGTAAAGAGCGGAAGCGAGGAAGACGGAACAGCTGAATACTATACACTTCTCGATGTATATAACGGCGTACTGACCATGGAGCAGTTTGTTTCCGGTATGAACATTGAAGAGTTGGCAAATATGGTAGAAGGCGGAAACAAATCGCCGAATGCAGACGGTCAGTCCGCAGGAGGAACTTCACCGAGCACCAAGTATCTGAATGCGGAAGCTGCACAGGCAATTGACAATCTGTGGGTACGTGGTGAGGCAGGCGAGACGTGCGGTCTCTATATTGAAAGCCGTATGATCCCGAATACCACAAATGCAGACGGCCCGGCAGGCCTTCGTGTAACACAGAGCTATGAAGAAGACGGAACGACCTACTATCAGTTCTGTACGGCATATCCGGTAGGAACGATGATTGCACAGAGCTGGGATACAAGCGTTGCACGTCAGATGGGTGAGGCGATTGGCGCTGATATGAAGGCAGCAGGCGTAACCCTGTGGCTGGCTCCTGGTATGAACATTCACAGAAATCCGCTTTGCGGACGTAACTTCGAGTACTATTCTGAAGATCCGCTGCTTTCCGGTATGATGGCAGGCTCCGAGGGCGCAGGCGTACAGGAAAATCCTGGACTTGGCGTTACCTACAAGCACTATGCGGCAAACAATCAGGAGACGAGCCGTAACGCAAGCAACAGCGTTGTTTCAGAGCGTGCGCTTCGTGAAATTTACCTGAAGGGATTTGAGATTGCGGTTAAGATGAGCAAGCCGATGGCAATCATGACTTCCTACAATGAAATCAACAACGTTCCGGCAGCAAACGATTATGAGCTGATCGAGAATATCCTTCGCAAAGAATGGGGCTTTGACGGTCTGGTTATGACAGACTGGGGCGGCTCAGGCGGATATTCTGATGCACGTGCAATGCATGCAGGAAACGACCTGATCTGTGCAGGTAAGACCGTTTCTAACATCACAGGTTACATTACAGACGCTGCACCGGCGATTGAGCTGGATGAAAATGGCGTTGCAACAGACGGCGGATATCCGTTCGTTTCAAAGACAACACGTGCAAGCGGTACTTCTGTAACGTATACAACAGTGACACATTGGGGCGATTACCGTCCGGCAGCAGAGGGCAGAGAGTACACAGTAACTACCACAGCAGAAGCATTCGATGGCGAGACACGTCCGGTACGTATCTACATGGACGAGGCAGGCGCTTACTATCTGGCAGCTCCGCAGGGCGTAACGACAACACAGGAAATCCAGGAATGGACCATCCGTGAAATGCTTGACGGCAAGGATCTGGGCGAGACTCACCTGAACGGCATGGTGGATGACGGAACAGCTTCTTACAAAGAAGAAGACGGTGTTGTGACAATTACCTACAAGCTGGAAAAACTGTCTGCACTGGATAATATAAGTCAGGGACATCAGGAAGCAACAACAACGGATATCTTTGGCGATCCGGACGAGAACACACTGACGCTTGGCGACCTGCAGAAGAGTGTTCTGAATATTCTGAACATTGTAATTTCTTCCAACCAGTTTGCAGATCTGGCTGATATCGAGGCTGTATCTTATACACAGGCAAGAGCAGATCAGCTTCAGAGCTTCGTAGAGTGTGCGAAAACAGATGTGCAGTAAAAAGTAAGAAAACAATATGAAATTTCTTTCCTAGAAAGATAACAGGAAGCCGCCGCTTCGCAGCCAGCATATGGCTGCGGGGCGGCGCTTTTTCTGTGTTGTTTTTATTGTTTGCCATGCACAAATTTACTGAAAAGGAGGCAAAGAAAACCGCATTTTTGTGCTTGATAATTGCGCTGGTTACGTCTATACTGTCAATGAATTGAAATCCCGGCATTATTTCAGAAGGCCGGAAGAAGAAAGGCAGGAAGGTTTATGTTTCATTTGAAAAAAATCAGTCTGGCTGTGGCAGTTTCAGTGTTTGGCATAACATCCACAGCGCAGGCAGTGGAGATTCTCGCGATTGAGCAGGAGACAGAACAGGGGCTTGTTCAGGTACAGCCGGAAACAAATGTGCAGGAGATAGAGGTGGATATCAGTGCGGCAGAGGAACCGATTGTGATTTTGTCAAATTCCGGAGAGGTGGAGATTGAGGATATTCAGGAAGTACCTCAGCCATCTGACATTGTGGTAACCACGCCAGGTATACGCGCTGTGGAGACTATAGAGAACCTGAATCGGATGCTTGCGGATGAAAAAGTACAGACAACGGAAATGGAAAGAAAAAAAGAAGAGAGGGTGGAGGAACTTACCGGTTGGCTACAGGAACAGTTTGAGCTGGCAGGTTGCAGTGTGACCTGTGAAGGGATACAGAAGGCAGATGCTGCAAACGAAGTACAGACAGATGAGGAAGAAACATACCATAAAAGTTTTCTGGCTGTGCGGTCTGGCGAAAGCGGGGATGTACATGCTGATATTCTTATGTTGTCTTCCTATCTGGATTTGAATGCAGAAAAAGATGCCAGCGTTGCGGATGTAGCTGTTTTACTGGAAACGGCGAGGGAAATCTCCGGGCTTTCCTCCAATGTGGAAGTCTGGTTCGTGATACTGATCGGGGAAGACGGTGCACAGCAGGCATTTGCGTCGTTCGCAGAGACTTTGACAGAATTGCAGAAGGAACGGATGATTGCAGGCGTTCATTTAGATCTGACAGAAAGAACGGAAGCGGGCTATCAGGTAGCAGCAGAGAACGGTGTGCAGTCCTTGTTGTCAGATCGGCTGCTTGAGGCGGCAGAAACAGTATCCGGGAAGCCGGCTGAACTGACAGAGGTTCTGGAAAAAGATCAACATGCAATTGTGGCAGCCCCGATTCCTGTCGTGACATTCCAGGTCAAAAAGGAACTTACGGGGACAGCTTCCGGGAACATCAGCACAACAAAACAGGAAGAAGAGGTAGGAGAAACGGTACTGGACGAGTGGATTCAGATTTTGACTGCTTTTGTGTCAGATATTGCGTCAGAAGCACCGCAGAAGCTCGCGAGAGCGAATAGAGCCAGCCTGGTTAATCAACCGTGAAAATAAGAAAACCGTCGCCTCGTCATGTAAATGGCCAAGCGGCGGTTTTCTATATGAAAAGTATTTGAGTAAAAGTTTATTATTTTCGCATCTTTGTCAGTAATTCGTTGATTTTTTCCGTTGGAGATTCGATTTTACTGAGCGTCTGGTCATGGTTCAACGATTCGATGATCGTTGCGAGGAAACGGGTCATGTCAGCTTCTTCGTAGTAAGGCTTTGAAAAAATTTCTGGATCACGGTAGTTCAGGTTTGTGGTGACCACCTTGGTGATATAGCCGTTCTCGTAAAATTCGTCGAATTTATCAAACCCGTCTGTAAAAAGGCCAAAGGTTGTACAGATAAATACACGTTTTGCACCGCGCTCCTTGACCTGCTTGGCGACGTCGAGCATGCTTTCTCCGGAAGAGATCATATCGTCTACAATAATCACGTCTTTATTTTTTACAGAATCGCCGAGAAATTCATGAGCGACAATCGGATTTTTACCATTTATGATTGTAGAGTAATCTCGTCTTTTATAGAACATCCCCATATCGACACCGAGAATATTGGAAAAGTAAACGGCTCGGCTCATAGCACCTTCATCGGGGCTGATAATCATCAGATGATCGTTGTCGAGCTGGAAATCCGGAACGGAATCCAGGAGTGCTTTTAAAAACTGATAGGTGGGCATAAAGGAATCGAAGCCGCTCAGCGGAATGGCATTCTGAACACGTGGGTCGTGTGCATCAAATGTAATGATGTTTGAAACGCCCATATCAACTAGTTCACGCAGAGCAAGCGAGCAGTCAAGTGATTCCCGCTTGGAGCGTTTGTGCTGCCGCCCTTCATACAAGAAAGGCATTACGACATTAATTCGCTTGGCTTTCCCCGTTGCGGCAGAGATGATACGTTTCAAATCCTGGTAGTGGTTGTCCGGGGACATGTGATTTTCAAAACCGCAAACAGAATAAGTCAGGCTGTAGTTGCATACATCGACCAGGATATAAAGATCTGCTCCGCGGACAGAATCATTGATCTGTCCTTTGCCCTCTCCGGTACCAAAACGCGGACAATGGCAGTCGAGCAGGTAGGAATCGGAAATATAACCGGGTAGCGCGGCTGCGTCCCCATACAAATGTGCAGAATTTTTTCTGGATTCAACAAGACATCGGTCTACCGCCGCCCCTAATGCGCGACAGCTTTCCAGCGCGGCAATTTTGAGGGTACCGACAGGCAAAATATGACTCACTCCATCAATCGTAGACATGAACTTCCTCCCTATGTATTAAGACAGTATTAAGATATTTATATCATTTTGCGCGGAACGCGTCAAGAAATATGAGGGAAAATGTCAGATAAGCTTACTGATCGAGCATCATTATCTGTGAGGTAAATGTATTGCTGGTGCTGGATACATGGTATTGTCCGTCATATTTTTCTATAATTTCCTGTATGATACGTGTTCCGAGTCCATGCATCTGTGGATTTGGTTTTGTTGTGCACAGATGTGGATTTATTTTTAATACATCGTACAAGCATGTATTGGTACATTGAATCATCAGATAATCTTTGGTCTGGTGTATGGTCAGGGAAATTTCGGCATCATGGATGGGAATACAGGCTTCAATGGCGTTATCACAGAGATTTATGATCAGGACATTCAGATCGCTGATGCCAATTTTCCCTTTTTGTGGAAGTACAACGTCAGTATGAAACCGAATTCCTGCTTTTTCCGCTACGGTTGCCTTTTGATTTAAGATAATGTTCAGACTTTCGTCAGCAACAAAATGACGCAGGTGAATCCCGTCGTACTGATATTGGTGGAGGGATAAAAGATATTCGTGCAGTTCTTCCAGTTTTCCGGCTTTCAGAAATGTATCCATGGCAAAAAGCTGAGCTTTGTAATCATGCCGGAACTTTTTCAGAGAGTCCATCATGTCAATCTGTTGCCGCAGATACTGGTTTTGTACTCGTGTCTGTACGATCTGAGCATTGGCGGTCTTGTTTTTTTCGGCTGCCAGAGAGACGTATTTTATTATGAAAAGCAGCCCGACGGGAATCAGACCGAGGTACAGAGTTAGGAGAATTCGCTGCGGATAACTGGAAAGGATTCTTGGTATTGCAAAAATAGCATCAAACAGAAAGCCTCCAAAGGAAAGCAGGAAAAGCAGGATCCAGTAGGAGACTGGAAGCTCGATATTAAGTTCTTTCGGCCAGCACAGGGTCTTTTGAATGATGAAATATAAAATAAGTTTTACCCCAATCCGCCGCATAAAAAATAGGAACAGAGAAAGCGCAAAGTTCAAAGCATAAATGTCTGTTCCCCGAGGGCAGAGATGGATAATCAATGCCTCAAAACTTATGACAAGGTAGGTTAATACAAAGCAAAGCACTGCTTTTGTAATAAGCTGTCCTCGAAAATAAATGATACTGTAAAGAAGTGGCAGAAGGATCATTACTGTTATATATGGGACGAAGTTGTAATGGGAGAGAATATCGGTGAGATAAAGTGTGACAGCAAGGATTGTAACGACAGCAGCATTTCTGGGAATGGAAATTTTTTTCTTTGGTGTAAAATAACAGTTCACCAGATAGACAAAAAGTCCGGCATCTGCGATGTGACCAAGGATATGAATGGATTTCTGAATAATAAATGCGATCATTGGTAATTGAGCAGTTGATAACATAATAATCTCCTGATACGTATGAATATGTAATAAGTATTGCTGAATTTTTAAGAAAGATCGTATTCCATAAACAGCTGTCGTATTTCTTTTTTGCGAAGCCGGCTCATGGGTACCGTTCGCCCATCGTCCAGCAGAATATGATCGGGATTAATCCGGCGAATGTATTTATAGTTGACAAGATAGCTTCGATGAACACGAATATAGCGATATGGCGTCAGCGCTTTTTCAAGTTCTGTTATGGAACAACGGACCATTTCCTGTTTTTTGGCGCTTACAATATACTGATAATTATCTTTTGCTTCAATGTAAATCGTGCGGTTTACATGGATACGGACCGGATGGCCGAGAGAGTCCTCGAGCGTCACGATCGTTTCCTGTGGTTTTTTCAGATATTTGATGATGGTATTCATAGCTTCCAACATATCATCAGAAAAACAGTTTTTCCGTACGAAGGCCAGAGGCTGTGTTTTAAAGGTTTGAAATACCATGTCTTCTTTAGCTGATACGTAAATAATCAGAGCGTTGCTGTCTTTTTGCTTGATCTTTTCTGCCAGTGCAATACCGTTTAACTCCGGAATATCAATATCAAGAAAATAAAGATCAAAAAAATTATTTTTCTGGATATGTTCGGACAATTCTGTAGAGGAGGAAAACGGTACGGTTTCACACTCCAAATTTTGCGTGGTGAAATACCTTCGGATCATCGCTGACAAATGCGGAAGAAGTAGTATTTCGTCATCACAAATAGCAATTCTAATGTTTTCCATTGATTAATCTCCTGAGATGAAATGAAAGGGGGGATACCATTCGCAAAATAAAAACATCTGTTTTGTGCATTTGGCCACAAAAACGGTCATTTCACAGCATGATATTGGTATTTTTTTTGCTTGCATGCTATTGTAATACAAGTTACAGACGATGTCAATCAAATGCAGGAGGTGGATAAAATGAACAAAAAAATTTGTATGGCAGGATTGGCAGCGGCGCTTGCAGTTGGAATGTCTGTGGGCTCCACGTATGCAGCGGAAGCGCTCTCGCCATCGGAACAGGTGAACATTCTTATTGCAAATGTAAAAACCTGGAAGCCAACAAAGGGAGGCAGCTATGTCCTCACAGATTTGGATGGGAACGGCCGTCTGGAAGTAGTCACATCTTACGTTACCCGCAAACGTACAAAAGCGGTTGGTGTCTGGGAAGTGAATGCGGATGGAAACGGGATTGAGGCGTGTGAGCTTCCGTGGGAAGAGGACGAGGAAATGCCGGAGGTGACCCAGAAAAATGTACCGGTATATTATGATGCGAAAGCAGACATGTATTATTTTGTTTTCGGGGAGACAAACGGGACGGTGATTGCCTTGAAAGACGGCGTACTTTCCTGCTGCTCCTATGAAGAATTGGATATCGCAGAGCTGGAAACGCAGAATGGTGTGCTGAGCTGGATCAGTACAAGCGAACATCCGCTGGACGGGGCTCCGATGGAGCAGATTCTCGAGCTGGCCGGTGAATCCTGTGCAGCATTTTCTGTAAAAGCAGGCGAATAGACTGCACCATGCTTTAGATAGCAGATTGTTGCGGAATATTTATGAAAGTGGATGTTCCTGGTAAATGTATAAAAGCGGGGTTGCAAACAAGTTCCCCATTTTTCTGTACATTTTATAAGGGCTGTCCATAAAAGTTCCGGAACTGGCTATATAACAAAAAGGATAGAAAAGGAGAAGATGAATGAAAAAACGTATTGCAATGCTGATGGCGCTTGGGATGATGGTAACTTCCGTGCCGATGTCTGTTTTTGCAGCAGAGGAAACAGATGGCTCTTATGAGGTTCCGTTTGAAGTTCAGGTGGAAATTGTAGAGGCAGAAGGCGAGCAGGTGGGACTGGAAACGCACACAAAAAAGATGATCGAAGTGGATGGTCTGAAATTTAAGGATCTGGACGGTGACGGAGAACTCGATGTTTACGAAGACTGGCGGGCAGATGTGAATGACCGTGTGGAAGACCTTTTGTCCCAGATGACTCTGGATGAAAAGGTAGGAACCCTGTTTCATATGACAACCGGCGGTACCTTTACTTCCCTTTATCCGTACACGGAAGAATTTATGTACAGCAACGAAGATCAGATTGAAGTAAACGGAGATATGTATACGCCGATTTACCATCAGATTATTTCTGATTATAATACAACCTTCCTTCACAACGTTAATGGTACGCCGCTTGAACAGCAGAAGGAAATCAATGAGATTCAGGAGATTGCGGAAAGCGCGCGTCTCGGTATTCCGGTTGTGCTCAGCTGTGACCGTTCTTACAATACATGGGCCGGTATGGTAAATATGGCAAATTATGCATTCGGTATTGCACATGATGAAGAGCTTCTTTACAATATGGTTGCACAGTATGCGAAAGAGGAAGCTGCAATCGGTTATCACGTACCGTTCCATACATACGGTGTGGAAATCGGCAGCTGGTACGGAGATGAAGTGAACAACATTGCCAAATATACAGCTGTTGAGACGAAAGCTTATGAAGAGAATGGTGTAAATGCATGTACCAAGCATTTTATTGCCCGCGGAGGACGTTCTAATTATGCAGGGGCAAAGAGTCCGGCAAACCTGCTTGACAGCTGGATGGTAGGCTGGAAAGCAGCTGTTGATGCAGGAACATCCTGGATCATGCTCAATAATGGCTATGGCGAAAATGAGTGTAATGTAAATTATGATGCAGAAACAATGGGCATTCTCAGAAATGACCTTGGTTACAATGGAATTGTCGTAACAGATTGGCCGTTGTTCATGGCTGAGCCGTCCGCTACAGGCTTTACACCGGATGGCCGAGACCTTTCTCAGATGTCCGCAAAAGAACTGTACGCAACGATTCTGGAAGCAGATGTAGACCAGTACGGCGGTTTCTTTGCAGCTGACGGAACGGATTGCAGTCAGGCATATATTGATGAGAATTATCCGGGACGTATGCTGATGCACTGGCCGGAAATTGTAAAAGAAGGCATTGAGGACGGTACAATCAGTATGGAACTCGTTGACCGTTCCTGCCGTCGGGTACTGAAAAATAAATTTGTCCTGGGGCTGTTCGAGGATCCGTATCGCAGCGCGGAGGAGATTCTTGATCTTTGCGCAAGCGAAGCATATAAGGCAGATCAGTTTGAACTGACTGCTATTGATGATGTTTATGCGGCGCGCACCGATGAGATGAACGAGATGGAAAAGAAACTTCAGACCGAATCAACGGTACTGTTAAAGAATGACAATAACATCCTTCCGTTATCAGCAGGTACAAAGGTGTTTGTATACGATACAGACATTGATACCGAGGATATGGATAAGGCTGCAATCGGAGCATACACCGAAGTTGTGGAGACCATCGAGGAAGCAGATGTTGTCATTTCACGTATCAGCGATGTAGAAGAAAGTGCACAGTATATTATTGAGGAAGCAAACGCAGCAGGCAAACCGCTTATCCTTGCAGTAGAAGCGGCGAACGGAAGCTTTGCAACCGGTTCTGTGGAGCCGAATACGCTGACTGCTGAAAACAGCGCGGCGCTGCTGATGCTTACCTACAATGCACAGCCGGATCATGGTTCCACGATGGGCAATTTCTTTACACATACACTACCGTCTGTACTGGCAGAGATGCTCTTTGGAGACCGCGAACCGTCAGGAAAACTGATGTACGAAATCGCACGGAATAGTGAGGATGCACTTTCAGCATGGGGCGAGCTTGCTTATGACACTGGCGTAGACCCGACAACAAGACTGTACATGGCAGCAACGGTAAGACAGAATCCGACCGCAGAGCTCGCAAACAATATGGGTGACGTTTTGTATCCGGCTGAGTTTGGCATGAAATACGGTGAGGCGGCTGATATTAAGTTAAATACACTGATCATGGATACAGAGCTTGCAACCGTGGAACGTGAATCTATGAGAGGTGTGCAGGAAGTTACACTTGCAGTAAACAAGACGCAAAAATCCGGCGAAGCATTTGATATCTATATGATCGCAGAAAATGCCGGAGCAGACGGAACAATTTTCGCAGAAGCATATGACGGCGATCAGGTTGTAGGTTCTCAGGTTGTCAGCGTGGAAGGCGGAGATTTCGCAATCGTCACAATGAAAGTAACGCTGGACGGCGCAGGAGAGCATACGATTACCGTAGGTGAAAACAGCCTGACCGTGAACGTAGAGTAATTACTGGTATCGCACATATTTTACCCAAATGCGGTTCCTAAGTACTTTGCAACAATGAAAAGATGAATTTGTGGGCTGCTACAAAGCAGATGGAAAGAATATACTTTCTTCTGCTTTGCGGTAGCTTTTCTATTTGCGTACACCGAATACCAGCGGATTAAAATACCAGCTTATTCGTGGCCCGGGTTGCATTTTTCGGAAGGATATGATAACGTTGAAACAGATTGCGAACATGACAGGAGTTAAAATAGAAGATGAAAAAGAATTGCATGGAACATAAAATTAAAAGCGTTTATTCGGGAAGTATTGCGGAGGAGATGGAGCTGGAGCCGGGTGATGTGCTTCTCGCAGTAAACGGGCAGGAGATTGAAGATATTTTTGACTATCACTATTATATCAATGAAGAATATCTGACAGTGCTGGTGCGAAAGGCAGACGGAGAAGAGTGGGAGCTTGAGATCGAGAAAGAGTTTGAGGAGGATCTTGGGATTACTTTTGAGAATTCTTTGATGGATGAATACCGTTCCTGCCGTAACAAATGTATTTTCTGTTTCATCGATCAGATGCCAAAGGGCATGCGTGATACGTTGTATTTTAAAGATGACGATTCGCGGCTCTCTTTTTTGCAGGGAAATTACGTAACGCTTACGAATATGAGCGACCATGATATTGACCGGATTATTCGGTATCATCTGGAGCCGATCAATATATCTTTCCATACAATGAATCCCCAACTGCGCTGCAAAATGCTGAACAACCGTTTTGCTGGAGACATTTTTCCGAAGGTAAAGCGTCTGGCAGAAGCAGGTATTGAGCTGAACGGACAGATCGTTCTGTGCAAGGGGATTAATGATGGAGCGGAGCTTGAGGATTCGATTCAAAAATTAACGGATTATCTGCCATATCTACGCAGTGTATCGGTGGTTCCGGTAGGGCTTACGAAATTTCGGGACGGGCTGTATCCGCTGGAAGCATTTGAAAAAGAAGACGCCTGTGTGGTCATTGACTGTATTGAGGCCTGGCAGAAAAAGATCTATGATGAATATGGTATACATTTTATTCATGCTTCTGACGAATGGTATATCCTTGCGGGAAGACCATTTCCGGAAGAAGAGCGGTACGACGGGTATTTGCAGCTGGAAAACGGCGTGGGGATGATGCGGCTTTTGACGCAGGAGACGCGTGCGGCGCTCTCCGAAATGCAGAATCGCAAAGGCATACAGAATCAACTGCCGCGGGAACTGTCGCTTGCCACAGGGCGTTTGGCGGCACCATATCTGGAACGGCTCTATCAGGAGATCCGCGCGTATACGCCCGAGGTTACGCTTCATATTTACGGGATTCGAAATGATTTCTTTGGTGAGAAAATTACGGTTTCCGGGCTTTTGACAGGACAGGATCTTCTTGCACAGCTCAAAGGCCAGGTACTTGGAAGCGAGCTTTTGCTGCCGGTCAGTATGTTGCGCAGCGGGGAACAGGTTTTTCTGGATGACATGACAGTGGAGGAGCTGGAAAAGGCTTTACAAATCAGAATTCGTATTGTAAAATCAAGCGGATATGATTTTGTCCGTGCAGTGACCGGGCAGGAGGTTGCCATAGAAGAGGAGGAAGCGGATGAGTAAACCGATCGTAGCGATTGTTGGTCGGCCAAATGTTGGAAAGTCCACACTTTTTAACGCACTGGCCGGAGAAAACATTGCGATAGTTAAGGATACGCCCGGTGTGACCAGGGATCGTATTTATGCTGATGTGGAATGGCTGAATATCAATTTTACGCTGATTGATACGGGGGGAATCGAACCGGACAGCAGCGATATTATTCTTTCCCAGATGAGGGAGCAGGCGCAGATTGCGATTGACACGGCAGATGTCATTCTGTTTATGACGGACTGCAAACAGGGGCTGGTGGATTCGGATGCGAAGGTGGCTGATATGCTGCGACGTTCACACAAGCCGGTAGTCCTTGTGGTAAATAAGGTGGACAGCTATCAGAAATATATCGCGGATGTGTACGAATTTTACAATCTGGGAATCGGCGATCCGTATCCAATCTCCGCGGGTAACAAAACAGGACTTGGAGATATGCTCGATGCGGTGATTGCCCACTTCAATCCGGAGCAGCTGGACGAGGAAGAGGATGACCGGCCGCGCATCGCGATTGTCGGAAAGCCGAATGTGGGAAAATCTTCACTGATCAATAAACTGCTCGGTGAGAAACGCCTGATTGTTTCAGATATTGCCGGGACAACGCGCGATGCAGTCGACACAGCGGTGACATGGCAGGACCGGGAGTATGTCTTTATTGATACAGCGGGCCTTCGTCGCAAGAATAAAATAAAAGAAGAGCTCGAGCGCTACAGCATCATCCGTACCGTGACGGCAGTTGAGCGTGCGGATGTTGTCGTGATTATGATTGATGCGACAGAAGGCGTGACAGAGCAGGATGCGAAGATCGCAGGGATCGCCCATGACCGTGGTAAGGGGATTGTTATTGCAGTAAATAAATGGGATGCGATCGAAAAGGATGACAAGACCATTTACAAGCATACCAATGATATCAGGCAGGTTCTTTCTTATATGCCGTATGCTGAAATTATTTTTATTTCCGCAGAGACTGGTCAGCGTCTGCCGAAGCTGTTTGAGACGATCAATATGGTTATTGAGAATCAGACGCTGCGCGTTGCGACCGGTGTGCTCAATGAGATCATGGCAGAGGCAGTGGCTTTGCAGCAGCCGCCTTCGGATAAGGGCAAGCGTCTGAAGCTGTTTTATATTACACAGGTCTCCGTCAAGCCGCCGACATTTGTGATTTTTGTCAATGACAAGGAGCTAATGCATTTTTCATATACCAGGTATTTGGAAAACAAGATCCGGGATACGTTCGGATTTAAGGGAACATCGCTCAAATTTATCATTCGGGAACGAAAGGACAAGTAAAACTGATGGAACGCTTGATCTGTCTGGCAGTCGGGTACGTATTCGGACTGTTCCAGACGAGTTATATCTATGGCCGTCTGCACGGAATTGATATCCGTAAGCATGGAAGTGGAAACGCTGGGACGACTAATATGCTGCGTACGCTCGGAACGAAGGCGGGCGCAATTACGCTGCTTGGCGATGCGCTGAAGTGTGTAGCGGCAGTATGGGTGATTCGTTTGATTTTCCATGCCACTCATGCAGACATGCTTCCGCTTTTGTCTTTCTATACAGCGGCGGGTGTGATTTTTGGACACAATTTCCCTTTTTATCTGAATTTTCGAGGCGGAAAAGGGATTGCGGCAACAGCAGGACTTATTTTGTCCCTGAACTGGTATCTGACGCTGTTTGGATTTTTGACATTTGCGCTTACGCTGCTCTTGACGCACTATGTTTCCCTTGGCTCACTACTGGTATACGTCGGATTTATGATTGAGCTGGTTATTATGGGACAGCGGGGCGAATTTGGGATGGTGCAGAATTATCTGAATGAAATGTACGCAGTCGGTGCGGTACTGACGGTGCTTGCTTTCTGGATGCACCGCTCCAATATCCAGCGTCTGTGGCATCATGAGGAACGGAAAACATATCTTTTTAAAAAGAAAAATAGGGTAAAGTGATGGCGAAATTAGGTGTGATCGGAGCGGGAAGCTGGGGAACCGCGCTCGCAATTCTTTTAAATGAAAATGGAAATGAAGTGACGTTGTGGTCTCACCGCGAAACAGAGGCGGAGCAGATTCGCAGTACGCGTCAGGTTTCCAAGCTGCCAAAGGTCCGGCTTCCGGAAGCGATTCAGGTGACGTCAGATCTGGAGGCAGCGTCTGCACAAAAGGATATTTTGATTCTTGTGGTTCCCTCGCACTGTGTGCGGGAAACGGCAAAGAAAATGAGCAGTTATGTTGAGGCTGGAACTGTGATTGTCAGCGCTTCTAAAGGAATTGAGGAGAGCACACTGGCGAGCATGACGGATATCGTTTCGGAACTCATTCCGCAATCAGAGGCAGCTGTTCTGTCTGGTCCGAGCCATGCGGAGGAGGTGGCCAAGGGACTGCCAACGACATGCGTGGTGGGAGCGAGATGTGAAAAGACAGCCCGGTATCTTCAGCAGATTTTTATGAGTCCAGTTTTCCGTGTTTATATCAGTCCGGACATGCTTGGCATTGAGCTTGGCGGAGCGCTGAAAAATGTGATCGCTTTGGCTGCCGGTATTGCGGATGGCATGGGATATGGAGACAATGCAAAGGCGGCGCTGATTACGCGTGGCATGGTAGAGATTGAACGGCTTGGCGTCAGGATGGGCGGAAAGCCGGAAACCTTTTTCGGCCTGACTGGGATTGGGGATTTGATCGTGACCTGTGCCAGCATGCACAGCCGCAATCGCAGAGCCGGTATTCTGATCGGACAGGGGTATACGATGGAAGAAGCCATGAAAGAGGTAAATATGGTGGTGGAAGGCGTCTATTCTGCCAAATCTGCAATACTTCTTTCACGGAAATATGGAGTGGAACTTCCGATAATCGAACAGGTAAACAAGATGCTGTTTGAAGGTAAAAATCCAAAAGAAGCAGTCTCAGATCTGATGCTGCGCGACAATAAGCAGGAGAATCCCCTGCTTCCATGGGAGATATAAAGAGAATACAACAGGTGTATGAAAGCATTGTGACAAAAAACGCCGCGGAGTAAATGAGGGCTCATTTTTCCGCGGCGTTTTTGTGAAAAGTGAAAAACTGGAAAGGGAAAGTTCTAAAAAAAATACACGACGGTTGTTGTGAATGACAACAAGATATGGTATAATACCACCAAATGTCGTAGAATGACTAGACATGTGAAAAAAATAACAAACTTTTCCAGAAAGGAGAATACGCATGCATTTGATTCATGATGAAAATGGAAATCTGTGTGTGCACAGTCATGACCACGAGCATGTTCACACGCATACTTATGAGCATACTCATACGCACAGTCATGAGCATGGCCATGAGGATGAGCACGATCATGAGCACAGTCATACACACAGCGGCTGTGAGAGCGGTTGCAGTGGTTGTGGCGGTCATACGCATGAGGAGCCGCAGGGGGATAAGCTTGTGGCATTGCTGGATTATATGCTGAAGCATAACGAGCACCATGCGGCAGAGCTTGACCAGGTGGCTGAGAAGCTGCGCAGTGCAGGAAAGGGAGCAGCAGCAGACCAGCTGCGCAAAGCAGTTGATGAGTTTCAGAAGGGCAATCTGTATTTAAACCTTGCTCTTTCGCTGGTAAAAGAGAGCTAGAGCATTAAGCTTGTGCTGACAAAGCAATAGCGGGAATTCAAATCCGATATGGGAGGTGGACGCATGTGTCTGTCAACTGCATATAAATCAAATGAACCTGACAGTATTATCATGGAATATGTCAGCCGGATTGACATCGACGGAAAACAGGTTACGCTTACAGATGTGATGGGAGACCGCAAAACGGTCGAAGGTACGGTTGTGATGGTAGATCTGACCGGAGGAGTCGTAAAGATTCAATGTGATTAGCAACATGGATTTAATATTGATATAATAAGGAGGCAACAACATGGCGCAGGTAATAGCGATTGCAGGAAAGGGCGGAGTTGGAAAAACAACGCTTTCCGGTATGCTGATCCAGTATATGGGCCGGATGGGGAAACGCCCGATTTTGGCAGTGGATGCAGATGCGAACTCCAATCTGAACGAGGTACTTGGCGTGGAAGTAGAAATGACACTCGGCGAAGTGCGTGAGCAGATTGAACGCGCGGAGGACAGCGTGAAAAATCCGATTCCGGCCGGTGTATCAAAGGCAGATTATACGGAAATCATGTTCCAGCGCTGCCTTGCGGAGGATGATGATTTTGATCTCCTTGTGATGGGAAGGACCCAGGGCAAGGGATGCTACTGTTATGTAAATGGATTGCTTCAGGCGCAGATGCAAAGGCTGCTTCCGAATTATAAATTTATGGTTGTGGATAATGAGGCAGGTATGGAGCATATCAGCCGCGGGATTCTTCCGAAGGTTGACACGCTGATTCTGGTCAGCGACTGTTCCAGACGCGGCGTGCAGGCGGCAGGAAGGATTGCACAGCTTGCAAAAGATTGTAATCTGAATCCCAAAACCATGGGGCTGATTGTAAACCGCGCACCAGGCGGCGTACTGAATCAGGGCACATTAGAGGAAATCGAAAATCAGGGGCTGACGCTTCTCGGCGTTGTACCCCATGATGACCAGGTGTACGAGTATGACTGTGATGGCAAACCGACAGTTACACTGCCGGAGGATTCACCAGTGCGCCTGGCGCTGGGAGAGATTGTAAACAAGCTTTCCCTGTAAATACAGAAACACAGAGATACACCCATTTTATTTAAATATTCAAGGAGGTTTATAATGGGAGATTTTAAATTAACAACGGTGGAAGAGTTTGAAGCGGCTACCGAACGACTTCTGGAAACCGGAAAAAAGGTTGGAGCTGATGCATGGCAGTATCGTGTAAAAAATCAGACGCCGCACTGTAAGTTTGGCGAGCAGGGTATCTGCTGTAGAATCTGTTCTATGGGACCATGCCGTATCACACCGAAGGCTCCGAGAGGAATCTGTGGTTGTGACGCTCATGGTATCGTTGGACGTAACTATCTGAAATTTACGGCAGGCGGAGCTGCGACGCACTCTGACCATGGTCGTGAGATCTGCCATACTCTGTACTGTGCAGATCCGAATGGCGCATACAAGGTAAAAGATCCTGAGAAGCTGGTTCGCATCGCAAAAGAATGGGGTGTTGAGACAGAAGGCAAGGATATCTATGATCTGGCTCATGAGATGGCATACAAGGGACTGGAAGAATACGGAAAGGTATTCGGTTTCCAGAACTTCATGAATCGTCTTCCGGAGCATACACAGGAAATTTGGAAGAGAGAAGAAGTTGCTCCGCGTGCGATTGACCGTGAGGTTTCCTGTTCCTTACATATGTCCCATATGGGATGTTCTTCCAAGCCGGAAGCATTGATTCGTCAGTCTCTGCGTGCAGGTCTTGCTGATGGATGGGGCGGTTCCATGGCTGGTACGGAGTTCTCTGACGTACTGTTCGGTACTCCGAAGCCAATCGACACAGAAGCAAACCTTGGCGTTATGGTAGCAGAGAATGTCAATATCGTTGTACACGGACACGATCCGTCACTTTCTGAGATGATCTGTGAGTTTGCAGATGATCCGGAAATGATCGCATATGCGAAAGAAATGGGCGCAAAGGGCATCACTGTTTCTGGTGTATGCTGTACTTCAAACGAAGTAGCAATGCGTCGTGGTATTCCGATGGCAGGTAACTTCCTGCAGCAGGAGAATGTTGTACTGACAGGTGCCTGCGAGGCGATCGTTGTTGACGTACAGTGTATTTTCCCGGCACTCGGACCTCTTTCTAAGTGCTTCCATACAAAATTCGTCACAACTTCTCCGATTGCACAGATGCCGGATTCTGAATATATCCGTTTTTCAGCAGAGACGGCTGCTGAAAATGCAAAGTCTATCGTAAAGATGGCGATTGAAAACTTCAAGAACAGAAAGCCGGAGCTTGTACATATTCCGGATATGAAACAGAAAGCTACAGTTGGTTACTCGGTAGAGGCGATTGTTAAGACGCTTGACGGCGTTACAAATTCACAGGTAGACGTGACAGGTACGACAAAGCCGCTCATCGAGTGTATTACCTCCGGCGTTATCCGTGGTGCAGTTGCTATGGTAGGATGTAACAATCCGAAGATTCGTCCGGATACCGCTCACATTGAGCTGATGAAGAAGCTGATCGCAAACGACATTATCGTGGTTGCTTCCGGATGTTCCGCACAGGCAGCGGCAAAAGCAGGTCTTATGGATAAGAGAGCAAAAGATCTCTGCGGCGCAGGTCTGAAGAGGGTATGTGAGCTGGCAGACATTCCGCCGGTACTTCACATGGGTTCCTGTGTTGATATCAGCCGTATGATGGTTCTGGTTGCTACGCTGGCAAAGGATTCCGGACTGAATATTTCTCAGCTTCCGGTTGTTGGCTGTGCTCCGGAGTGGATGTCTGAGAAGGCCGTATCCATCGGTAACTACGTAGTAGGTACAGGTATTGATACCTTCCTTGGCGTTGACCCGTATGTAAGCGGTTCTGATCAGGTGGCAGGTCTTCTGACAAATGGTATCAGAGACTGGGTAGAGGCTGCTTATACAGTTGAGACAGATATTGAAAAGCTTGTTGACAAGATGATTGAGAGAATCGAAGAGAAGCGTGAAGCGATCGGAATCTAATCATCAGTCCGGGCGGATTATGAGGTGACGAAAACATGAAGATTGCTGTTACCGGGAAAGGCGGGGTGGGAAAAACCACCTTTGCTGCGACCCTGGCAAGATTATACGCGGAGGAAGGACGTCAGGTTCTTGCCGCGGATGTGGACCCGGATGCAAATCTGGGACTGGCCCTTGGATTTTCAGAAGAAGAGCTTGCGCAGATTGTACCGATTACCAAAATGCGCAAACTGATCGAGGAAAGGACCGGAGCGACACAGGGAAACCAGTTCTACAGTCTGAATCCGAAAGTGAGTGATATTCCGGATACTTATGGAAAGGTATTCGGCGGAGTGAGACTTCTTGTGCTCGGAACGGTAGATACAGCCGGAAGCGGGTGTGTTTGTCCGGAGCATGTGATGCTGAAAAGGATTATCAATAATCTGGTGCTCCATCGGAAGGACGTGGTAATTCTTGATATGGAGGCCGGACTTGAGCATCTGGGACGCGGCACGACCAGCGGAATGGATCAGTTTGTTGTTGTGATCGAACCTGGAGCCAGAAGTATTCAGACGTACCGCAATGTAAAACGTCTGGCCAGTGAGCTTGGCGTAAAGCAGGTACGTGTGGTGGCCAATAAGGTTCGGGATGAAAAAGACGAAGAATTTGTCCGTTCCAGGATTCCAGCGGAAGATTTGCTCGGTTTTGTCCATTACAATACAGAAGTAATAGACGCAGACCGAAACGGCGCTTCTCCGTATGATTACAGTAAATCTGCTGTGGAGGAAATCAGGCGGATCAAGGAACTGATCGACAAAGCAGAGGAAAACTGACAGCAGTCTGTGTTGAGATTATAACTTTAAAAGTTTAGTGGAGGTAGAACAGTGACTTTATTTGATGTTGTTTTTAGCGGAAACGATACGGTATACGGGTTGACAGAGTCAGCCATCAATGACGCGATTGAGAAATACGGCGCTGACAAGCCGGTTGCATTTCCGGATACCGCATACAGCCTGCCGTGCTACTATGGCGTGACAGGAACCAAGGTTGGAAATCTTGGTGAATTAAAAGAGGCTCTTGGCGTAGTAAAAACGCTTATGACAAGACAGAAGAGACTGAATGATGCATTCATGTCCGGTGTTGCCACAGCTCTTTGCGCAGAGTTTATCGAAGTATTGAAATATATGGACGGCGCTACACCGTATGCAGAGCCGTGCTATGGACACCTTGGCGATGCAATCATCCGTGAACTTGGTGTACCGCTTGTAACAGGCGATATTCCTGGCGTAGCAGTTATCCTTGGCTCAGCTCCGAGCGCTGAGGAAGGTGTTGCTCTTATAAAGAGCTATCAGGCACAGGGTATCCTGGTTACTCTGGTTGGCGGAATCATTGACCAGTGTGAAGAGATGGGTTACAAGACAGGTGCAAATGTACGTGTCATTCCGCTTGGTAAGGATGTAACATCTGTAATCCATGTAGTATCTGTTGCAGTAAGAGCAGCGCTTATCTTTGGTAATATTCAGGGCGGCGATGCAGCTGGTCTGATGGAGTATACCTTTAAACGTGTACCGGCATTCGTAAACGCATTCGCTCCGCTTGATCCGGTTATCGTAGCTTGCGGCGCAGGTGCAATCGCACTTGGCTTCCCGGTAGTGACAAATGATGTTGCAACTGCAGAAGCAGTGAACGTAAGGGTTCCGAAGAGCCTGATCGTACAGCCGGATGTTTCTAAATTCAATGCAACCTCTCTTGAAGCAAGAGACATTAAGATCAAGATTACAAATATTGATATCCCGGTAGCATTTGCATCCGCATTTGAGGGTGAAATCATCCGCCGTGGCGATATGCAGGTAGAGTTTGACGGTTCCAGAGTAGACTGCTGTGAGCTGGTTCGCACCTGCGAGGCTTCTGAGGTTGAAGATCACAAGATTGAAGTAATCGGACCGGATCTCGATGAGATGCCGGAAGGAAGCAAGCAGAGCATTGCTTACGTGGTAGAAGTAGCTGGAAAGACGATGCAGTCTGACTTTGAGCCGGTATTTGAGCGTAAATTCCATTCTTATCTGAACTGTGTAGAGGGTATGATGCACACCGGACAGCGTGATATGATCCGTATCCGTATCAGCAAAGACACCTTCAACGCAGGCTTCCGTGCAAAGCACATCGGTGAAGTGCTTTACGCAAAGGTAAAGAGCGAGTTCGCAGCCGTTGTTGATAAGTGTCAGGTGAAGATCTACACAGATCCGGCTGAGTGTACAAAGATCCGTCATGAGGTTGCAATGCCGATGTTCGACAAGCGTGACGAGCGTCTGACTACTCTGACTGACGAGTCCGTAGATGTTTACTACAGCTGTATCATGTGCCAGGCATTCTCCCCGAGCCACGTATGTGTGGTTACTCCGGAAAGACTTGGACTTTGCGGTGCCGTTTCATGGCTGGATGCAAAGGCAACCAACGAGCTCGATCCGCAGGGACCGTGCCAGGTTATTACAAAAGAACGAGTGATTGACGAGAGAATCGGTGAATACGAAGACGTTAATGAGGCAGTTCAGAAGTTCTCCCAGGGTGCCCTTGAGGATGTATCTCTGTACTCCATCATCGAGAAGCCGATGACCTCCTGCGGATGCTTCGAGTGTATCTGTGGTATTGAGCCGCTTTCCAACGGCGTATGTATTGCAAACCGTGAGTACGCAGGTATGACTCCGATCGGTATGACCTTCCCGGAACTCGCTTCCATGACAGGCGGCGGTGTTCAGACACCTGGTTTCATGGGACATGGAAAGCATTTCATTGCTTCCAAGAAGTTCATGAAAGCTGAGGGTGGTATTGAGCGTATCGTATGGATGCCGAAGGATCTGAAAGAACAGGTTGCAGAGAGATTGAACGCTACGGCAAAAGAGCTGTACGGAATCGACAACTTTACTGATATGATCGGTGACGAGACTGTAGCAGAAGATCCGGAGACATTGCTTGAGTTCCTGACAGAGAAGGGCCATCCGGCACTCTCCATGGAACCGATGATGTAAAGAATCAAAATCGGCGACGCCGATTTTAGGGGATTTGCGAAGCAAATCACCGTATGATGTCCGCAGTACAGGATGTCATTTATGACATTCTGTACAAGGGCAGCATGATTCTTTAACGAAGAAAAATGCCATGCATTTTTCTGAGTCTGAAATGAGAAATAGCGTGAATCATTTAACGGAAAAATGCTGTGCATTTTTCTGAGTCTGAAAGTGATAAACGAAGTGAATCATTTAGACTGAAATTTATTATGTGCGGTAGTCCGGATGCTATCTCATCCGAATTTTAAAATATATCTTGAAGAGAATACTGCGATGCAGCGCTGTTTTGCGGCTTCGCTGTGTCGGTATGTAAACACAAGGAGGTAAAAAAGAAATGCCGTTTACTGCAAAATCAGGAAAGTTTAATGCAAAAATTAATACCGTAGAAATCGGTACCGGCGATAAAGCGATCAAAATGGGCGGAGAAAATGTTCTTCCGTTTTACACATTTGACGATGCAATTGAAAACGCGCCGAAGGTAGGTATCGAAATTACGGATGGTGGTGTGGCAGCTGAGCCGGAATGCATTCAGAAATGCTACGAAGGTTGTGAGTCTGTTGTTGACATGGCAAAAAAGGCTGCTTCTTTTGAGGGTGTTGATTTCCTCAGCGTTCGTTTAGAGGGCGGAGACCCGAACGGACAGAACAAACCGACGGAAGAGCTGATTCAGCTTGTAAAGGATATCGCAGACGCTGTTGATGTTCCGCTTGTAATCTGTGGTTCCAAAAACGTAGAAAAAGATTCTGAGCTTCTAGACAAGGCAGCAGCAGCGCTGGAGGGCAGAAATGCTCTTATTCTGGCAGCAAAAGAAGAGAACTACAAGACCATCGGCGCTTCAGCAGGTCTGGCTTACAAGCAGGTTGTCGGCGCTGAGTCAGCCGTTGACATTAACCTTGCAAAGCAGCTGAACGTACTGCTTACTCAGCTTGGCGTTGACGGAAAGAATGTTGTAATGAATATTGGTACAGCAGCCGCTGGTTATGGTTTTGAATACGTAGTGTCCACGATGGACCGTATCAAAGCAGCAGCACTTCAGCAGGGTGACGTAACACTTCAGATGCCGATCATCACTCCGGTAGCTTCAGAGGTATGGGGCGTAAAAGAAGCGATGGCTTCTGAGGCCGACATGCCGGAATGGGGATGCCAGGAAGAGCGTGGAATTGATATGGAAATCGAAACTGCAGCAGCAGTTCTTGCTTCCGGTTCCAATGCTGTTATTCTGAGACATCCGGAATCAGTTAAGACGATTAAGACACTGGTTTCAGAATTAGTATAGATAAGTGAAGCATAAGGAGGAAAATCAAAATGGCATTAAAAGGTCTTGATATTTTTAAATTGTCACCGAAGAAAAACTGTAAAGAGTGCGGCAGCCCGACATGTATGGCATTTTCTATGAAGGTTGCGCAGGGCGCAGTATCTGTGGATGCCTGCCCTTATTTCTCAGAGGATGCAAAAGCTCAGCTGAACGAGGCTACTGCACCGCCAATGAAGACAATCAAGGTTGGCGCAGGAGACAGCGAGATGGTTCTTGGCGGAGAAACTGTTCTGTTCCGTCATGAAAAAACATTTGTTAATAAAACAAGATATGCCGTTTCCCTTTGCAACTGCATGGATGATGCGGCAATCGAAGCAAAACTGGCTGAGATTCCGAAGGTAGATTACGAGCGTATCGGCGAGCGTATGTTCGTTGAAATGGTATATGTGAATTACTGTGCAGACGCAGGAAAAGAAAAATACCTTGATCTCGTAAAGAAAGCAGAGGGACTTGGACGTGTACTGATTCTTGGATGTACAGATCCGGATGTTGCAAAAGAAGCGCTTGAGCTTGTAAAAGCAGGAAAGCCGGTTCTGAACGGAGCAAATGCATCCAACTATGAGGCAATGAGCGCAGTGGCTACTGCCGCAGGCGTTGTACTTGGCGTACAGGGCGCAGATGCCAATGAACTGTATGATACCGTTGCTGCACTTGAAAAGCTTGGCAACAAAAATCTGTTGATTGACTGTGGCGTAAATTCTGTAAAAGAAGCGTATGCAATTGCAGTACAGTTCCGTAAAGCAGCAATCAAGGACAGCGACCGTACTTGCGGTTATCCGTCTATCGTGCGTGTGGATCAGCTTGCAAAGGGCAACGCTCATCTTCAGGCAGCACTTGTTTCTCTGTTCACAATGAAGTATGGTTCCATTGTTGTACTGGAGCAGATGACTTATGCAGAGGCACTTCCGCTTTATGGTCTGAGACAGAATGTATTTACAGATCCGCAGAAGCCGATGAAGGTAGAGCCGGGTATTTATCCGCTGAATGGCGCAGACGAGAATTCCATCTGTGTAACGACGGTAGACTTTGCTCTTACATACTTCGTGGTATCTGGCGAGCTGGAGCGTTCCGGTGTACCGCTTAACCTGATCATCAATGATGCGGGCGGACTTTCCGTACTGACATCCTGGGCGGCAGGCAAGTTCTCAGCAGGTTCCATCGCAAAATTCTTCCAGGAGCAGGATATCGAGGGCAAACTTAAGAGCAGAAAGCTTATCATTCCGGGTAAGGTTGCTGTACTGAAGGGCGAACTGGAAGCAAAACTTCCGGGATGGGAGATCATCATCGCTCCGAAAGAGGCAGTTCAGCTCGTGAAATTTATGAAGGATATTACAGCGTAAGTAAACTGGTGAATAAAAAATTTAAGGAGATAAAACCATGGCAAAATTTGTTACGATTGGTGAAAGACTTTCAACCACAGCTCCGTCTGTGAACAAGGCGTTTACAGAAAGAGATCCGGAGCCGATTCTGCAGCGTGCAAGACAGCAGCTTGCTGCTGGAGCAGTTTATCTTGATGTAAACATTGGACCGGCTGAGAGCGATGGCGAAGATCTGATGAAGTGGGTAGTTCAGCTTCTTCAGAGCGAGTGCGATAATGTTCCGCTTGCACTGGATACAGCCAACAAAAAAGCGATTGAGGCAGGTATCTCTGTTTACAACCGTTCCAAAGGAAAACCGATTGTAAACTCTGCAGATGCAGCTGGAAGAATCGAGTATGTAGACCTTGCAGCTGCAAATGATGCAATCGTTATTGCACTTTGCAATGGCGAAGGTATTGCTAAGGATAATGATGAGCGTATGGCATACTGCCAGACACTTCTCGAGAGAGGTCTTGAGCATGGCATGGAGCCGACCGATCTGTGGTTTGACCCGCTGTTCCTGGTAGTAAAGGGAATGCAGGACAAGCAGCTTGAAATTCTTGAGTGTATCAAGATGTTCTCTGATATGGGTCTGAATTCTACCGGCGGACTTTCCAACAACTCCAATGGTATGCCGAAGCACATTCGTCCGATCATGGATTCCGCACTTGTTGCAATGTGTATGATGCAGGGTCTTACTTCAGCGATCGTAAACCCGAATGACCTTCGTCTGATGGAAACAATTAAGTCTTGTGATGTATTCAAGAACAATACGCTGTACGCAGATTCCTATCTGGAGATCTAAGTCAGAAATTTTTACAGCACCCGGAGGTAACCATTTGCTTCCGGGTGTATCATTAAATATTCCAAAGAGGCAGGATGATCTGAAAATAAGAGCATGAGGTAAATTATGTATACAGTAACTTTTAAGTTTGAGAATGGCGACCGTGTAGCGGCGTACGCCGTTCCCGGTGAGAATCTTCTTGAGGTAGCGCAGAAAACAAATGTGGCTATCGACGCACCATGCGGAGGTAATGGGGCTTGCGGAAAGTGTAAGGTAAAGCTCGTTGGCGGTGAACTTGAGTCTCCGAAGACGCATCATATCACAGACGAGGAATATGCACAGGGGTGGAGACTGTCCTGTGTGAGTAAAGTAACTGCAGATGTGGAAGTACTGGTTCCGGATATTGCATCTGCATACCGTAGCAGGATGAAAGTTGCGGACCTTGATTCCGCAGAGGAATTACATATTTTTGAAAAAACAAAGGCTGACGTCATGGAGGCTGGAATTGAATTCAAAAATGACTTAGAAGTTATGATAGTTGCAATGGAAGCACCGTCTCTTGACAATACGATGCCGGATAACGAACGTCTCATTTGGGCATTGAAGGATGCAGGCAGCGCTTCTGATGTTAGCATTACCTATATTGCTTTGAAAAAGCTGGCAGAAACGCTTCGAAAGTCCTCTTTTAAAGTACAGTGTGTGATTCAGCGTGTAGGAGATAAAATTAAGGTTCTTGATGTCATTCCGGCAGGTGAGGCAGCAAAAGTATGCGGTCTGGCTGTCGATATTGGAACCACTTCTGTTGCGGCGCTCATTATTGATATGCAAAATGGAGAGATTCTGGCAAAAGCCTCTACCGGAAACGCACAGATCCGTTACGGAGCGGATGTGATTAACCGTATTATTGAGCAGCAAAAAGACGGTGGAAGAAAGAAATTGCAGGATGCCATAGTAGAAGAGACTCTGAATCCGCTCATTGGCGAGATGTGCCGTTCTGCGAAGATTTCACCGAAGCAGGTGTATCGGATGTGCGTGGCTGGAAATACGACAATGAACCATCTGCTGCTTGGAGTGGATGCAGATCCGGTGCGTATGGAGCCGTTTATCCCGACCTTTTTTGAGACAGATTCTCTGGTGGCACAGGATCTTGGTCTGAATATTTATCCGCGCGCCCGAATCATCATGGCGCCAAATATTGGAAGCTATGTCGGAGGAGATATCACGGCTGGTACTTTGGCGAGTACCATTTGGAACAGTGAGGAAATGTCTCTGTTCATTGACCTGGGCACAAACGGAGAGCTGGTTTTTGGAAATGCAGAATTTATGATGAGCTGTGCCTGCTCCGCAGGGCCTGCTTTCGAGGGCGGCGATATTAGCTGTGGTATGCGTGCGACGGACGGAGCAATTGAAGCCTGTGAAATCGATCGGGAAACGATGGTACCAACGTTCAAAATAGTTGGAGATGCGGGACAGAAGCCGGTCGGCATCTGTGGTTCCGGTATTATTGATATCATCAGTGAGCTGTTCCGATGCGGAATCATCAGCCCGAAAGGAAAGTTTATTCGCGAGGGTGAACGGATTCGCCACGATGAGTATGGCATGGGAAGCTATGTGCTGGCCTTTAAAGAAGAAGCGGCATCGGTTAAGGATATTGAGCTGACCGAGGTGGATATTGATAACTTTATCCGTGCAAAAGGCGCTATTTTCTCAGCAATCCGTGTGATGCTGCAATCGCTTGATTTCGACGTGAGTATGATTGATCGTGTGCTTGTTGCGGGCGGAATCGGAAGTGGTATCAATATGAAAAATGCAGTGAGCATAGGTATGTTCCCGGATATTGAGTTGGAAAAGTTTTTATATATTGGAAATTCATCCCTGTCCGGTGCTTATACGATGCTGTATTCTGTCTCGGCAGAGGAAAAGGTGGCTGAGGTTGCTCACAATATGACGTATCTGGAGCTCAGCAATGAGCCGACGTATATGGATGAATTTGTGGCTTGCTGTTTCTTGCCGCATACGGATGCAGGATTATTTCCCTCATTGGAAATGAAATAAATTATGGAAATGCAATAGATCTGACAGAGCAAGGAGACAAACATGAATATCGAATACGAAAAGGACAACAAGGAACGCGTCCCCTTTGAACACTACAAAGAAGAATACCGGAGCATGAATCCTTCTGAGATTTCCAGGCGTACGGGATTTCCTTATCTGGAAGAAAAAAAGTGCTTTCTTGTCCGTTTTCTTGGAAAAGAGTATGAAGTTTCTTTTCCTGAATTTTCCGTTGTCCGGACGCAGGAGGAGGATGGTTTTTGTCCGTTACTTTCGATTACGGCGGCGCAGATTCTGATGATACGTTTTCTGACCCACGGCTGCCAGGTTCCCGGAACAGGAAAGTTTCTGACCTATCGCGAGGTTCCGTGGGGAGAAGTGTACTACAGACAGTTCAGCGGTCGGTGTATGGCGCGGCTGGCATTCTCCTACGGGAGTAGAATTGATGCATTTTGTTCTGCGTTTGAGAAAATGCATGCAAAGCCCATCAAGGCCGGAGATGCCGGATATGAGGTTGAGCTGTTTGACGGATTTTTTATTCGGTTTCAGATATGGGGTGGAGACGAAGAATTTCCGCCGTCTTCTCAGATTCTGTTCAGCGACAATTTCCCGGCAGCTTTTCACGCGGAAGATCTTGTTGTCGCCTGCGATGTGGTGATTGGGACAATGAAGAGTGTGTGATGATCGGACGCCCTCTGGCAGCATACCTGTCCGCGGGGTTCCGACAAAGAAGTCACCTCGCGGACAGGTATTCTGCCAGGGAGCTGACTTCGATAATAATTTACAAATTATAACATATTTTATCATAAAAATAGGTGTTATTGTGTTTGTGAATGATTTGGAAATTAAAAAAATTTAGAAGGAGATAGAATAAATGGGATTTTCAACAGTACCATGTAATGAATTTGTTGAAGTACTTGCTTCTAAGGCTCCGGTTCCGGGCGGCGGCGGCGCATCGGCACTGGTTGGCGCAGTGGGCACCGCGCTTGGAAATATGGTGGGAAGCCTGACCGTTGGCAAGAAGAAGTACGCTGATGTTGAAGCAGAGATGTATGAACTGAAGGCAAAATGCGATAAGCTTCAGGAAGAGCTTCTGACCCTGGTAGAGCGTGATGCGGAAGTATTTGAGCCGCTTTCCAAGGCATACGGAATGCCGAGGGCAACGGAAGAAGAAAAGGCAGAGAAAGCTCGTGTGATGGAGATTGTTCTGAAGGATGCATGCTCTGTTCCGATGGAGATCATGGAGAAATGCTGTGAGGCAATCGAACTGATCAAAGAGTTTGCCGCAAAGGGTTCTGCGTTAGCAATCAGTGATGCAGGCGTGGGCGCTGCATTTTGCAAGGCAGCTCTGATGGGAGCCAGTCTGAATGTTTATATTAATACAAAATCCATGGCAAACAGAGAATATGCAGAAGAGCTGAATGCAAAAGCGGATGCAATGCTGGCGAAATATCCGCCGATGGCTGATGAAATTTTTGAGAGCGTACTTGGACGTCTGAAATAGAGAAACTGCGGATTTGGATGACCGCGGATGAAAGGAGCAAAACAATGGCAAAACAGTTACTTGGTAAAGAGGTTACCGCTGCTTTGAACGAAAGAATCAAAGCAAAGGTAGCAGAGGTTGAGGCAAAAGGAATCAAACCGACGCTTGGAATCATTCGTGTCGGAGAAAATGAAAGTGATATTTCTTATGAGAGAGGCGCTACAAAACGCTGTGAAACACTCGGTGTTGCATGTGAAAAAATTCTTCTTCCGGGTGATGTTTCTCAGGAAGAGCTTCTGAAAGTTATTGATGATGTAAACAAGAACGACGCAATTCACGGCGTACTTCTGTTCCGTCCGCTTCCGAAGCACCTGGATCAGAGCGTGATTGAGAATGCGCTTGATCCGGCAAAGGACGTAGACTGTATGACAGACGGTTCCATGTCCGGTGTATTTACTGGAAAGGCAATTGGTTTCCCGCCATGCACACCTCAGGCTTGTATGGAAATTCTTGATCACTATGAAATCGACTGTACCGGAAAGAAAGCGGTTGTAATTGGCCGCAGTCTTGTAGTAGGGAAACCGGCAGCCATGATGCTGATCAAGAAAAATGCGACCGTTACTGTTTGTCATACAAGAACAGTAGATATGCCGTCAGTTGCAAAAGAGGCAGATATCATCATCGTTGCCGCAGGCCGTGCAGGCGTAGTTGGCGCTGAGTACGTGAAACCTGGTCAGGTGGTCATTGATGTAGGTATCAACGTTAACGCAGAGGGCAAGCTTTGCGGCGATGTGGATTACGCTGCGGTAGAACCGATTGTAGATGCAATCACACCGGTTCCGGGTGGCGTAGGCAGTGTTACGACTTCTGTACTTGTAAGCCATGTAGTAGATGCAGCTGCAAAAAAAGCAGGACTGTAATGCAACGGAATAGCTGTGCCTGACCGTGTACAAGGCACAAAACGGTTGACGATTTTCAGAAACCGTGCTATATTTTTAGCGTGTAATGAGAAATTGCCGTATCAAGTGCAGTTTATCTGAAAAGGGAATCAGGTGCGATGCCTGAGCGATCCGGTCACTGTATACAGGGAGTGAGCTTCAAAGTCCATTGCGTACCCAATGAGCGCGAGAAGGAGAAGCAGGCGATGATCTGTGAGCCAGGAAACCTGCTTGATATGAGAGAAGTGCTTCCGAGTAAAGCAAAACACTCCGCACCGGCTGGCTGCCGGTTGTCTGTATCGGGTTAGTCAGACAAAGAAAAAATGGAATGTTGTCTCAAGGCAATGGAGATATACACAAACATACCTCCTTGTGCTCTGGCTGGCATCAGCTTTTTATAAAAGTAAGCCTTCGGAGCTGCGTACAGATGACGTTCCGCAAGCTGATCTGTACGACCGGCGTAGCCTTTTGCAGTCCGCAATGCAAAGAAAGGCTACGCCTTTTCATTTTAGAAAGCAAGCTACCATACAGGCAAAAATGTCTTCGTTTTCATATGATTGAAGAAATTTCTTTAAAAGCGTTCTGAGGTCCATTCCCCCTGCATATATTTAACCAGTATATGCAGGGGGTCTTTTGATGGAAAAATTTGATTTATACAAGGATATTCAGACGAGGACAGGCGGCGATATTTACGTGGGCATCGTAGGCCCTGTGCGGACAGGGAAATCTACCTTTGTGAGAAAAGTAGTAGAGCATTTGGTACTGCCGGAGCTTGAAGGACAGGAACATGACCGGGCAAAAGATGAGATGCCTGCCAGTGCAACCGGAAAGACAGTGACGACAGTAGAACCCAAATTTATTCCGAGAGAAGCCGCACAGATTGCAATAGGGGATGGCACCGTTATGAAATTACGAATGGTGGACTGTGTCGGATTTCTTGTGCCGGGAGCCGAGGGAACAGAAGAGAATGGTGTACCACGTATGGTCAAAACACCATGGCAGGAACAGCCTATGGCGTTTGGCGAGGCAGCCAGAATGGGAACACAGAAAGTAATTACAGATCATGCAACCGTGGGGATTGTAATTACTACGGATGGAAGCTTCGGAGACCTTCCAAGGGAAAGTTTTCTTGAGGCAGAAAAAGAAGCGATTACACAGCTTCAGCAGCTCGGGAAACCGTTTCTTGTGATTTTGAATTCCGCAAAGCCTTACAGTGAAGAAGCACGGGCGGCATCTGCGTATCTGAATGATACATATGGCGTTTCCAGTATGATCCTGAACTGTGAACAGATTGGAACAAAAGAAATTCAGACTGTATTTGAAGAATTTTTGCTGGAATTTCCGCTTACCAGGGTTGTATTTCAGATTCCCAAGTGGACGGAAACACTGGAAAATGGCCATTGGCTGAAACAGGATCTATTTGCAGCTGCAAAGAATGCAATGCAAAAGCTTCATACGGTACGGGATATTTATGCGGACTCGCTCGGCGTAAACAGCGAATTTATCAAAAAAGCAAAGCTTGAAGCGGTCGACCTGTCAAACGGAAATGCAGAGATTGATATCCAGATGCAGGATTCACTGTATTATCAGGTGCTGAGCGAGATGACAGGGACGGAAATAGCAAGCGAATACAAGCTGATTTCCATCGTCAGGGAGATGTCAGCCCTGAAAAAAGAATATGAAGCAGTAGCCAGCGCAGTAAATGCAGTGAGACAGACCGGTTATGGCGTGATCACGCCGCTGAAAGAAGAAATTCAGATGGATGAGCCGGTGGTCATCCGACAGGGAAATAAATATGGCGTAAAGATCAAAGCTACATCACCCTCGATTCATCTGATCCGTGCGGATATTGAGACTGAAATCGCACCGATTGTGGGGAGTGAATCTCAGGCCGAAGATCTGATTAATTACATGCGGGAGAATGAAAATTCTGAAGAAGGAGCCTGGAACACGCTGATTTTTGGAAAATCTATTGAACAGATGGTAGAAGACGGGATTCAGGCAAAACTTTCCTCAATTGGTGAAGAAAGTCAGCAGCGCCTTCAGGATACGATGAAAAAAATTGTGAATGAATCTAAGGGAAGAATTATCTGCATCATATTCTAATCATATTGTTTTTGTATAGTAACCATAAACAGCCTGCAACCCGGCAATTTTATTAAGCGGTACGCGCAAAATGTAACAAAATATGGTTTTTTGTACATAATTGTTTCATTTTGCGCCAGGTTTTGTTTGACATAGTGTAATATTTATCATATAATATGAATCAAATGTTACGAAAACAAATCGAAATTATTAAGTTCCAGAGGAGAAAGTGATGGTTACGAAACACAGGAACAGACGGATGCTATTTGTTACAGTCATATTGTTTTTACTCATGTTTTCCTGTATGAGTGTCCGTGCAGAAGCAGGCTGGAAAAAGAATTCGAATGGCACCTATTCCTATTATTTAAAAGGAAAAAAGGTAAAGAAAAAGTGGATCAAAGAAGGGTCAAAGTCTTACTATGTCAATTCCAAGGGAGTCCGTCAGACAGGCTGGCTCTACAAAGGAAAGAAATGGTATTACTTTAAAAAGACCGGTGTGCTAGTAAAAAATAAATGGATTAAATACAAGAATAATATGTATTATGCAGGCTCCAATGGTGCCGTGTACGCGAATGGCATGAAAAAGGCTCCAAATGGATATACATACGCCTTTGACAAACGCGGAGCAGTTCAGAAGGGCCGACTGACCTACAACAAGAAGATCTATTATTTTGAGTCCAAGCACGGTCGCATGGTAAAAAATAAATGGGTCAAGACAAATGGAAAATACTATTACTACGGCGCAGATGGGGCCATGGTAAAAAACAAATGGATTGGCCGCTACTATGTAGGCAAAACCGGACTCCGTTTGAAAAATACCTGGAAGGATGACTGTTATCTTGGAAGCAATACAAAGGCGTGTATTGGATTACAGAAAATAGGTACCGATTATTATTACTTCGATCCCAAAACCTACAAGAAAACAGTCAATGTAAAACTGACAATTGAAGGAAAAACGTATCAGTTTGACGGAAATGGTATCGGAACAGAGGTTTCTGAGAATGGAGCTCCAAAGCCAACCGCAGGTGTCAAGGTACATAACGAGTATTTTACGGATCCGCTCACAGACGATGAAACACTTCTTGCCACGATTATATACTGTGAATCCGGAAATCAGTCCTATACCGGAAAGGTGGCTGTCGGGCTTGTGCTTTTGAATCGCTTATACAGTCCGTTGTTCCCAGATGTGCTGCGTGAGGTTGTTTATCAGGACATGCAGTTTGCTCCTGCGAGAGACGGAAGTCTTACACGGGCACTGAAAAATCCGGCTCTGGTTGATCCGGAATCGAAAAAGGCGGCCAGAACAGTCATCGCAAGATTTGAGGCCTGCCGGGCGGCAGGTACCGATATCTATTTGCAGCTGGATGGAAAAAAGAAGCCGTTTGATTGTCTGTTTTTCATGACACTGCCGGCATACACAAGTCTTGGTCTTGTTTCTGAATATCAGAAGATTGGGGATCACGTATTTTTTGAAGTATGGAAGCGTTAAGAACAATTTCAAAGAAAAGGATAAAATCGAACGTATGATTGATTTTATCCTTTTCTTATGTTAAAATGCAGAAAGTAATTGCAAAACAGGATAGATGATAAGTTGTGCCGGGTAATCGGAATAAATCATTTGAGAAATTGAGTTCAAAAGATTTTGCGATGATTGTACATGGAACCTACAGAAAATAAGCGTAGGAAAGGGTTTAGCGTGAAAAAAGCAGATATTATATTAGGTGTATCTGTCATTACCGCTGCTATTTTTTTGCTTGCGGCCCGTTCTTTTTTTCAAAAGGATGGAGCACTTGTTGTGGTAGAGAAGGATGGCAGAGCTTACGGAGCGTTTCCTTTGTCAAAAAACCAGGAGATCTGGATCGGCACTGGAAATCGTATCAGGATTCAGGATCATAAAGTCTGGATGATCTTTTCTGACTGCCCGGATCATCTGTGTGAGCATCAGGGTATTATTCAGACAGAGGGAGAAATGATTGTCTGTCTGCCCCATCGTGTTGTTGTGCAGGTTGAGGAAGATAAAGAAAGCCAGGAAGAACAGCCGGATGTCATTGTATCTTAATAAGGCAAAAAGCCGGAGGGAAAGATGAGAGCAAATCGAATCGCATATTTGGGCATTTTTACAGCTTTGGCTATGATTCTTGGTTATATCGAATCACTTTTTCCTTTTCTGGGAGGAATACCGGGGGTGAAGATCGGAATAGCGAACAGTATCTCTTTGTCGGTTTTATACCTGATGGGCTATCAGGCAGCTTTTTTGACAGCCGTGATTCGGATTGTTCTGACCGGAATCCTGTTTGGAAATACTGCTTCTGTTTTATATAGTCTGGGAGGGGCACTGCTTAGTCTGACCGTTATGATTCTGGTGAAAAAAACAGATATTTTTTCCATTGTTGGCACCAGTATTGCAGGCGGGATATCGCATAATATCGCACAGCTACTGATCGCTATGTTGCTTGTTGAAAATCTATCTGTTCTGTACTATCTGCCGGTCTTATTGATTTCTGGTGCTATGGCGGGTGTGGTTGTCGGTGTGGTGAGCCAGGAGGTTGTAAAGCGGATTCCGGCAAAGATATTGGATGAATCAGGGATAAATTCATTAGAAGAATCGTGCAAATAGCAAAGTGGTTGCAAATTATTTTGAATAAATTTTGTGTTTATCGAACAGAAGTTCAAAGAGGAAGGAAAAAGAATGATTGCATATGTACAGGGGATTGTAGAAGAAGTGACGGAAACGAAAGTGGTGCTAGATGTAAACCACATCGGGTTTCAGATTTTTATTTCCGGGCGGGATGCGCAGGAGATGCCGGGGAGAGGCGAAGAAGTACGGATTTATACATATATGAATGTCAAGGAAGACGCGATGCAGCTCTTTGGTTTTCTTACACAGGATGACCTGGAGATGTATCGGCTTCTGATTGCAGTAAACGGCATCGGGCCGAAAGCGGCGCTTGGGATTTTGTCTGTTTTGACAGCCGATGATTTGCGTTTTGCGGTTCTTTCGGATGACGCGAAGACGATCGCAAAGGCGCCTGGCATCGGAGCCAAGACAGCCAAAAAACTGATTTTGGAACTAAAAGACAAGCTGAGTCTGGAAGATGCATTTGAAAAAAAGATACAACATACAGAAGCCGCGCATGTTTCGGGCAGTGAGGCTTCCGCAGCAAAAGCAGAAGCAATTCAGGCGCTTACTGCACTTGGGTATTCAAACAGCGATGCACTGAAGGCGGTAAGCAAAGCAGACCTTACAGAAGATATGGACACTGAGACGATTCTGAAGCTTGCACTGAAGCAGATGGCATTTTTATAATTGAGGGAAAAAGTATATGGCAAAAAGAATTATCACAACAGATACGACGGAAGAAGATATTCGGCTGGAGACCGGACTTCGTCCGCAGCTTCTGAAGGATTATATTGGACAGGAAAAAGTAAAAAGTACGCTAAAGATTTTTATAGAGGCGGCAAAGCAACGAAAAGATTCTCTGGATCATGTTTTGTTTTACGGTCCGCCCGGACTTGGAAAGACAACGCTTGCCTGTATTGTGGCAAATGAAATGGAGGTCAACATAAAAATCACGTCTGGACCGGCAATTGAAAAACCGGGAGAAATGGCAGCAATCCTCAATAACCTTCAGGAGGGAGACGTTCTGTTTGTGGATGAAATACATCGTTTAAACCGTCAGGTTGAGGAAGTACTTTATCCAGCTATGGAAGATTTTGCGATTGACATTATGATTGGAAAAGGGGCGGCTGCCCGTTCAATACGTCTGGATCTGCCGCATTTTACTCTGGTCGGAGCAACGACTCGGGCAGGCATGCTGTCCGCTCCTTTGCGCGACCGTTTCGGTGTGGTAAACCATCTGGAGTATTATTCTGAAAAAGAGTTACAGACAATCGTGCTTCGCTCTGCTCAGGTATTGGAGGTATGCATGGATAACAGAGGCGCACTTGAGATAGCGCGCCGTTCGCGCGGCACGCCGCGTCTTGCCAACCGTATGCTGAAGCGTGTCAGAGATTACGCACAGGTGCGCTATGACGGAAGTATTTCAGGGGCCATTGCGTCAGAAGCACTTGATCTGCTGGAAGTAGATCGTTATGGCCTGGACCGTATTGACCGGGGAATTTTGGAGCTTATGATTGATAAATTCGGAGGCGGGCCGGTAGGACTCGAAACACTTGCAGCTGCCATTGGAGAGGATTCCGGTACAATAGAAGACGTATATGAGCCATATCTGATCAAAAACGGTTTTCTCAATCGGACTCCCAAGGGCAGGGTAGTGACCGATTTTGCCTACAGACATCTGGGCCGCGAGAAATAGTTGTTGTAATTATGTATAATTTGTTTATAATATAAGATATGCGAAGCATATCTTAACGAGGGAAAATGTGCAACATTTTCTCGAGTCTAATTGTAGAGGTTTTGTAATGTAAAATATGCGAAGCATATCTTAACGAGGGAAAATGTGCAACATTTTCTCGAGTCTAATTGTAGAGGTTTTGTAATGTAAAATATGCGAAGCATATCTTAACGAGGGAAAATGTGCAACATTTTCTCGAGTCTAATTGTAGAGGTTTTGTAATGTAAGATATGCGAAGCATATCTTAACGAGGGAAAATGTGCAACATTTTCTCGAGTCTAATTGTAGAGGTTTTGTAATGTAAGATATGCGAAGCATATCTTAACGAGGGAAAATGTGCAACATTTTCTCGAGTCTGTTGTATTAGTTTTGGTAATGTAAGAAGTTTTAAGTCTGAAGATAAATGGAAAGGAAGTTCCTATATGTCATCCAAAAATACCACACAGGTAATCATAGCCGGAAAAATTTATACGCTCAGCGGCTATGAGAGCGAGGAGTACCTGCAGCGTGTTGCAACATACCTGAATGCAAAGATTTCAGAGCTTAAAAATATGGACGGGTATGTCAGACTTTCCCCGGATCTCAGAAATATTCTGCTGAATCTGAATACGGCAGACGACTATTTTAAGATGAAAAAAAAGGTGGAGGAGCTGGAACGTGAGCTCTCTGAAAAAGATAAAGAGCTGTATGATTTTAAACATGAACTGATCACAGCGCAGATTAAGCTGGAGAATGCAGAGAAGGAAGCACAGTTGCTTCAGGAAAAAAATGTTCAGTTACAAAAAGAGAATATTCAGCTGGATACCCGGCTGAAAAATCAGAATAAACGTTAAGCGTCCGGCTGCAATGATTTGCATATACTTTTGTTTCGCGGAAAAAGAAGATATGGAGATGTTGCAGTCGTTTTTCATATTAGAGTGATATTTGGGAGAAAGGAAAAAGGGTGTTGCAAAATGTAGCATTCCCTGAAAGAAAAATTATGGTTGAATTACTGGCGCCGGCTGGTTCTTATGAAGGACTTTGCGCTGCGGTAAATGCCGGGGCAGATGCGGTATATATTGGAGGTACGATGTTTGGTGCCAGAGCATATGCGGAGAATCCGGACGAGGAGCTTCTCTTGCAGGGAATTGATTACTGCCACCTTCGTGAACGAAAGCTTTACATGACTGTGAATACTCTGTTAAAAGAAGAGGAGCTTGAGAATAAACTGTATGACTATTTGTTGCCGTACTACAGAGCAGGTCTGGACGGTGTGATTGTGCAGGATTTTGGTGTGGCTCACTTTTTGAAGGAATACTTTCCAGGACTGGACCTTCACGCCAGTACGCAGATGACTGTGACCGGTGTGGATGGCGCACAGCTTTTAAAAGAGGCCGGTTTTACGAGGGTAGTACCGGCAAGAGAACTTTCTCTTGATGAAATACGGAGAATTGTAGACGAGACAGGGCTGGAGGTTGAGACCTTTATTCACGGAGCAATGTGCTATTCCTATTCGGGTCAATGTTTGATGAGCAGTATGATCGGTGGCCGCAGTGGGAACAGAGGCCGATGTGCACAGCCATGCCGGCTTCCATATCGCGTCATAGGAAACGGAGATAGTACAGGTTATCCGACTGCGGAGCAGTTCCGTAACAGCCGGAACACGAAATATGAGGGGAAACATGAGCAGCCTTTGTATGCACTCAGCATGAAAGACATGTGCACGGTTGATCTGATTCCGGAACTGCTTTCGGCTGGAATTGCGTCTCTGAAAATAGAGGGACGCATGAAACGGTCTGAATATGCGGCCGGTGTTGTGCACATTTACCGCAAATATATTGATCTGTATCAGGAACAGGGCGACAGAAATTTCTGTGTATCAAAGGAAGACAGAGAAATTCTTCTGGATTTGTATAATCGCGGAGGATTTTCACAAGGGTATTATCATTTGCATAATGGCAAGTCCATGATGGCACTGGCACGTCCGAATCATCAGGGGACACAGGCCGCCAGAATAAAAAATATCGGTAAAAATACTGTTTCTGCGATAGCTGCTGAGGAACTTCACAGAGGCGATGTTCTGGAACTTCCGGACGGAAGCTCAATGACGCTGACGGAGAATACGGCTGAGGGCTCTTTGTTTCAGATCAGGAGGCAGGGGCCTTCTATAAAGCCTGGAAGTATTCTATACCGGACAAAAAATGAAAAATTGTTGCAGGAGTTGTCTGATTCATATATAAAAAGAGATAATAAAGAAAAAATTAAGGGTGAATTAAGGATTTTTGAGCATTCACCTGCTATACTAAAGGTAGAAATTGGGCATTTTTCCACTACCGTTTGCGCAGAAATTGCAGAACCTGCAACGAACCAGCCAACCACTCCAGAACAAGTGCGAAAACAGATGATGAAAACGGGAAATACGCCATTTGTATTTGATTCTCTTGATCTTTGGATGGAGGACGGCCTGTTTGTGACTGTCCGGGCATTGAATGAACTGAGAAGAGAAGGACTTTTGCAGCTGCAAGAGCAGATGTTGGCGTCAGCGCGGCGTAAAGCCCCCGGGTGTGTACCGCAAAAAGCGAATATTCCAAAAGAAAGGAACACGTTGCAGAAGAAGACTTCTGATTTGGAAACGACGGGATATGCACTGAATATCTCTGTTATGAGCCGCGTGCAACTGATGGCAGTTCTCGAAGCGTCACAGGATATTGCAGTGGACACGCTGTATTTGGATACCACACTTTTCGGAAATGAGGCAGAACTGCACACAGCATTTACAAATCTCTCAGAGATGATTCAGTCTGTAAAATCTGCGGGGATGCGCTGTTTTTTAAATTGTCCTCCCATTTATCGTTATCAGGAGCGTTCTTTTTTTGAACATCCGGTGATGCGCAGGCTAATGGCAATGCTGGATGGATTTCTTGTTCATACGATAGATGAACTTTCTTATTTCAGGGCTTATATCCGGAAGGCCGATTGTGGTGCGGTGCTTGTTGCGGATGACAATCTGTATTCCTACAATCACCGGGCAGAAAAGTTTCTGCATACATACGGCGTTGAGAGAACTGTGATGTCCTCGGAACTGAATGTACGGGAGCTGAAGCAGTCGGGTCGTGCGGGCCGGGAACTGATTGTATACGGCTATCAGCCTTTGATGCAATCCGCGCAGTGTGTACAGAAAAATATATTTGGTTGCACAAAAGTACCTGGATTTCTTTTGCTGGAAGATCGAAAAAAGGTGCGCTTTCCTGTGCAAAACCGATGTGCGTTTTGTTGTAATACGATATACAACAGTGTTCCGCTTCAGCTTGGCGGGTACCGCAAGGAGATAGAAGAATTGTCCTTGGCTTTTGTGCGGTTATCTTTTACCATAGAATCTGCTGAGGAAACAAGGCAGATTTTAAAGCAGTATCACAGGCTGCTGTTTTCCGGGAACGGTATGTGCGATGAGATGCCAGCCGGTACGCGGGGACACTTCAAAAGGGGAGTAGAGTAATATATGACGAATCTTATCATTCAGGTTTCAAAATATCTTATTATTATTCTGATGGCCCTGTATACGTTTCAAAGCTATACAGTATTTCACAAAAAGGATGATGAGGCCAGAGAATACCTTTTTATGCGGCAGAATATGCTTATGTTTATGATGCATTTTGTGGCGTTTATGGTATTGTTTCTGAACATCTCAGAGACAACGGTGCTTCTTTTTTATGGTGCACAGGTAATCTATCTGGCAGCGGTTCTGGTACTGTTTAAAAACCTTTACCCGCTTGCATCGAGGCTTGTGATCAATAATATGTGTATGCTGCTCTGTGTGGGCTTTATTATGATTACGAGGCTGTCCTACGATCAGAGCATCAAGCAGTTTAAGATTGCCGTGTTTGCTACGGTAGTTGCGTTGTTAATTCCGGTTATTATTCGAAAACTGCGTTTTATTACAAAAATGTACTGGCTGTATACCTTGGTAGGGATTGGTTTGCTTGCCCTTGTGGCGATTGCCGCCCGGTCAACGTATGGGGCAAAGCTGTCATTTACCATAGGCGGGATTTCGATTCAGCCCTCGGAATTTGTCAAAATTATCTATGTGTTTGCGATTGCAGGGCTTCTGACTCACGCCAGAGATTTCCGGCGCATTGTAATTGCAACAGGACTAGCAGCGCTCCATGTCCTGATTCTGGTAGTATCAAAAGACCTGGGAAGTGCATTGATCTTTTTTATTACGTATCTGGTGATGCTGTTTGTTTCTACGAAGAATCCCTTTTATGTGTTGGCAGGGATTTTGTCTGGTTCAGTGGCTGCGGTCGGCGCTTATTTTCTTTTTAACCATGTGCGTGTCAGAGTTGAGGCATGGCAGGACCCGTTTCAAGATTATCAAGGTGGCGGTTATCAGATCTGCCAGTCACTGTTTGCAATCAGCGCCGGAGGATGGTTTGGCACAGGTCTTGGACAGGGATCACCAGGCGCCATTCCTTTTGTGGAACAGGATATGATGTTTTCTGCAATTTCAGAGGAACTTGGCAGTATTTTCAGTATCTGCCTGATTCTCGTGTGTATGAGCTGTTTTATTATGTTTGTAAATATATCTATGCAGCTCACGAACCGTTTTTATCGTCTGGTGGCAGTTGGACTTGGTTCCACGTACGCGGCACAGGTGTTTCTGACTGTAGGAGGCGGGATTAAGCTGATTCCACTGACTGGAGTGACGTTTCCGCTCGTCAGCTATGGCGGCAGTTCCGTACTCAGCACATTAATTATGTTTTCTATCGTGCAAGGACTGTATATGCTGCAGCGGGATGAAGAAGTAAAAAGCGAGCAAAAGCGCATGTTACAGGAACAACAGCTTTATCAGCAGCAAAATGGAGGCTATTATGGCGCGTATGGTGAAAACATAGCCTATACGGGCGAATATGCCGAACATGAATATGAAGATCCGAATGCATCATATGACAGATATGGAGGAAACCGATATGGCAGGGAACAGGGACCATACAGACAAAACCAATACGAAGACCCGCAGAATGCGTATGGACGACCGAAACCCGGAAGAAAACAGGAGACGTACACAGACAGCGGATATGGAAGAGCGGAAAACACGTACGCGGATGAGGGATACGGAGGAATGCGCGATGCATTCCGACAGGAAGGATACCCAGGCTCGCAGAACACGAACGCGCACAACAAATACGCAAGAAGGCCGGAAACGTACGAAGACGGCAGATACGCAGGAAACCCGGAAGCGTTCGAAGACGACGGATACGCAGGAACGTGGGATGAGTTCGAGTACGACGGATACGATACACCATACAGATAAAACGGAAAAGGCACACAGTGGGAAAAAAATACCGCTCAGGGTAAAGGAAGTTTACTTTGAGCAGGAGCCTGAGCCTGTAACGGGAAAGGGCCGCAACACGGAACTTGGTATTGTGACGTATACCTTTGTATTTCTTTTTTTACTGATGATTGGGTATCTTTCCTATTTGAATGTTTTCAAGGCTGATGAGCTGAATTCCAGTTCTTATAATACAAAACAGGATGCAAATATTGACAAATATATCCGTGGTTCTATTATATCCTCGGACGCAAGCGTTTTGGCAAAAACAGAGGTGTCAGAAAGCGGTGAAGAAACGCGTGTATATCCGTACGCTAATGTTTTTTCACACGTTATAGGGTATTCTTCCAATGGAAGGTCTGGCCTGGAGGCAAGCTGTAATTCAGATTTGCTATCGTGCCATGCTTCTGTGCTGACGCAGCTTAAAGATGAATCAAAAAATGAAAAGATGCGTGGAGATTCTGTGGTTGTTACATTGAATGCAGCATTACAGAACGCGGCCTATGAAGCGCTTGGTTCTTATAATGGAGCGGTGGTTGCATTGGAACCAGATACAGGCAGAATTTTGGTTATGGTTTCCAAACCTGATTTTGATCCGAACTCCATTGCGCAAATATGGGAAAGTCTTGTCACAGACAATACGAGCAGTGTACTTTTAAACAGGGCAACCCAGGGATTGTACCCGCCGGGATCGACTTTTAAAATTCTCACAACCTTGGCGTATATGCGTCAGAAGCCGGGGGAATTTCGCGGATTCCAATATGATTGTACCTCCAAAATCACGGTAGATAATGTTACGATTAACTGTAATAACAGCAAGGTGCATGGGACAGAAGACCTGAAGAGTGCTTTTGCCCATTCATGCAACACTGCTTTTGCATCGATCGGGATGGATTTGGATAATACGGATTTCCGTTCACTTTGCGAGGAATTTTTATTCAATCGGACCCTTCCAGCCCCGATGCAGCACAGTACCTCACAGTTTAATCTTGAGGCAAATGATTCCTACGGGGATCAGATGACAACAGCGATCGGCCAGGGTGAAACGCTTGTAACACCGCTTCATATGGCGCTTTTAACTGCAACGGTCGCAAATGGCGGAATTATGATGCGCCCATACTGTGTAGAACGGATTGAGACGTATGACGGGGACACGGTGTCAAAGACAAGCCCTTCCAAGTATAAGCGGCTTATGACGACGGAAGAAGCGCGGTTTCTGACTGAGTATATGCAGGAGACAGTAAACAATGGTACGGCTTCTTCGCTTGCATGGTATAATTTTTCAGTGGCCGGTAAAACCGGCTCTGCAGAGTATGTGTCAAATGGCAGCGTAGGTACGCATTCCTGGTTTGTAGGCTTTTCAAATGTGGAGAACCCGGATCTGGTAGTTGCCGTAATTGCAGAAAACGGTGGAACCGGAAGTGAAACGGCTGTACCGATTGCTGCTAAAATTTTTGAAATGTATTACAATATTTTTGGATATTAATCAGGCGAATTTATTTCCTGTTGCGTGATCTGTGAAAAAGAGTTATACTGTTTGCAGTCATTTGTGGCACAACGCAAACAGGAGGGATTGCAATGATTGAGGCAACAAGCTGTGGCGGTGTGGTGATATTCAGGGGGAAGATACTTGTTTTGTACAAGAGCTATAAAAACAAGTATGAAGGCTGGGTGCTGCCGAAGGGTACGGTAGAGGAAGGCGAGGAGTTCCAGGAGACGGCTGCCAGGGAGGTATTAGAGGAGACTGGCGTTCGGGCTTCCATCATTAAATATATCGGCAAGAGCCAGTATACGTTTAATGTTCCGGAAGATACCGTAGCGAAGGATGTCCACTGGTATCTGATGATGGCAGACAGCTATTACAGCAAACCACAGCGAGAGGAGTATTTTATTGACTCAGGGTATTATAAGTATCACGAGGCGTACCATCTTCTGAAATTTACAAACGAGAAGATGATTTTGGAAAAAGCCTACAGTGAGTATCTGAATTTGAAAAAGAATAATCTCTGGGGAAGCAAAAAATACTTTTGACCACTGAATGCCGGGATTTCGCCTGTTGCGGAATGTCGGCATTTTAAACACACAGGATGTCAGAATAAATAAAAATAAAAAATATCTGAGACTTTAAGATAGAAGAGGTAAACTATGAACTGGTATCCGAACCTGTATGTGGGGAAAAAAGCAGAAAAGAAAAGAGAAGTTTTGATTCGAAAGCTTGAAACTGGGAAGACTCCAGCTAATACGTATCTGCTCACGTTGCCTTTGGGAGAAAAAAATCAGCTTGAAATTATTCCGGCATGGAATTTAAAATTCTGGTACAAGAAACGGATGGTACCTATGATTATCGGGCTTGGCTGTGGGAGAGCGGAGATGCTGGAGTTGTTGCAGCAGATTACAGAAGAGGTATTTAGGCAGACGGGCGGCGCAGATCTGCGAGGATATTTTGAACGTACCATATCAAAATTTGACAGGAAACAGTAACTTTTGGAAATAACTGAGTTAAGAGAGGGTACAGGAGAATATGCTGCACATTATTCTGGGTATACTAAAAGTGATCGGGATTCTTCTGGGATTCCTGCTCCTGTTTCTTCTGGTCTTGCTGTTTGCAGTTCTTTTCTGTTCTGTCCGATATCAGGTACAAGCGGAAAAGCAGGCAGGCAGGACAGAAGGCAAAGTAAAAATAAGCTGGTTGTTTCGTGTGGTTAGTGTGACTTTTTCCGTAGATCATTCCAGGAGATTCTTGCTGGCCATTCGGCTGTTCGGAATGCGGTTGCCTATTCCTGGAAATAAAAAGGTTCGCAAAGCTCAAAAACGCAAAAGGACGAAACAGCAAAGACAACAACGCAAATACAGATCACAGAAAGAGGAAGCAGAGGTTGTTTCGAAATCCATTAATCTGACAGAAACGCTGATTTCGGAGACAGACGATACCACAGAGACTTTCAGTTTGGAAAAGAAGGATGCTATAGAAACACCGATTTCAAACAATAGCAATACGCCAGAGACATTTGTTTCTAAAATAGATCATACAGCTGATACGTTTCTTTCAAAGGCAGAGGATATAGAAGATAGATCAGAAGATAAAAAAGGGTCCCTTTGGCAGAAAATCCGGGATTTTATTAAAATCATTTACGGAAATATCAGAGCTTTAATTGTTTTTTTATCTTCCCTGCCGGAAAAAATACGGCAAACGATAAACGGATTTCGGCGGTTGTGGTCGAAAATCGGCAGTATCGTCGCGAAACCAGGGCAGACTTTGAAACTTATGGAAGAGCTGGAGGCGCGGGAAGTTTTTGGAAATGCTGCCGGATATGTAAAATATCTGTTGCATCATTATAAACCGCGCAGAATCAAAGGCTTTATGCATTTCGGTACCGGAGATCCTATGATTACTGCATATTTGACAGGAATTTTGTATTTAATCCTTCCGGCCAAAGCAGATGATTTTTTGATACAGCCGACGTTCGATGAAGTAGTTTTTGAGACGCAGATAGATGTTCGGGGAAGAATCCGCATGTGCCATCTTGTATATGCTGCATGGAAAGCATTTCGGGATAAAAAGCTGCGGCGAATCATCCGGTATTTGAAAAAACGAGTGTAATGATTGGTAATTTTCAAAATATAGGGTCAGATGAGAGGAGAAAAAATATGGCTGAAAATTTTCAGAATACGGTAGAATCATTATTTAAAGGAATGGAGAATTTTATTACAACCAAAACGGTGGTCGGAGATGCGGTCACGGTTGGTGAGACGATCATTCTTCCGCTTGTGGACGTTTCTTTTGGTGTCGCAGCTTCCGCAAAAACCGAAGAAAGAAAAAACAATGGCGGTGGAGGAATGGGTGGTAAAATTTCTCCAAGCGCAGTTCTTGTAATTCAAAATGGAACGACAAAGCTGGTCAATGTAAAAAATCAGGACAGTGTGACGAAAATTCTTGATATGGTTCCTGATTTTGTAAATAAGTTCGCAGCCGGAAGGAGCACGGAATCAGAGCCAAAGACCAACCCCAATGTGGATGAGGCAATTCATAATGCTTCCAAAGAAGAGACAACTTTCTAAAATCATGCATCGCTGCATATGATAATAAGAAAAGGAAAAAGTATCATATGCGCAGGCTGATCGGCTATACGTTATTCTGGATCGCGGTGGGAATGGTAATCGAATTGTTTATTGAAAGTATCTTTTTCAGTATACTGTTGATACTTTTTCTGTTGCTGCTCGGATATAATCTTTTTGTATGTTAAGTGTAGGAAACTATATAAATGCTCGTAGCATAGAGTTGGAATCTGAACTGCGAACAGATCACGGAAATGGACAAAAACGGTGGGCTATAAAAAATCGCCCCTTGATTTGTCCATTTTCCTATGATACGGGTTCTGAAAAAAGGGTTTTTGAAAAAAAGATGCCCCGTCATATCAAACTTCAAAATCTGAAATTTCATATGACGGGACATCTTATAAAATCATTTTGAATTCCACGCATAAAACATGATTAAGCTCGTTCAACTTTGCCGGATTTCAGACAAGAAGTACAAACATACATCTTCTGAGCAGCACCATTAACCTTAACTTTTACATGTTTGATATTGGCTTTCCATATTTTGTTGCTTCTTCTATGAGAATGACTCACATTGTTTCCGAAATGAACAGCTTTATCACAAATAGCACATTTAGCCATGACCGCACCTCCTTGAAATAAATTAAGTCTACCCTCACGATATAGACTCACAGCACGATTATTCTACCAGATATAACAATATTTTGCAAGCGGAAAATGCGAAAATCATAAATTATTTTAATAATTGGAAAAAACTATCTTTGCAAGCGCCTGCTTTTCTGTTAGAATACGTAGAGAGCAGGGCATGACAGGGAGTTTTGTGCCATTTTGATGCCAGGCTTTTATCCTCAGAAGTACATTGTGATTAACGAGACAATAAATAGATGGAGGTTCTTGTTTATGAAAGGACGTATGAGCAATGAGCTTGGATCGATCGTAATCGATCCTGGTGTGATCGCTACCTATGCAGGCAGTGTTGCAGTAGAATGTTTTGGTATTGTAGGTATGGCGATTGTTAATATGAAAGACGGACTGGTTAGGCTTCTCAAACGAGACAGCCTTGAACGCGGTCTGAGTGTCCGGATTGAGGAAAACAGAATTACAATAGATTTTCATGTTATCGTATCTTACGGTGTCAGTATTTCTGCTGTAGCAGACAATCTGTTTGGAAATGTAAAATATCGTGTAGAAGAATTTACCGGTATGGAAGTCGAGAAAATCAACATGTTTGTTGAAGGCGTCAGAGTGATTGATTAAGGAGGAACTACCAGTGAGTATAAATACGATAGATGCATCTCTTTGCGCCAGAATGTTTCTGGCCGGTGCCCAAAATCTGGAGTCAAAAAAGGAGTGGATTAACGAGCTGAATGTTTTTCCGGTTCCTGACGGAGATACAGGTACCAATATGACTCTTACGATTATGTCCGCAGCGCGTGAGGTAGTTGCACTCGAAACGCTTACGATGGAGACATTTGCAAAGGCCGTCTCTTCCGGTTCACTGCGCGGTGCGAGAGGAAATTCAGGCGTTATCTTATCCCAGCTGCTCAGAGGCTTTACGAAGGTCATTAAGGAAGAACGGGAAATCAATGCGGCAACGCTTGCAGCTGCATTTCAAAAAGCAGTAGAGACAGCTTACAAGGCTGTTATGAAACCAAAAGAAGGAACGATTCTTACCGTTGCCAGAGGCGCTGCTGACCGTGCAGTGGAACTGTTGGAAGAAAACCCGGACACAACACTGGACGTGCTGATTTCAGAAGTGATAAAGAGGGCAGAAGAAGTCTTGAATCGGACACCGGAGATGCTTCCAGTCCTGAAAGAAGCGGGTGTGGTAGATTCCGGTGGCCAGGGACTATTGCAGGTATTAAAGGGCGCCGCTGATGCATTTGCAGGAAAAGAAGTAAACTACCTGATTGAAGATACAAAAGTGCAGTCAGGTGCGCCGGTTGCTTCGAGCACACAGTCGTCAGAGATTTCTACAGCTGATATTAAATTCGGTTACTGTACAGAATTTATCATTATGCTCGAAAAAGAGTACACAGAGAATACAGAGCTTGACTTTAAGGCGTTTCTGGAATCCATCGGCGATTCTATCGTAGTTGTATCGGATGACGACATTGTGAAGGTTCATGTGCATACAAATGATCCGGGGCTTGCAATTCAAAGAGCGCTGACCTACGGTTCTCTGACCAAAATGAAAATTGACAATATGCGTGAGGAGCATCAGGAAAAAGTAATCAAAGAAGCAGAGAAGCAGGCTGCAGCTGATACAGCCCGGACAGCTCCGGCAAAGGCTGAAAGCACGCAGCGCAAAGCAACCGGTTTTATTTCTGTCTCCATCGGCGAGGGAATTGCTGATATTTTCCGGGATCTTGGTGTGGATTATCTGATTGAAGGCGGCCAGACGATGAATCCGAGTACAGAGGATATGCTGAATGCAATCGAAAAAGTAAACGCAGATAATATTTTCATTCTTCCGAACAATAAAAATATTATTCTTGCAGCCAATCAGGCGAAAGAACTGACGGAGGACAAAAATATCATTGTGATTCCTACAAAGACCATTCCGCAGGGAATTACGGCAGTCATCAACTATGTACCGGAGAAGTCCGCAGAGGAAAATGCGGCGGTCATGGAAGAAGAGATTGCCCGTGTGAAAACAGGACAGCTTACGTATGCTGTCAGAGACACACACATAGATGATAAGACCATCCATGCCGGAGATATTATGGGCGTCGGTGATCATGCGATTTTATCTGTTGGCAAAGAAATCAATGCGGTGGCGCTTGATACGGTTGCTCAGATGGTGGATGATGACACAGAGCTGATCAGTATTTATTACGGAGAAGATATCGGTGAGGAAGAAGCACAGGTACTGCGCGACAAATTGGAAGAGCAGTACGGAGATTTTGATATCGAATTGAATTTCGGCGGCCAGCCGATTTACTATTATATTATTTCAGCAGAATAGGATACGACTATGGAATTAGAGGACTCCCTCGATTGCCTGAAAGGGATCGGGGAAAAGACGAAGCAGGTTTTTCAGAAAACCGGCATTGAAAATTTAAGAGATTTGATTACACATTATCCCAGAACCTATGAAGCTTACGAACCACCAAAAGAAATTCGCGCACTATCAGAGGGAGAGGTGGCAGCTGTGGCTGTGCAGCTTACAGCGCCTCCTGCCACACGGTACATTCGCGGGCTTTCTATTTCCACCGCATTATGCAGTGATGGAAATGAGGTCATGGCGGCAACTTGGTTCAATATGCCGTTCTTAAAAAACCAGCTTCGAAGCGGAGTTCCCTACATATTCCGGGGAAGAATAAAAACAAAAGGCAATCGGCTGCTCATGGAGCAGCCGGCTGTTTTTCATGTAGAACAATACAAAGGACTTTCTGGAGCACTTTTGCCCATTTATACGCTTGTCAAAGGGTTAACAGGCCAGATGATTCAAAAAGCAGTGCGTCAGGTCCTTGCGCACAAATCTTTACTGACGGATTATCTGCCGGAAGAGATTCGCAGCCGCTATCAGCTTTCAGAATATAATTTTGCAATTGAACAGATACATTTTCCGAAAGACTATCATGCTATGCTGCTGGCAAGGAAACGGCTTGTTTTTGATGAATTCTTCTTTTTTATTCTGCAGCTTCGGAGTCTGAAATCTGTCCGGGAAAAAGCGGCAAATCACTTTCAGATTAAAAAAAGTGAAAAAACACAGGTTTTGCTCAACAATCTTCCTTATAAACTGACAAACGCACAGCTTCGGGTCTGGAACATAATGGAACAGGAAATGACCGGAGATACTGTGATGGCAAGGCTGATTCAGGGAGACGTCGGTTCCGGAAAGACCATCGTGTCAATTCTTGCACTTCTGATGGCTGCGGACAGCGGATATCAGGGTGCATTGATGGTGCCGACCGAGGTGCTTGCAAGGCAGCATTATACCTCATTGCAGGAGCTGTTTGCAAAAAATGGGTTCTCTTTTGAAGTTGTTTTGCTCACCGGTTCTATGACTGCAAAGCAAAAACGGGAGGCTTATGCTAAAATTGCATCCGGAGAGGCATCCGTTGTCGTTGGTACACATGCGCTGATCCAGGAAAAAGTGATTTATCAAAATCTGGCGCTTGTGATTACAGACGAACAGCACCGGTTTGGCGTAAGGCAGCGGGAGCTGCTTTCCATGAAAGGAGAAATGCCGCATACTATCGTTATGAGCGCCACGCCGATTCCGAGGACGCTTGCCGTAATTTTGTACGGTGATCTGGATATATCGGTCATTGATGAGATGCCGGCGAACCGCCTGCCGATTAAAAACTGCGTGGTAAATACAGGATACCGGAAAAAGGCATACGAATTTATAAAAAATCAGGTAGCGCAGGGCCATCAGGCATATGTGATCTGTCCGATGGTAGATGAAAGTGAAGCGATTGAGGCAGAAGATGTGATTAATTACACAGAAGTGCTTCGGCGTGAACTTCCGGATGGAATATGCGTGGAATATCTGCATGGAAAAATGAAGCCTTCTCAGAAAAATGAGATCATGGGCCGTTTTCTTGCAAATGAAATTCAGGTGCTTGTATCAACGACAGTCGTAGAAGTGGGGGTCAATGTACCGAACGCGACAGTGATGATGATTGAAAATGCAGAGCGCTTCGGACTTGCGCAGCTTCATCAGCTGCGTGGACGCGTTGGCAGAGGCTGCGATCAGTCATACTGCATTTTTCTGCATGCAATAGAAGGAAAAGCGATCCGGGAGCGGCTTGATATTCTGTGCAAATCAAACGATGGTTTTGAAATTGCAAACCGTGATATGCAGCTGCGCGGGCCGGGAGATTTGTTTGGCGTACGACAAAGTGGTATGCTGGATTTTACACTTGCGGATATCTATACGGATGCGGAGGCGCTTCAGCAGGCCAACGAAGCGGCAGGAATCATTCTTTCAGAGGACCCTGAGTTGAAAGAGCCAGGACATCAGAGACTGCGCACGCATTTTGACCTTCTCATCCGGCATCAGAGTGACCATCTGAATTTATAAATAGAAGCAGGCAAAACATTTTTTGTTGTTAAAAAGTGCTTTGCCTGTTTTTGTTTGTGCGTTTTTATTTTTTATATTTAAGACATTGCAGAGTTCACACTTAAAAATCATCCGAGCGGATATTCAGCCTCCAGTCAAGATCTCCGCGTGCAAGCCCCAAAACAAGAGATTCTGCGGTTGCAATATTCGTTGCAATGGGGATGTTGTATTCGTCACAACAGCGGGTGATCGCGTAAATATCAGGCGCATTTGGACTTGTCTCCAGCGGATTGTAGAAGAAGATGACCATATCCATACAGTTTCGTTCGATCATATCAATGAATTGCTTGTCGCCGCCAACGCTTCCCGGAAGGAATTTGTAAACCTTCAGATTTGTAACGTCTTCAATTCTCCGTCCCGTAGTTCCTGTCGCATAGAGCCTGTGCTTTGAAAGAATATACTTGTATGCGAGACAGAAATTTTCGATCAGAGTTTTTCTGTTGTTGTGTGCGATAAAACCGATATTCATTTTCATCAAACCTTTCAAAATATATTGAACCAAATTTATACATATTAAGTATATCAGAAATTTCTAAAAAATCAATAATTATTTTGCTTTTTTTAGGAATAATGACTGAAAGAAAGCGATGGCTATTCTGTTCAAAATGTCGTATACTGTCAGAGAGCAGGATGCGGTGGCCAAAACCGTATCCAATTTATGAGACAAAATTAAAAACGAGGTACAGAATGAAAACAGGATTTGATAACCAAAAGTATCTGCAAATGCAATCTGAAAAGATCAAAGAACGGATTTCCATGTTTGACAACAAGCTTTATCTGGAATTTGGCGGAAAGCTGTTTGACGATTATCATGCTTCCCGGGTTCTTCCGGGATTTGCGCCTTCCAGTAAACTTCAGATGCTGTTACAGCTCCGGGAGCAGGCTGAGATTATCATCGTTATTAACGCAGAAGACATTGAAAAAAACAAAGTTCGTGCAGATCTTGGAATTACCTACGATCTCGATGTATTGCGTTTGATTGAAATTTACCGCTCCCACGGACTTTACGTTGGCAGTGTTGTTCTGACCAGATACCATAATCAGGGAACGGCTATTTCCTTTAAAACCAAACTTGAGAATCAGGGAATTCCGGTTTACTGCCATTATAAAATCGAAGGATATCCGAAAAACATATCTCTGATTGTAAGTGAAAAGGGTTATGGAAAGAACGACTATATCAAAACAACCCGTCCGCTCGTTGTCGTGACAGCCCCGGGACCGGGAAGTGGAAAAATGGCCACCTGCCTTTCTCAGCTCTATCATGAGCACAAACGTGGAATACGCGCCGGCTATGCAAAATTTGAGACTTTTCCAGTTTGGAATCTTGCACTTTCCCATCCGGTCAATCTTGCTTATGAAGCAGCAACTGCGGATTTGAATGATGTAAACATGATAGATTCCTTTCATCTGAGCGCTTACGGGATCTCTACGGTAAATTATAACAGGGATATTGAGATTTTCCCGGTTCTTTATGCAATGTTTGAGCGTATTTTCGGAAAAAGCCCCTATAATTCTCCCACAGATATGGGAGTCAACATGGCGGGGTACTGTATTGTTGATGATGAGGCCTGCTGTGAGGCGTCAAAGCAGGAGATTATAAGGCGTTACTACGAATCCATGCTTCGAAAAGCTGACATGGAAGCGACTGATGACGAATTGTTTAAAATTGAATTCCTCCTGCAGCAGCTCGGTATGACACCAAAGGACCGACCATGTGCAAAGGAGGCCAATGAACTGGCAGACCGGCTGCAGAGAAGTGCGGCAGCGATTGAGCTGGCTGACGGAGGTATCGTGACCGGAAAGACTTCAAAGCTACTCGGACCTTGTTCTGCCGTTCTTTTGAATGCATTAAAAAAACTGGCCGGTATTGAACATGAGCATCTTCTGATTTCGGCAAAAGCGCTTGAGCCGATTCAGAAATTGAAGACTCAGTATTTTGGAAGCAGAAACCCGCGCCTTCATACGGATGAGACGTTGATCGCACTTTCGATCAGCGCCGCAGAAAGCGTGATGGCGCAGCGTGCACTCGACTGCATCCCCATGCTTCGCGGATGCCAGCTTCATTGTTCTACCAGACTTTCCAAGGTGGATTTGAGTACGCTGCGCAAGCTTGGCCTTCAGGTGACAACAGAACCGATTATGGAACGTATTTGATTCCGGATCTTGCCTGTTGCGCGGAGATTTGCCTGTGTTCATTATCGGGATGCTGTTTCTGATATGATCTGGTTTATATTGGCAAAATCATTGGCAATAATGACCAATTTTGTCCCTTTTGTTTTGGCTATATGTCACGAAGTTTTGATGGAATCGTCCGTATTTTTGACTTGCACTGCTCCCGTTTTTGGTTTATGATTCAAAGGAAAGAATTAAGCTGAGTTTGCGCATATACTAAAAAAGGAAATGCAGAGAAGTCGTAAGCTTCACTTTCAGGAGGGATTTTTAGAATGAAGAAAATCGTAAAAGATGCAGAAATTGCAGCAAAAGAAACTGCGGAGAAGGTAGTTGCCGAAGTAAAGGAAGCGCCTAAGACAGCCAGAAAAGTGACACGCAAAGCAGTGAAAGCTGCCACAGAAACAGTAGCCGGAGCAGCAGAGATTATGGAAAAAAAGGCGGAGGAAGTAAAAACTGAGGCAAAGAAGGCGGTAGCAGCAAAAAAAGCAGCTCCGGCCAAAAAAGCAGCAGTAAAGGAAACGGTCTATCTTCAGTATCTTGGGAAAGAGATCAATCAGAACGACTTGATGAAGCGCGTAAAAGAAATCTGGACGAAAGATATGAAGCAGAAAACGGGGGACCTGAAATCCGTAACGCTTTATGTGAAGCCGGAAGAGAACATGGTTTATTATGTGTTGAATAACGATGTGACAGGAAGCATTGGTATCTAATCCTTTTCCTGACACTGAAAAGACGGGGCAGATACAGGAAGTATTTGCTCCGTCTTTTTCTCACAGCATAACTTTTAATTTAAAAGCCCTGTTGTGACTGCTTCTTTTTTGTACTTTAAGAAAGTTACATCATCGTGCCGGATGTCTGAGTAGTTCCGGACATCTGAGTGTTACCGGACATCTGACGCTCCTGCGCCTCGATCATTTTCTTTACCATATATCCGCCAACAGAACCATTCTGCTTGGATGTCAGGTTTCCGTTGTAGCCGTTTGTAAGCGGCACACCCAGTTCATTTGCTACTTCAAATTTAAAACGGTCTAATGCACTCTTTGCTTCCGGTACTGCTGTTGTGTTTGTTGATGACATATCAAACGCCTCCTTTGTTTTCAGTTCTTTTTTTATCTGTCGATTTTTTTTAATGCAGTTCTTTACTGCACTTCTAGTATATGCAACTGTGAAAGATATAAACTGGAAATTGTTGCAAATTGTTTTCATTCTTTTTTTCATGAAAAAAACGTGAATCGGCAGAATGTCTGTTCCGTATTGACATGATTCGTAGGAATCTTTATAATAATTCAGAATAGTCTATACATTAAGGATGATATATGAGAGTTATAGCTGGAACAGCGCGGAGACTTCCGCTTAAGACAGTGCCTGGAATGGATACAAGGCCAACCACAGACCGAATCAAAGAGACGCTGTTTAATATACTGCAAAATGATATATATGAATGCCGTTTTCTGGATATTTTCAGTGGAAGCGGAGGGATCGGGATAGAAGCCTTAAGTCGTGGAGCGGTTCATGCCTGCTTTATTGAACAGAATAAAGCGGCGGCACAATGTATTCGGGAGAATTTGACCTTTACGCATCTGGATGCACAGGCAGATTTGCTGCAATGTGATGTATTTTCTGCTTTTTCCAGAATGGCCGGACAGGCGCCATATCAGATCGTGTTTATGGACCCGCCTTACGGAAAAAATCTGGAACGGGATGTTTTAGAATATTTTTCCATGCATCGGCCAACCTTTGTCAATCAGGAAACACTGTTTATCACAGAGGCGTCGCTCGGTACTGATTTTTCTTATGCATCACAGTTGGGATTTGAAGTGGTGCGTGTAAAAGAATATAAGACAAACATGCATGTTTTTTTAAAAATACTGGAAGGGGAGCGTTCATGAAGCGTGCGGTATATCCCGGAAGTTTCGACCCTGTGACAAAAGGTCATCTTGATATCATCGAGCGTGCAGCAGCAATGGTGGACGAGCTGGTGGTCGGTGTACTGAACAATAATGTGAAAACACCGTTGTTTTCCGTTGGGGAACGTGTTAAAATGTTAGAGGATGTGACCAGCCATATTCCGAATGTCCGGGTAGAGTCTTTTTCCGGTCTTTCTGTTGAATTTGTCAGAAAATGTGAGGCTTCTTTCATCGTCAGAGGACTTCGTGCCGTAACTGATTTTGAATATGAATTGCAGATGGCTCAGACAAACCGGAGCATTGATCATACCGTAGATACACTGTTTCTTGCAACAGAACTGAACTATGCGTACATAAGCTCAACAATCGTCAAAGAAGTGGCGTGGTATGGAGGAGACATATCAGGCTTTGTTCCATTTTCTATTGCAGAGCTTGTCTACCGCAAAATTGAACAAAAGAAGAAGGGTATAAGTAAAGTATAATTAATAAGGAGAGAGCACTATGAGCAGCAGGATTGAACAGATTATTGAAGAAATTGAGGAATTTATCGACAGCTGTAAATTTCAGCCTCTTTCGTCCACAAAGATTGTGGTAAATAAAGAGGAATTGGAGGAACTTCTCAGAGAACTTCGGATGAAAACACCGGATGAAATTAAGCGTTACCAGAAGATTATCAGCAATAAGGATGCTATTTTGGAAGATGCACAGACGAAGGCTGATAACATCATCGCAGAAGCACAGGCGCAGGCGCAGAAGATCGTGAGCGAGAGCGAAGTGATGCAGGTGGCTTTGCAACAGTCTAATCAGCTGATTGAACAGACGAATGCACAGGCACAGGAGATTATGGACAAAGCCACGGAAGATTCCAACAACATCCGTATGAGCGCGATTCACTATACAGACGAGATGCTGGACAATCTTGAGAAGATCATGAGCCATTCCATCGAAGCTGCCGGCAGTAAATATAATAATTTTATTAATTCCATTCAGTCCTGTTACGATATTGTCAGCAAAAACCGTGCAGAGCTTTCACCGCAGGTAGCGCCGTCAAGTTATACTTCTGTGCCGTCAGAGCCGGAAGATCCTCAGGAATAGAATCGAAAAAATTGAAAAAGCGATCGTGAGCAGGGTAATCATTACCCTGCTTTTTATATAATAAAAAAGTGTTTTTTCTTTCAGTCCGGCAATGGAAACGGTCTGTGCCAGAGCAGACAGTCCGCCGAATGCACAGAGTGCATTTACCAGAACAAATTTTACATGTACGGACAACTGTGAGACAGCAAGCAGATGAACGCCTCCGGTCACTTCAATGGATGCGCCAAGAAACAGAAGGATCGGATTACCGGAAGGGAGAACAGCAAGGACCGCATCGCTTATAATTTTAAATACCGTTATATAAACGCCCAGTTTTACGGTATTTAGAACAGCGCCATAGATACAGCTGTCAATGATCTCATAGGTTCCGGCAAGATCAAGTGCATGAAGAACAACAGGCTGCGACACGGAATGGCCCTTTCTGAGGTTTTTTGAGGTAACATATCCATAAAGCAGCGCGGTACCGAGAATGTTCATCAAAAAAAGTAATTTATACTGCGGAAGCCCCATCTGACTGACAGAAACATACGACAAAAGAAAAGCCGGGCTCACATTATTGACGAAACCATACAGATAATGTGCTTCACGTTCACTTATTTTTCCCTCTGCCTGAAGATCGGAAGTTATTTTTGCTCCCATGGGAAAGCCACAGAGAAAACCAATTAATACTGCAAATGCTCCGTGTACACTCACACCAAGAATTTTCTCAAAGGGCCTGGTCAGTCTGGCCGGGACATGTTCCATCAGACCAAATTTCAGAAGGAGGCTGCTTACCAGCATAAAAGGAAACAATACAGGAAGTACAGAATGATACCATAAAAGCAGTCCGGCACGCGTACTTTCCAGTGCGTTTTCCGGAAAAAAGAGAAGATAGAGAAAGAAAATAAAAAGGCCTGGCAGGAGCATGGCAAACCTCAAAAGATCATGTCCTTTTAACATATGTAGGAAACAAGCAAGAATATACATGGTCTATCTGTCTGTGCCCGTTCATATATATAGAAGGAAGCCTTTTCGGAGTACCTGGCAATGAAAAATTTCAAACAATTTCTGCATTACCTTCTGTTGATCTTTCTGTTGTTTCTGACTTCCTCCTGGCTTTCACAAATTATATATCAGCAGAGTATCGCAATCAGGCTGACCTATGTGGCGCCGGATGCTTCCTCGTTTCGTGAACAGCGGCTGGCAGAAATGGAACTGCAGCCTTTTTTTGAGCTGTCACAGAACTCTCAGTTGACACCCGGAGAACTGATGCTGATCGGGAACTGTATTTCACCGGGACATCCCTTTTCAGGAGAATACGGCTTGGATGAATCCGCGTATCTTAAATGGAAGTATCAGATGCTGAAATACAACAGTGAAGGTTATGAAAAACTTGCATCTGCATATGGCGCAATCTGGAATGATATTGAATGTTTTCCGGTTCCGTCAAATGATATTACATTTGAAAACAGCTGGATGTTTGAACGAAATTATGGTGGAAAACGTGGCCATGAGGGGACTGACTTAATGCCTTCCGAAAATATACCAGGCCATTATCCGGTTGTCAGTATGACGGACGGAGTTGTCGAAAAAGTCGGATGGCTGGAAAAGGGAGGCTGGCGGATTGGAATAAGAAGTCCTTCCGGCGGTTATTTTTATTATGCGCATCTTGACCAATACAGCCGTGATTTTCAGGAAGGAGATGTGGTCACGGCCGGAACCGTCCTTGGCAAAATGGGAGATACCGGCTACGGTCCGGAGGGAACCAGGGGAAAATTCGATGTACACCTGCATCTTGGGATTTATATTTGCACAGAGGAGTACGAGGAACTCAGTGTGAATCCTTACTGGATTTTGAATTATGTGCGGCAATATTTGTAAAATACCGGCAACAAGTAATTGGTTAAAAATTATTTTTAAGAAGATTTAGACCTGTATTGAGGTGTAAACGATTCATTGCAACTTGTGTATAAATATGTTATTATATTTATTTAAGGCTAACCACGATTCCGGGATCACCGGGTAAGTGATGCGGACACAGTCCGACTGGAGGTAACCTATGGAAATACAGTTATGGCGTGAGATATTGACTCCATATGATCTGGCAGTAAAAGAGCTCATTGTAAAATTTGAGCATTTGATGCAAGAACACCGGAACCAGGGGCAGTACTGCCCGATTGAGCAGGTAACGGGACGCGTAAAAACAATTGCTAGTATTTTGGATAAAGCACAGAAGAAAAGAATTTACATCAGCGAGATTGAAGATAAGCTTGTCGATATAGCCGGCGTCCGCATCATCTGTCAGTTTGTGGAGGATATTGAAAAGGTTGTGGAAATTATCCGCAGGCGAACGGACATGGAAGTTATCAAGGAGCGCGATTATATCAATCATATGAAAGACAGCGGATACCGCAGCTATCATATGATCGTCCATTATGAGGTACAGACGTTGCAGGGAAGCAGGAAGATAAAAGTCGAGATTCAGATCCGCACGCTGGCCATGAATTTTTGGTCTACCATCGAGCACTCCTTACAGTATAAATACAAGAAAAATATCCCGGATCATATCCGTGAAAAACTGATGAATGCGGCAAATGCAATTATTGCGCTTGACAATGAAATGTCCTTTGTGCGCAGTGAGATTATGGATGCCCAGAATTCCTTCCAAATACATACAAAGCTGGTCTCTGATATTCTGAATAATCTTCAGAATCTATACGGAATCGCCAATGAGCGGGAGGTACTGAAAATCCAGGATGAATTTTATCGCATTTACGAACTGAATGACATTGACCAGCTGAATCGCTTTGGCAGAGAGCTGGATATTATCGCGGAGGGCTACCGGGCGCAGTCCTTCTCAATGGAGGAAACGTAAGTGATACCAGTACTTCCGAAGACTTTTATGGATCGGATGAAAAAACAGCTCGGAGAGGAATTTGATTCTTTTCTGGCTTGTTTTTCCGATGAAGAATACAGTGGAATCCGGGTAAATACCGGAAAAATATCCGTAGAAGATTTTTTATCAAAGATACCATTTCACTTGTCACCAGTACCATGGTGCGAAAACGGCTTCTACTATCACAAAGACGAACATGCAACCAAACATCCGTATTATTTTGCAGGACTTTATTACGTCCAGGAACCAAGCGCCATGCTGCCGGCTGCGAGACTTCCCATCGAAGAAGGAGATATTGTACTCGATCTGTGCGCAGCACCGGGTGGAAAATCAACGGAACTGGTATCAAGGCTTCAGGGAAGCGGACTTCTGATTTCAAATGACGTCAGCGCCAGCAGAGCAAAAGCGCTTGTGAAAAACCTTGCTGTCTGGGGTTCTGCCAACTGTTGTATCACAGCGGAAACCCCTCAGAAACTACTGGAACAGTTTGGTTGTTGCTTTGATAAGATTCTGGTGGATGCGCCTTGCTCCGGAGAGGGAATGTTCCGCAAAGATCATTCCCTCATGGAAGCATGGGAGGAACGGGGGCCCGAGACATACATACCTTTACAGCTGGAGATTCTTGACTGTGCGGTGCAGATGCTAAAGCCGGGCGGGCTGCTTGCCTATTCAACGTGTACCTTCTCAGAGGCCGAGGATGAAGAAACAGTCGCTGCCGTGCTTTTGCGATACCCGGAGCTGGAACTGGTACAGCCTGAGCTGACGGACGGATTTTCATCCGGGAAAGCGCCATGTGAAAAGAGCATTCGACTCTGGCCGCATAAGATCAAAGGAGAAGGCCATTTTTTTGCGCTTATGAGAAAGCGTTCCGCTTTGACGGAAGCGGAAATACAGAGCAACCAGACAACGGAATCTCATACAAAAAAGCATACAGAAAATGCGTCTCTTGCATTGTATTCAGAGAGTGAGCTGCGTAAAAATCACAGTAAAATACCAGAGGAAGTAAGAGACTTTTTGCAGCAGTTGCCGGAAAAATTTCAAAAAAGCTTTGTTTTTGCACAGCTTGGAGAACAGTGTTTCCTACTGCCGCCATACCATTTGCCGCAAAAGATTCGATATCTACGCACCGGAATCCTTCTCGGAACTTTCAAAAGCAAACGTTTTGAACCTTCCCAGGCTCTCGCGATGCTGCTTGACGCATCCTCCTTTCCCTGTGTTTTGAATTTAAGTGCTTCAGACACAAGGGTACTTCGGTATCTGAAGGGAGAAACGCTGGAGCTGACCACAGAAGAAGAGGCAGCGCAGAAACAAAAAGGATGGATACTCATCTGTGTAGATGGCTTTGGCCTTGGATGGGGAAAATACGTAAACGGAAGTGTCAGAAATAAATATTATCCCGGCTGGAGGCTTCAGTAGACAATGGAAATGATACGTTTGGACAGGTTTCTGACCCAGGCCGGCGTCGGAACAAGAAGTGAGGTAAAAAAGTACCTGAAAAACGGGATGGTGCAGGTAAACGGTGAAACGGTAAAAAAACCGGAACAGAAAATTGATTCGGAAAAAGATCAGATTACATATCAGGGAAAGCTTTTGCAATACGAAAGTTTTGTGGCATTGATGCTTCACAAACCAGGCGGGTGTATTACAGCTACTTCAGACCGCTTGCAGAAAACGGTTCTGGATTATATCGACCATCCGCGTAAGGAAGAGCTGTTTCCGGTGGGGCGGCTTGATATTGATACGGAAGGCCTGGTTATTCTGATGAATGACGGAGACCTGGCCCATCGTATGCTTTCTCCGAAATATCATGTAGAAAAGACGTATTTTGTCCGGGTAAACGGTTCTCTTTCGGAAGAGGATGTGACTGCTTTTGCAGAAGGCATGGAAATCGGGGAAAAGAAACCCACACTGCCTGCACGGCTTCATATTTTAAAATCCGGTGAAATTTCCGAGGCTGAAGTTACCTTGCGTGAAGGAAAATTTCATCAGATCAAGCGGATGTTTGCAGCCCGCGGCGGTCAGGTTTTATATCTGAAGCGGATTTCCATGGCGGGAATTGCGTTGGATGAAGCGCTTGCGCCAGGAATGTGGCGAGAACTGACACAGGATGAAAAAGACAAGCTTCTGCAGCCTTGATGGGGCCAGAAACAGGAGGAGAAAAGATGCTGACAGAAATGTTAACCGGAATAAATGCTGTTATTTTTGACCTGGATGGAACTTTGATGGATTCTATGTGGGTCTGGACTGATATTGATATTGAGTATCTGGGCAGATACGGACAGACGCTTCCGGAGGATTTGCAGGATGACATTGCCGGCATGAGCTTTACCGAGACCGCCGAGTATTTCAAAAAACGTTTTCAGCTTCCAGAGTCACTTGATGAGATCAAAAAAGAATGGAATCGTCTGGCGTATGAGCAGTATGCAAAACATGTCACCTTAAAGTCCGGAGCAGCGGCATTTTTGCAAGAGCTAAGAGCGGCGAAAATCCCTCTTGGGATTGCAAGCAGCAACAGCCGGGAACTGATTACGGCATGCCTGCGTTCCAATCATGTTGCTGATTTTTTTGACAGCATTACGATTTCCTGTGATGTGCCAAAAGGCAAGCCTGCGCCGGATGTTTACCTGCTGGCAGCCAGATCGCTCGGTGTACAGCCACAGGATTGTCTCGTGTTTGAGGATATCCCAGAGGGGATTCTGGCAGGCAAAAATGCGGGAATGAAAGTATGTGCCGTAGAAGATGCTTTTTCGGCCCATCTAAAGCAGGAAATCCGGCGCCTGGCAGATTATTATATCAGATCGTATGATGAAATTGCGGACGGTACATATGAGGCGCTCGCAGAGACTCCCTAAAGACAGATGGAGGAAATAAATATGAACAGAAGATTTCTTCCGACAACTATGGCAGAGCTTCAGAAGCGGGGGATAGAACAGCTTGATTTTGTATATGTGACAGGCGACGCCTATGTAGATCATCCGTCGTTTGGACATGCCGTAATCAGCCGGGTTCTGGAAGCTCATGGCTACACGGTCGGCATTCTGGCACAGCCTGACTGGAAGGACGTGGAGAGTGTAAAAGCGCTTGGAAAACCGCGGCTCGGCTTTTTGGTAACGGCCGGAAACATGGATTCCATGGTAAATCACTATTCTGTGTCGAAAAAACACCGCAAAACAGACGCCTACACGCCTGGCGGCGTCATGGGGCGGCGGCCGGATTACGCAGTCGTTGTATACTGCAATCTGATCCGCCGGGCATATAAGGATGTTCCGATTATTGCAGGCGGGATTGAGGCAAGTCTGCGCCGTCTGGCGCATTATGATTACTGGTCAGATTCTCTGAAGCGTTCTATTTTGATGGACAGCGGAGCAAATCTGATTTCTTACGGTATGGGGGAACGTTCTATTGTAGAGATTGCAGACGCTCTGCGCTCTGGGATGGCAATCTCCGATATCACCTTTGTGGATGGGACCTGTTACCGGACCAAACATCTGGAACAGGTTTATGATTACGTTCTTTTGCCGGATTACGAAGCATTGTGCAGGGAAAAACGAAACTATGCAGAAAGCTTTTACCGGCAATATTGCAGCACAGATCCGTTTACCGGGCAGCGGCTTGTCGAGCCATACGGAACGGTGTATGTGGTACAGAATCCTCCGGCAAAACCACTTACAACACAGGAAATGGACGATGTGTATGACCTGCCATATTGCAGAACGTGGCATCCGATGTATGACGAAGCAGGCGGGATTCCGGCTATATCGGAAGTAAAATTCAGCCTCGTCAGCAATCGTGGCTGTTTTGGTGGCTGCAATTTCTGTGCGCTCACCTTCCATCAGGGGCGTATCATCCAGACACGCAGCCATGCATCCATTCTGCAGGAGGCGGCGGCTATGACGGAAGAACCTGATTTTAAAGGCTATATTCATGACGTAGGAGGGCCTACGGCTAATTTCCGTCAGCCGTCCTGTGAAAAGCAGCTTACCAGGGGCGTCTGCCGGGATCGGCAGTGCCTGTTCCCTTCGCCGTGTAAAAACCTGCGTGCAGACCACAGCGATTATGTGGAGCTTCTGAGAAAGCTCCGTGCGCTTCCGAGAGTAAAAAAAGTATTTATCCGGTCCGGAATTCGGTTTGATTATCTTCTGGCAGACCAGAACGATACATTTTTTCGGGAACTTGTGAAGCATCACATCAGTGGACAGCTCAAAGTTGCGCCGGAGCATGTGGCAGATTCTGTACTTCACACGATGGGGAAACCGCCTCACAGTGTTTATCTTAAATTTACAGAAAAATATCACCGGCTGAACCGGGAATACAAGATGAATCAGTTCCTTGTGCCGTATCTGATGTCTTCACATCCCGGATGCTCTATGAAAGAGGCCGTTCAGCTTGCCTGTTATCTGCGGGAGCTTGGATCTATGCCGGAACAGGTACAAGATTTTTATCCGACGCCATCCACAATCTCAACGTGCATGTATTACACTGGTCTTGACCCGCGCACGATGAAGCCTGTGTATGTGGAAAAGAATCCGCATTATAAGGCGCTTCAGCGCGCGCTGATCCAATACAGAAAGCCTGAAAATTATGCGATGGTCGAAGAAGCACTGAAACTTGCAGGCCGTGAGGATCTGATTGGGTTTGGCCCGAAATGCCTGATTCGACCGCGCAGGCAGCAAAACCAGGAGATACACGTCCCCGGGACAGGACCAAAAGAAAGTGGAACTATGAGAAAGAAACACACTGCACTACCTGAGAAATCGTCCAAAGCCAGAAAGAAAACCATACGAAACGTTCATAAAAAGAAGAAAGGATGACCTCATGAAGAAAGTAAAAAAAGGAACCTTTGGTTATATCAAATACCAGAAAAAGAAAACCTTCCTGATTACGTTTATTCTGTTCCTGATACCGCTGGTTATTTATGTGACCGGATATATACAGACAAAAACAAAGCTGAATCTTTTTACCTTTGTTGCTATTTTGGGCTGTCTTCCTGCCTGCAAATCACTGGTCGGGCTGATTATGATTATGATGCAAAAATCAATAGACACCGCTACCTATGAAGCGGCAAAAAAGGCTAACGGAAATCTGGTATCCGGCTACGAACTGGTATTTACTGCTTATGAGCACACCACGCCGGTCAATGCGCTGCTTGTCTGCGGCGATCAGGTTGTATGCTACACGCCGGATGAAAAAGCAGACACCGCTTACCTGGAAAAGCACATTTCCAAAATTCTGACCATCAATGGCTATCCGTCTGCGCAGGTGAAAGTTATGACAGAATTAAAAAAATATTGCCAGAGGGCATCCGAGATCTGCCAGAAACAGGGACATTATCGGGAAGATATTTCGTTTACACCCGATGAACGATATCCGGATTTATCAAGGGAAGAGCTGATTTATCATACACTGCTCGCGATTTCCCTGTAGGACGGTGGGAAATGAGAGAGATTAAAATCACAGAAAATGAATCTGGCCAGAGACTCGACAAGCTGCTTGGAAAGTATCTCAGGGAGGCTCCGGCAAGCTTTCTGTATAAAATGATGCGAAAGAAAAACATTACGCTGAATGGAAAAAAAGCGCAGGGCAAAGAACTGCTTTGTGTCGGGGATGAGGTGAAACTCTTTCTTTCCGAAGATACCATTGTAAAATTCCAGGGCGTACAGCCTCAGCCGGTAAAATCCTCTACAAAAATGAGAAAAACCGCAGCATTGGAAAGAGCGCACTGCCAGTTGAAGATTATATATGAAGATCAGCATATTGTTCTGATCAACAAACCAGCCGGTATGCTTTCTCAAAAAGCAAAGCCGCAGGACGTTTCACTGGTTGAATATCTGACGGTATATCTTCTGGAAAACGGAAGTATTACCCAGGACGCGCTTCAGCTTTTTCATCCGGCTGTGTGCAACCGTCTGGACCGGAATACCTCCGGACTCGTCATTGCCGGAAAAAGCCTGATTGGATTGCAGACAATGAGCCGCCTCTTAAAAGAGCGTTTGGTGCGCAAATATTACCGGTGTATTGTGAAAGGAACCATGACAGGAGAGCAGCACTTAAAAGGATATCTGACAAAAGACACTGCATCCAATCGTGTCACAATTTCGCAGACGCCGCGCACAGAAGAGGACAAGCCGATTGAGACGCAGTATCGTGTAATCAGTTCCGCACAGGGGCTGACCATGCTGGAAGTGCATCTGATCACAGGACGCAGCCATCAGATTCGCGCGCATCTTGCCTCTATCGGACATCCGATTCTCGGAGATGCCAAATACGGGGATGAAACGCTGAATCGGTTTTACCGGAAAAAATATAATCTTTACGGACAGCTGCTCCATGCCTTCCGCCTTGAGTTTCCTGAAATGGACGGAGCGCTTGGCTATCTGTCCGGTCAGGTTTTTTCCGCAGAGCTGCCGGCTATATATGATATAGTTTATCTGGAATCGAGAAAAATGAATCAAGAAGAAAAGTAAAAACGAGGTACCATTATGGCTACGTGGAATACACGCGGTCTGCGCGGCTCCACGCTGGAAGAGCTGATCAACCGCACGAATGAACTATATCTGGAAAAAGGTCTGGCGCTGATCCAGAAGGTTCCGACTCCAATTACTCCGATTAAAATCGACAAAGACAGCCGCCATATTACGCTGGCTTATTTTGAACAGAAAAGTACCGTGGACTATATCGGTGTGGTCCAGGGAATTCCGGTTTGTTTTGATGCAAAAGAATGTACGATTGATACGTTTGCTTTGCAGAATATCCATCCGCATCAGGTTGAGTTTATGACACAGTTTGAAAAGCAGGGTGGAATCGCATTTCTGATTCTTTTTTTTAGCATGCGAAATGAGCTTTTTTATCTGCCGTACCGGCACATGATGCGATTCTGGAACAGGGCGCAGGAGGGCGGACGCAAAAGCTTTCGTTATATGGAGCTCGATCAGGATTACTATATCCATCCCCAGGGAGGCATTCTGGTACCGTATCTGGAAACGCTCCAGAGAGATCTTGACGAGCGGGATGAGCCGTAAATATTATTGCTTGACATTACAGGAGCTATCTCTTATAATTTGTTCAATGTTTTTGTATGGTAGCGAATTATCACTGCGAAGTGATAAAGTATTAGCGATACATATAAAAACAAGAAATAGAAAAGAAGAACACGCATACAGAACTGTTTTTAACTGTGATTCTTGCTATAAGACAGTCCTGCCGGAAAGGAAGAATTTGTTTATGCAGAAAATTTTACATACACCGGAAGGTGTCCGTGATATTTACAGCGCAGAGTGCGAGCAGAAGCTTGCGTTGCAGCAAAAGCTCCATACAGTGATCAAGTCGTATGGTTATCGTGACATTGAGACTCCGACGTTTGAATATTTTGACGTATTCAGCAAAGAGATTGGTACGATTCCCTCCAGGGAGCTGTACAAATTTTTTGACCGCGAGGGAGAAACTCTGGTACTGCGTCCTGATTTTACGCCATCTGTGGCGCGGGCTGCAGCCAAATATTTTCTCAACGAAAATATGGCGATACGTCTCACCTACCTTGGAAATACCTTTGTCAACAATTCCAGTTATCAGGGGCGTTTAAAAGAGACGACTCAGATCGGCGGAGAGCTGATCGGGGATAAAAGCGCAGATGCAGACGCTGAGGTGATCGCGCTTGTTGTTCAGATGCTCCTGTCAGCAGGCCTTCAGGAGTTTCAGATCAGCATCGGCCATGTCGGATTTTTCCAGGCGCTCGTATCGGAAGCAGGATTTTCGGCAAGTCTGACGGATGAGCTGAAAGAACTGATTACAAATAAAAATACCTTTGGCGTCCAGAAGCTTTTATCCGGCCAGAATATAAGTGAACAGCAAAAGACGGCATTTTCTTCCCTGACCGGTCTTTTTGGAACAGAAGATGCCCTTGCGCGGGCAGAGGAGCTGACAGACTGCGCAGGCGCACTCGATGCAATTTGTTATCTGCGCAGTATCTGGGAGACGCTTAAGCTATACGGAGTATCCAAATACGTTTCGTTTGATCTCGGAATGCTGAGCCGCTATATGTATTACACCGGAATCATTTTCAGAGGCTATACCTTTGGCACCGGAGATGCCGTGATCAAGGGCGGACGATATGACGGACTCCTCGGACATTTCGGAAAGCATGCGCCGGCTGTCGGTTTTGTGGCTGTTGTAGATCAGTTACTCAGCGCGCTCTCAAGACAGAATGTGGAGCAGGACATTGCCGGAAGTCACTGTATGATAATCTACGAAAATGAAAAGCAGGCAGAAGCGATCGCCAAAGCATCGCAGCTTCGCCAAAAAGGAATTGATGTAGAACTGGTGCGTGTATCGGCAGAACGCAGCAGAACGGACTGCAGGGCTTATGCCAAAGCACAAAACTGTACGCTCGTTGTAGAATTGTAATAGGCAAAGGAGTCAGAACTATGAGCAGTGAAGGAAATAACAATCCAAGATATTTGACATTTGCCCTTACAAAAGGGCGTCTAGCAAAAAAGACAATGGAACTGTTCGAACAGATCGGCATTTCCTGTGAAGAAATGAAAGATCCGGATTCCCGGAAACTGATTTTTGTGAATGAAGAATTAAAATTGAAGTTTTTCCTCTCCAAAGGTCCGGACGTACCGACTTATGTGGAATATGGAGCAGCAGATATCGGAATAGTGGGACGCGACACCATCCAGGAGGAAGGCAGAAAAATATACGAGGTTCTGGATCTTGGTTTTGGCAGATGCCGGATGTGCGTATGCGGGCCGGAATCTGCGCGTGAAAAGCTGCGCGGTCAGGAACTCATCCGCGTGGCAACTAAATATCCGCATATTGCAAAGGATTATTTTTACAATCAGAAAAATCAGACCGTGGAGATCATCAAGCTGAATGGTTCGATTGAGCTCGCACCCATTGTTGGGCTTTCGGAGGTCATTGTGGATATAGTAGAGACAGGCTCTACTTTAAAAGAAAACGGACTTGTGGTATTAGAAGAAATCTGCCCGCTCTCCGCGCGCGTTGTCGTGAATCCGGTCAGCATGCGGATGGAAAATGAACGAATCACCGGTCTTTTGTCAAAATTAAACCGTGTGATTGCACAGGAGGAATAAGTCATGAAAGTTGTCCGGTTAACCGATGAGACAAAAAAGAACATTCTGGACCAGCTTCTGAAGAGAAGCCCTGCGAATTACCAGGGATTTGAAGCGCGTGTAAATACGATTCTCCAAAACGTAAGAGAACAGGGCGATGAAGCAGTTTTTGCCTATACAAAGCAGTTTGACGGTATTACGGTTACAGCAGAAACGGTGCGCGTGACGGAGGAAGAAATCGAGGAAGCGTATCGAAACGTAGACCAGACGCTGCTGGAGACAATACGCAAGGCGCTTGTCAATATCCGCAGCTACCACGAGAAGCAGAAAAAATGCAGCTGGTTTGACAGTTCGGAGAACGGAACCATGTTGGGACAGAAAATTACGCCCCTTGCAACGGTTGGTGTTTACGTTCCGGGAGGAAAAGCAGTGTATCCGTCTTCTGTTTTGATGAATGTTGTGCCCGCAAAAGTAGCCGGTGTGGAGCGCATTGTGATGACTACGCCGCCAGGTCAGGACGGAAAGGTACCGGCATCCACGCTTGTTGCGGCACACGAAGCCGGTGTGGATGAGATTTATAAAGTAGGAGGGGCGCAGGCCATTGCAGCGCTGGCATACGGCACAGAGAGTATTCCGAAAGCAGACAAGATTACAGGCCCCGGAAATATTTATGTGGCGCTGGCAAAAAAGGCAGTCTATGGAAATGTCAGCATAGATTCCGTTGCAGGACCGAGTGAGATCCTGGTACTGGCAGATGAAACGGCAAATCCGCGTTACGTTGCCGCCGACCTGCTTTCACAGGCAGAGCATGATGAGATGGCTTCCGCAATTCTTATAACAACCAGCGAACAGGTTGCAAAGCAAGTTTCCGAGGAGATTGACGGATTTTTGAAAACGCTTTCCAGAGCGGAAATTATCCGGAAATCGCTGGATCAGTACGGGTTTATTTTACTGGCAGACAGCCTTGCGGATGCGATTGACGCTGTGAATGAAATTGCATCGGAGCATTTGGAGATTGTAACAAAAGATGCATTCCAGGTCATGACAAAAATCCGCAATGCAGGAGCGATTTTTATCGGAGAATACAGCAGCGAACCGCTTGGAGACTATTTTGCCGGGCCGAATCATATACTTCCAACAAACGGTACGGCCAAATTTTTCTCACCGCTTTCCGTCGATGATTTTGTAAAGAAATCCAGCATTGTGTATTATTCACGCGAGGCCCTGAAGCCGATTCATAAAGATATCATTGCATTTGCCGAGGCAGAGCAGCTGACCGCACACGCAAATTCCATCAGGGTTCGTTTCGAAGAAGAGGCGGAATCATAGCAATCAGAGCAGGAGGATCATATGGAACGGAGTTCTGAAATAGTAAGAAATACAAAAGAAACACAGATTTCAGTTCGGTTGAATCTGGACGGAAGCGGGCAGTATCAGATTCAGACCGGTATCGGCTTTTTTGATCATATGCTGGAGGGATTTGCCCGTCATGGGTTGTTTGATCTGGAAATAAAAGTCAGCGGCGATCTGCATGTAGACTGTCATCATACGATCGAGGACACCGGAATTGTGCTTGGCCAGGCAATCCGGGAGGCTGTGGGGGACAAAAAAGGAATCCGGCGTTACGGCAGCAAACTTCTTCCCATGGACGAAGTTCTTGTGCTGTGCGCGCTCGACCTTGGCGGCCGCCCATATTATCGTTCCGATGCCGTATTTCCGTCAGAACGAATCGGGTCCATGGATACGGAAATGGTTCGTGAATTTTTTTATGCCGTTTCCTATTCCGCTGCAATGAATCTCCATTTTAAAATGCTGGAGAACGGGAACAGCCATCACATGGCGGAGGGCATGTTTAAAGCCTTTGCCAAGGCGCTTGATGAGGCTGTAAGTTTTGATACGCGCATTACAGACGTCCTTTCGACAAAAGGAATTATTTAGGGAAGATTTTTGGGAATAGATGTGGTATAGTAAAGCTATACCATAAAAAGTATATCTGAAACAAAATATTTGGATGCAATCAAGAATAGGATGGCATAAATAGAAAGAGTGCAGGGAGAACAGCATGAGCTATAAAGAATTGCTGGTACCGCTTTATCTGAAAAACAAAAAAGCGGTGACTGGCCTGAAAGATCATACCATGATAGAAGACGGAGATGCACTGCGCCTGGCGGCAGCTTATGACAATGCCGGCGCAGACGGGCTGCTCGTTTTTGATCTGTCACAAGGAGACAGTGAACACGAAGAAAATATTGCGCTGATGAAAGAAATTGCAAGGACTGTGGATATTCCGTTGTATGGAGGGGGAAATATCCGCCGGATGGAGGATGTAAAAAAACTGCTTTATGCCGGCTGTCGGAAAGTGTTCCTGAATTTTGCAAAAGAAGAAAACGTTCGGTTGGCACACGAAGTGTCCAGCCGTTTTGGTGTGGAAAAGATTCTGGCATGCACAAGAACCAAGGAAGCACTTTTGGAGGCTGTCGCCCATACTACGGTTCTGGGAGGCATTGTTATGCTGGAGGCTCTTGCACTCGATACAATTCTTATGGATCAGCTGACAGAGCAGGAAACAGATCATCTATTTACCGTATACTATATAAAGGAAGCGTATACAGAAGCGTCATTGAAGCGTATTCTTGCACTTCCGCAGATATCCGGGCTCGGCCTTTCTGATTTTATGCACACGGAAACGCTTCCGGATCTTATGTCAATGAAACATGCGCTACGCGTTGCAGACATCCCGGTGAACACGTTTGAGGCGTCTCTTTCCTGGTCAGATATCAAGACCGGAACGGACGGACTGCTTCCTGTCGTTGTTCAGGATTATAAGACGCAGGAGGTTTTGATGGTTGCCTATATGAATCAGCAAGCATTTGAAACGACTGTACGAACAGGGCGCATGACCTACTGGAGCCGGAGCCGCAGTGAATTATGGGTAAAGGGGCTTACTTCCGGGCATTTCCAGTATGTGAAAGAACTCAGCATCGACTGCGACCAGGATACGCTGCTCGCCAAGGTATTTCAGGTGGGTGCGGCTTGCCATACCGGAAACCGCAGTTGTTTTTACCGGACAATTTTGAAAAAAGAATTCGACGATACAAATCCGCTTAAAGTATTTGAAGAGGTATTTCAGGTAATTCTTGACCGTAAGGTTCATCCAAAAGAAGGTTCCTATACAAATTATCTCTTTGAAAAAGGAATTGACAAGATTCTGAAAAAAGTAGGAGAAGAGGCAACGGAAATTATTATTGCAGCTAAAAATCCAGATCCCGAGGAGATCAAGTATGAAATTTCTGATTTCCTTTATCATATAATGGTTCTGATGGCAGAGCGCGGCGTATCCTGGGAGGATATCACACAGGAGCTTGCTCGCAGATAAAAAGGAGGGAACCTCTATGAGACTGAAAAAAGCGGCAGCATGTTTACTTAGCGTTCTTTTGACCGTCACGTCCTGTACTGTTTTCACACAGGCTGCTTTTGAGCCGGGCGTGGAAGCGGCTTACAACACAGCTGTGCAGGGGCAGGATGCTCTTGATGGTCTGGATGTAGTACTGAAAGAAAAAACAGTTTCTTCCAGCACAAACATCTCTGCAAACAAAACGGTGAATCTGAAAGTTTCCGGTATGAAAGGCAGTTCTTTGAAAGCGGAAATTCAGGTAGATACGGATGAGGGTACGACAAAAAGCTATTATCAGAATGGATATTACTATACGACTGTTTCCGGTAAGGAACAAAAACGTGAAATGGACCGTACTGCCATCTGGGATATGATCAATTCAGAGATTTATATGAATATGACGAGTAATTATCTGCGGATGCTGTATTCTGAGACGGCCCCTGACGGCAATGTCACCTATTATTTTGCAGCAACAGCAGAAACACTCGGCGACTATTCCAAACGGCTTCTTGAAGGTTCCGGCGGAAGCCAGGGAATCGTGATTGACGGGTTGCAGGGCTCCATGCAGACAAATGCACAGGGAAATGTAATCCGGAGAACCATTCAGATGATCTATACGGTCATGAATGGCGATAATCAGGAAACATTTATGGTTCAGACAGAAGCACAGTTCAGACAGAATGGTCAGGCGGTTTCCGTTGAGCTTCCGGATCTTTCTTCCTATCAGAAGATACAGCCCGAGAAGCCTGTTGCAACAATTACTCCTTTGCAACGTACTATTTATGTGACAGCTGACGTTAATGTCCGGGCGGCAGGAAGCCTGAGCGCTGTGATTTTGGGCGGTCTTACGGCAGGAAGTGGTGTGACAGAGACAGGGTATACGAGTGACGGCTGGATTCAGATACAGTATAACGGCGCTACCGGATATATCTGGGGCGATTATACCAGTACCCGTAAGCCGGTACGCACTTCTGACGGAAGCGGTACCATGTACGCAACGGCTGCGGTCAATGTCCGCGATACGTATTCTTCGGACGGACTGATTCTTGGTACGCTGCAAAAAGGACAGGGGATTGAGATCACTGGTATGACAGACAATAACTGGATTCGCGTGAAGTACAACGGACACATCGGGTACGTTTATGCAGACTATCTGTCCTGGTCAGAGCCGGTTTCTGATACGTATGTGGAGAACGGCTATCTGACCGGAATCGTGACAGATGCGTCCTTTGGCACACTTACCATCCAGCGGGATGATGGCCTTGGTACTGCAATTTTCAATACAACTTATGCTGTTATGAATTTGAAAGATACCATCTATACCGGCGACTGGATAGAGGTTTACTACACAGGGGCCGGTGTGCCCTACACAGCTTCCCTGATCAGAAACAACACGATTCACGATGACGCTGACGAAGCACGTTCTGTATCAGTGGAAGGCGTCATTGTATCATGCACCCCGTCTGTGCTTGAGCTGAGCGGTTCTGATGGACTTTACCGCACGTTCTTCATAGAAAATACGGACATGGAGATGGGAGACAACCTTTCTGAGGGCCAGGTAGTAACTGTCACGTGGATGTCCCGTACGAATGGCGCAGAGACAAGAAACATTGAGGCGCTGCGGATTAAGGGGTAATTATACTGCAAAATTGCAACTTGCAAAAGGAAACGGAATATGAGAAAACTAGCATTAAGTGATGAAATTTTACTGTCTGTGGAAAAGCCTGCCCGCTATATTGGCGGGGAGGTAAATTCCGTTATGAAAGACAAAGACAAGATAGCCATTCGTTTTGCGATGTGCTTTCCGGACGTTTATGAAATTGGGATGTCGCACCTCGGCATCCAGATTCTTTATGATATGTTCAACCGCAGAGAGGATGTCTGGTGTGAACGCGTCTATTCTCCGTGGGTAGATCTGGATAAAGTAATGCGGGAGAAAAAAATCCCGCTGTTTGCGCTTGAATCTCAGGACCCGATAAAAGACTTTGATTTTCTGGGAATCACACTTCAATACGAAATGTGTTACACCAATGTTCTACAAATTCTTGATCTGGCGCAAATCCCGCTTCTGGCTGCGGAGCGCGGCGAGGAATATCCTCTGGTCATCGGCGGCGGGCCATGTGCATACAATCCGGAGCCTTTGGCTGAATTTTTTGATCTGTTTTATATTGGCGAAGGCGAAACCGTCTATGACGCACTTCTTGATCTGTATCAGACAAGCCGGAAAGCCGGGGAAACGCGGAACGATTTCCTGAAAAAAGCTGCACAGATTCCAGGCATCTATGTGCCGTCGCTGTATGAGGTGACTTACAAAGAAGATGGTACCATCGGTTCTTTTGAGCCAAAGGTTCCTGGAATTCCTGCTGTGATCAAAAAGCAGGCTGTGACAGAACTGACACAGGCTCCCTATCCGGAGGCTCCTGTAGTACCGTTTATCAAGGTCACGCAGGACCGTGTGGTTCTGGAAATCCAGCGCGGCTGTATCCGTGGCTGTCGGTTCTGTCAGGCAGGGATGCTATACCGTCCGACGCGGGAACGTACATTAGAAGTCCTGAAAGAGCATGCATACCAGATGTTGAAAAGCACAGGCCATGAGGAAATTTCCCTGAGTTCCTTAAGCTCCAGCGACTATAGTGATCTGCCGGGAATTGTGAATTTCCTGATCGACGAGTTCCGTGATCAGAATATCAATATCTCCCTTCCGTCACTCCGAATTGATGCATTTTCCCTGGACGTTATGAGCAAAGTGCAGGATGTCCGGAAAAGCAGTCTGACTTTCGCACCGGAAGCGGGTTCTCAGAGGCTGCGCAACGTCATCAATAAAGGGCTCACAGAGGAAGTGATTTTGGATGGCGCCGATAAAGCGTTCCATGGCGGTTGGAATAAGGTCAAGCTGTATTTTATGCTCGGACTGCCAACGGAAACAGAAGAGGACCGGAAAGCGATTGCACATCTGGCAAATGCGATTGCAGTAAAATACTATGAAATTCCAAAAGAGGAACGGAACGGAAAGTGTCAGATCACAGTAAGCACATCGTTCTTTGTCCCGAAACCATTCACCCCCTTCCAGTGGGCGCAGATGCATCAGCCGGGAGATTACCTCGGCTTTGCCAAAACAGTGAACCACGAGATCAAAGAGATGCTGAATCAGAAAAGCATTCGCTATAACTGGCACCAGGCAGACGTGACTCTGCTCGAGGGAGTATTCGCAAGAGGAGACCGCAAAATTTCCAGCGTGATTCTGGAAGCGTACCGCCAGGGCGCACTGTACGATGCGTGGACCGAATACTGGAATTATGACAGGTGGCTTCAGGCTTTTGAAACCTGCGGCATCCAGATGGATTTTTATACGGTGAGAAAACGGGAACTTGATGAAATATTCCCGTGGGATTTCATTGATATTGGAGTGACAAAAACATTTTTGAAAAAAGAATGGCAGACCGCCCATCAGGAACTGGTAACGCCGAACTGCCGTATGCAGTGTTCAGGCTGCGGAGCCGGAACGTATCAGACTGGTATCTGCATAGAAACAAAGACGGGCAGCGCTACATTTTAATAAAAATATATTTTGCACACTTCTGCGATCTAAAAAACGGAACAGAAAATCCTTGGAAAGGGAACTCTGAGATGAAAGTAAGAATCAAATTTTCAAAATATGGCATTATGAAATTCATCGGTCATCTGGACGTTATGCGTTATTTTCAGAAAGCAATCCGAAGGGCCGGAATTGACATTGTATATACGGAAGGACTTAGCCCCCATATGGTCATGTCATTTGCTTCGCCTTTGGGAGTCGGTTTGACAAGCGACGGCGAATATATGGATATTGAAATCAAAACGCCGATTTCTTCCTCAGAAGCGATCGACGCATTGAACCGCGTCGGTGTAGAAGGAATCCGTGTAACCGGCTTTTACCAGATACCGGAAGGAAAAGCCAGCAAAGCCATGACACTGGTGGCAGCGGCTGACTATGAACTGCGTTTCCGAAAGGGGCATGAGCCTCGCATGGACTGGCAGTCTGATATCTCGCATTTTTTTGCTCAAAAATCTATTTTAGTGATGAAAAAAACAAAAAAATCTGAAAAAGAAGTGGACATTCGGCCTATGATTTATCAGATGTCGGTAAATAGCGGAACTGTGTTTATGAAGCTTGCTTCTGGCAGCACTGCAAACCTGAAGCCGGAGCTGGTCATGGATACCTATCTGCAAACGCTTGGCATCGTTCCTGAACCGTTCGCATACGAAATTCACCGATGCGAAGTATATGCAGATATTGGCCCGGAGGGAAGACCAAAACAGACAGCGCTTGGTGCGCTTGGAACAGAAATCAAATAATGAGAACCAGGAAATTCCGTCGTCTGGCAACGTCGTACAATTTACCATAAAATGGAGAAAAAATATATGAAACAGTATCTGATTACCCGGATGCAGGGCGGCGTATTTTCATTTTTGCTGCATGGCCAAAAAACAGTTGAAATCCACTGTGACCCGGATGCAACGGCTGGGCTTCTCGGCAATATTTATATCGGGAGAATCAAAAATATAGCAAAAAATATCGGGGCAGTTTTCATTGAAATTGCACCAGGGCAGGTTTGTCATCTGGCGCTCAAGGATATGCAATCTCCCATTTATACAAAAAAAGGAGCCTCCCGTCTGCCACAGGCCGGAGATGAGCTTTTGGTTCAGGTATCCCGTGAAGGAATTAAGACAAAGTATCCGTCCGTATCAACCAATCTGACGTTCCATGGAAAATATGTACTTCTGACTACCGGGAATACGGCAATATCCGTATCGGCAAAGCTGCCGGGAGAACGCAGGGAACAGCTTCGGAATTTCGTGGAATACTGGGAAAACAACAAAACCGTCTTGCATCTTCAAGGAGCAGGGTACGATGACGGATCACCATATTCCGAGCTGGAACACAGTGGCACATCGCAACATTCTGAGCTGGAAAATTCAGAACACCAGCGCAGACCATTCGGTTGGCTTGTCCGGACGAATGCAGGTTCCGCCTCTGAACGGGAAATTGTGGCAGAACTTACAGCTTTGCGGGAGCGTTATGAAACACTCCTGTCTCAGGCAAAATTTCGCACTTGTTTTTCCTGTCTCTCCAGTACACCTCCTTCCTACCTTTCCAGACTGGCTGATCTCTACGATTCTGATGCAGAGCAGATTCTGACAGACAATGAAAAGCTGTATTCGGAAATCAGTGAATATCTCACCCACCATCAGCCAGGGGATTTGGGCAGACTGGTACGGTATGAGGACCGCATGCTTCCGATGCAGAAACTGTATTCGCTCGAACACCGCCTGGAGCAGGCACTGCGCGAAAAAGTCTGGCTGGACAGCGGCGGATATCTTGTGATTCAGCCAACCGAGGCTTTGACCGTAATTGACGTGAATACGGGGAAATTTGAGGGCGGGAAAAAAACAGAGGATGCTTTTTTAAAAATCAATCTTCAGGCAGCCATAGAAATTGCACGACAGCTCCGACTGCGAAATATCAGCGGAATTATAATTATTGATTTTATTAATATGAAAGAAGAGACTTCTAAAAAGACGCTTCTTTCTCTGCTGGAAAATGAACTCAGAAAAGATCCGATTCCAACCTGTCTTGTCGATATGACAAAACTGTCCCTGGTAGAAATTACACGGAAGAAAAAAGAAAAATCTCTGGCACAGTGTTGCCGTGAATGTGCGGTTCCAAAATAGAAATTTTTATGAAGATATCCGAATCCATTTGTGCGATATCTTCATATTTTATTAATTATTTTACTGATTTTGCATATACTGATACCAGTAGGAAAAAATTCTGTTTCAGACAGGGAAAAAATACCGAAGTTGTGGTGCGTTGAAAAGCCATCTGCCGTACATAGCATTTACAGGAGGTATTTTATGTGTACAAGTCTTACATTGCAAACAGGACATTTCTATTTTGGCCGAAATCTTGATCTCGAATATTCATTTAATGAACGGGTTGTCATTACGCCGCGACATTTTCCGTTTGTCTTTCGCAAAGCAGGTGTTCTGCACAGTCATTATGCAATGATTGGTATGGCTTCTGTTATTGACGGTTATCCTTTATACGCAGATGCCATGAATGAAAAGGGCGTCTGTATTGCAGGTTTGAACTTTCCAGACAATGCTTACTATCCGAAAAAAGAAGAACCTTTTAAAAATAATATTTCTCCATTTGAGCTGGCCCCCTGGCTGCTCGGGCGTTGCAGCAGTGTAGCTGAAATTCGCGAACAAATCAAAGAGATGCATCTGATTGACATACCGTTTCGGGAAGATATTCCCCTGTCACCGCTGCACTGGCATATCGCAGACCGGAACGATTCTATTGTATTGGAATGTACCAAGGATGGGATGCAGGTTTATGAAAACCCGGTCGGCGTTATGACAAATAATCCGCCTTTCGGTTTTCAAATGCTCAATCTCCGTCAATATCTTGCCATCAGCTCCGGATATCCGGAAAATTGTTTCAGTACTGCACTCGATTTGTGCCCGTTTGGACAGGGGTTTGGTGGAATCGGTCTGCCTGGAGACTTTTCTCCGGCTTCCCGTTTTGTCAAAGCGGCCTTTCTGAAAATGAATTCTTCCTGCGAAAGTGATGAAGAGAGCAGTGTCGCACAATTTTTTCATATTTTAGACAATGTATCTATGGTGCGGGGCAGTGTTTATAATCAGGACAAAAAATGTCTTACAACAACTTATTCCTGCTGTATGGATTGTGATGAAGGCATCAATTACTACAAAACATACTATAACAATCAAATCAATGCAGTATGTCTGCGTTGGGTTGACCTTGATCAGAGCTGCCTTCTCGAATATCCTCTGGAAAAAACGCAGCAGATTGCATGGAGAAATTAAAAAATCCTGTTGTTTCTGGTTCATTGTAAAATAAGATGCGACAAGGGAAATATACTCTAAAGCATCTTATTTTTAACAGAAAATAAGAGAGTGCTACAAGAGAATTAAAAAACTCTTGTGGGCACTCTTTTTTTATTTCACCAAAACTAGAAAGGAGATAAAGGGGCATGAGGAAAGGAAATAGACGGCTGAACTTCACGGACCGCCAGACCATTGAGAGGATGCACGCAGCAGGGGTAAAGGTTTCTGCTATTGCGGATGAAGTGGGAGTGCATAGGGCAACTATCTACAATGAATTGAAACGTGGTGGGGAGCCTTACCGGGCAGAGGTAGCACAGAAAGCATTATAGGCCAGGCGGCAGCAGGGCAGAAAGTGAGGAACTTAATAGAATGAACGAAGCAGAACGGGAAAGAGAGTTCGAGGAATTTAAAGAAAAAAAGAAACTGAAAAAGGCACAGATGACGGCCATGCAGAATTTACCCTACAACATAAAGGTTAGGCGTGCGGAAATCCGGGCACATGAATTTATTTCAACTTTGGACGGCATGGGGTTGGAAGCCCATGTGTCAGTTGGCGGCCTGGATAGTATTACACTTTTATATTTTTTACGGTCAATCGGTATAAATGTTCCGGCCATATCCGTTTCGAGCCTGGAAGATAAGAGCATCCAAAAAATCCATAAGGAAATAGGGGTCATTTCGTTAAGTCCAGGGAAAAGCAAAACACAGATTCTTAATGAGTTTGGATTTCCAGTAATTAGTAAAAGGATAGCCGGGAAGATTGAAACATTGCAGCATCCAACGGAGAAAAATAAAACGGTCCGCCATGCAATAATAACCGGGGAATGTGGGGCACAAGGACATTTCGCAAAGAACAGCCGTATGAAATTACCTCAAAAGTGGCTTGAATTATTTGCAGGATATGAGAATGAAAATGAGGACGTAAACTATAAGATTGCCCCGTTTCTTGTATCAAATAAATGCTGCCTTTACATGAAAGAACAGCCTTGTGATAAATGGGCCAAGGAACACAATAGCAAGCCATTCCTGGGACTTATGGCATCAGAGGGCGGACAACGTGAGGATGCACTTGTGGAGCATGGATGTAATTATTTTGGAAAAAATGTCATCCGTTCCGCACCATTCGCCCCATTTTTAAGGCAAGACCTTTTACAGCTTGCCATTGACTTGAAAGTGCCAGTGCCGGAAATATACGGAAGTATTGAAAGAAAGGCAGATGGAACCCTTTACACAACAAAGGCACAACGTACCGGGTGCAGTATGTGCGGATTTGGGGTACATATGGAAAAACGGCCACATAGATTTGACTTGCTAAGGGCACGGAATCCCAAAGAGTGGGATTTCTGGATGTATAGATGTTGCACAGACCCTAAGACGGGGGGGGGGAAGTTCGGATGGGGCCGTGTACTGGACTACATAGGAGTGGAATGGGAAGATGAATACTTCCCGGAGCCGGAGCAGATGACAATTTTAGATTTTATGGAATAAGCACCACCCAGGGCGGCATCCATACCGCCCGGCAACTAAAACGGCCATGCTGACCGTGGGCGGCGTGAGGGTCCAAAGCCCCTACAAACTGTTGATGGGTTGCACTGGTGCAAAAAGTACCTACCAGGGAAGCGTACACGCCTATTCTTCCAAGGTAGGCCGGGAACTAGAAAACCATGCCACGCCCCGGTGAAGTTATCCGGCGTTTAAAAGGTTGTACGATAACACCCGGTATATTGCAAGTAGTCATCCTATAAAGCCGTAGGGCGTGATACGGACGGATGGCCGCTTGCGGTATGCGAAAACCAGAAAGGAGCGGTAAACGTGGCGGATAAAATCAGATGTAAAGATTGTGAGCATTGCAAAGATTTTAGAAAAGTAGGCAATACAAGAGCGAGTTTTTCATGTGAACATCCAAACCAGAAATATATTTTGAATTATTTCAATGAACATAGAATACAGAAAATGCCGGGATTTCTAGGATATGGCAAACCGTATTCGAGAGAAGTTCCCATAAAAACATCCCCGGCGTGGTGCCCAAAGAAAAAGAAAGAGGGCAGGAAATAGCCGCTTACATCTATAAGCAAATAACAGAAAGCGAGGGTTTAAGCATGAAAATCATGTTAAAAAGGGACACCGATTTGAAAGACCTTGAAACAAAGGTAAATGAAAACCTGGCCGCCCTGGAAGCAGACGGGGCGGAGATAATGGGAATTGAGCATGGAACAGAAACCTTGCCCGTCATCCGTGGAAAGGAGATTGCAGACTATAGGACTTCTTACACGGTGATGATTGTCTACGAACCGTCCAGGCCGGGGGCGTTGAAATGAACGCCGGGTTGACATTGGGGAGCCTTTTTGATGGGATAGCCGGGTTTCCCCTGGCAGCAGGGCGGCACGGTGTCAAGACTGTATGGACAAGCGAGATAGAGCCGAACTGTATAGACATAGCAGGGCGGCATTTTCCAGATGCCGTGAACCTGGGGGACATTAACGGGATAAAAGGCGGAGAAATCCCCGTGGTGGATATTATCAGTTTCGGAAGCCCTTGCCAGGATTTGAGCGTGGCCGGGAAGCAGACGGGGCTTGACGGTTCCCGTTCCGGCCTATTCATGGAAGCCGTGCGGATTATACGGGAAATGAGGGAAAAGACAGATGGAGAATATCCAAAGTATATCATATGGGAAAACGTGGCCGGGGCTTTTTCAAGCAATAAGGGAGAGGATTTCCGCCGGGTCCTGGAAGAAATCACAGAAGCCAGTATTCCAATGCCTACAAGTGGGAAATGGGCATCCGCCGGATTGGTTGGAATTGAGGAACCAGGGGGGGGGGATTTGCGGACAGTCGCATGGCGGCAGCTTGACGCACAATTTTGGGGAGTTCCCCAACGTAGAAAAAGAATCTACCTTGTCACAGATTTTAGAAATGGACGTGCTGGACAAATACTTTTTGAGTGCGAAAGCGTGTTGGGGTATTCTGTCACGGGCCGAGAAGAGGGAAAAGGAAGTTCCGACAATCCTAAAGATAGCCCTATTGGAGAGGATAGCGGAGGACTGGCAGAGGAACCAGGCGGACAAATGAAACTGGATTTCGGCAGGACGGCGGATAGGATTTACATAAACGCCACGAAGAGCGTAACCCTTATGGGGAGGGCAAGGGGCGGAGGTGGAAAGACTGGCCTTTACTTGCTTCCCGTCTATACCATAGCCGGAAACGTCATTGGCCGGGATGCAAAGCACGGCGGAAATCAATTAGGGATAAACCAGGACGTTGCCCCAACGCTTACAAGCACGGACCGGCACGCCGTAGCCTATACACAAAGCGGTTATGCAGAGTTCAAGGAGGGCGTGGGGACCATAAAAAAGAGCCGTGGGGCAGCAGGGGGAGGAAGTGAAACCCTTGCCGTGATAATTGAGCGGATTGCCGCAGCGGTAAAGTACCGGGTCCGCCGCCTTACGCCGCTTGAATGTGAACGCCTGGACGGGTTCCCGGACTATTGGACAAGGTACGGGGCATCCGGCAGGGAAATGTCAGACAATGCCCGTTACATGGCCCTGGGAAACAGTATTGCGGTCCCGTGTGCAGAGCGTGTATTTATCGGCATAATCAAAGCGGAAAGCGAGGGTGGAAACCATGGTGGTACGGGAGTTCCTGGAATTGATATGCAATTCGGATAATCTGCTGATAGTACGGGATGCCAAAAGCGAAGCAGGGCAGGAAACCATATACAAAGGGTATAAGGCATTGTTGACACATGACCCCGTAGCGGATGCCGTCCTGGATGCCCAGGTGAAACGGTTTAGGGCATCCCCGGAAATTCGGCATAAGGAATGGAAAGACCGGGGACTGATGCCGCCAATGGAGCCGGAGAAAACGCCGGACTTCCGCTTTTCCGATTTACAGATGACCCTATATTGCAAAATTATCATTTAGGAGAAGAAAAAATGGCGGAAATGAAAGTGACGGTGGAAATAAAGGATTGGCCGGAATTTAAGGCCGGGATTTCCAGGTTGAAAAAGGTAATGCGGCGGCGTGCCTGGATAAATGGCCAGAGGGCCAGGAAAGCGAGGAAAAGAGGATGGACAGATTAAGGGCGGCGGAAGCAAAGTATAAAAGCTATACGCCTATCAATGGCGTGGTGGAGCCGGATTTTCTGGAATATCTCAAAGAAACATTCCGAAAGTGGCAGCAGTACCATGAAGAGGGCGTGACGTTGGGCAGCCGTGAGATTGCGAAGCTGTCAAACGTGGTGGAGGGGGCAAGGATAAATTCCCGTTTCGGGTTTGAAAAGTTCGCCAACCGTTTCACGGATGAAGAGGGGGAAGAGTGGTTCTCTTTGATGATTTATAAGAACCGGGAAGAAATGGAAATTGATGCAGAACCTTTATATTGTTTTGCATCCAGGATTTACAGATAGAAAGAGAGGAAAAGGGCATGGGATTATTAGATGGATTCACAAGTGACGGAACAGTGGACATGAAGTACACGGAATTTTACAAACTTATGAGGGAAGCGGCAAAGGCGGAGTTAATGGGAAATGCGGCCAGGTGCAACGTGCCCCATGAGTACGTCCGGGAAATGCTTACCGGGAAGATGGAAGCCCCGGAGATTCTGCCGGAAGTGGAACCACACCCGGACTATGAGATTGAGAGCATGATTACATCCGCCAGGCGTTTCTTGCGTATGCTGCCAGATGAAGAGCGGTTGGAAAAGGGTGTGGAAACCTTAAAAAGTATCGTGGAACTGGCAGAACGGGAACGGCTTAATGAAATCATTCTGGACAATGCGGAAAAGTTAAAGGCCAGGGAAGCCGCCGGGGAAAAGAAAAGGACGGAAACATGGAGTTGTGAAACGTGCGTAAACAATGCCATGCGTGAAACATTTACCGCCGGAGAATGTGAAACGTGCGAGGATGGAAGTCATTATGAAGCGATAGACGGAACCGGGCAGCAGGACCAGGACACGGACGGGGAAAAGGAGGATGGAAGCCATGGCAATGAATGAGTTAAGGGCAGAGGTTGAAGCCGCTGCCCAGGCAGAACTGAACAGGGCAAACGAAAAGTTCCCTTTATTCAATAGCCGCCATGAGGGTTACGCCGTGACCCTGGAAGAATTGGAGGAAGCAAAGGAAGCCCTGGAAAACGTGGAATCTTCCCTTGCCGTGTTGTGGGATGGAGTAAGAGGGAAAAAGATAGCTTGTTTCCTGGTGGAAGATGCAAAGCCAATGGCGATATACCGCCAGGCCGTGGATGCCGCTTGTGAAATGGTCCAGGTGGCGGCCATGCTGTTGAAATATGAAATGAGCCAGGCGGATGCAGACGGCCAGGCAGAAAGCGAGGGAAAAGACTATGGCGATTTATGCAGTTGATTTTGACAATACACTGGCAGTTACCAGGTTCCCGGAAATCGTGGGGCCAAAGGAAAAGGTTGTGGCGGCGGTGAAGATGCTGAAAGCCAACGGCCATAAAATTATCCTCTGGACAAGCAGGGCCGGAAAGGATTTAAAAGATGCCGTGGAATGGTGTACAGAGCAGGGTATTATCTTTGATGCGGTGAATGAGCCGTTGCCGGAGCAGATGGAAAGATGGGGGAATGACACAAGAAAAGTCTATGCGGATTTCTACATAGACGATAAGGCCATGACTGTTGAAGCCCTGGAAAGCATCATGGACCGGGTTGTGGACATAGTGGAAGAATATAAGTTGCAGCAGTAGGGCGGAAAGTGAGGGACTTAACATGGGGAGCCGGATGCGGTTTGTGATTGGCGGAATGAAGTATGACACGGACAAGATGGAACGGGTGGCAGCAGTAAGGAAATGGTATAAAAATGACAGCCCTTTAATGCGTGCAGTATTCCAGGGGCAAGAAGTAGGAAAAACGTATGATTGCGAGTTATGGAAATCTGAAAAAGGGAACTGGCTGTTGACCCATGAGGAAGATTTCCAAAGGACGTATGGTGAAGCGATAGAGGAAGAGGAAGCAAAAGCCCTTTTGATGCGTTACGCAACGGAAACATACGAAAGTATGTTCGGAGAGTTGCCGGAAGCATGAACGGGGAAAGCGAAACCCGGTTGCAAGGTGGGGAACACCAAAAGCAACCGGGTTGGAACTTAACAAGGACAGTATAGCACAAGATATGGAGGAAAGAAAGGGTTTTCTTCCATATATAGAAAGAAAGGCGGAAAACATGGAAGTTTACATAATTATGGCGGCAGTAGCGGCGGCAATGCTGATTATATCCGGCCTGGCCTTGTTCGGTTTTGCACTGATAAAGAAAGCGTTTGATGGATTTCTGGACTGATTTTTTAAATGGGCGGTGCCCCTTGCCCGTCCTTGTAATGGGTATTAGCATATCGGACGCCCCGGGAATTATAGGAAGATATAAAGGGATAGGTGGGTGATGGTGATGGGAAGATGGAGGGAGGGGAGGGAAAGGAGAGATACCCAGGGAGCAGGGAAGAGGGCAGGGGCTTGACATATAAAGGTGGGGAACATGAAAAAACTGTATGATGATTACGATTATGAGGAAGCATACCAAAAACAGTGTGACACCCTGGAAGAATGGGAGTTGGAAAAGCTGTTAAAGGATGGAAAGGTGGCGTGCCTTTATCGGACAACCACCACCAAGGCGGAGAACATCCAGAACGGAACCGTATTACTGGAAAGCCAGGTATACCCGGCCTTTAAGGATAAAAAGGATATGCCAGTAACGGCAAAGAAGAGGGAAACCAGGCCGTCACAGCGGAACCTAAACGATAAGAACGCAAGACGTTATCTGATACGCCTGGCAAATATCAATTTCGGCAAGGGTGATATTTGGGCCACATTTGGATGGAATGATGGTTGTCTGCCTGGTGATGAAGAGAGGGCCAGGAAAGATATAACCAATTTCATAAAGCGGATAAACCGCCGCCGGAAAAAAGACGGGTTGGACAATGCAAAATATATTTATATCCTTGCCTTTGACGGGTACAAACGCCCACACTTCCATATTCTGTTATCCGGGGACGGGATGGACCGGGACGAACTGGAAGAACTATGGGGAAAATGTGACAGACCGAACACCAGGAGGATAAAGCCGGATGACGATTTCCTTATAACCGGGCTTGCCACGTACATATCACAGAACCCACACGGGACAAAAAGATGGTGCCCGTCAAAGAACCTTAAAAAGCCGGACAAGCCGACAAGAAGCTATTCAAAGTTTAAAAAGGGCAATGTGGAGCGGATGGCAAGGGACCATGAAGAACTGAAAAGCCAGATGGAAAAAGCATACCCTGGATTTGAATTTCTGGATGCAGAGGTTAAGTACAACGGAATCAATGCGGCGTTCTACATATACGCCCGTATGGTGAAGATTAAGCGAAAGGAGCCTAACAAGAAATGAAGATTGTTTCAGTCATCAATTTAAAGGGTGGGTGTGCCAAGACCACCACAGCCGTTTCCATGGCGGAACTGTTGGCAGAGGGGGACAAGAAAAGAAAGCGGCCTGGTAGCAGGGTATTGTTGTTTGACAATGACAAGCAGGGGAACGCTTCCCGTATGTTTGAGGTATACAACCGGGACCAGGAGGCGGAAGCGTGCCGGATTATGCGGACCGGCCATATGGGAGAAAACAGTATTCGGAGGGTTTCCGGGATTGCGGCGGATGAAAAACTGGATGTAATACCTTGCAACTATTTCATGGAGTTGGCGGAACTTGCCGTAAAGGCAGACCAGGACCATGCACAGCATGACCGTTATAAAACCGCCCTGGGGGAAGTTGCCGGGGAATATGACTATTGCATCATAGACAATCCGCCGGACCTGGGGATGAACGTCATAAACGCCATGGTGGCAACCCATGAAATCATCATTCCCGTGTGCCTGGATGCCTATTCGTTGGACGGTCTGGAAGAACTGGTGGAGCAGATAAACCAGGTTAAGGCGTTGAACCGAAAGGCCAGGATTGCCGGGGTGCTTATCACGGACTATGAGAAGTCGGACACAAGCGAAGCGGCGGAAAGTTGGTTGAGGGCAAAGAGCGGATGCCCTGTTTTCTCACAGAAAATCAGACATTCCACAAAGGCCAAGGATGCCACGTTCTACCACCAGACACCGACACGCTACAGTGTACGCAGCGGAGCCGCCCAGGATTATAAAGCCTTTGTGGCGGAGTATGTACAGAAATTTGGGAACCTGGAAGCAGGGGAAAGGGGTTAAGGGATGGGATTTAATATTCTGGATGTCGTGAACGCCGCAACCAGGGCGGAAGCAGGGGAAAACAAGGATTACCGGGAAATCAACCTGGACTACCGGGACATTGTTGTGACGGCGCATAATAAATACAGCATGGACGAATTGCAGGAAATAGCCACGGGAATTGAAATGGACGGGTTGCAGCAGCCCCTTGTATTGGGGCGTGTAAATGGGGAATACTGGCTTGTTTCCGGCCACCGCCGCCTGGGAGGTATAAAAATCCTTGTGGCAGAGGGGAAAGAAGAGTTTGAAACCGTCCCTTGCCGCTACAAAGATATGACGGAAATAGAATTTCGGATTGCCCTTTTAATCGGCAACACGTTCAACCGCAAAATGTCGGATTATGACCTTATGACCCAGGCGGCGGACTGGAAAGAGGTATTGACCCAGGCACGGAAAGAGGGCTTGCTTGTCCTGGAAGCAGGGGAGAGGGTCCGGGATTATGTGGCGGCAGTGATGGGGGAGAGCGTGCCGAAGATAAGGACCCTTAATACCATAGACCAGAACGCCACGCCGGAAGTGAAAGAACAGTTCCAGAAAGGCAATATGGGCATCACGGCGGCCATGGAAGCATCCAGGGCAGACGAGGGAACCCAAAAAGAGATTGCAAAGGCTTCCGAGGACAAAGGCGGCATGGGTGCGGAAGAAATAAAGGCCATGACCGAAGAGAAAAAGCACCGAAAGACCAAGGAAGAGGAAACCAGGGAAGCCAATGTGTCAGATACCGACACAACCGAAGAGGAAAAGGCAAACGCCCGGAAACTTCACGCCGTAAGGATGATTGAAAAATATTATACCTGGCTGAATGAAGAGGAAACGGGCATCCTGGAAAGGATGTTGGAGGATCTAAAGCGGCGTAAACGGGAATATGCCATTGAGGAAGAATAGGAGGTTTGGAAAATGAGGATGCAGAACATGAAGAAAGGGGAAACCACGGAGCAAATGGCTCTTTTTATGTGGGCCGGGAACAATATGCACGTCCTGCCGTGCCTTTCCCTTATGTACCACGTCCCAAACGAGGGGAAGCGGACAAACGGGGCGGTATTAAAGGCCATGGGGCTGAAAAGCGGCGTGCCGGATGTGTGTCTGCCCGTGGCAAGCCATAATTTCCACGGCCTTTATCTGGAAATGAAGTATGGCCGGAACAAAGCAACGCCGGAGCAGGAAGCATTTATGGCCGGATTGCGGCAGCAGGGCTATAAGACAGCGGTATGCCATGGGGCGGAGGAAGCAAAGGCGGAAATCCTGGATTATTTGCAGGAACCCGGAAAGATGCCGCTTGCCAAGTGTCTGAACGCCCCGTGGATTGACGGGAAGTGTGACGGCGTTCCAATGGGGCGTATGTTCTGCCGGGAGCATTGCCGCAAGTGTGAAAAGCACACGCCGACACGGGCGGAAAGCACCATAAACGCCAACATGGCAGCAGTAGACGAATATTTCAAGGTGCCGATAATAAAGACCATTGCAGACCTTTCCGCCGGGAAGCCGCTAAAGAACATGACGTTGGAAGATACGTTGGAAACCATAAACAAGAACCTGGCATTTCTGGTGACGGGCACACAGTTGAGCGTGGAGCAGTCGGCGGCGGTGCTTACCGTTGCCATGGATGCCTATAACCAGGCAAAGAAAGGGGAGGATAAGGCATGAGAAAAAAAGACAGACGGCGGCCATGCGATACCAGAAGAGGATTTAAGGGAAATGGAGCAGGAAGAGGGCCGGGAAATGCCGGAGGGCGTGGAGAGCCAGACGGGATATTGCCGCTTTTGCGGTCAGGGCGGCGTTGTCCATACAATGATGGGATGGGGCCAGGATGAAGTAAACGAAGCCGTGACGTGTAGGTGCCAGTGTGAGGAAGCCAAAAAGTATGCAGAAAGTAAGGAACGGGTGCAGAAAGCAAAGAGCCGTATTGAAGAACTATTCAGCAGCACGGCGGAAAAGCCCATTGACCAGAGCGTTGTAAATATCATGTTCCGGGCCGTGGATGCCATAGAGGAAAAGGCCATGAAAGGCATCACGATTGACGTAGGGCAGGGCATAAAGGCAAGGGTTTCCAAGATGGCAAAGGAAAGCATAAAGGTGGAGCGTTCCGAAGTGCAGAAAAAGACCTATGAGGAATAGGGGGGGGGCAGAGGTTGGAAAGGATGGATGCCGATATTAAGGCAGTAGCCAGAAGTATCATACAAGGCAACGAAAAGCGGAAAAAGAGAATAAAAGCCGGAAAGGCCAGTGCCTTTGACATTATGGCCGCCGCCGTTGTGGAAGATGCCTTGTGTTCTTCTTGCCAGAATATTGAGAGCATCCAGGCCAGGTGGCAGATGCAGAAAAGGATTTATGAGAGCATTGTATATAATACGCCCTATGAATACATAGCGGATGCCTTGTGTGGCCGCCGCCAGTTCTATGAGTATCGGACGGAATTTATAACACGGATTGCCCAGGCAATGGATATGTTGCCGGGTGGGAAAGGAATGGAAGATGGGAATTGATTTAAGCAGATTCAAAGTAATACATGGGGGAATGGTATTAAACGCCATAGCACTAATGGAAGTGCGGATGCCGGATGATATGGATTACAGTAATAGGGACACGATTGTAAAGCCCAGGTTTATTGAAGTCCTGGCAATCAATGAGGATGGGAACATTATATCTATCCGGGATGAAGCATGGACATTTCAGTTTGTCCCGAACATTACAAAGTTTACCCAGGAAATCACAAAGTAGCCAGGCGGCAGCAGGGCATACAGTAAACGGGTCAGAATATGGGGATGATTTATATTAACATGGGCTTATGGATGGGAATATCTGTAGGCCCTTAATCATGTACAGAGAAAGGATGGTGGCAGCAGTTGAAAGAATATGCAAAGAGTTTCTATCAGTCGGATGCCTGGAAGAAAGCAAGGCAGACAGCAATCAAGCGTGCAAACGGATTGTGCGAGCGGTGCAGAGCCGCCGGGCGTTTCGTTCCCGGTGTGATTGTCCACCACAAGAAGTATATAACGCCTGGCAATATCCATGATGCCAGGGTAACGCTTGCCCTGGACAATCTGGAATTGGTTTGTGAGGATTGCCACAACAAGGAGCATAAGGCGAAGCACGCCGCACGTTACCGATTTGACGGAAACGGGAACCTGCTGCCGCCGCCAGGAGAAAAGGAGAGGGTACGCCCCCCCGGTGGGCAGAATTTTGGAGGGGCCGGAAGAACCGAGGGAGATACCTCAAAAAAACTCCGCAGGGTCGCACGCATATGAGGGGGGATGAACATGGAGGAAAAGAAAAAATCTTCTTTAAGTAAGTCGAAGAAAACCGACACGCCAAAAAAGGCGGAAAAACTGGATGAAAATAAAGAGAAATCCGACACGAAACCTAAGAGAAGAATAAACAAAATCACACCGGCCCGAATAAAAAAGGAGATAGATTTTTTAAAGCCAATGTTTGACGGGATAGATGACGGGGACAAGAAAAACCTGGTAAATTCACTGATAGAGGAAGCGGCTTTTCTGAAAGTGGCGTGCTTCCAGGCAAAGGAAGAATTGAAGAAAGAGGGGCTTACAACGGAAACGGTGAACGCTTCCCAGAAGTTTGTAAAGGCCCATCCGTCCGCCACGATTTATGAAAAATATTCACGCCAGTATACGGCCATAATCCACACGCTTATTGAATATCTGCCGCCAAAGGAGAAAAAGAACATAAGCAGATTAGCGGCGTTGAGGAATGAAAAATAATTATATCTTTCAGTATTGGGATGCCATACAAAACGGCACCGTAACGGTAGGCGAGTGGATAAGGACCATTTACAAAATACTTGTGGATGGCCTTAAAAGTGGCAAGTGGGATTTTGACGGAGAAAAGGCAGGAAAAGCAATAGGTTTCATAGAAGAGTTTTGCCACCATTCCGAGGGCCGGAACGATTTACTGAAATTAGAATTGTGGCAGAAAGCCATTGTAAGTGCCATATTCGGCATCATGGATAAAAAGACCGGGTATAGGCAGTTTAGGGAGGTTTTCGTTGTTGTTGCCCGTAAGAACGGGAAAACATTATTCGCCGCCGCTATAGCGGCATACATGGCGTATATAGATGGGGAGTATGGGGCAAAAGTTTATTTCCTTGCCCCTAAACTGGACCAGGCGGACCTTGTGTATGATGCGTTTTACCAGATTGTCCAGGCAGATAAAGAACTGAAAAGCATCACGAAGAAACGCCGGAGTGACATTTACATCAAGGAATTTAACACAAGCATCAAAAAGATTGCCTTTAATTCCAAAAAATCAGACGGTTTCAATCCGCAGATGGTTGTCAATGATGAAATGGAAGCCTGGCCAGGGGACCAGGGCTTGAAACAGTATGAAGTAATGACTTCCGCCCTGGGGGCAAGGAAGCAGCCGCTTATATTGTCCATATCAACGGCAGGGTACATAAATGACGGGGTATATGACGAACTGATGCGGCGTGCAACGTCATTCCTAAAGGGCAATTCCAAGGAAAGCCGGATTCTGCCTTTCCTCTACATGATTGACAATATAGAGAAATGGGACAGCCTGGAAGAACTGAAAAAGAGCAATCCCAACCTGGGCGTTTCCGTGACAGAGGAATTTTACATTGAGCAGATAGAAATTGCAAGGGCATCCCTTTCAAAGAAAGTGGAGTTCCTTACAAAATACTGTAATATCAAGCAAAATTCCAGTGTGGCATGGCTTGACTATTGGGACGTGATGAAAGCCGTAAACGAGGACATACACCTTACTTTGGAGCAGTTCCGGGGTTGTTATTGCGTGGGTGGCATAGACCTTTCACGCACAACGGACCTTACGGCGGCATCAATCGTTATCTGGAAGAACGGGAAATGGAACGTCATAACAAAATTCTATATGCCCAAGAAACGGTATGAAGTGGCCGTGAATGAAGATAACGTGCCCTACAATCTGCACCGGGAACGGGGGTTCCTGGAAATATCCGGGGAAAACCAGGTGGATTACAAGGACGTTTACAAATGGTTCATAGAACTGGTAAAGGTTTATAAAATCCGTCCTCTGAAAATAGGCTATGACCGATATATGGCAGGGTATTTGATAGACGAACTTAAAATGGCCGGGTTCCAGACGGATGACGTTTACCAGGGCACCAACCTAACGCCTATCCTACACCAATTCGAGGGGGATTTAAAGGACGGAAAGTATAACCTGGGGGACAATACCCTTTTGGCATCCCACCTTTTGAACGTGGCCGTGGAAATCAATATGAATGACAGCCGCATGAAGCCCGTAAAGATTGAAAAGCGGTTAAGGATAGACGGGGCGGTTTCTGTATTTGATGCAATGACAATGGTTTCAAAATACCATAGCGAGATTGGAAAGAAGCTGCTGAACGAAGCGGCATAAGGCGGCATCCGGCAGCAGGATTTTAAAGTGGGTCAGAATTTCAACACGAATATATTTACAATGGGTCCATGGGCGTGTTCCATGGGCCTATTTTTGAGGAAAGGGGGTAATAGTACGGGAATCATTGCAAACGTGTTTGGAGCCTTTAGGGCGAAGTACAGACCGCTTTTATTGAGCCGTGGGGAATATGTGCCAACGGGGACGTTACGGGATAATGACATTGTGGGAGCCATAGCGGATGCCATAGCAAAGAACGTGGGCAAGCTACAGCCCCAGGTAATCCGAAAGGATGAAAAAGGGCTGACGGTGAAAAATGACTATCTGGCAAGGATTTTGACCTTGCGGCCATGCCCGGAAATGTCAACCTATGATTTCCTTTACCGCATAGCATCCGATTTGGTTTATACTTCCAATTCCTTTTCCGTGATTTTTTACAATGAGGATTTTACAAGGGTAACGAGCATACAACCGATTACAACGAAAAGTTACCGCATTTTTGAGGATGACCGCCACAACGTCCTATTCCGTTTCCGTTGGGATTATGACGGGGAAACGTACACGGTGCCTTACCAGAACGTCATCCACATAAAGGCAAGGTACAACAAAAAGCGGTTCCTGGGAACGTCCCCGGATATTGAGTTAAAGCGGAGCCTGGACCTTGTGGAAACATCCGGGGAAATCATAAAAAATATGGTGAACCGTTCCAATTCGCTTGCCGGGTACTTGAAATATAGCAACCTGGCGGATGATGAAGAACTGAAAAAGATAGCCAGGGATTTCCAGGATGCCTACATGAACAAAGAAAACGCCGGAGGAATTGCGGCGATTGACAGCACCGTGGAATTTAAGGAGATAGCACAGCGGACCCCAAACGTGCCTACGGCACAGATTACTTTCTTACGTGACAACGTATACCGCTATTACGGCGTGAATGAAAAGGTGCTGACTTCCACCCTTTCAGACCAGGAATGGATTTCATTTTATGAAAATGTGATTGAGCCAATAGCAATCCAGTTGGGTTATGAGTTCACATTTAAACTTCTTACGCCACGGGAAATAGGGTATGGAAACAAGATAGAGTTTACCGCCAACCTTTTGCAGTATGCGACATTGCAGACCAGGGACACAATAGGCGGAAATATGTTTGACCGTGGAGCCATGACAATAAACGAATACCGGGCACTTATGTATTATCCGCCAACGGAGGACGGGGACGTGCGTATGGTTTCGCTGAACTATGTAAAAGCCGGGGACCAGAGTCTTTACCAAGTGGGAAAGGACGGGCAGCAGGGCGGAGATGGGGAACCGCCGCCGGGGCAGCAGGACAGACAACGCCGGGCAATGGAAGCGGCGGCCCGTGCTTATTTTACGGCCATGAAAGGGGGTTAGGAGGATGCCGGGCATAAAGAAAAAATTTATGGCGTGCCGGGACGGGGCACACGCAACCGTGGAACGGTTCTATGAGTTCAAGAACGCAACGGAAACCACCGTGGACCTGTATTTTTACGGGGATATTGTTTCAGACTGGTGGGGAGCGTGGCAGGAAGAGGACCAGTACCCGGAAGCAATCAAGAATTTCCTTGCGGAAGCCGGGGGAAAGGATTTGAACATATACATCAATTCCGGCGGCGGTTCCGTATTCGCCGGGATTGCCATTTACAATATGCTGAAAAGATACCAGGGAAAGAAAACCGTCCATGTGGATGCCCTGGCCGGGTCCATTGCTTCCGTCATTGCCTTTGCGGACAGCGATATGCCCACCATACCGTCAAACGCTTATCTGATGATTCACAAGCCATGGGCAGGGTGCGAGGGGAACGCCACGGAACTTAGGAAGATGGCGGAAACCCTGGATGCAGTGGAAAGCGGCATTTGGAGCATTTACGCCGAACACCTGGCGGATGGAGTAGACATTGAAACGGTGAAAGGGCTGATGGAAGCAGAAACGTGGCTGAACGGAACCCAGGCGGCGGAGTATTTCCGGGTAAAGGTGGGGGAGGAAAACACCATTGCCGCAGCGGTGCAGGATTACACGAAACTGTATTGCCATAATACGCCAGGGGAGATTTTAAAGCCGGAGAGTGCAGCAGGGCAGCAGGACACCGGGGAGCAGGACAGGCGGAAAGAGATTGTTTCACTTGCCATGGAGTACATGACCAGGTGAGGGAGTAAGAAAGGAGAACATAGCAATGACAAGAGAAGAGTTGATGAAACTTTCCAAAAAGGAACTTAAAAACCGGGCGGCGGACCTGGGGAAGAAAGCCCAGGTGTTTTCCGGCCAGGAATTGACGGATGCCATGGACGAAATGCGTCTGATTGGTGAAATCCTGGATGAAATCAAGACAAGGGAAGAATTGATGGCGGCAGCAGCCGCAGCAGGGACAGCGGACCCGGAAGAGGGGGCAGAGGAACCGGGAGCCGGAGAGGGGAGCCAGGAGCCGAAGAACCAGGCCAGGGCAAAGAGCGGCAGGGCCTTAAAGGACGGGAAGAAAGTCACTTTTAAGGCAAAGGCGTTGGCAAGTCCCAAGAACGCACTTTCCACCGCCAACGGGATTGTGATGCCGCAGCATGACAGCCCGGACATTTCCCCCACGTTCAACAATGTTTCTTCCCTCATTGACCGGGTGCATACCGTTCCGCTTCCGGGCGGCGAAAGCTACAGACGGCCCTATGTGGTTTCTTATGGGGACGGGGCAGGAAGCACCGCAGAGGGAGCAGACTACAACGCTTCCGAGCCGGAATTTAACTATGCGGAGATTGTACGGGAGAAAATTACGGCCTATGCCGAAGAGCCGGAAGAAATGATTAAATTGCCGGATGCGGATTATGATGCCGTGGTGGAGGACAGCGTGACCCGTGCAATCAAGCGTTACGCTTCCAGACAGATTTTAGTGGGGCCGGGCGGCACTGGAAAGTTCCGTGGCATCTTTTTCAATCCCACAGAAGAAAAGGAGCAGGTCATTGACCCGTCCACGGACATCACCACGATTACGGCCATTGATGACGGGACCCTGGATGAAATCATTTATTCCTATGGCGGTGATGAAGATGTGGAGGACGTTGCCGTGCTTATCCTCAATAAAAAGGACCTTAAAAAGTTCGCAAAGTTGCGTGACAAGCAGGGCCGCAAGGTGTACACAATCAAGAACCATGGCAACACGGGAACCATTGATGAAGTGCCTTTTATCATAAATTCCGCTTGCGGAGAGGTTGGAGGAACCGCCGGGGCATATGCCATGGCATACGGCCCGTTAAGCAATTATGAAGTGGCAATTTTCAGTGATATTGATGCAAAGAAATCCGAGCATTACAAATTCAAGCAGGGCCAGGTTGCCTACCGTGCGGATGTGTTCATGGGCGGAAACGTGGTTGCCAAGAATGGATTCATCCGTGTAAAGAATCCGGCAGCGGCAAAGTAGGAAGCAGGAAAGGCGGCAGGGCATGACAAAGGAAGAACTGATTTCCAGGGCAAAATTGCGGATTCGCAAAATGTCAACTGACACCCTGGACATAGACGTGGGGCAACTGGTAGAGGTTGCCCTTGCAGACCTAAAGCGGATAGGGGTGCATCCGTCATACTTAGGGCCGGAGGACATAAAGGACCCGTTGATTGTGGAAGCCGCTTTACTCTATGCGGATGCAAACTTTGGACACCCGGACAACCACAAAGAGTTGATGGAATCATACAACATGATTTGCACGAAAATAAAGGGCGGTGGCTACAATCGAAGCAATAGTGAAACTGTTGGTTAAAAAGAACCCAAAGGAATACCTGGAAAAAGAAGCCTATGGGACAATCCACCCGGTAGGCCGTGATGAATTTACGGCAGCAGGGCAGAAAAGTTTCAAGGCATCCATGATGGTTGAGGTTTGGGGATTTGAATATGAGGGACAGACGGAAATAGTGGTGGACGGCAGGACATTGGCTGTCTATCGGACATACGGCCCCAAAAGCAACGGGAAGATTGAACTTTACGCCGGGGAAAGGGCTGGTAAGAATTGAGGACATCCATTGACGGCCTGGGGGATGCCATAATGTCACAGTTGGAGGAATGGACAAACGGGGAGTTGAAACAAGCCGTAAATGAGGGCTTGAAAGAAACCGCCGCCGCAGCGGAAAAGGCGTTGAAGCAGGGCGGACCGTACACGGAGAGAACCGGGAAATATACCAAGGACTGGACGCATGACGTAAGGGGCAGCAGGGCATCCGCAATTACTGGATTGAACGGATATTCCGTGTATAACAAGAAAAATTACCAACTGACCCATTTACTGGAAAAAGGGCACCAGGCAAGGCACGGCGGCAGGGTAAGGGCGTTTGAACATATCGGCCCCGTAAATGATACCCTGGGGGAATTGGCCGTACAGAAGATAACGCAGAAAGTGAGGGGATAGCGTGGGGGTTGAAGAACTTGTGCAGAGGGCAAAGGCATTTTCTGTAAAACACGGAATACCGCTTGCGAAGAACCAATTTGAGGGAACCGTTGATGACCCGGTGCCGCCGCTTCCCTATATGGTTTATATGCTTCCGCATGATACGGGCAGGGGAGCGGACAACCTAAACAATTTAAAGGCCAGGGATTTTGACCTGGAATTATATACCGTGGCGGATGATGAAGAACGGGAGGACCTGGCCGGAAAGATGGAAGCGGAAATTTTCCCGGATGTGGAATATGAAATGTACCTGGCCCCTATCCAGGATGAAGAATGTTTCCAGACGGCCTATGAGGTAAAGGGGCTGCTTACCAAAACGAAAGGAGCGAAAAGAGCATGAACAAAGAAAGCATTGTCTTAGGTTCCGGCGATTTGTATTGTACGGAGTTTGAGGGCACGGACAAGGAATTGCCAACCAATGAAGCATTGGAAACGGAAGAAAACCGCCTGGGCTATATCAAAGGCGGTGCTGAAATCGAATATGCACCGTCTTTCTACGAAGCCAAAGACGATATGGGAAAGGTTTCCAAGGTCATCATAACGGAAGAGGAAGCAACCTTTAAATCCGGGATTATGACCTGGTGCGGAACCACGTTACAGAAATTATGCCAGACCGCAAGGGTCACGGAGGACAAGGCAAAGAAGAAACGCATTGTGAAGATTGGAGGAATCGGCAATGCGGATGGAAAGCGGTATGTTATCCATTTTGTACATAAAGACCCGGTGGACGGGGACGTAAGGGTAACAATCGTTGGAAACAACCAGGCCGGATTTACCATTGCATTTGCCAAGGACAGCGAAACCGTCATTGATGCAGAGTTTAAGGCACAGCCCATGGACAAGGAGGGCACGCTTATTCTGTATGAAGAGGATATGGACGCTACAGAGGAAGCAGCAGGACCCGAAAGCGGAGGGGGACAAGGCGGAGAAGAGGAACCCGGCGGCGAAGTATAAGACCGTAAGAGCGGCCAGGGAGAAGCCCCCAGGCCGCTTATTCCATGAAAGGAGAATGAGGGCATGGCAGTAAAGGAATTTAATTGCAACAAGCTGAAAAGGACGTTCTGGCCGTTCACGCTGAAAGACAAGGTGGACGGGGACGGGAACGTGGTGGAAAAGGGCAGGAAAATCATTGTGAGGATGCCGCAGAAACAGGTTTTTGAAGCCATTAAGGAAATCCAGGACGTGGAAGAGGAAAACGCCACGGTGGAGGACACGGAAGCCATTTACAGACTGTTGGCGGCAGTCCTTAACAACAATATGAACCGTGTAAGGGTGACGGAAAAGGACCTGGAGGATTACGACATAGAAGAGTGTACGGCAATCCTGGAAGCCTATATGTCGTTTGTGGACGAACTGAAAACAAACCCAAACTAGCCATGCCCTTTTATCCACGCCAGGATAAAGGGGAAGAGATACCGTACACATTGCTTACACGCCCGGAAAAACTGGTGATGGATTATTGCCATATAGACATTTACGAAGTGCAGGAAATGGAGATTGACGTTTATCTGTTTTTCATGCGTGAAGCAATGATTTATGAAAATTCACAGACCGAAGAGGGCCGGGAATATCTGAAAAACTGTTGGCGGATGGAGCAGACGAAGCCGGACCGTGAGGGGCTACGAAGAAATTTCAAGAAGAAAGGGGGCTGATACCGTGGCAAACAAGGGGATAAAGGGAATCACTATTGAGATTGGTGGAGATACCACCAAACTTGAAAAGGCACTTTCCGGCGTGAATGGGAAAGTGAGGAATACCCAGGCAGAACTAAGGGAAGTAAACAAACTTCTTAAAATGGACCCCAAGAACACGGAAGCCCTGGCACAGAAACAAACGCTTTTAAGTGATGCCATTGAGGAAACCAAGGAAAAACTGGATATTCTGAAAACGGCGGAAAGGCAAGTGCAAGAACAGTTCCAAAGGGGAGAGGTTTCGGAAGAGCAATACCGGGCATTGAAAAGGGAAATTGAAAAGACAAGCCTGGAATTGGAGGATTTGGAGGAAGCGGCAAGGCAGACGGACAAGGCCGTGGAAGAATTGGGGAAGTCATCCGCTCTTTCCGGCGAAGAATTGAAAAAGGCAGAGGAAAAGGCCGGGACTTTCAAGGAAAAGTTAGGGAAGCTAGGAGAAGCGGCGGAGGGTGCGGCAAAAGCATTGGGGGCCGGATTCGTTGCCGCCGCTACATATGCCACGAAGTTTGAAACGGATTGTGATAAGGCTTTAAACACAGTCATCACACAGACGGGGGCGGCAGACAGTGAAGTGGAGGGGTTGGAAGAAACCCTTTTAAGCATATACAAGGATAATTTTGGAGAGGACATAAACGACATAGCAACGGCCATGGCGGCAGTCAAGCAGCAGACGGGCCTTGCAGACGAAGAACTGAAAAACACCACGGAAACCGCAATTCTGATGCGTGACACCTTTGATATAGACGTAAACGAGGGCATCCGGGGCGTTAATGCCATGATGAAGCAGTTCGGCATTTCTTCCGAGGAAGCATATAACCTTTTGGCCCAGGGGGCACAAAAGGGGCTGAACCAGAACGGGGACCTTGCGGACCAGTTGGCGGAATATTCCGTGTATTACAATGACCTGGGGATTTCCGCCGAGGAAGCGTTTAACATGATGGCGAATGGTGCCAAGAACGGCACGTTCCAGATTGATTATTTGAATGATGCCGTGAAAGAGTTCGGCATAAGGGTAAAGGATGGAACGGCGGATGATGCCTTTAAGGAATTGGGCCTTAATGCGGAGGATTTGAAAAAGAAGTTCGCAGAGGGCGGCGAGGGGGCAAGGGAAGCCTTTGACATAGTGAACAATGCCCTTTTTTCTTGTGATGACAAAGTGCAGCGCAACATTTTAGGCGTTACGCTTTACGGGACAAAATGGGAGGACTTAGGGGAAGATGCGGTGCGTTCCCTGGTGAATACCCAGGGGGAAATTTCAAACGCCAATGATGCCCTGGAAAAGATAAATGAGAATAAATACAATGACCTGGGGAACCAGTTTGAAGAGTTAGGGCGGAACATCAAAGTTGATTTGATAAAGCCCATAGGCGAAGAACTACAGCCAGTAATCAGTGATGTAATAAAAGAAGTCAAAAGCAAGATACCGCAAGTAAAAACCATTGTACTTGCGGTTATCGACAAGGTAAAGGAATTTATTTCTTTTGTGTCAAAGCATGGGTCACAGATTATTTCCATCATTGCCGGGATTGCCGCCGGGATGCTTGCATGGAACGTGGTAACAATGATTCAAGGGCTGATTTCTGCCTTTAAGGTATGGAAAACAACCACCGAGGGCGTGACGATTGCACAGAAACTTTTGAACACGGCAATGAACGCCAACCCTATCGGCATTGTGGTAACGATAATAGGAACGCTTGTGGCGGCACTTGTTACCTTATTCGCAACGAATGAGGATTTCCGAAACAAAGTGATTGCCATATGGAACAAAGTAAAGGAAGTAGCGGCGGACGTTTTCGGTTCCATAGCGGACTTTTTCACCGTAACAATACCAAACGCCTTTAAGGCCGTGGTGAATTTCATAAAATCGAACTGGCAGGGGCTTTTATTGCTGATAGTCAATCCGTTTGCCGGAGCCTTTAAACTTCTTTACGATAATTGCGGGGCGTTCCGGGAATTTATAGACAATCTGGTGGCGAACATCAAACAATTTTTTCAAAATTTGTGGGATGGCCTGGTTTCCATCTTCCAGGGCGTGGGCCAGTGGTTCACGGACCGATTCACGGAAGCATACAACGGCGTGACAGGCGTATTTGCGGCAATCGGTTCCTGGTTTGGGGCACGTTGGAACGATATAAAGGCCGCACTGGCAGCAGTAGCAACATGGTTCCTTACCATGTTCACCAACGCCTATAACAACGTGACCCGTGTGTTTGCGGCAATCGGTCAGTGGTTCGGTGCCAGATGGCAGGATATAAAGAACGCCCTGGCCCAGGTGGCGGCGTGGTTCCTCACTATGTTCACCAATGCCTATACCAATGTGACGAACGTATTTAAGGCAATCGGTCAGTGGTTCGGTGCCAGATGGCAGGATATAAAGAACGCCCTGGCCCAGGTGGCAACGTGGTTCCTTACCATGTTCACCAACGCCTATAACAACGTGACCCGTGTATTTGCGGCAATCGGTTCCTGGTTTGGGGCACGTTGGAACGATATAAAGAACGCCCTGGCCCAGGTGGCAACGTGGTTCCTTACCATGTTCACCAACGCCTATAACAACGTGACCCGTGTATTTGCGGCAATCGGTTCCTGGTTTGGGGCACGTTGGAACGATATAAAGAACGCCCTGGCCCAGGTGGCAACGTGGTTCCTTACCATGTTTACAAACGCCTACAACAACGTGACCCGTGTATTTGCGGCCATAGGTTCCTGGTTCGGTGCCAGGTGGACGGAGATAAAGACCGCCCTTTCAAACGTCCCGGCCTGGTTCAAGACGCAGTTTGACAACGCATGGACCAACATAAAGAACGCCTTTGCCAACGTGACTTCTTTCTTTTCCGGGCTATGGGATAAAATAAAGGGCTGTTTCGTGGACGTGGGCGTGAAAATCGGTTCCGCCGTTGGGGATGCCTTTAAATCGGCAATCAATAGCTGCCTTTCCACCATAGAGGGCGTGGTGAATAAATTCATAGGCATGATTAACGGCGTGATTGATGTAATCAATGAGATACCGGGCGTTTCCCTGGGGAAGATAGGCACCTTGTCATTGCCAAGACTGGCAAAGGGCGGCGTGTTGAGGGAGGGCCAGGCAATGGTGGCGGAAGCCGGCCCGGAACTTTTGAGCATGGTAAACGGAAAGGCGGTTGTAACGCCGCTTACGGGGAGCGCAAGGAATAAGGCCATGGAGAACGCCGGGAACGGCGGCGGTGGGTATGTGCAGAATGTGAACATCACAAGCCCCAAGGCGTTAAGCCCTTATGAGGTGGGCAGACAGACCAGGCTACAGACCAGGGCTATGATTTTAAGGATGCAAAGGGGGTAAATCCAGTGTCGGACATTAAAGTGATATGCACAAGCGACAAGAACGTGGCATTGACCTTTACCTGGGACGGGTTTACCCCGTTCCACCTGGTAGACATAGAGGGCATATACGGGATTGAAAGCAATGTGGTAACAAGCGAGAACACCACCACGGACGGAAGCACCTACCAGGGGGCAACGGCAAAGGAAAGAAATATTGTGCTGACCGTGGAAATGGACCAGGACTATAAGGAGAACCGAAACCTTTTATACCGCACGTTCCCCATAAAGCGGACCGGGACCATGCAGTATATAGAGGACGGGGAAGCCAAGACCATTGATTATGAGGTTGAAAACATCCTACCGGGAGCCACAACGGGAGTGGTGCGTGACTATACCATTTCCCTAAAATGCACGGACCCGTATTTCAAGGACCTGGCAGACATTGAAGTGGTGATGGCTTCATGGGTGAGTGATTTCTTTTTCCCGGCGTGCTTCCCAAAAGAGGGCGTTATATTTGGGCACCGGGAGGCGGAACTTGTAAAGGAAATCGAAAATGACAGTGGAGCTGACAATATCGGAATCGTGGTAATCTTCCATGCGGACGGTGCCGTGAAGAACCCGGCCATATACCATGCCGAAAGCGGAGAGTTCACAAAGGTTGGGTATGCGGAGAACAGTTTCACCATGGCATCCGGCCAGTACGTCATCATAAACACCTATACGGGGAAAAAGAACATATACCTTTTGGACGGCGTGACCCAGGCGGAGATTGAGAACCACAAGAACACTTACGGGGTGATTGATTGGGATGCCGTGATTGAGCGGTACGGGACCGTGATAAATGAATACCTGGATGAAGATGGGGACTTTATACAGTTGCAGGACGGGACAAACACCCTTACCTATTCGGCGGACGAGGGAGTGAACTACCTTTCCATATCTGTATATTACAGAATTTCATATTTGGGGGTGTAGGAATGGAGATACACGTCTATGACCGCAACCTTAGACGGTTGGGGCACATTGAGAACCACACGTCCCTACAGTGGCACAGAAAATATTATGAATGTGGGACATTTGAACTTCATTGCCCGGTGACGGCGGAAAATCTTAGGCTTTTGAAGCCTGGGAACGTCATAACCAAAGGGGACAACAAACTGGAAGCCGCCGTGATACGGGGGGACCAGACGGAAGAGGAAAGCACGCTTGTAAATGAGATTACCAGGAACGGGAAGTTTCTTCCCGTGTACCTGGGGGACCGGCTGACCGGGCCGCTTTTCAATTACAGCGGAACCGTGGAAGATGCCATGCGCTTTATGTTGGGCAGGATGGCAGCAGTCCCCCTATTGCAGATTGCGGAGGGGACCGGGGACAAGACAAAAATACAGTTCCAGGCCACTTACAAGAACGTCTTGGAATACCTCACCAAACTGGCGAGGTATGCGGAAATCGGGTTCCGTGTGGTGCCGGATTTCAAGAAAAAGACCATGACATTTGAAACCTACAAGGGGATAGACAGAACCCAGGCACAAGGGAAGAATCCCAGGGTCATCTTTTCGGAAAGCTACGATAATCTGAACCAGGCAAAGCACAATTACAGTGACGAAAGCATGAAAACAAAGGTAATTGTGGGAGGGGCCGGGGAGGGGTTAAACCGTGTCTATGTGACCGTGGGCGGCGGCAGCGGTTTTGACTTACGGGAAGTGTTCCTGGATGCAAAGGACATAAACAAGGACGAACTGACGGAAGCGGCATACCTGGCCGCATTGCGGACCAGGGGGCAGGAATACCTAAACGAAAACAAGGTATTTGAAAACTTTGAAGCTGAAGCCGAAGCGGACGTGAATTTCACCTACCAAAAAGATTATGACCTGGGGGACGTTGTGACCGTCAAAAAGAAAAAATGGGGCACGTCACAGAATCTACGGATAACGGAACTTTGCGAGGTTTACGAATACGGGGGGATGTACGTTGTTCCCACGTTTGGGGATGCCCTGCCCACGGCAATAAAATGGGACGATTAGGGGAAAGGAGGAAAAGACAATGGCAGTAAGGGGTTTCTTCTACAACGCCACGGATTTGAACGATAAGGAGCGCAGATACAACGGCCAGGACATGAACGAAGATAAGGCACCTTTCTACAAAGAGGGCGTTGTATACGGCCATTTGCAAGTCACGGCAGGGGACGGGATGGAAGTAAGGGTGGACGGCGGAAGCCGCAAGGGGTACGCCTATATAAATCTTCACACCATACACAATACCGCCGTCCTGCCGCTTACCGTGAGCCAGGCAAGCGGAACGCTTCCGAGGATTGACCGGGTGATTGTGCGGAATGATGAAACGGAGCGCAGGCCGAGCATATTCATCCGGGAGGGGGCATTTTCAAGCAAGCCGCAGCCGCCGGGGCTGATAAACAATGACGTAATCCAGGAAAAGAGCCTGGCCCGTGTCTATGTGAGGGCCGGGGCGGTGGCGATTACCCAGGCGGACATAACGGACGAAAGGGCGGATGATTCCGTGTGTGGGTTCGTGGCTTCACAGTTCAAGGAACTGGACTTCTCACAATTCCTTTCACAGTTCAATGCCTGGTTCGCAGAGGTAAAAAAGGCAATGGAAAAAGACCATGCCGCCTTTGTGAAAGAGTATACCGAACTTATCCGGGATTTCACGGATGGCCGGGAAGCTGATTTGGAAAAGTTCAATGCCTGGCTTGACAAAGAGAAAAAGGCAATGGAAAAGGACCGCCTTTCCTTTGTGGAAGAATATGCCGTGATGACAAGGGATTTCATGGAAACCCAGGCGGCGGAATGGGAAAAGTGGTTCCAGGGAAAGCAGGATGAACTTGCCGGGGACGTGGCCGGGAAATTGCAGTTGCAGATTGACGGCCTTAGAAAGAAAGTCCACAATATGGCGTTCAAGCTATGGATTGCCTACCGCCTGGAAAGCATCCAGGAAGCCGTGACCGTGACCCTTTCCAACGTGACAACGGGGAGCATCCAGACGGCGGACTTCACGGAAAGCGGCATTGGATTCTACATCACGGAAGCCGGGGAGTATACCGTGAGGACCAACAAATGGGGCGTTGTGGCAACGCCTAACAGATTTACAGTTGATAATGTGGACCTGATGCACACAATGACCGTTTCCTTGCGTGACGGGGCGGATAGGGGCTATATCGGCAACTATATGGGTGCCTACATCCAAAGGCAGACGGTAAGGATTTATATTGCATATCTGTTGGAGGGCATCCAGGGGGCCGTAACCCTCACCCTTACCAACACCACAACGGGGAGGGTGCAGACGGCGGCGGTTTCGGAAAGCGGCGTTGGCTTCCATATCCAGGAAGCCGGGGACTATATCGTGGAAACGGACATGGAAGCCGTGATGCCCATACCAAGGACGTTTTCCGTTGGAAACGTGGACTATATGCCGCCAGGGCATACAATGACCGTTTCGTTGCGTGAGTGTGCCAATATGGCCTACATAGGCAACTATATTGGAACCCATATATTAGGCTAAAAAGAAAGCGAGGTAAGAAAGAGGATGAAAGGATTTCCAAAAGTAATCAAAACGAAGTCGGACCTGGTGAACACGTTCAAGATGGCGAAGAAAGGGAGCCTTAAAAAGGCGGATTGGTTGGAAGCCGTGGCGAAACTGGAAAACCAGAACTGGATTATGTGCCCGGTCATCAATCTGTCAGAGGACAGAAAGGCGGTCACAATCATGTTCTGTGCCGAAGCGGCAGCAGGGCAGAGGGTCAAGAACGGGGCGGTATATCCGACAATACAGAGCGTTGAAACGGTGGAGGTAGGGAAAAGTACCACCGACACGGAAAACGCCGCCACAGAGGGCCAGGAAGCGGCCAGGGAGGGCACGGAGAGCGGCCAGGCGGCAGCAGGGCAGCAGAACACCATAACCCACACCATACTGAACCTTTCCAAAGCCGTGAATATCGGCACAACGGAAATCGGCATCCCGGCGGCGGTATCGTTCTATGACCGCCTGGGGATTTCCAAAGAGGAAGTGGAGGAAATGAAAGGAGAATTGGAAGCATGAGCAGATTATTTGTGTATGACGAAAATATGTTGGATGAACGGGCGAAGATTACCGTTGCCAAGATGGCGGCCATTTCTGATATTGTGGCCCCGGAAAAGGCGTACATCCAGTACAGCGGACGGGGAGAAGTCACGGTGATTGCCGGATGCGTGATTGCGGTGGGCGAAACGTCCGTGTTCAAGACGGCGGAAACCGTACTTTCCAAGGAGAACCTGGACCAGGGAAGCGATTTCGCACATGGCAATGATTATTATATCTATATATGTGACCCCGGAACGGACAACCAGGATGAAAAGTATCTGATTTCCTTAAATTCCACATTCCCGGACGGCGAGGGATGGGACGATACAAACACCCGTAAGATTGGCGGATTCCACTATGGCCGTGTGAGGAATACGGATGAATACGGCAGGCCAATCAATACATCCGGGGCGGTGAGGGGTGCCGGATGGGAGGGGAATACCCGTGTGGACATTATCCCTAATTCCGTATGGACCACGAAGCACCGCCCTAAATGTGACCCGTCCGGCATGGTATACCTGGGGAACGCTTTATGGGGTGACATTTACCTTTCCAGTGATGACGGGGCCAATGGGTTGCAGTCTGTATATTGCGGCACGCCTATCACGGGCACGGAGGGCCTTAACTGGTATATCGCAGGGGAACGGGCAAGGCGTGTGGGGAAACATTTGCCGGATTACATGGAATTTACAGTGGCAGCAGACGGAAGCCCCCAGGGGTTGGACGATTCCAACACAAACGGGTGGACGGCAACCGCAAACAAGGCAAGAACCGCCGTTGGGAACATTGCAAACGCCGTGAGTGCCTTAAATATATGTGACCTGGTGGGAAACGTGTGGAAATGGCTGAATGAACTGATACATGACCCTACGGCAACCACGGGAGCGTGGCAGGACCCCATGGCCGGGCAGGGTTACGGTCAATTGTGGATGTATTCGGCAACGGGCTTGCGCGCCCTCATTGGCGGCGGCAGTTGGGTCGACGGCGTGCGTTGCGGTTCACGGGCCGTCTATTGCAACGATTACCCGTGGGGCGTGGCCGCGTACATTGGCGTGTGGTGCGTGTGTGACAGTCTGTAAATCTGTTGGGGACGGGCGGAAGCCCGGCCCTGGCTTTTGAAGAGGTGGGAAAATGGCCCAGGGAAAAGAAACCGAAAACAAGCAAATGAACGGTTTCATGGAAAGCATGAAACTATTCAAAAAAGTTTATGATTTCCTGGTTTATATCTTTCCAATCTTAGGACAGCTTCCGAAGTTTGAAAAGTTCGCATTGCAGCTATACATAAAGCAGTCACTTTTTGAACTGGTAAAGAACATAATACGGTTCAGAAAGACGGGAACGAAAAGCCATATCTATGCGGCGGACGTGGAACTGGAATTTATCCGGGTGCTGATTCGGCTTGCATATGACTTGAAATATTCGGCGGTGAACAAACACCGTTATGAAGTGGCAAGCCGGAAACTGGCAGAGGTAGGGAAGATATTAGGCGGCATTATCGGAGCCGTGAAAGATGGGAAATGGAAATGATAAATAAAATTTGGGGAAACTGTTAATTCGCACCTGGCCGGGCTTGCACGCCCTCATTGGCGGCGGCAATTGGAACAACGGCGTGCATTGCGGTTCACGGGCCGTCAATTGCAACAATTACCCGTGGAACGTGAACACGAACATTGGCGTGTGGTGCGTGTGTGACTAATCAACTTTGCAGACTTAGGGGCCTACGGGCTACTAGCAAGATTTATCAATCATTCTGATAAGTCAGACGGTTTTCCCGTTCCGGCGTTTTGTCCGGACAAAATAGAAAAGGCACCGCCTTTTGAGTAGAAGAATATTTGAAAATTGGTAGGGCAAAAATGAACACAGTTAAGGGGCTACATGAAAAAATGTATACCTTTGACAATGCCAATACATCATTCAAGAAAGCCGCAGAGAATAAGCGGTTCAATGAAGAGGTATTGGCATTTTCCATGTCAAAGGAGGATGAACTGTTTAGGGCGTGTGAGGAATTGGAAACCCTCACCTATGAGCAGGGGGACTATACCGTTTTCAAGGTATGGGAGCCAAAGGAGCGGCTTATCATGGCATTGCCGTTCTATGACAGAGTGGTGCAGCACATGATTGTGAACGCCATAGGGCCGGTATTTGAACAGAGGTTCTATACCCATTCCTATGCGTGCCGTGAGGGGAAAGGGATGCACGCCGCAAGCAACCAACTGTATCAATGGATGTATGAATTGATGACGGTTGCAGGATTGCGGCTATACGGCTTTAAAGGGGACATAAGCAAATACTTTGCATCCATTCCACATGACGAACTGAAAAAGGAAAATAGGCGGTACATAGGGGACAAGAAAGCCCTCTTCCTTATGGACAGTATCATTGACAAGAACGGGATATTGCCGGACGGCGTGGGCATCCCCGTGGGGAACCTCACAAGCCAGTTGTTTGCCAATGTGTACGGGAACCGCCTGGACAAGTTCGTGAAACATACCTTGCACATCAAGTATTACATCCGATACATGGATGATTTTATCATCCTTTCCCAGGACCTGGCACAGCTAAAGGAATGGGTAAAGAGGATTGAAGAGTTTTTGGAAGAGGAAATGAAATTACATATGAACCCCAAAAGCACCATTCTTTATGCAGGGAACGGGATTGATTTTTGCGGATATATCCACCACCCGGAATATAGGAAAGTCAGAAAGGCATCCGTCCGGCGGCTGAAAAATGACGTGAAGCACCTGGAAGCCGGGGAACTGGACCGTGAAGCCTTTGAACGGAAATACAAAAGCCGCCTGGGGCACATGGGGCACGCCGACACATACCACGTCACAAAGGCCATAGAATATGAATTGCTGTTTTGGGAGTGGGAGCAGAGGGAAAGCGGCCTTTTAGTCAAGGCGTAAGTGGGTCAGAATTTGAACGCCATGGGCGGTATGATACGGATAAAGCTATTCATGGAGGGTAAGGAAATGGATTTACAAACACTGATTCTTGCAATGAGTATTCCGAGTGCGGTAACTGGATTCTGTTTCTGGCTTATTGAAGAGAAAATCAAGAAGCAGCAGAAAGAGAACGAGGAAAAGGAACGGGTCCGGGAGAAAAGCGAAGTCTTAATCATTAAAAGCGTGATGGCATCAATCGCCCTGGGGGAAGCAACCGCCACGGCCCTAAAGAACGGGCACGCAAACGGGGAAACGGAAGCCGCCTTGCAGTATGCCAGGGAAATAAAGCATGAGCAAAAGGACTTCTTAACGGAGCAGGGCATCCGGGGGATTTATTAAAAGGCATCCACACCCAAAACGGGTTTGGAAATATAAAGAAAGGCGAAAGGAGAAATGGACAATGAAAAATGTAAATTGGGTAAGGAAACTTACAAGCCGTAAGTTATGGACGGCGGCGGCTTCCTTTGTTTCCATGATGATTGTTGCAACGGGAGGGACGGAGAACACCGCCGCCCAGGTAACGGCACTTATCATGGCCGGGGCATCCGTTGTGGCCTATATCATTGGCGAGGGCTTGACAGATTCGGCCAATGCCGGGATTGAAGTAGGCGTGGAAATCGAGGATGCGGAAAAGGAAGTGTAAGGGATGGAAAAGCAGGATTTCATAAAAAAGGTTGCCGGGTATGTGCAGAAATACGCCGCCGCATACGGGATTTCCGTGCATAGCCCCATTATTGCCCAGGCAGTCCTGGAAAGCGGATGGGGGGAAAGCCGCCTGGCGGCGGTGTACCATAATTATTTTGGGCTGAAATGTGGGACAAGGTGGACCGGGAAGAGCGTGAACCTTAAAACCATGGAAGAATACACGCCGGGAACCCTTACGCAGATTAAGGACAATTTCCGGGTGTACGGCAGCATGGAAGAGGGCGTGAAAGGGTATTTTGATTTCATCCAGTTGGAAAGATACCAGAACCTTAAAGGCATCACGGACCCGGCGGAATACCTGGAAACCATCAAGGCGGATGGGTACGCCACAAGCAGCAGATATGTGGAAAATACCATGCGTATTGTTTCACAGTATGATTTACAGCAATATGACGTGAAAGGGGAAATGGGTATGGCAAAGACAGCAAGTGCCGCCCTGGCCCAGGCAAGGGAATGGATTGGCAGGAATGAAGCAGACGGAACCCACAAGGGCATCATAGACGTATACAACGGCCACAAGCCGCTTGCAAGGGGCTATAAGGTAAAATATACGGATGCCTGGTGTGCAACCTTTGTTTCTGCCGTTGCTATCAGATGCGGATTGACGGAAATCATCCCGACCGAGTGCGGATGCGGCCAGATGGTAGAATTATTCCGTGCCATGGGGGAGTGGCAGGAAAGCGATAGCAGAACGCCGGCCCCTGGGGATGTGATTTTCTATGATTGGGACGATTCCAGGACCGGGGATTGTATGGGATGGCCGGACCATGTGGGCATTGTTGAGGGCGTGGACGGCGGAAAAATCACCGTCATTGAGGGCAATAAAAACAATGCCGTTGGCCGCCGGGTCCTGGCCGTGGATGGTCGATACATACGGGGGTATGGCGTTCCCAGGTATGAAGAGGAAAGCGGAGCGGATGCCGCCGGAAGCGGAGCAAAGAGCGTGGCCGCCGTTGCAAAGGAAGTGGTTGCCGGAGCATGGGGAAACGGGACGGAGCGGAAAGAACGCCTTACCGCCGCCGGGTACGATTACCAGGCCGTCCAGAGCCAGGTAAACGCTTTACTGAAAGGGAATGAAAAGCCCACAAAGAGCGTGGCGGAGGTTGCCAGGGAAGTGATTGCCGGGAAATGGGGCAACGGAGCAGAGAGAAAGAAACGCCTGGAAGCCGCCGGGTATGATTACCAGGCCGTCCAGGACAAGGTAAACAGATTATTGAAATAATCTGTAAAAAACCGCCTTTTGGAGAAAAAGGCCAAAGCAAGGAACAATGATATGTCACGGGATAGGGAACACGTCAAAACGGACGTGTTCCTTTTTCGTGAAAATTTTTTAGGAATATGTCGGAATATGTATTGACATATGCCGACATATGTTATATAATAAAGACAGTTAAGGGAGATACTTAACAAATACATGGGCAAGCATAGAAAGGAAGAGCGTATGGACGAAGAAATGAACACAAGCGAACTGTTAAAAGAAGTCGTTGAGGAAAACCAGACAAGAAAGATTCTTGAAATCTTAAATGACTGTAAAGACCTTGCGGAAGCAAAGGAAAAAGTAAAAGCCTTACTTAATAAGTAAGACCAAAGGGAACCAGAAAGGGCGGTGGACTTGCCAAAGCCGCCCAATCTGCTACACGCAATTATACACCATTTGGCAAGGGAAAGGAAGAGTGAATTTGCCGGAAGAAAGGTTGGGACGTATGCCAAGAGCAAAAAGCGGAGAATTTAACCAGATTGCTTACCAGAATGAATTTAACAAGAAAAACTATGACCGCATAGAAATTAAGGTTCCAAAAGGGAAAAAGGCGGTCATAACGGAAGCCGCAGCGGCAGCAGGACAAAGTGTAAGCCAATATATCACCCAGGCCATTGATGCACGAATGAGCCTGGATTAAGGTGCCGCCCCCCAGGCAGCAGGATAGCCGCCGGGGGCAACTAAAACGGCCATGCCAACCATGGGCGGCGTGAGGGTCCAAAGCCCCTATAAACTGTTGATGGGTTGCACTGGTGCAGAAAGTACCTACCAGGGAAGCGTACACGCCTATTCTTCCCAGGTAGGCCGGGAACTAGAAAACCATGCCACGCCCCGGTGAAGTTATCCGGCGTTTAAAAGGTTGTACGATAACACCCGGTATATTGCAAGCTGTCATCCTATAAGCCATAGGGCGTGATATGGACGGATGGCCGCTTGCGGTATGCAAAACCACAGATTCATACAAAGGGAGGAACTTAACATGGGAATCTTAAAAAATCTATTCTCTAAAAAGCAGGAAGAGCCGACACCGACACCACCGCCCCAGGAGGAACCCAAAAGGCCGAAAGGGATAATCAAGACACAGCGGCATAAACTGGACAATGTGGAAGCCCACATGGAAGAGATTATGGAACTTGTGGAGAAAAACGAGGACTATAAACTTTCCAAAAAGGAAATCATAGAAAGCGGCCTAGAGGATGAAAAAATCTATGAGTATAAGCTATCCGAAAAAATAGAACTTTTGTTCGGGGGGGGGGGAGAACCTATTCAAGCCTTTGTGGGTAAGGTATGTATTGGAGAAATAAAGAAAGGCAGCAGGGCAAAGGTTAAAAAGCTGATAGAAAGCGGAACTATCCAGAAGATTGAAGCGGAGGTTTCCGGCGGAAATTATAAAATAGTGCGGTATGACAGCGGCAGGGACAAATATTATTATGATTCGTTAGAAGATGCGTTTTGCATCACCATTGAAATCACTTACCGGGAAGAGATTAAAGAGGATGTATAAAAAATAGGACATTGGGCGGCACGGATTCTTTCCGTGTCCGTTTCTTTTGGAGGGATGATTTCATGGGGAAGCACTTAACTAAAAATGATAGGATAAAAATGGAAACAATGCTTAATTCCGGCCATAAGGTAACGGAGGTTGCGGCATATTTGCACGTTCATAGAAGTACCATATACCGGGAAATCAAAAGGGGAGAATATACGCATAGAAATAGTGACTATACCGAGGAAGTGAGGTATAGCAGCGATTTGGGGCAAAAGAACCATGATTGGAACGCCCAGGGGAAAGGGCGTAGCCTTAAAATTGGGAACGATATGCCTTTAGCTGAATATATAGAGGATAAAATTGTAAACGATAAGTACAGCCCGGAAGCCGCATTGGCCGCAGCGGCCCAAAGTGGGATTGAGTTTAAAACCTCTATCAGTGTGAGGACTTTATATAGATATATAGATAATGGTATCTTCCTTAAATTAACCAATAAGGACCTGCCGATAAAGGGGAAGAGGAAAAAGCATAATAAGAAAGTTAAGGTGCAGAAAAGGGCATCCGCCGGGGAGAGCATAGAGAACCGCCCGGAGGAAGTAAAGGACCGGGAAACCTTTGGACATTGGGAAATGGACACGGTAAAGGGCAAGCAGGGCATTACAAAGTCATGTATGCTTGTCTTAACAGAGCGAAAAACCAGGGATGAAATCATTATTAAGATGCCGGACCAAAAGGCAGCAAGCGTTGTGGAAGCTCTGGACCGGTTAGAAAGGAAATGGGGGGATATGTTCCCTAAAGTCTTTAGAAGCATAACCGTGGACAATGGGGTGGAGTTTGCAGACTATGAGGGGTTAGAACGGTCCGTATTGCGTGATGGGGAAAAGAGGACCTTTCTTTTCTATTGTCATCCATATAGCAGTTGGGAGAGGGGCACAAACGAGAATAGTAACCGCCTTATCCGCCGTCATATACCAAAAGGGGAGGACTTTGAGGAAAAGCAGGATAAGGACATAGAGTATATAGAAACCTGGATAAACAACTATCCCAGGGGGATTTTGGGGTTTAAGACTTCCGCCCAACTCTTTGAAGAGGAAATCAAGAAACTGGCCTAAATTTTTTCAAAAAGTTGTTGCATAACTATTGACAAAATGCAAATCCTGTTGTTTCTTTGAAAAAACATTGACTCTGCCTACAATATATGCTATTTTATTTAAGTATGCCGCACAAAGAGGTACAAGTGTCCTCGGACCACCGAATTTGGCGAGTAATGATAAACAGGAGGTGCCATATGTACGCAATTATTGCAACAGGTGGTAAACAGTACAAAGTAGCCGAAGGCGATATCGTTAACGTAGAAAAGCTGGGTGTTGAAGCTGGTGAAACTGTTACTTTTGACCAGGTACTTGCAGTAAAAGATGACGCACTGAAGGTTGGCGCAGATGTTGCAGCCGCAACCGTTACCGCAACCGTTGTCAAGAATGACAAAGCGAAGAAAGTCATCGTTTACAAGTATAAGAGAAAAACCGGTTACCACAAGAAAAACGGTCACAGACAGCAGTACACACAGGTTAAAATTGAAAAGATCAATGCTTAAAAAATTAATGCTTAAATGATTAATTTTTGATTGAAAAGAGCTAATTGACATGATTCAATTCACAGTGTGGAAATCCAGAGATCAGTACAGGGGTTTTGAGAGTGCCGGTCATGCCGGATATGCAGCGATGGATGAAGATGATATTATCTGTGCTGCGGTTTCTGCTCTTACCATTAATGCGGTAAATTCCATTTCGTGTTTTACCGAAGATGCGTACGAGCTGGAGCAGGCAGAGGACGGCGGCTTTCTCCGGATTTATTTTCCGGAAGAGCCGGGCGAAAAAGTATCCCTGCTGATGGACAGCCTTGTTCTTGGAATCAGGAACATTGAGGCTGATTACGGAAATGAATATATTACCTTAAGAGTTGAGGAGGTGTAACTATGTTAAAGATGAACCTTCAGTTCTTCGCTCATAAAAAGGGAGTTGGTTCTACTAAGAACGGCAGAGATTCCGAATCCAAGAGACTTGGAGCAAAGAGAGCAGACGGACAGTTCGTAAAAGCTGGAAATATTCTTTACAGACAGCGCGGAACAAAGATCCATCCGGGTCTGAATGTCGGACGTGGCGGTGATGATACTTTATTTGCTACAGTAGACGGCGTTGTTCGATTTGAAAGAAAAGGAAGAGACAGAAAACAGGTTTCTGTACATCCGGTAGCAGCAGAATAATTTTCGCAGGCTTCAAATCCGCATGTGGTTTGAAGCCTTCGCTTTATCAGAAAGTACTAAAAATAAAGGAGTAAATCTTTACCAGAAAGCAGGTGACACGATGTTTGCAGACAGAGCGCGCATTATCATACGTTCCGGAAAGGGCGGAGACGGGCATGTCAGCTTCCGCAGAGAGCTTTTCGTGCCGGATGGCGGCCCGGATGGCGGTGACGGAGGAAAAGGCGGAGACGTTATTTTTGAAGTGGATGATGGTTTGAATACACTCGTTGATTTCCGACACCGCAGAAAATTTTCGGCACAGGATGGCCAGGAGGGCGGCAAACGCAGATGCCACGGCAAAAATGGCTCAGATATCATTTTGAAAGTGCCGGAAGGTACGGTAATCAAAGAAGCGCAAAGCGGTCAGGTGATTGCCGACATGTCCGGAGAAAACAGACGCCAGATCATTTTGACAGGCGGCCGTGGTGGAAACGGAAACATGCATTACGCAACCTCCACCATGCAGGCACCCAAATATGCACAGCCGGGCCAGGAATCCAAAGAGCTGGAAGTTTTTCTTGAATTGAAAGTGATTGCAGATGTCGGCCTTGTCGGTTTTCCGAATGTTGGAAAATCCACACTTCTATCGAGAGTTACGAACGCAACTCCCAAGATTGCCAATTATCACTTTACGACACTTTCGCCGAACCTCGGTGTTGTCGATCTGGATGGCGGCGGTTTTGTGATTGCGGATATTCCGGGATTGATCGAAGGAGCTTCCGAAGGTGTCGGGCTTGGCCATGAATTTCTGAGGCATATTGAGCGGACGCGTGTCATGATTCATATGGTAGATGCAGCTTCCGTGGAAGGACGCGATCCGGTTGATGATATCTTAAAAATCAATTCAGAACTGGAAGCCTACAAAGAAGAGCTCGCCAAGCGGCCTCAGGTGATCGCCGCCAACAAAATTGACGCCATTTACAGCGAAGAGGAAGATCCGGTACAGCGGCTGCGGGAAGTGTTTGAACCGCAGGGAATTCCGGTATTCGCCATTTCGGCGGTCAGTGGCCAGGGCCTGAAAGAGCTGTTATACCATGTACAGCAAATGCTTCGTGAGCTTCCACAGGAGAGGATTGTATTTGAGCAGGAATACGATCCCGAAGTACAACTCGTCGGAGAAAATCTGCCGTTTACTGTACAAAAATCCGAGGAGGAAGCGCGTGTTTATATCGTGGAAGGGCCGCGGATTGAAAAGATGCTCGGATATACAAATCTTGAGTCAGAAAAGGGATTCCGGTTTTTCCAGAACTTCCTCAAAGACCTTGGAATTCTGGAACAGTTAGAAATGCTCGGCATCGAGGACGGAGATACTGTAAAAATGTATGGACTTCAATTTGATTATTATAAAGAGTAGAAAGCGCGAAGGAGGATATCATGACAAGCAAACAACGCGCATATTTAAAAAGTCTCGCTATGACAATGGACCCTATTTTTCAGATAGGAAAGTCCAGTCTTACGCCTGAAAATACAGCTGCTATACAGGAAGCACTGGATGCCAGGGAGTTGATTAAGGTCAGCGTACTTCAGAACTGTCTGGACGACCCGAACGAACTGGCCCAGACAGTGGCAGAACGGACTCATGCTCAGGTTGTTCAGGTTATAGGAAAGAAAATTGTTCTGTACAAAGAAGGCAAAGAGAATAAGAAAAAAATTGAGTTGCCAAAAGCGGGAAAAAAATAAAAGCTGCCAGCCTAAATTTACCGGTCGTACAGCAAATCTGTAAGAGGAAGTCACATGAATTCTGAAATAAGACACCGTATCGGTATTATGGGAGGAACCTTTGATCCAATTCATATCGGACATCTGATTCTGGCGGAATGCGCGTATGAGCAGTTTCAGCTTGAGTCAGTGCTTTTTCTTCCTTCCGGCAATCCTCCTCACAAAAAACATCGACACGATGGCGCCTCTGACCAGGAACGTCTGGATATGACGGCGCTTGCAATTCGCGATAACCCACATTTCACCTTGGACTGTGAGGAAATGCTCAGAAATGGTTTTACCTACACCTGCGAAACGCTGCGCCTTATGAAAGAAAAGCACCCGGATACAGATTACTATTTTATTATGGGTGCTGATTCCCTGATGTCATTTGACAGCTGGAAACATCCGGAACTCATCAGTGCCAGCTGTATTCTTTTAGTTGCAGTCCGTGATCAGCTTGAAACAGAAAAAATGCAGGAAAAAATGAAAGAGCTTCATGCAAAGTTTGGTTCCAGAATCTTTCTACTTGGCACACCAAATCTTGATATATCCTCCACGAAGCTTCGAGAGTGCCTGCGTCAGAAACGGTCTGTCAGATATTTTGTGCCAGATCCGGTATTAGACTATATAAAAATAAAACAGATCTATCAGGATACTGAATAATTTCAACAATTATTATGCGCAAAGGATGAGGTATCATGTCCAATTATAATCTCGTGAAAATGCAGAAAAAATTGAAAAAATATATTGATGAAATGCGTTTTCATCATACGCTCGGAGTGATGTACACGGCCGCCTCACTCGCAATGTGCCATGGGGAGGATATCGAGCGCACTCAGGTGGCTGGCCTTCTCCACGACTGCGCAAAATGTATTCCAAACACAAAAAAACTAAAGCTGTGTGCGCAGAAAAACATTCCGGTCTCTGAAATCGAGCAGAAATCCCCCTATCTTTTACATGCACGTATCGGTGCATACATTGCAAGAGAAAAATATCATGTAGAAGATCCGGAGATCCTCAGCGCGATTGAATTCCACACAACCGGAAAAGCAGAAATGACACTACTGGAAAAGATTATTTTTATTGCAGATTATATAGAGCCAATGCGGAACAAAGCCGCCAATCTTCCTGAAATCCGTTCTCTGGCATTTCGGGATATTGATCGCGCTGTATATCTGACTATGCGCGATACCATTATGTATCTCGAAAAAGAAAAAAGCTGTCTTGATAATCAGACCATTGTAGCATATAATTATTATAAAGAGCTTGTCGAAAAAAAGGAGGCATAACATGACAGATTCGAAAGCCAAAAAAATGGCGCGTATTGCATACCACGCGCTTGAGGATAAAAAAGCAGTCGATATTAAAATTATCAATATCGAGGAAGTTTCTGTTCTGGCGGATTATTTTATTATTGCTTCCGGAACAAACCGTAATCAGGTACAAGCACTTGCAGACAATGTAGATGAGGCGCTCCACAAAGCTGGTTATCCGGCAAAACAGACGGAAGGGTACCGCACGGCAAACTGGATTTTACAGGATTTCGGCGATATTATCGTGCATGTTTTTGATTCGGAAAACAGGTTGTTTTATGATTTGGAACGCATCTGGTGCGACGGCAAACAAACCACCATTGATGAATTAAACGAATGACAGGAGAAAAGAAATGGCTATGGATAAAACATTTTTAATTAAAAGCATCCAGAAAAAAGAGAGCATGATTGTCGCATACTGTGCTTACACAAATATGCCCCTCGTAGTATGTGATCCGGAGACCTTCAATGACCAGGTATGGATTTTTGACGATGAAGCACAGCTTCAGGAATTTGCGAAGCCATACACGGAAAAAAAGGTTCTGTTAAAAGGAATGAAATACCTAAACCCAAGTTTCCTTGGATTCTTTTCCATGCTCTATACAATTGGCGTAAACGAGCTTGTACTTGTAGGAGAGGGCGGTAAAGAAACATTGGAGCTTTCTGAGCTTATCCGCAAACCGGATTTTTCCAAGCTTCCAAAAGAACAGCAGCCGCTTCAGAATGAACAGCTTCAGCTTACCGGTCTGTATTTTATGCAGGAAGCAGCACGGCCGGTTCCGAACGAAGAAAAAGAAAATCTGAAAGAGCTGGAAGAAGAATTTGCCGCCAATCTGGTAAAGAGTCGCTATATCGTACCGATCGAGCTGCTTGAAGGACCCGAGAGTGATACGGAGAAGCTACAGAATCGAAAGTACAAGCTGCCGATTCTCAAGAATCAAAAAGAAGAGATTATGCAGCCGATTTTTACGGACGCCACAGAACTTGCCAAGTTCAACAAGGACAATCGTTTTAAGGCTCTGTCTGTGCCATTCGCAGAGCTTTCCAAGCTTTTAATTAAAGATTCCAACGGATATATGCTGAATCCGGCAGGATTCCATATCGCAATGCCAAAGGCATTGCTGGAAGGATTATTGAAGAGATTCCAGGCATAAATAACCAAAAATGGAACTGTCACATCGTAACATCAGATTGTGGCAGTTCCGTTTTTTTGCTTTAATTAAAAAATCGAAAGACTCCGAATACCTTTCCAAGAATCTGACAATCCTCTACGATAATAGGCTCCATCGTGTCATTTTCCGGCTGAAGACGGTAATATCCGTCCTCTTTATAAAAGGTTTTGACCGTCGCAGAATCTTCTACGAGAGCTACGACCATCTCACCATTGCGTGCGGTCGACTGCCGCTGCACAATGACGCTGTCTCCGTTGAGAATGCCTGCGTTTATCATGCTCTCGCCTTTTACTTTTAAAATAAAGCTCTGCGCGTTCGGCATGAGTTCAGATGGTACAGGGAAATAGCCCTCAATATTCTGCTCAGCCAGAATTGGCTGGCCGGCAGCAACGGTACCTATAATCGGCACATTGACCATTTCTCGTCGTACCATCTGGAACGAATCATCCAAAATCTCAATCGCTCTCGGCTTAGTGGGGTCCCGGCGAATATAACCGTTTTTCTCAAGTGACTCCAGATGGGAGTGCACAGATGAAGTCGATTTCAGGCCTACTGCCTGACAGATTTCACGTACTGCAGGCGGAAACCCCCGCTTGAGAATTTCATTTTTTATATATGCCAGAATCTCTTCCTGCTTTGCTGTAATTTTTCTATCGGACATGGTATTTCCTCCCGTACATATGTTTCCCTCAGTATATCATATCTTTCAAAAAAAAGCAAACAAATGTTTCCTTTAATAAAAGGTTAATAATTCCATACATTTTGTTTTCTTGTTTTACCAGACAACTGGTGTTATAATCTTTCCTAAGAGCGGGGCTTTTGCCAATCGGCTCACAGAAAAGAGAAAGCTCAGAAAGCGAGGAGAGTATATGAAAAGAAAATTTTTAGCAGTGCTTACCAGCGTAATCTGCCTGGCCGCAGCTGTTCCGTCTACATCTGTTTATGCAGACGGTCGGAAAGTGCTGACTCTGGGAGCAGATCTGAATGACCAGCAGAGAACAGCCATTTTAAATTATTTTGGTGTAAATGGTCAGAATATCCAGACACTTACCATTACAAATCAGGATGAAAGAAACCATCTCGGATCTTACGTTCCGCTTGAGCAGATTGGCACACGTACATACAGCTGTGCTCTTGTCAGTCCGACAAACTCAGGCGGTATTCAGGTAAAGACAGCAAACCTCTCATGGGTTACGAGTAATATGATTGCCACCACCCTTTCCACATCTGGTGTTGTGAACTGTGATGTACTTGCGGCAGCTCCGTTTGAAGTATCCGGTACTGGAGCACTCACCGGTATTATTATGGCATACGAAACAGCCGTAGGCATCAACCTCGACACGACCAAAAAAGAAGTTGCCACAAAAGAGCTGATCACTACAACCAACATTGCAAACAATATTGGTCAGATTCAGGCAACAGAAATCGTTAATGAAAGCAAAAAGCAGGTAATACAGGGAGATGTCATCAGCGACAATGACATTGATATTATTATTAACGAAGTAGCAGACGAGCAAAACATCAGTCTCAGTGAAGAAGACCGCGAGATGCTCAGAGATCTTCTCACCCAGATTGCTCAGCAGGATTATGATTACGAGCAGATGAAGGAGACACTTGAAAGAGTGGAATCCAATATGAACGATCTTCTTGCAAAGCAGGAAGGCGATGAAGAGTACGAGGAGTCTGATCCGGAAGAGGATGAAACAGAGACGCTTCAGACAGCAGCTCCTGACAGTATTTTGAATCAGACAAACGATGATGCGCTTGGCGGCGGCGTGATTATTGACGCGACAGATCCGACGACTGTTCCGGAAACGGAAGCTCCTGCACAGACGGACCCGAGCAGCGGATTTGAGATTTTCAATTCAGACTCCTACAGTGATCCGAATCCTGAGATTCCGGCTACAGATGGCAGTGGAAGCACACTGAATCCGGATACAGAGACCCCGGCTACTGATGGCGAGATCACACTGAATCCGGATACAGAGACCCCGGCTACTGATGGCGAGATCACACTGAATCCGGATACAGAGACCCCGGCTACTGATGGCGAGATCACGCTGAACCCGGATACAGAGGCTCCGATTCCGGACGGCGAAATTACACTTGAACCGGAAACACAGGCTCCGGACGCGGAACTTCCGAATACGGATGACGGTGTGCTGGACGGAGGCTTTGATATCGGTGTTGAGACGCCGGATGAGACTGCTCAGCCAATTTATACGTCAGAAATGGTATTTGCCCCTATGACATCTGCGGAAAACAACTATGCATCCTATTTTGCCGGCCAGAATGAGCTGAATATCTATCTTCCAAGAACAGATATTACAGCCGGTACAGGTTCCCTTTCCGTAAATAATTCTGCTGATTATTCTGTACTTGAAACAGTAGAATTCGATGATACATCCAAAGTTCTCATTCAGCCAATGACTTCCGAAGAGTTGATGGAAAAGAGCTGGACAGAAGGTACAAAGATCACAGTGTATCTGAGCAAGCCACTCGGTCAGGCATCCAATTACTACGTAACGCTCTCAGAGGATTCACTTATGACAACCGATGGCAGCGCACACTCAGAAGCTCTTTCTGAGCCATATTGGACCATTCAGACAACAGAGTATGGCTTCTATATTGACAAATCCGAAACATCTGCCGGTATTACAGCAGGAACTACTGCGTCCGGCCAGATTATGATGGATGGTACGCCGGCCACTTATGCAGTCATTCAAAATACAGATCCGAATATGGTTGGTTTTGACACTACAGAATTCTATGCTTCCGGTTCTTTTAATGCAACCTTTTATGCAGCAGGAAAGACTACTTTCCAGGTAGCATTTTATGATGCGGTAGATGGCAATCTGCTGAATACGATTGATTATACGATAACGGTACGATAATAGGTATCAGCATGCTCTCAATGCTTCAGAATCGTGGCATTGAGAGCATTTATGTAAGAGCATATACATGAAAAAGCCTTTTTATATGCAGGAAAGGAAAATTGATCCAGAGGGTGATAGTATGAATTTTTTCATTGATAAAAATAGTTCCGTTTCTATTTATCAGCAGCTGGTGAGCCAGATTACAGATAAAGTACAAAACGGTGAGCTTCCATCAGGTCAGAAATTGCCTACGGTTCGCGAACTGGCAGAACAGACAGGTATTGCCCGGGGAACTGTAAAACATGCCTATGAAGAATTGGAACGAAAAGGCATGCTCAAAATGACCCGTGGGAGAGGTACCTTTGTACAGGAGCTAGCCACACAAAACAGCAGCTCCAAAGCCCGGGCAATCGCCGCAATTGAAGACCTTCTGGATGAAATGGAGGCCCTTTCCTTTTCGCACCAGGAAATTCAGATGTTTTTCAATCTGAAGCTTCGTGAACGGATGGAGCGCGATAATAATGTCTGCATTATTTTTATTGACTGCAATCCGGAAACCCTGGCGAATATCATCAATCAGATTTCCGTTTTTCCGAATATCGAAGCACATAAGCTGCTTCTGTCAGATGCTTTAAAGAAACCATTCGTTATGGATGATTTTGCTGATCTGATTGTCACAACTTCCACACATGCAGCGCAGCTTGGCAGCGTTGTATCGAATAAAGAGAAGCTGATTCAGGTTGTGACAGCGCCAAGTGGTCCAACCGTGGCCAAAATGGCTTTAATCAGCGGAAAATCTGTTGGTATTGTCTGTGCAAGTGAGACATATTCCAACATTATCCGCGGAAGTATGCAAAATCTGGAGCTGTCCTGCAAAGATGTGGAGACGTATCTGTTTGGAAGCATGGTACAGCTTGAGGTCTTCCTTGAATACAAAGATGTCATTATTGTTCCGAACGATTACCTTCTGTTCTGCAACCGTACAGAAGGAGATGCGATCCGCAAAGCAGAACAACAGGGAAAAACAGTGATCCGTTATAATTATCAGATCGACGGTGGTTCCCTTTTAAATGTACAGGAGAAAATCGAGAGCGTACAAACGGCAAGATATTTATAAAACCGAATCAGAAACAACAGCTGAAAAATTTGAGGGCAGCATCTATTCGAAGAACAAAAATTTACAATCTAAACGCAAATTTTGATAAATCTCAAAAACGTGGAAAATTGCTATAATAAATTGGTCAAAAGACAAAAAATAAAATAGCAGGAGGAAAAAATGAAGCGTTTTAGATGGATGGTTATGTTTGTGCTGATGTTTGCTCTGCGAATGAATGTATGCGCATCAGAAGCAGAAGAACAGGGGCCTCATTTGGTGGAGGCGAGCATTGTAACTGAGGTTTTGGAGTGGGGTGAGACGGTAACCGCGCTGAGACTGGAGTACTCAGAGGAGATTCCGGCAATTTCCGTTCCGCAGAATATGCAGTATCCTGGAACGGTGACGTATATGCTGGCGAACGACCGTGATATTGTATCCGTATATGTAAATAACAGTGGCAAGAAGGATGATGTGCAGGTGAAAGGAAAGTACGTGTTCCTGAATCTGGGCCTGGAGAGCGAGAACTACTTCTCTTATACTTCCTACGTTACGTTCAACCCGACTGCAAATCGTAGGGATCAGATTCCGGAATTCCAGTTCTATCAGGTAAATGATATTGAAACCTGCTCGGGCGCAATTATTCCGGCATCTGCTCCGGTAGGGGATCATAGCTGTTTTGTTTCCACAACAAATGAAATTTGTATAGGAACAGATGATTTTACATATTTTGACTATGAAAATATCGGATATCTGCTGTATATTCCGGAAGGATATGATGCCAAAGACGCAAATCTGGCAGACCTTCCGCTGGTGGTACATTTTTCCGCAGGTGATTACGGTTACTCTGACTGGACAGGAAAATACCGTGGAGCATTGTTTACACATCCGGACTGTGTTGTATGGGGAATGCCTGAAAATCAGGAAAAGAATCCGTCCTTTGTTGTAACTCTGGCATGTGCAAGTGATCCGGAAGGAGGCTGGGGAAATATGGACTTTGCGACAAGCCCGCTTCAGCAGAAATATTTCGGTATCATTGAGAAAATTATCTCAGATTACAATGTAGATACCTCCCGTATCTATGCAGTAGGTCTGGCTTCCGGTGCAAAACCGATGCTTTCTATGATGGAGGCGCATATGGATCTGTTTGCTGCTCAGATGTCCACAGCATATGATCCGTATACAATATATAAGGATAGAGAAGTAGCAGCAGAAAAGATGGCCATGTTCTTTGAAGAAATGCCTTGCTGGTGGTTCACTGGTTATGAAGACAATTCCAGAACAGCGGCAGAAGGCATTGATACCTGGTTAAAGGGTGAGCGTCTGGCAATCAGTGCGGCAGATGTACAGGAAAAGTATGGCATACCTGTTTATGATGGTTACGGAGAAGAAGGCGAACTGATGTGGAATGGACAGCTGCGAGGCGCAGCGGCAGATCAGCTGGCTCTGGATCAGATTGCAGCAGCAGAAGCAATGGGAGCCAATGATATGATGACTTCTTTCATTCCGGGTTCCGTTTGCTATGCAGCTCACTGGGGATGGAATGGAGCATACACCAATGCGACAGTGCTTGACTGGATGTATGCACAGGTGAATGAAGCACCTTATGTTTTATCTGAGTAATATAAAATCATGAAAAACAGCTGGAAGAGAGTTAAATACTTTCTTCCGGCTGTTTTTTTAATTCTGATTTGGCGAGAATTGTAAAAAAACCATCCGTTAAACGAATAGTAGGCTTTGATTGAGTCAAAGATATCTAAATTCTATCCAATTTTGTCTGAGTTTTGTCACAATATAAAATTATGAATTATGTTATGTATAATACGAATTAGTCCGGAAATAATGCTTTTATCTGGCAGTTTCCGATTTGCTGAATGAGTCCTTCCAGTCAGAGGTACGCAGTTACACAGCTCAGGTTGGCTATCAGGCGTCCGATGCGCAGGCACTAGCAGAAGCGCCGAAGCGCCGCGGCTGATGGGAAAAGTACAATGAGATGTATGTTATTGCTCGTGGTAAGGAATATTCGTCCAATCCTCAGAGCGTAATCGCTGTACATAACAATGTGGAGAAGAATAGCGCAAGTGCCATCGGTTCTCTGAATACCAAGAATAGAACAGGCGGTTTCCTGTTTACTAAGTATTATCTGGGCCTCGAGGATGAGCCATATGATTCCTATAAGTTCCTGAGCAACTATCTCTACTTTGGTAAGATACAGCATGGTAAGCCTAATGAAAATCCGACCTATTTATAAAGGTTCCGGCAAAGGAAATGAAAACGGCAGCAGCCTGGGAGGGGCATTCTTGTCGGAGGTTGAAACGCATGTATCTGATAGGTGGAATCGATTCATTTATCTACGAATGGTTATTGCTATCAAACTACTTTTTTTAATAATTTCTATTTGTACTATATCAATTTAAAAAGATTATTCCAATAATTTAAGAGGAAAATATACAGTAAATACAGAAAAAATAAAAGTTTCAAAAAAATATTGACACCTATTGAATCATATATTAGTATAAAGTTATAGTTCAATTATAACTATTCATACAAAACAATAAGAGGTGTGCTATGGAAAAGAAAACTTTAGTCATGGGCGTCATCGGCGCTGACGTTCATGCGGTTGGCAATAAGATTTTGTATCATGCATTTACTGGTGCGGGATTTAACTGTGTCAACCTTGGAGTAATGGTGTCGCAGGAAGAGTATATCAATGCGGCAATTGAAGCGAATGCTGATGCAATCGTGGTTTCTTCTCTGTATGGGCATGGAGAGCTGGACTGCCGCGGTATGCGTGAAAAATGTAATGAGGCGGGGCTTGAAGGCATTTTGCTCTACGTGGGCGGCAACATCGTAGTCGGAAAACAGGTTTTTGATGAAGTGGAAAAACGCTTTAAGGCGATGGGCTTTGACCGTGTATTTGGACCGGGCACACCACCTGAAACAACAATCGAGGCACTGTATGAGGATTTGAACGTGCAGCCTCCCGAAGAATATGAGGAATAAGAGAGGGTACGATGAAACCGGTATTGCTGATTGATTTTGGGAGTACATATACGAAGGTGACTGCCGTCGATGTTGGGCAGGAAGTGCTGCTTGGAACCGCCAGCAGCTATACGACAGTGCAGACTGACATCGGGGAAGGCCTTCAGAAAGCTTTGAATATTTTGGAACAGAAAACCGGAAAACTGGATTTTGCAGAGCGTTATGCGTGTTCTTCAGCAGCAGGAGGGTTGCGGATGATAACGAGCGGTCTGGTGCCGGAGCTGACAGCGGAAGCAGCGAGACAGGCATCGCTTGGCGCAGGAGCGAAGGTCATCCGGGTCTATTCTTATGAGCTGACAAAAAAAGATATTGCGGAGATTACTGCAAGTCGGCCTGATATGATTTTACTGGTGGGGGGTACAGACGGCGGCAACAGCAAATGTATTTTGAGCAACGCAAAAAAGCTTTCTCAGACAGAGCCGTTCTGTCCTGTCGTAATTGCCGGTAACCGCAACTGTGCGGATGAATGTGAGGAGCTTTTGGAAAACTGGGAAACACATGTCTGTGAAAATGTAATGCCAAAATTTAATGAACTGAATATTGAGCCGGCACAACAGGAAATACGCCAGATTTTTTTAAACAGAATTATTCAGGCAAAGGGCCTCAGCAAAGCCACTGAATTGATTTCGGGTATCCTGATGCCGACCCCGGCGGCTATGATGGCAGCTATGCAGCTTCTGGCAGAAGGAACCGAATCCGAATCCGGAATCGGAGAGCTTGCGGCTATCGACCTTGGAGGAGCGACGACGGATGTTTACTCGATTGCCGACGGAAGACCCGTTCAGGCAAATACGATTGTCAAAGGTCTGATGGAGCCTTACGCAAAACGAACAGTAGAAGGTGACATCGGAATGCGTTATAGCATCTGGGGAATTGTGGAAGCATCCGGTATAGAGCGTATCAGCAGACTGTCCGGAATTGATGCCAGGCGCGCAGAGGAAATGATTCGTTTTCTTTCTGAAAATACAGAACAGCTTCCAAACGATGAAGAGTGGGAGCGGCTTGATTTTGCGCTGGCATCCCTTGCAGTCGAGACGGCGATGACACGTCATGCAGGAACGCTTGAGCCTGTATATACGCCGATGGGGCTTGCTTATTCACAGGCCGGAAAGGATTTGACCGAAGTCCGAAATGTCGTTGTCACCGGAGGCGCGATCATTCACACAAAACGAACGGGAGAAATCGCAGCACACAGCTTGCAGGACCCAAATTACCCTGGTTCTTTGCGCCCGGTACGCGCTGAATTTCTGGTAGACCGCAATTATATTCTGGCAGCAATGGGACTGCTTGGGCAGTATTACCCGGATACAGCTTTAAAGATCATGAAAAAAGAACTGGTCAGAGCGACCAGATAACAGGAGGAACTTAAATGGAAATCAAAAACAAACGTTTGGCGGATGAAGAATTTTACAGTATCCGCCAGGACGTCCTGAATCAGTGGCCAACCGGACAGGAAGTGAATCTGGAAGAAGCTTTTGCATTTCACAAATCTCTGCCGGATAAAAAGATTTTCAGCAAAAAGTTGAATGAGGCAAAAGCAAATAGAACGACACTGGTACAGCCCCGTGCAGGTGTTCCGCTGATCCAGAAACATATTGAACTGCTGACTCATCTGCAAAACAGCGGCGGAGCAGACCTACTCCCGACGACGATTGACAGCTACACGCGTCAGAACCGGTATAAAGAAGCAGCAGTCGGAATCGAAGAGTCAATCAAAGCGGATAAATCCATGCTGAATGGTTTTCCGGCTGTTAACCACGGCGTATCGGCATGCCGTCAGGTGATAGAGGCAATCGACGTACCGCTTCAGATTCGTCATGGTACGCCGGATGCACGCCTTTTGACAGAGATTGTTTACGCCGCAGGATTTACGAGCTATGAAGGCGGCGGCATTTCCTACAATATCCCTTATGCAAAAAGCGTTCCGATTGAGCGTACCATTGCAGACTGGCAGTATTGTGACCGGCTGACGGGCATTTATGAGGAGGCAGGCATTTCCATCAACCGTGAGCCTTACGGTCCCCTGACCGGAACACTTGTTCCGCCGTGTATTTCCCATACGGTTGCAATTATAGAAGCATTGCTGGCAGCAGAACAGGGTGTTAAGAATATTACAGTCGGATATGGTCAGTGCGGGAATCTGATTCAGGATGTCGCTGCAATTCGTACGCTGGAAACTCTGACCGAAGAGTACCTGCATCAGTACGGCTACACCGACGTAACGGTTACTACTGTTTTACATCAGTGGATGGGCGGATTCCCGCAGGATGAAGCGCAGGCATTCGGTGTAATTTCCTGGGGAAGTGCCGCAGCAGCTCTCTCTCACGCAACAAAGGTGATCGTGAAAACACCGCACGAGGCGATGGGGATTCCAACCGCGGAGGCAAATGCACAGGGACTGCGCTGTACAAAACAGATTATATCTATGCTGCGTGATCAGACGGTCGATGAAATTTCGCTTCAGGAAGAAAAAGAAATTATCACAGCAGAGACAAAATGTCTTATGGATAAATGCTTTGAACTCGGCGGAGGTGATATTGCGCTTGGCACAGTGCGCGCATTCCAGGCAGGTGTACTCGATGTTCCGTTTGCGCCGTCCCGCTATAATGCAGGTCAGATGCTTCCGGTACGTGACAACAATGGAGCGGTCCGCATTCTGACAATGGGAAATCTACCGTTTACAAAGGAGCTTGTTGATTTCAATCACGGAAAAATAGAAGAGAGAGCAAAATTTGAAAAGCGAAAAGCCTCTTTCCAGATGGCAATTGACGATGTTTATGCCATCAGCAAAGGCCGGCTTGTAGGAAGACCGAGAGGCTGACAAGACAAACAACAAAGCAAAAAATAGTTAAAAATGATAACAGTACATAGAGCTTGCAAATGCCCGTCATCAGGACAATGTAAGCATGAAAAGGAGTTGTTAATATCATGAAAATTGTAAACATGATCTGCGCAAAAGGCAGAACCGGATTTTTCTTTGACGATCAAAGAGCCATTAAAAAAGGGGCTGTTTCCGATGGCGCTGCTTATAAAGGAGCGCCTGTAACAGACGGATTTACTGCAATCCGGCAGGCAGGAGAGGCAATCTCTGTTATGCTCGTGCTGGAAGACGGCCAGATTTCCTACGGTGACTGCGCCGCGGTTCAGTATTCCGGAGCCGGCGGACGTGACCCGTTGTTTCTGGCAGAGGATTTTATTCCTGTTATTGAAACAGAAATCAAACCGATGCTGGTGGGCCAGGAGGCAGACAGTTTCCGGCGCCTGGCTGAGATGGTAGACCACCCGGAGAAGGCCGGAAAGAAATTCCATACCGCCATCCGTTACGGTGTGACACAGGCGATTCTGGACGCTGTTGCAAAAGCGCAGCATAAAATGATGTGCGACGTGATTGCCGAAGAATATGATACTACTGTGTCTGAGAAAGAGATTCCGATTTTTACGCAGTCCGGCGATAACCGCTATGAAAATTCAGACAAAATGATCATCAAGCAGGCAGATATCCTTCCACACGCTCTGATCAATAACGTAAAGACAAAGCTGGGAGAGCATGGCGAGCTGCTGGAAGAGTACGTAGGATGGCTGCGAGACCGCGTTCTGGCCCTTCGCACCCGCGAAGATTATTTTCCGGTATTCCATATTGACGTATACGGTACCATCGGTGCAGCATTCGGCAACGATAATTACGAAGCGATGGCTGATTATCTGGCAAAACTTGAGGCGATTGCAAAGCCGTTCCATCTCCGCATCGAAGGCCCGATGGATGTCGAGGACCGAGAGTTGCAGATGAAAGCACTTGCAGAGCTGACACGTGTTGTTGACGAGCGTGGTATTGATGTGGAGCTGGTAGCCGACGAGTGGTGCAATACACTTGAAGATATCAAGTATTTTGCAGATCACAAGGCAGGCCATATGGTACAGATTAAGACCCCGGATCTTGGCGGTATCAATAATATTGCAGAAGCGGTACTTTACTGCAAGGAAAAAGGAATTGGCGCTTACCAGGGCGGCACGTGTAATGAAACCGACCGATCAGCTCAGGTCTGTGTAAATATTGCGATGGCCGTGCAGCCGGATCAGATTCTGGCAAAGCCGGGTATGGGCGTAGATGAAGGGTATATGATCGTTTACAACGAAATGCAGCGTATTCTTGCCGTACGCAGCGCATTAAAAGCATCAAAGTAAGGAGGCGGCATCGTGAGAGAAGAGTTTCGAATTTTATCAGCCACAGCCATTCTCGGCTACGGATTTCCGATCGAATCATTTGAAGAGGGAATGAAACGCAAACCGGATCTGATCGCGGTAGATGCAGGTTCCACGGATCCAGGACCGTTTTATCTGGGAGAGGGCGTATCCTTTACCGACCGCGGCGCAGTGAAGCGTGACCTGGAAATTATGATCTGCACCGGCGTCAGGGATGGTATCCCGGTTGTCATCGGTACAGCCGGTGGCTCTGGTGCGGAACCGCATCTGGAATGGTGCGCAGATATCATCCGTGAGATTGCCAGAGAGCATGATCTGCATTTTAAAATGGCATTGATTCACGCTGATATGGACAAAGAAAAGATGAAGAAAGCGCTGGCAGAGGGGAAAATCACTCCGCTTGATCCTGCGCCTCCGCTTACGGAAGAGGAGATTGAAAGCACGACGCACATTGTGGGGCAGATGGGCGTAGAACCGATCATGAAAGCGCTTGATGAAGAAGTGCAGGTGGTACTAGCCGGACGTGCCTATGATCCGACTGTATTTGCAGCCCCGGCAATCCGCAAAGGATACGATAAAGGGCTGGCAATTCACCTTGGCAAAATTCTCGAATGTGCATCCATCTGCGCAACACCTGGAAGCGGCTCTGACTGTATGTTTGGCTATCTCGGAGAAGACTATTTCCGCGTAGAGCCATTGTCCTCTGTGCGCAAATGTACCACGTTGTCCGTGGCCGCACATACGCTTTATGAAAAAACAAATCCGTATATTCTGCCCGGTCCGGGCGGTCATCTTGATCTGACTGACACCACATTTGAGCAGGATTCGGAAAATACAGTAAAAGTAAAAGGCAGCCGTTATGTGACAGCTCCGAAATACACCGTGAAACTCGAGGGTGCAAAATGCATCGGTTATCGCACCGTGTCCGTAGCCGGCACGCGCGATCCGATTATGATTCAGAAAATAGACGACATCGTTCAGGGTGTTCGTGACCGCGTTACTGACAACTATCGGGATAAAGGTTATAAATACAGCCTGAATTTCACCATTTACGGAAAGAATGGTGTCATGGGCGATCTGGAACCGATCAAAAATGCACAGCCGCACGAGCTTGGTATTGTGATTGAGGTAGTGGCTGAGACACAGGAGCAGGCTGATACAATCTGCGCATCTGCCCGTTCCACGATGCTGCATTATGGATACGAAGGCCGTCGCGCAACAGCAGGCAACCTGGCTTTCCCATTCTCACCGAGTGATTTCCATGCGGGACGCGTTTACGTCTTCAGCATGTATCATATTATCGAGACAGAAGACCCGACGGCCCTGTTCCCGATCGAAATTGTTTCTATTTAAGGTTAAGGAGGAGAGAAGTGCCATGAAAACAAGACTGACCGATATTACTGATGTTGTGCGCAGTAAAAACTCCGGCCCTTATGAGCTGACTCTGGACATTATGTTCAAAACATTTGACGATTTTGAGCGAGTATGCGCCGCCGGAGCGATCAATGAAGAGCTCATCTGCGATCTCTATAAAATTACACCGGATAAAATTATCAATATTATTGAATTTAAGCCGGCAAAATCAATCAAAGTCACAATCAAACGCCCGATCTGTTCCGGTGATCTCGGCGAAACAGACGTATATGGAGCCCAGCAGCATGCGCCGCTGCTTGATATTGTAGTCGATATCTGAAATCATTCTGGACAGAAGTCGTTTTCTTTCTTAAAATAACAGGAGAATAGGAAGGACAACATAGAAAGGGGATTCTTATGCCATACTCTGCACGAATGCAACAAAATCATCTATACAGCGTTTATTTTGCTCCACGTGGACGTACCCGTATGAGTGATCTCGGGATGCAGATCGCGCAGCAGTATCTGAGCCCTTTTGATAAACTGATCGGCATTGTCGGCGAAGCCGGGTCCGGGAAGAGCATGCTGGTAAAAGGCATGTTCCCCGGCCTTGAGCTGACCAATGACGATGAAGGCGTCAACATACGTCCGCTTCCGATTCTGACACAGGATTCCGGCGCCTTTTACAGTCCGCACACCTATCATATTGATATTCGCTTTGAATCTGCCTTTACGCAAATGTGGCAGCTGAAGGATGCAATTTTAGAGGCAATCAATGCCGGAAAACGCGTTGTGGTGGAACATTTTGACCTGATTTATCCGCTTTTAGGGGTAAATGCACACCTGTTGATCGGTGTGGGCAGCGAGATTATTATCACGCGGCCCAATATGTTCGGCCCCGAGCCACAGGATATCGCTGAGAGCGTATTCCACACAATTCACGACCGCAAAATGGTACATTCTGCGGAAGATTTGTGCGGCCATATCCTCGAATCACACGGGATTTCACGTTTTTCACACAGGGATGTAAAGCATGGATTTATTTTAGTGTTTGACACAAAACCTGACGTAAATCTGATCGAACTGGAAAAGGAGATCAAAGCGGCAATTGAAAAAGATCTGCCGATTTCTTATGTAGATGATAAAAACATTTCGATCGGCGACGACATTTATCACTGCACAGGACCGCGTATGCATATTGGATCAACCGGTGAAATTGAAAATTTTGCTTTGCTTCATGAATTTACGCAAGATCCGATTACCAAGGAATATTACCTGGTTGGCGTAGTCGGTTCAAAAGGCGAGCTGCATGCAAACGATCTGAACCGCATTCATATAGAAGTTTAATTGTTTCCGTAATTTATTCTTTCAAAGATCTGTAAAAGCTGGGAAGCAGCGATAAAACACGTATATTCATTGACAAATCCCCGGATCAGTAGTATACTGATTTAAAATACATCTATACGACAAACACATGTTTTTCAAATAGATGGGAAGGGATTTTTCAGATACGCATTATGGACAAACAAATTTCTTATCATGAACAGGTAAACATCGACAATATCCTTCGTCTGCGTGAGGTTTTGAAAACACTGCCTCCGTTTGCGAAGGATTATTTTCGTGCCATTGAACCGACAACCAGCACGCGGACCCGCATTTCCTATGCCTACGATATCCGCATTTTCTTTCAATTTCTTTTCTCAGAGAATCCGGTTTTTAAAAATAAGTCTGTCACGGATCTGACTGTAGATGTACTTGATCAGCTGCAGGCTGTGGATATCGAGGAATATCAGGAATATTTAAAAGTCTACCAGACGGACGATAAAACTCTGACAAACGGGGAACGCGGCCTGAAACGAAAAATGTCAGCGCTGCGCAGTTTTTATGCCTATTATTTTAAGCGTGAAATGATTAAGACGAATCCGACCCTTCTGGTCGATATGCCAAAGCTCCACGATAAGACCATTGTCCGTCTGGATGCGGACGAAACGGCTGAGTTGCTTGACTATATTGAGCATTGCGGCGATCATCTGACCGGTCAGAAAAAACTGTATTATGAAAAAACAAAGTTACGTGATCTGGCCATTGTCACACTTTTACTCGGCACCGGAATCCGTGTTTCCGAGTGTGTTGGCCTTGATGTAAACGATATTGATTTTAAGAACGGCGGAATCCGTGTCGTCCGAAAAGGCGGATCTGAAATGATGGTTTATTTTGGCGAGGAGGTTGAGGAAGCTCTTCTGAACTATCTTGAAGTTCGGGAAAATATCACGCCGGTAGCCGGAAATGAGAATGCGCTCTTCTATTCTACCCAGCGCAAAAGAATTGGCGTACAGGCCGTAGAAAATATGGTCAAAAAATATGCACGTGAAATTACGACCACAAAAAAAATCACGCCGCATAAGCTGCGCAGTACGTATGGCACGAGCCTGTATAAAGAAACCGGGGATATCTATCTGGTTGCGGATGTACTGGGTCATAAAGATGTCAATACGACCAGAAAGCATTACGCAGCCATGGACGAAGACCGCCGCAGAAAGGCAGCTTCTGCTGTACGACTCCGTGAATCATAATATTAGATTTTAGTCAGAATAAGTTAACATAATTTTATTACGTCAACTTATTCTGACTGCTTTTTCATTTATGAAGTTTTATTCTCTGCAAGCCAGATGGTAAATCGCTTCACATTCCTTTGGGCCGAGTTTCATAAAGAAGCCCTCTGTCCGGCCCTCAATCTGAAGCGTTTCAAGCAGCTTCGGGATGTCCTCCTCTTTTGCGCCAAGCTCTGCAAAAGAAGTCGGCATTCCGATGGAATGGAAAAAGGCTCTGGTACGCGCAATGCCCTCTTTTGCTGTCTCTTCCGGATTTTCGAAGTTCATTTCGCATCCCCAGACGCGCACGGCAAACTGCGCAAAGCGGTTCACATCATGACGCATCACATAGGTCATCCAGGCAGGGAACATGACTGCAAGACCCGCGCCATGTGCGCAGTCATACAGGGCAGAAAGCTCATGTTCCAGATTGTGACTTGCCCAGTCCTGCTCTCTTCCAACGCCGCAAACATCGTTGTGTGCCAGAGTACCTGCCCACATAATATTTGCACGCGCTTCATAATCATTCGGGTTTTCCAGTACCTTTGGCAGTTCTTTGATGATTGTTTTGAGAATCCCTTCACATAACCGGTCTGTAATCTCAACGTTTCTCGTATTGGTAAAATAGCGTTCAAAGACATGAGCCATGATATCAGTACAGCCGCTGGCCGTCTGATACGGCGGCAGTGTCATCGTAAGCTCCGGATTCATGATTGCAAAAACAGGGCGAATCAGCTCACTGCCATACCCGCGTTTGTACATCCCGTTTTCCTGCGTGATTACAGAACCATCGCTGCCCTCACTGCCTGCCGCTGCAATCGTCAGCACAGAGGCAACGGGAAGCGATGTTTTTGCTTCTGCCTTTCCGGCATAAAAATCCCAGAAATCTCCCTGATACGGTGTTCCGATGGAAATTGCCTTCGATGAATCAATCGTGCTTCCGCCGCCTACAGCCAGAATAAAGTCTATGTTTTCTTTACGGCAAAGCTCAATTCCTTTATAAACCAGGCCGCTTCTCGGATTTGGCTGAACACCTCCAAGCTCTGCCCAGAACAGCCCTTCCTTCTCCAGTGAGGCCTTCACGCGGTCCAGAAGACCGGAGCGTATCACGCTGCCTCCGCCATAATGAAGCAATACTCGAGTTCCTCCAAAGCGTTTCACATAATGACCCGCCTCATTTTCAGTTCCTTTGCCAAACACAAAATATGTTGGGCTGTAAAATGTAAAATTGTCCATAATTCCCTCCTTGTTTGTATCGGATTGCGAACTTGTCCGCAATTACCTGTAAATGTTTTTTAATGCCGGATACTTTCATCAAGTATCACAGTAAACGGACCGTCATTGCAGAGACGAACCTTCATATCTGCGCCAAATTCTCCACATTCCACTACTGGCACCTGTTTTTTGCATTCTTCAATAATGTACTCATAAAGTGCCTCTGCCATATCCGGAGCTCCGGCATCAACAAAGCTTGGCCTGTTTCCCTTTTTACAATTGGCATACAGGGTAAACTGCGATACGAGAAGCAATTCTCCGTTTACATCCCGCAAAGAAAGGTTTGTTTTTCCCTGTTCATCTTCAAAAATGCGAAGTCCCAACATTTTCCGAATATAAAAATCGGCATCCTCCTTTGTATCTGCCTGTCCCACTCCGATCAGAACCAGAAATCCCTTTCCGATGGAACCGGTTGTCCGTCCATCCACGGTTACACTGGCCTCTGAAACTCTCTGAATTATTAATTTCATATCCTATCTCCTGTCCTAAAAATCCATGATACTATTCTACAATTAGTCTACCTGAAAACATCGTATGGGTCAACCAATTATACTTTATTTTTCATTTTTCATGGTTGTCATCTGCCTTTATTTCAGCTATGATAAAAGCCGAAACAAAAAGAAAAATATTAGTGAAAAAAGGAGTTTTCCATGAAATTACAGAAACTGCTGAGCCTGACACGCAAAGCGATAGATGAATTCCAGATGATACAGCCAGGAGATAAAATTGCGGTCGGTATTTCCGGCGGAAAAGACAGCCTGACACTGCTCTATGCTCTGAGCGCGCTCAGACGCTTTTATCCGGCCCCTTTTTCGATTGAGGCAATAACAGTCAACCTCGGCTTTGTAGGCTTTCATCTGGAGCCAATAAAAGCACTCTGCCAGGAGCTGGACGTGCCCTATACAATTGTTGAAACGGAAATCGGCAACATTATTTTTAAAGAACGCAAAGAAGAAAATCCATGTTCTCTGTGCGCCAAAATGAGAAAAGGTGCCTTCAACGAAAAAGCAAAAGAACTGGGCTGCAATAAGCTTGCATATGCCCATCATAAAGACGATGTGGTAGAAACGCTCCTGATGTCCCTTATCCTGGAAGGCCGTATCCATACGTTTTCACCGGTTACTTATCTGGACCGGATGGATTTGACGCTGATCCGTCCTCTGATCTACGTAGACGAGGCAGATGTAAAAGGCTTTATGAACTTGTATCACCTTCCGATTGCAAAAAATCCCTGTCCTGCAGACGGTTTTACCCAGCGTGAATACGCAAAAGATCTGATTGTGCAGCTCAGTCACGAACACCCTGGGACAAAAGAACGCATGTTTACCGCTATTTTAAACAGCGAACTTCCTGCCTGGAAAGTACGTGTTCCCAAAAAACAACGGACAAAATCTGTAATATCCAGTGTACCGACAACCTGACATCTGGTTTCGCCAAACAGTTCTCAGACAGATCGAAGCTTATTCAGTAAATCCGTAAAATAGAGGGGCAGAGGCGCCTCCACCTCGAGATACTCTTTTGTAGAGGGATGAAGGAACCCAATTGTCATAGCATGCAGCGTCTGCCCTTGCAAACCTGAAAACGGGCACTTGGACGGACCATACACGTCGTCTCCCAGAATTGGATGGCCGATGCTTTTCATATGCACTCGGATCTGATGCGTACGCCCTGTCTCCAGCTGACACTCGATATAAGTAAATTTGTCAAACAGCTCCAGAACGTGATAATGGGTGACAGCCGTCTTTCCTTGGGGGACATTGACGGCCATCTCCTTGCGCTTTTGGGGATGCCTACCAATCGTCGTACGAATAGTACCGTCCTCAGTCAGCCGTCCATACACAATCGCACGGTATTTTCTTGTAATCGAATGCACGCTGAGCTGCTGTGCAATCGCCTGATGTGCCATATCATTCTTGCAGACAATCAGGGAACCGGTCGTATTCTGATCAATCCGGTGAACAATTCCGGGTCTCATGACACCATTGATGCCGGACAGGCTGTTCTGACAGTGGTACATCAATGCATTCACCAGCGTTTTGCTGTAATGCCCTGCCGCAGGATGAACGACCATTCCTTTTGGTTTATTTACAATAATCAGGTCCGAATCCTCATATAAAATATCCAGAGGAATATCCTCTGGTACAATCTGCAATTCCTCTGCTTCCGGAAAAAACACGGAAACTCGGTCTCCTATTGCCGGCTTTGCGCTGGCCTTTATCACTTTTTCATTGATCTTTACACACTTCTCACGAATGAGCTTTTGCAGATAAGAACGTGTAACATCCGGAAATTGCTCTGCCAAAATACGATCAATTCTCTGGCCAGTCATCTGTTCTGTAATTAAAAAAACACTACTGTCGCCATCTGGCTGCTCCCATTTATATGCTTCGATAATTTTATCCACTGTTCCCTCGTTTCATTTATTCCCATCTGAAGTTCGCTATTTCGATCCAAATCTGTATTCCAATATCGAGGATACAAATTTTAATCTGGTTTTCCATTTGATCGGTTGTTCTGTCCAAATGGATTCAAAAATTTAAAATCATCCTCTTTATATAAGGTAAAGATGGCCACAACGCCAAGTGCAGCTCCGATACAGACATAACAGTCTGCAACGTTAAATACCGGGAAATCAATCAGTGATACATATAAAAAATCAATTACATACCCATGTAATATACGGTCTAGCATATTCCCCACGGCGCCTGCGGCAATCAAAACACAGACACAGCGCAGCAAATAATAATGTTTCTCCTGAGGCAATCTCAGATATACAAATACCGCAACAGCCGTCATCACAGCAGCAACCAGGATAAAAAAGGCCTGCCGGTTCGCAAACATTCCAAAGGCGGCGCCTCTGTTTTCCAGATAAAACAGCTGAAATACACCAGGAATAACTGAAACACTCTTCTTTCCTGCAAGAAGGCTCTGTGCGGAATATTTCGTAATTTGGTCAAACAGCAAAAGCAACAAAACGGACAGTGCGCCAAACATGCACCGTTTTCCTTTTTTTTTGCAGTTCTCATATTGGTATTCCATCTTCTTGCCGCCTTTCTCCGTATCTGACCTTTCAGAATTATTTTGGTTCTTACGCGTCTGCATTCAGAAAATTAACGGCATCCAGCATTTCCTTTTCCGTCACCGTCATATCTATGTATGCATGTCCCAGTTTTTTTAGTAAAATAAATCGAATTTTGCCGGCATCCATTTTTTTATCTTTTCTGGTTGCTTCCACAATTGCCTCAGAATCCAAACCATCAAAAGAAATCGGTAACCCGAATCCCACATTCATATCCCGTATTTCATAAAATTCATTCTCATCAATCAAGCCTCTGCACCAGGAAATGTAAGCAGCTGCAACACAGCCAAGTGCAACGCATTCCCCATGCAGCATCTCAAAATGTTTTAGTTTTTCAATCGCATGGCCAATCGTGTGTCCGAAATTGAGCAAAGCACGATCTCCTTTTTCTGTCGGGTCTTTCTCAACCACATACTGTTTGATCTGACAAGATTTCGCCACCATTGCACGCAATATTTCCGGATTGCGGCTTTCAATTTCATCCATATGCGCAATCGTCCACTCGTAAAAATCAGCGTCCAAAATGATCCCGTGCTTTAATAACTCTGCCATTCCGTTTGCAAACTGTTTCTCTGGAAGGGCCTTTAAAACATTGATATTAATGTATACAAGTGCCGGTTGATGGAATGCTCCAACCATATTTTTATACTGATCGAAATCGACTCCTGTCTTTCCTCCGATGCTGCTGTCAATCTGGGCCAACAGCGTCGTCGGCACCTGAATAAACCGAATACCGCGCAGAAAAGTAGCGGCCGCATAACCCGTCATATCCCCGGTTACGCCACCGCCAAGCGCCAGAAGATAATCCTTTCGGTCAAAACCGGCAAGAATCAGTTTCTCATAAATAGACTGAACGGTTGCCAGCGTTTTATTCTGCTCTCCTGCTTCAAAAATAAAACATTCTACCTGACTGCAAACTTTCTCTGCCAGCTCTTTGACTTCTTCCAGATACAGTGGCGCAACGTTAGAATCTGTCACAATGCAGAGCCGGTGACCACTACATCCCACTGCCTCCAATGCGCCAGAAAGCGCTTCAAAGGAATCTCTGAAAAGAATATCGTACGGTGCATTCCCGGCTGTTTTTACTGTGATATTTGTTACTGCTTCGTTCTTTTTCATTTTCTTAAATCCTCCTGGCTGCTTCTCTGACATGTCAGCCAGATTCCGGCTGAATCTTTTACTCTGAGTTTTGGAATACCATTACTCAATTTCTACCTATTCAGATATATTTCTCGAGCTCGACCATGCATCGTCCTTTTTTGGTCTGTCCCAGTACACCGATATAGCGAAAACGTCCCAATCCCCTGGCAGATACAAGATCCATCTCCTTTAATGCATACGCATTTGTCGTAATCAGCTTTCCATTTACAAAGACTTTGCCATCCCCAATCAGGGATAACAAGCTGCTACGTGAAGCCTGAAATGCCAGTGCCATAACTGCGTCTAAACGCACGGATGCAACGCTTCCCGTTATACTTTTCGTCTCAGGCTGATAAACAAAATCCGCCTGACTGCAAATCTCGCAGCACACAGAGGTATGGCGGATTCTGGTAAGCTCGCGGCAGATCAACTCTGCCATAGAAGTACAACAGAACAGATAAAACTCTTCACCACACAATGCAATATCTCCCATTTTGCTGCGTTCAATTCCCAGATGCATCAGCGCGCCAAGAATATCCCTGTGTCCGAGATTTTCTGCAAACTTTGCATGCAACGGACGAATCCGGATACAGGCAATCGGATACTCCCAGGTGTCTTCCTGCCAGTTTGAAAAGTCGTCGTAACCCGAAAAAGCGTCAGGTACAAATGCCGCAATCTGACGCTCCGCTCCCTTATAACCACCAAAAGTTTCCCCTTTCATCCAGGAAAACTTTTGCATCGTTTGGTGTAAAATATTCTGTTCATTTAGATTCAGAAAATCAGTAAAGGAGACAAAACCTCTTCGGTCCGCCATACCTGCCAATTCCTGAAAGCGTTTGATCAGCAGCTCTTCCTCACTCATAGATTAAAATCCGTTCTTTCAGACTTTCCTTCCATTATAAAATCTATATAGTTCAGACCTTGTCCCACTAGAATCTTGTTCCAAAGGAAGGAACATCAAAAGCACCTGTCAGAATTTCCTGGAAGTCTCCGGAAATGTCAACACTTTCTGGTGTGATAATAAAAATGTAATTACTGATCTTCTGCAGGTTTCCATGAATTGCATAACAGGAACCAGATGCAAAATCAATAATTCTCTGTGCTACATCCAGATCCAGGCCTTCCATGTTCAGGACAACTGTACATTCCTCAAGCAGCGTTTCCGTAATCTCGCGTGCATCCTCCATGCTCTTTGGTTTAATCACACAAACCTCCATACCACTGCTTTTTTTGGTACGCATCGGTGCAATTTTTGAGTTACTTCTGGCAGAAGTTTTCGCTTTCATTTTTACAGGCGTGAGCGGTGCGCTTCCGGATGACGTAACTGGTTTTCCTGTCTCTTCCTCTTCCGGCTCTTCCTCATATTTGTTTAGAAAACGTCTTTTTGGTTTCTCTTCTTCGAATTCATCGTAATCGTCGTAATCATCGTCCAGGTAATCCTCACCGAAACCTTCATCGTCGTTCATCTTCATTGCATTCAAAAACTTATCTAAAACTCCCATAAAAAAGTCTCCCATCCGCCCTTAAGTAAGGCTGTAAAATCTTTCACCGAAAATACCGGTTCCTACACGGACCATCGTTGCGCCCTCTTCAATTGCTACCTCGTAATCGCCGGTCATTCCCATGCTAAGATTACACATATTCACATTATCAATGTTTTTGGCTTTGATGTCAACATATAATTTATATAAATCACGGAAGTAGCCGCGATTTTCTTCCGGATTTTCTGTAAATGGAGCTATTGTCATCAGACCTTGTACACAAATATGCGAAAATACACTAATCTGCCTGATAAATGTCTCTGTTTCCTCCGGCATAATACCATATTTGGACGCTTCTCTGGCAACATTTACCTCTACAAGAACCGGCATAACTATTCCATGCTTTTCCGCCTCCTCGTTGATTGCCTCAGCCAGACGCACTGAATCCACGGAATGAATCATACAGACTTTGTCGATGATATATTTTATCTTGTTGCGCTGAAGATGGCCAATCATATGCCATTTCACATCTTTTTCCATAAGCGGATATTTTTCTTTTATTTCCTGAGGTTTATTCTCTCCGAAATTGCGCGTTCCAGCATCATATGCACAGCGCAGCATTTCTACCGGTTTTGTCTTACTCACTGCAACCAGCAAAACTTCATCGCGGTTACGTCCGGCTCTCTCGCAGGCAGCCGTAATCCGCCGTTCCACTTCCTGTAAATTGTCCTTGATCATCATAATCTCCTCTATCTCAACTATTTCTGTCTCAACTATTTCTGTGCATCGCTAAGATACGTCCAAACGCAACCTCTAATATACAATCTGATCTTCCTTCACAAGCGAAGCGTCAAGTACAATATAATCATAGGCCGCCAGACCGTATACGTTGTTGCTCTCCACAATACAGTACTCTTCATTTTCATCAATCACTGTGATCTCACGGAATACGGCATATCCTTTATTAATATTGTATACACCGTGCAGTGTCTCCAGATTCTTCTCCTGCACCTGTATCCTCTTTGCGGAATCTTCCAGCTGAATGTAGTCGCCCTCCGATAATACCTTCTGATCAATCAGATACTCATTATTCTCGTACCGATAAACGTTTGCCGTAATATAACTAACCTTTGAGGAACCATCCCCTGCAAAATGTTCGACTTTCAAAGCAATTTCTTTGTCTGTATCTGCATTTTTGATGACATATTCTTCAGGAATCCTGTAAAAAGCCCGGTCAACAATCGCAGAGGAAGGTATCTTAAGCCCGCTTTTTTTATTCATTACAAGCTCTATCTCTAAAAAACGATCTGTCGCATAACGCACCAGAGAATTATCCAGAGAAATTTTACCAAAAGCTTCCTCGCCGTTTTGAATCACCGAAAATGGCGCAGTAAAAGTCTGGTTATCTTTCAGGAAACGAAAACGGATTTTTTTCATATCGGAAAGCTCCGTAAGCAGCTTTCGATCTATGGGAAAATACAAAGCCCATGTTTCATCTGTAATCAATTTAAAAAGAGGCTGACCAGCTCTGACATTTTTCTGATTACGAAGCTTTGTTGAGCTGTATCTGGTCTGATCAAAAACTTCTGAAGTAAGCTGCTCCTCTTTTAACGTCTCCATTCCATCTATATTGTAAACTACAAAACCGGAGGTGGGCGCATTGCATTGATTTCGCACATTTACATAACCGGTAGAGTTTTGTTCGATAATTTCCGAAATAGAACTTTCCATGGTTGCCTTCAGGTCATACGTTTTCTGGAAGGCACTCCCTGAATAATTAATCGTAAAACTGGACATCGTATCACGAAGCCTACTTGCTTCTTTATCGTCCAGTACAAAATCACTGATCAGGACCGGGTCCAATGATCCGGTTTCATTGACAGAACAAACGGTGCTACCAGCGGAAACCTTACTTCCTTCCCGCTCAAAATAACGAACACTCCCTGACTGTGAGGCAGTAACAATTTCTTCCGTGCGCAGGGAAAGCGCATGATAACGGTAATTTCCTGTGATTGTCCCTTTCATAACTTCATAAGACGTGATATGCGTTTCTGTCATATACATAAAAGTGGAAATAACCATATAAATAAATAGTGTTCCAAACAGAAGCGTACCTATATTAAAAAACGAATATTTTTTATATTTTGTAATTTTTTTCTTTTTACTCCGTTTGCTCAAAAAAGGGCCCTCCTGCGTGTTTCATAAAAGGTCTTACCGATTATTTTACCATGTTCCTCTTTGTGATACAACCTTTGTTCTGAATAAAAACCAATTTTCAGGGAAGACTAAGCCTATCCTAATCTGAAAAGGAGGGAAAGACATGGGAAGATGTTTTGATTATACAGCTCTGACGCTTGTCATTATCGGCGCTGTCAACTGGGGCCTGATTGGTTTTTTCAAGCTGGATCTTGTAAATCTGCTTTTTGGAAATATGACATGGATTTCAAGAATCATCTATGCTCTGGTCGGTCTGGCCGGTCTGTATCTGCTCAGCCTGTATGGCCGGGTAAGAGAAATGGGAAGAGAATAGAATACATTGCAAAACGCCTGAAGCTTTCGGAAAATCCAGAATACTTCAGGCGTTTGTATGTAACTTTATTATAATTCCGCAATAATATTTTCTTTCAGATTTTCAGAAATCGCTGCTGCATTGACAGAAATGCTGATCACAAAGGTCACATGGAACTTTTCTCCAATCTGTACAAGCTTTTCAAGCAGCTCGTTTACTGTTGCTTCGTCCGACGCAGATATTTTCAAAAAGCTGTCAAGATACATCTGCTCAAGATCATGGTCCTGAGAAATAATACCGTAAATAAATCCAAGAAACTCTCCACTTGACTGAAGATCAAATCCGGAAACATCGATCAACCGAACCTTATTATTCAACTCATACATATGTTTGGCACTTTTATCCAGATAAACGATACTCCCATGCGCATTCTTTACTTCTGTGTTCGCTTTATCAAGCAGAACCTTTGTCTTTCCTTTTCCCTTTTCACCTACGATTAACTGTATCATGGCCAATCTCCTCCTTATAGTAGCGGATATATATTCATGCTTTATTATAGTCTATTCAACAGAAAATTACAACACCTAAATCAAATTTCAGGGGTAAATTTACACATAATTCCTCTGATCAGCTCTCGATTAGTGATAATAGTTGATTCATCTCTGCGTAGAGAGATTCTTTTGAATCGCAATGCAAAATAATTGATAAATACGGATTCCCGTACGGATCTTTTGTAAGTAGGGCCAGACAATTACCCGCTTCGTCTGTTGTTCCTGTCTTACCACCATATACCGTGACGTTATCTGGTGCATCAGCGTCATTGGTAAAGTAATGATTCGTCGATTCCCAGGTAACTGCTACAGGAGAACCGTCAATTCTCGAATACTCTGCATAATAATTTTTTCTGCTGATAATATCCTGAAAAATTTCGTATTCCAGCGCTGCATTCATCATCAGATATATATCATATACAGTCGTATAGTGATCCGGATCAGTCAACCCGTGCGGATTTGTAAAATGGGTATTGGTTGCTCCGATCTGTCGGGCCTCCTCGTTCATCATATTTACGAAATTGTCGACAGATCCTCCCACATGCTCGGCAATCATCATACCAGCGTCATTTCCGGAAGCAATCATCAATCCGTAGAGCAGCTGTCTCAGAGACAGCACATCCCCTTCTTTGATATCACAAACAGAAGAACCGTACTCAATATCCTTTACAATGGGCGTCACAGTTATGATATCATCCAGATTTCCATATTTCAGCGTAACAAGTGCTGTCATGATCTTTGTGATACTGGCCTCGCCGCGTTTTGTAAAAATATCTTTTGCATAAATCGTCTGCTTTTTATTCATATCAAACAGTCCGGCCGAGTACGCGCTTAATGAAAGAGCCTGCGTGTTGACCTCGCCGTTTGCCACGCATAGTTCTCCGGCAAATGGTTCTGCCACATTTCCGGAAGACAAGGTATTTCCGATCCCCAGCACCATATCCGCTTTGTCATATGGCTGTGTCAGTGTATAATCATGTGACCGTAACACAAAATAATAAACAAAAAAACATAACAGCAGTGAAATCAGGAATAAAATAACCGCCATCCCGATCAGCTGTCGTTGTTTTTTCTGTTCTTTTTCTTCTTTTGCCTGAATCCTCATCCATTCACGTTCTGAATATCCAGACCGTAAATCAGAACTATCTGTACATCTCACGCCACTCAAGATCCCCTCTATCCAATGATTTCAGTAAAAGCTCTGCGGATGCAATATTGGTTGCCAGAGGGACATTGTGAATATCGCATAGGCGAAGCACTTTATTGATATCCAGCTCACTGCTTCTGGCACTCCCCGGATTACGAAAAAAGATTACGAGGTCAATCTGGTTCTGTTCAATCATTGCCCCGATCTGCTCTTCTCCGCCGATATGCCCTGCAAGAGTTTTGTGAATATTCAATCCCGTAACTTCTTCAATTAACCGGCCTGTCGTCCCTGTTGCATACAACATATGCTTGGCCAGAATGTTTCGATAGGCAATACAAAGATTCTGCATCAGCTTTTTCTTTGTATCGTGTGCAATAAACGCTACTTTCATGAAGCCTACCTCCTTAATATTTTCTTGTCTGAAGTCCGACATTCAGCACGAGCCCGATCCCGATGTAAAAACTGACAAGAGACGTCAATCCGTAGCTCACAAAGGGTAAGGTGATTCCAGTATTTGGTATAATGCCAGTCGTTACTGATATATTAACAAAACTCTGGAAAAAAATCAATGCAGACATGCCGGAAGCAATCAGTGTTCCAGAAAGTGTCTTTGCCCTCCTTCCGATCATAAGACATTCCATGGCGATGATAAACTCAAGAAGTACGATCATGCAACAGCCAATAAAACCAAGCTCCTCGCCCGCAACTGCAAAAATAAAATCGGTCTGAGGCTCCGCAATAAAATTACCATTTTTAACAGAACCAACCGCATCGTTGTTCAGCCCCTTTCCGTAAAGCTGCCCCGATCCAATCGCTTTAATGGAATTCTGCTGCTGATAAGCATCCTGCGGATATTCTTCCGGCCGAAGCCATGCGTAAACACGTTTCATCTGATATTCGTCTACCAGTTTCTGATCCGGCTGCAAAAGAAGGCTCATCAGTATAACCATAAGCGGAATACATACGATCAAAATCCCTCCCACAATTTTATAGCTGAGTCCTGCCATAAAAATAAGGACACAAAACAGAAGCGCCACAACAATCGTGGTAGAAAGATCCGGTTCTTTTACAATCAGGAAAAGCTGAACGCCAATTAAAATCACGGAAAAGACAATAATCCGGAAACTGTTTATCTTATCTTCGTGCACTTCAAAAAACTTTGCAAAAAACATAATCAGCATAATCTTTACAATATCTGACGGCTGAAACTGAAAACCGATGTTAATCCACCTGGTCGCACCGTTTACATTCGTCCCGACTAAAAGAACTGCTGCCAAAAGTCCGGAGCCTGCAAGATAGATAAGCCAGTAAAAGTTAAGCAGCCATGTATAGTCAAACAAAGATACAATCAACATGATTACGATACCCGCTATCATTCCCTGCATCTGCCTTGTCTGAAATTCACTATTCGCACTGCCAATTATGAGAATGCCCAGTGTAGAAAGAACTACTACCCATAAAATCAGCCGAAACCGATAATCACTTAATTTGTATTGTCTTAACATCGTGTACTCCTCGCTTTGTTCCGCTGACAATGTCTATGCGTATTTTCAAAGCCTCTTTATCCAAATTCATGTATTTCGAAAGGACACCCATTACTTCCTTCTGAAGCTGCCGCAGTTCGTCCTGATTACAGGACAGTCGATCCGATGCGACCGTCAGCCTCGTTCTCTCTCGTGCAATCTGACCGGAAGTCCGCAAAAAATCCTTTTGAAATGTTCTCATGACGGCCTCCTACTTCTTCCTGAAAAGTGCAGCCATCCGGTGCAACAAAGAAGAGCCTGCATCAAGATCAGTAAGTGGAACGGTTTCCCCAAGCACCCTTCTTGCAATATTCAAATAAGCTTGTCCCGATATCGTATCACTACCGATGACCGGTTCCCCATGATTTGCCGCTATCACTACACTCTCCTCATCCGGAATTGCCCCGAGAAGATTTACGGCCAGAATATCAATAACATCCTCCACAGACATCATCTGCCCATGTCTCACCATATCCATACGAATACGATTTACAACAAGATCAATCTTTTTGATCCCGGCACCTTCCAACAGTCCAATAATCCGATCTGCGTCACGAATTGCTGATACTTCCGGAGTCGTGACAACAATCGCACGGTCTGCGGCTGCTATTGCATTTCGAAATCCCTGCTCAATTCCTGCCGGACAGTCAAGAAGTACATAATCAAAAATTTCTTTGAGACTATCCACCAGTTTAATCATCTGCTCCGGTGTCACAGCGCTTTTATCTCTAGTCTGTGCAGATGGCAACAGATAAAGATGTGGATAATGCTTGTCCCTGATCAGCGCCTGTTTGATGCGGCAATTGCCTTCCACCACATCCACCAGATTGTAAATAATACGATTTTCAAGCCCCATTACCACGTCAAGATTGCGTAGACCAATATCCGTATCCACCAGAACTACTTTTTTATTCAGACGCGCAAGGCCTGCCCCGATGTTTGCCGTGGAGGTAGTCTTACCGACGCCTCCCTTTCCTGATGTAACAACAATTACTTCGCTCATGAATTTTTCCTCCCACTTCTCCTTAAAACGTAGCCATCTTCTGTACTTTATCAGTTTCGGTACCCAAACCTGAAAACTGTCATAAGGAGCTTTGGAACTCTCCGGTAATCAGCCGAAATAATCCATCAACGTTTCATTTGTGATCGGCTTGATCTGGAGATGGTCCTCTTTGATATAAACAATTTTCGGATCAATCGGATATTCCCCGGTGTCAGTTTTTTTGACAATCGCACTGCGTGCTGTCTTGTCAGCAATACGCACCTGCATCGGTTTCATCGTAAGTGCTGCCGCAAAACAACCGCAATCTCCGGCAGCCCCCGCATAAATATTACCCATGCAGCAACCCAGAATCACTATATTGCCTTTTGAAATCACCTGGGCTCCGGGATTGACATCTCCGATAATCACAATACTGGTCTCTGTTTCGAGCACCTGACCGGAGCGCAAAGTTCCCCGGTAAAACTGCCCGTCCTCCTGCTGTTTCTTCTCCATGGCATGTACCACAGCCCTTTTGTAATATGCTTCTGTTTCTTTTGACTCATCTACAATACAGATTACGTTTATACCGGAATGCTGCACGATCGCTTCGACCAGTGCATTTTCCTGCTCTTTTGTAAGAACCCTTCCCCGAAAGGTAAGGGCAAGGCTGGCCTTTTTGAAAAACCCGGCAGAGGCGCCGAATTTCTCCCCCACTGCCGTCAGCAATTCCTCAAACGGCAAATCGGGATTCAGCATCAAAACCAGCCCATATGGATTGCTTTTAATGATAACTGCACTCTGCCCCATAACTCTTCTCCCTGTGAAAATACAGACTTCAAGCCTTAATCGTTAACGTCATAATTCTCATATGCGGTGGAAGCATGTCCGATAATCAACTGATCCTCCGGCTGAAGGCCATAGTAATAAGAAATCGTATCTCTTGCCACCAACGCTGCATTTGCGGATGTATAACCATTGGCAATACGAACTGCAATCGCAATCTCCGGGTCTCCATCGTACGGTGCGTATCCGACAAATACTCCGTGGTTCGGCACATCAGTGCTAACCTGAGCAGTACCTGTCTTTCCGGCAACTGCAACTCCTGTAAAATTCTTAAACACTGCATGATTGGTTACCACGCCGCGCATACCGGCATGAATGGTTGTCCAAAGCTCCTGTGGTAGTTCAATGACATCCCGTATCTTAGCCTCGTTCTTTTCCAGAACACTTCCGGCAGAGTCCGTGATCGAATCTACCAGAGTCAGATAGTAACAGGTCCCGCTGTTTGCCACTGCCCCGACGTAACGTGCCAGCTGTGTCGTTGTAAACAGGTTGTCGGCCTGTCCCATAGCCGTACGCACAGCGTCTTTCTTGGAAATATGCGGTGAGCTTTCCGGTACTTCCACACCGGATGTCTCGTCAAGACCAAACATAGCTGCATATTTTGTGAGCGCTGCAACACCGGTGTCATCGTCGTAATCACCGTTCACTGTAGCCAGTCGGTATCCGATCGTATTAAAGAAGTAGTTACAGGATTCTTTAATCGCACCCTCCAGCGTCAAAACACCGTGCCCCCATGTATTCCAGCAGTTGACCGGATGTTCATCCTGTAAAAGATCAAACTTTCCGGTACATCCAATGCCTTCTCCAATATTGACAACACCTTCCATAATTCCGGCAACTGAAGATACCAGCTTAAACGTAGAACCAGGAGCGATCGCCTCCTGCGTTGCCCGGCTGTAGAACGGAGACGACTTATCCATATTCAGCTTGTTAAAGTAGGCAGTGTCCATCTCATTTGCCAGTCGGTTATTGTCATATCCCGGATACGTCACACACGCCAGTACATCTCCGGAATTTGGATCAGTCAGTACAATTGATCCGGAACACGGCGTCACGGCAAGCTGTGCAGGCGTAATTTCCAGATTGTAAATTTTTTCGCGAATAAAATCGTATCCGCTCAGAGAACCGTTCAGAAGATTTTCATAATCCTCAGTGTCCATCTCAAGAATCCCCTGGTCGAACAGAAGCACACAGATTTCCGCACCGGAAATACGGTTTTCCTGCAACATATAACGGTACACCTGCTTACAGAAATTATCGTCTTCATAGAGATAATCTGCAATGTAATCAGCCAGAGCCGTGTACATTTCCTGTGTATCCATGTACTGTGTATCGCTTGCAACCTTCGTAATATCAATCCAGTTCTTGGAAATTGCATAAGTCAGATATTCTTTGAGGCTGATATTTTCCTCTTCTGTCCAGGCAATATACGTCGGATCTGTTTTATCAATCGCAGACTCGTTCAGAATACCGGTTCCATTCATCAGCATGTCCTTTACAATGTAGGACATGTATACCTGATACTGCTCTCCCAGTTCATACGCTTCTTTCAGATCTTTGTATGCAGTCGGTTGATCGGATAAAAGTTCATTTTTAATAATACTGAAAATTTCTGCCGCTTTTACCAGAAACGCATCATATACGTGCTTTTCATTTGCGGACGCATCCGCTGCTTTCAAATGGCTGACATCAAGTACATTATTCTCAAAAAGTGCATAATAAATGTCATAAATCGGAATACGTACCTGGTCTGCAGAAGTAAGCCACTCCTTAAACTGTTCCTCGTTAATCGTCATGGCATACACAATACCTGCAATATACTGCTCCAGAATATTGTAAGCGGCTCTTTGCAAATCCATGTCAATCGTCAGACGCACATCGTTTCCTGCCTGAGGCTCCACACGGGAATCTACGCTGAGCACACGACCAAGATTATCGACAAAAATCACCTCTGAACCCTTATCACCCTGCAGTGTGGTCTCAAGAACCTTTTCCAAACCCGTTTTTCCAACAATGTCATTTGCTGTATAATTGCTGTTTTCCTTTTGAAGCTCTTCCAGCTCTTCCGCTGATATTTTTCCGGTATACCCAATCAGCGGAGCCAGATATTCTGCATCTGTATAAACTCTTCTGTATTCTTCTGAAATATCGATCCCCGGAAAATCAGCAATATTTTCCAGAAGTCTCGCCATGGTCTGTTCACTGATATCACGTGCGATTGTTACTGTCTGATAGCGCTGAAAACTGTAGGCTGCAATCGAAGCACGAAGTGACACAAGCTGAAGAATTTCTTTATCCGTATAAGTTTCCGGAAGCCCGTATTTCTCACGTTCTTTTTCGGTGATCTTTGGGTCAAGGATTCCGTAATTCTTTTCATTACAAAGCAGTTCAATCAGATCAGGCGCCGTAATATTGAGCTGCTCTTCTTTCAGATTCTCAATATAAGCTTCACCGAACAAGTCCGCTTTAAAACGGTTTAAGGTAAATCCGGAAGCGTTGTATTCGTATGTTCCGTCGTCTGTGAGAATAACCTTAAAATCATTTACAATGGAATCTCCCTGCTCTTCAATCAGTTTAATCACATGATATAAAACACTGTTCACTGAAAGATTCTTAGTATGCGTGTTCGCATACGTCCCACTGTCTTCATAAGTGACACAATAGGAAAGCTGATTGTATGCTATCAGTTTTCCATTTCGATCGTATATGTTACCACGGGAACTGGGAAGAGAACGTTCTTTCATAATTGAAAGTGAAAAATCATTCTGATAACTTTCTCCCGATACAATCTGAAGCTGAAATAAACGCTCCAGAAGTATAGCACATAGCAGTACAAACACGGCGACTAAAACAACAACACGTGAATTTACTGCTTTTTTCATGCTTTTTTTCATCTCATCAAACAAAGCTGTCAACTCCTCCTTTGTCGGCAATCGTCAGTTTTCGGTTAATCATATAGAGCACTCTGTAACAGATAATGGTCAGAATCAATGTGTAGAACATCTCCGGCAGGATAATACGCCCGAAATAGTAAAAGAAGTCAATCCGTCCCCGCAGCAGAAATCGGAAAATGTAATGTACAATCCCATAAGCCACATCGCTGACGGAGATCAGAAACAACGGTGTCTTGATATCATCATCGTAAAAAATACGATAAAAATAACCGCTGAAATAACCGACCCACATGTAAATAATTGCATTAAATCCAAGAACACTCTCAAAAAACAGATCAGTCAAAAGACCACAGAAAAAGCCTATCATCATGCCGCTTCTGCGGCCTCTCATTAATCCAAAAGAAACGATCAGGATAATCAGAAGATTCGGCTTAATCGAAGCAATCGAAATCATCTGGCAGACCGTTGACTGAAGAAGGATACAAACCAGAATCAACAATGCCGTTACCATCTTGCGTCGCATAAAACTCTCCTTTCGGTGCGTACTCTTCCTGCCCTGGGGATACGTCGGCAAATGCAGCGATCGCCTATTGCGGCTCAACCGTCTCACTTTCAGACTGTTCCGTCTGCTCTGCCTCTGTCTGTCCGGATTCGGTCTGTCCAGGTTCTGCCGTAACACCGCTTCCTCCAGGCGCTGCCGTCAGATCATCCGCGGAATATTCCTTCAATTCCAGGATAACCAGAACCTCCTGTAAATGACGAAAATCCACAACTGGCGTGATATACCCGGATTTTGTCAGATTGTTGGCATCATTTTCAAGCTCACTGATATAGCCGATCAAAATACCCGGAAGAAACTTTTCGCTGATATAAGATGTAACCACCTTATCTCCTACGTGAACTTTATTCTCTGCATCTGTAAGTTTCAGAAGATTCAATGATCCCTCGTCAATCAAACGCAGATCTCCGGCAATAACACACCGGTCAGAAGTCGTGGAAACCATGGCGCTGACATTGCTGTTGTCGTCAATAATTGAGCGTACCGTTGCCCAGTTCGGGCCGGTTTCTGTCACAATTCCGACAAGGCCGCCGCCTGAAATAACATTCATATCCGGCTGAATCCCGTCGTTGGAACCTTTGTCAATCGTAAAAAGCTGAAACCAGTTGCCGCTTTCCTTTGCAATAACGCGCGCTCCTACTTTTTCGTATTCATCATACTGCTCATCCAGATCAAAAAGTTCTCTCAGCCTGCGCAGTTCTTCCCTGTCCTGGATCAGCTGGCTGTTTTCCTCTGTCAGCGTGTCCACGCGCGCACTCAGCTCTTTGTTTTCCCTCCGAAGTGTTTCCGCATCCTCGAAATTATCCGTCAACCCGGAAAGCCAGCTTCCAAAACCGTTAATTCCCTTCTGAACCGGCGTGATCAAAAAGCCACTCACCTGTTTCACCGGCGCAACCGCACTGCTATCAAGAAAAGAAATAAGAATCAACGCAACACAGAACACACTGAGTCCTGCAAGCAGGTATTTGCTTTTTAAATTGTCATTCGTCGTTTTTTTCATAATTCCCCTGCCTTTATCTCATTCCTGTCAGATCTGTCAGTGAATACGTACACTGCCGCAGATCTTTGTTGTTCAAAACTTCCACCAGACCTCGGATGGTACTGTTCTTCGGATCTTGAATATGATGCAGCGGGATTCCGATTTCCCGTCGGATATATTCAGGAAGATTGAGTATCATGGATACGCCTCCGGTCAGGTAAATTCCCTCCCTGGTAATATCTTTCATAATCTGAGGCGGAACACGATTGTAGATGGCTTTCATGCTTTCAATAATCGAATCAATGGAATCAATAATTGCCACGCTGACCGCAAGCGATGGAATCAGGTCTGATTTCGGAAGGCCCGAAAGCGTATGGATACCAAATACTTTCTGTTCCAAACGGGGACCGTTGATCATGAATGCAAGATTGTTTTTCAGTGATTCTGCGGTCTTCTGACCAATATTCAGATTGAACTTCCGGCGTACCATGGTTGCAATATCCTCATCCAGTTTCCTGCCACCTGTTTTAAGCGTCTGGCTCAGGATTACCCTTCCGGAAGAAATCACTGCAATCTCCGTCGTATCTGCTCCGATGTTAACTACCATATGTCCGCGTGATGATAAGACGGGAAGGCCCGCACTGACCGCATCTGCAATACCCTTGTCAATCAGCCGGATACTTCCGGCATTTATTTTGCTGCGCATAACCATAAAGAAGGCGCGTTTTTCCACCTGGGTAATATCACTTGGCACTGCAATGCATAAAGAAGCTCCGGTATGCAACATTCCGGTAAAGCTTTTCAGAAGATGCGAAAGAACAATCTCCATCTCTGTCAGATTGGCAATGACACCACCTGCCATAGGCCATACGACTCTGACATTTTCCGGATTTTTTTCGTAGATTTCATATGCGGCATCACCAACTGCCAACAGTTTGCCATTTTGCCGCATGGCAAGAAGGTTCTTGCTGTATAAAAAGCGTTTTCCGCTCTTATCACGCAGTTTTATCGTGTCTGTGCCCAGATCAATCCCACAAACCTTTTGAAATAACATGTAGATTCCCCTTACTCCTGCCAGATGCCCTGCTCCCTCATGCTGACAGCCTGGCAGTCACCTATAATAATATGATCCAGCAGCTCAATTCCCAATAGCCGCCCGGCATCCCTTACACGCCTGGTCATCAAAATATCCTCCCTGCTGGGATCTGGAATTCCGCTCGGATGATTGTGAAGCAAAATAATGCTGACAGCATGATGGCGCACAGCCTCAATGAATATCTCACGCGGCGATGACATCGCTGCCCGGACAGTACCTTTTGATATCACCTGATCTGCAATCAGCAGTCCCTTACTGTTCAGCATCGCAAGCATCAGAATTTCCTGCTCCTGATGGCGCATCTCTTCCATATAATATCTTGCAACTGCTGCAGGGTCCTTAAAACTAATCCCGTCTGAAAACGTCTGCCTCGAAATCCGCTTTGAAAGCTCCGCCACACATTTTAACTGGATAGCCTTCACTTTTCCGAGTCCTTTTACCCTCGTTAAATCAGAAATCGACATGTGATAAATGCCCAGAAGTCCGCTTCCTTCCCCATGCTGAGCAAGTACCTTCCTTGACAGTTCCAATGCCGATTCACCTTTTGACCCTGTGCGAAGTATCACAGCCAGAAGCTCCGCGTCGCTTAACACGCCAGCTCCGTGTGCAAGACACTTTTCATAAGGCCTTTCCTCTTTTGGGATACTTTTCATTGTCTTTGAAGCAGTATCATAATTTTGATCTAATAATAAAGTATCGCTCATATAAAAAACAGATACTCTCTACCCTTTGGTTGAGCCATTGAGTTATTGTAGCACAACTTTTTTGGAAAGTATACACCCAAGTCTATTAATTTTTCATAAATATGCAGCTATTGGTAAGCAGCGCAGACTGCTTCGGCCACACGGATTCCATCAATTGCAGCAGAAGTAATGCCGCCTGCATAGCCCGCTCCTTCTCCGCACGGATAAATACCCGTAAAATCAGGATGGCTGCTTTGCAGGTTATCGCCACGCAAAATACGAACCGGCGAGGAAGTACGGCTTTCTACACCCAGCAAAAGGGCATCCGGATCGTCAAACCCTCTTATCCTTCGGGCAAACCCATGAATCCCCTCGATCAGAGAAACATTCAGTTCTTCTGGCAGAATCTTTCGCAGATCTGACGCCTCATAGCGGCCTTTACACTGTGATATGATTGTTCCAGACAGCTCCGTTTTTTTACTTTCACAAAAATCGCCAAAGCGCTGAACCGGTATACTGCCATTGCCGCACTCGTATGCTGCCCGCTCAATACGGCGCTGAAATGCGATGCCGGCAAGCGGATTCTGCAAATCCTCGCTGTAATCCTCCGGTGTAACCGTCACAACGATTGCACTGTTCGCGCTTGTACTGCTTCGGCTGCTGTAGCTCATACCATTCACAGCCGTCATCCCCTCTTCTGACGATGCATTTACCACATAGCCACCCGGACACATACAAAAGGAATAGACACCTCTCCCGTTTTCACATTTGTACGTCACTTTATAAGGTGCCGCACCAAGCTCATAAGGGCAGTTTTTCCCATACATGGCTTCATTAATCATTTCCTGCGAATGTTCCATACGAAATCCGACTGCAAAAGCTTTTGCCTGCATGGGCAGTCCCAATTTGTACAGCATAAAAAACGTATCGCGGGCACTGTGCCCCAGCGCCAGAACCACATGTTCCGCAGTAAATGCACGTTCCTGTCCGTTTATTGCAAGACTGTATCCACTTCCGCTCTCCAAAGCTGTAATTCCAGTCAGGGTACTGTCAAAACGAACCTCTCCTCCCAGAGCAATAATTTCTTCCCTTATATTCCGCACAACATTTACAAGCACATCCGTTCCGATATGCGGTTTGTGATCGTACAAAATAACCGGATCTGCGCCTGCTCTGACAAATTCTTTGAGAACAAAGCGAATCCTGCCATCCGGATCCTTGATCATAGTGTTCAGCTTTCCGTCCGAAAAAGTTCCGGCTCCTCCTTCTCCGAACTGTACGTTGGAATCCGGATTCAGGATACCGTCTTTCCAAAACCTGTTTACCGTCTCCATTCGCTGCTCAACCGGTTCGCCGCGCTCAAGAAGAATCGGGCAAAGTCCGCTTCTTGCGAGCATAAGTGCACAGAAAAGACCGGCCGGCCCGCAACCGACAACAACAGGACGAAGACTGTTCTTTGTTTTCTGTCTCTGGCTGTTATACGGAAACTGATATTCCAAAGGATTGACTACTGCCACCTTTTTCGTTTTGATCTTTTTTAAAAGACCTGCATTTTCTTCAACCTTTACGTCGACCGTATACACATAAAACAGATCCGGTTTTTTGCGCGCATCAATCGACCGCCGCATAATCTCATATTCCAGCGGACCGTCTTTCTTTTGGAGTATTTTCCGCAGTTCCCTCTCAAACTCTTTTCTGGTGTGATCCGGACGCATTTTCAATTCGCTGATTCGCAGTATCATATTGTTCCCTTTTCTTCCTTCTTTTCTTTCCCGGCAGACATCCCCGCCACGTATCCGCTCGTCCACGCCCATTGCAGATTATATCCGCCGCACGGTCCGTCCACATCAAGCAGTTCTCCTGCAAAAAAAAGATTGTTCCATTTTTTTGATTCCAACGTTTTATCTGAGACTTCCCGGCAGTCCACACCGCCTGCGCATACCTGACAGACATCGAAAGATTTGGTACCTGCAAGGGAAAGCCGCAGCTTTTTGGCCTGTACAACCAGCCTTTCTATCTGCACTGCATCAACCTCCCCACAGGATAGCTTTTCCGGGATTTCCGCATTTTTTAAAAGAACTGGTATCAGCTTTTCGTGCAAAAGACCGCTAAGAAGCGCTACGGTACGCTCCTTCGAGAACAGAGCTGCACGCCGTTCTAAAAATGCAACAAGATATGCCTTCTCAAAATCCGGAAGCAAATCAACTTCCAAATACATCTGCTGCGGATGGCTGGCAGTTGAAACAAAACGCGACAGCTGAAAAATAACGATCCCGGATACGCCGTATTTTGTCCATTGGAGCTCTCCCATGTCCTTTTTCAGAAGTACTGCCTCTTTTTGAACCTCGTTTTTATTTTTTTCTGATATTGCTCTGTATAACGAAACCGCCGCCCGGCATCGCACACCAGAAAGCCGTTCATACATTCTGCCATTGCATTCAAGCGGAACCAGTGCCGGACGCGGCACAGTAACAGAATGTCCCAGCATCCGTGCAAGCGCGTAACCGCTTCCGTCAGAACCGGTAGACGGAACTGCTTTTCCGCCGCAGGCGAGAACAAGAGCATCTGCCGTATAACACCAGGAAGCAGTTTTTACCTTCCACCGCTCCTCTTCCTGTTGAATAGATTCTACTTTTTCCCCAAGCTTGAGCTTCACACGAAGCCGGCGGATTTCCGATAGCAATGCGCCCAAAACTGCCCCGGACTGCAGACTGTACGGATAAACGTATCCGTTTTTTTCTGTTGTCAAAAGCCCAAGTTCTTCGAAAAATGAAAGTACTTCTGAAGCCCCGAACTGCTCTGTCAGCTTTCTGGCAACCGCCGCCCCGCTTCCATAATACTTTCCGGATAACGCCACGTCCAGATTCGTCAGGTTGCAGCGCCCATTTCCTGTCAGAAGAAGCTTTTTCCCGGGGCGTTCCATGCCTTCCAGCACGGTAACTTCTGCTCCCTGGCGTGCCGCAAAAACTGCCGCTGTAAGACCAGCGGCTCCACCTCCCGCTATGATTACGCGTTTTCCCATGTCACAAGTCCCTTTTCATACAGACGCTGCAAAGATTTCAAAATACCCAACTTTGCATGCGGCCACGTAAGTCCGCCCTGAAAATAAACGGCATACGGCGGTTTGATTGGTCCGTCTGCGCTCAGCTCAATGGAAGAACCCTGCACAAAAGCACCTGCTGCCATAATCACATCACTGCCATAGCCTGGCATCGCCCACGGCTCTGGCGTCACATAACTATCCACCGGAGCAGCTGACTGAATCCCCTCACAAAAGGCGATCACACCCTCCGGCTTTCCAAATTCTACTGCCTGAATAATATCATAGCGCTCCTCTTTTCCGCCCGGCACCACAGGAAAGCCCAAAGACTCATAAAGATTCGCTGCAAAAATGGCACCTTTCAGCGCAGCCGCTGTCACCGTAGGAGCAAGAAACAATCCCTGATAAAAAGACTGCATGACGCCAAGCGTGGCACCGACTTCTTTTCCAATCCCCGGAGAGGTCAGACGATAAGCCGCACGCTCCACACATGTTTTCGTTCCGGCAATATATCCCCCAATCGGAGCAAGGCCGCCGCCCGGATTTTTAATCAGGGAACCAACTACCATATCTGCGCCAAAATCACTTGGTTCCATCTGCTGTACAAATTCTCCGTAGCAGTTATCCACCATGCAGATGATTTCCGGATTCATCTTTTTCACAAAAGCAATCGCCTCCCCAATTTGCTCTACAGAAAGCGTCGGGCGCGTCAGATAGCCTTTGGAACGCTGAATGGCAACCAGCTTTGTCTTTTCACCAAGTGCACTGCGGATTCCTTCCAGATCAAACGTCCCGTTCGGCAAAAGTTCTACCTGCCGGTAAGTCACACCGTACTCTGCAAGCGAACCGCAGGATGGCCGGATGCCGATCACCTCTTCCAGCGTATCATACGGCTTTCCGGAAATTGAGATCATTTCATCTCCCGGACGAAGATTTGCCGAAAGGGCCAGGGCCAGCGCATGTGTCCCGCAGGTAATCTGCGGACGCACCAGAGCATCCTCTGTGTGAAACACATTTGCATATACCTTTTCCAGTGTTTCCCGACCGAGATCGTTATACCCATAGCCTGTTGTGGCCTGAAAACACTCTGCGCAGACTCTTGCATCCTGCATCGCCTTTATTACTTTCAGCTGATTATATTCTGCTGTCTCATCAATCTTCTGAAAACGCTCCGAAAGTCCTGCCAGAATTTTTTGCGCATACGCAGATACCTCAGGACTGATTCCCAGAGCTTCATACAGTTTTTCCATGATAAATGCCTCTTTTCTCCAATTCTGTTATCATATATTCCAGGATTTTTTCATCCGTATTTTCAAATTTATCTTTATCCACCCAGGTCACATCGCGTTCCCGGCGAAACCAGGTAAGTTGACGTTTGGCAAAGTGCCGTGTATCACGCTTTAAAACGCGCACTGCCTCTTCAAAAGAATACAGGCCATCCAGATAATCCAGCATCTCTTTATAGCCGAGTCCCTGCATGGAAACCATATCTCTGGTACATCCCTCGTTCTTAAGTGCCTTTACTTCATCCAGAAGCCCTTCCGCGATCATCTGATCCACTCGCCTGTCAATATTTTGATAAACCTGTTCTCTCCGGTCATTTAATACAAAATAAGCAAACTGATACGGGGAAGCCTTCTGACGTTCTTTTTCGTTATGACTCGAAATCGGTTCTCCTGTCTCATGAAAATATTCCAGTGCCCGGATGACACGCTTGACATTGTTTGCGTGAATCACTGCGGCTGATTCCGGGTCCACATCGGCCAGAAGCTTATGGAGATATTCTGTTCCCCTTTCCCTGGCAAATTCCTGAAGCGTTTCCCGATAAGACAGATCACTTCCATTTTCTGTAAAATCAATGTCATACAGCACAGCCTGAATATAAAATCCGGTACCGCCTGCCAGAATCGGAAGCCTCCCTCTTTTCCTGATTTCCTGTATATATTTTTTTGCATATTCCTGAAACCGAACGACATGAAATTCCTCATTCGGCTCAAATTCATCAATCAGATAGTGACGAATCCCCTGCTTCTCCTCCGGCCGCACTTTTGCGGAGCCAATATCCATTCTGCGATATACCTGCATAGAATCTGCGGAAATAATTTCCCCTCCAATCCGTTTTGCAAGCTCCACAGAAAGCCTTGTTTTCCCTACCGCAGTCGGTCCTGTCAGGATAATCAGAGGATTCTTTTCGTTTGACATCACTGCACCAGATTCCTTTCCACATTTATAAAACTCATGAAAATACTCATTCGTTCAAAACTTCTGATATGTTACGGCACGCAAAGCAACATTGCCTGTTTGCTATACAATCCGTTTAAATTTCTTCTCCAGCTCATATTTCGTCATGGAAATAATCGTTGGCCTGCCATGCGGGCAATTATATGGATTTTCCAGCGTCAGAAGTTCTCCGATCAAATGATCCGCTTCCTGTACTGACAGCCTGTTATTTCCTTTCACAGCTGCCTTACAGGACATGGACGCGATCTTCTCCAGCACCGACTCCGGCGACGTTGTTCCGCCTGTCTCCATAAGTCCGTCCAGTATTTCCGTAAAAAGCGTCCGGTCGGCAATCCCATACAGATTTCCCGGCACGCCGCTGATCGCATAATCGCGGCCTCCAAAATGCTCAATGACAAACCCGGCCTCTTCAAAATAACTTTTGTTCTGATTCAAAACGTTTTCTTCCTGCAGAGTCAACGTGACAATAACTGGTGGAGTTACCATCTGAGTTGTCTGCTGTCTGGTGCGGTACTTTTCCATAAACCGCTCATAATATACCTTTTCATGCGCCGCATGCTGGTCAATAATAAACAACTTTTCGTCAAATTCCACCAACCAGTACGTATTAAAGATCTGCCCAATCAGCTTGTGACGTTTTCTGTTTCTGGCATCAAGAAGCCTGTCCTCAAAAAGCTCCATCTGATGCGGCTGACTCTCTGGATGCTCCTGTTGTACTGTCGCATTCGTATCTATCACTTGTTTATCCGGATGTACGGGCGCTGTATACCCGATATTTCCGGTTACCGGCCGAAATGTCCCCTCCCGGCGCGGATATTTCAGCTCATACGGACTGTTGGCTTCTGCAATCAGCTGGCTGCGAACTTTTTCAAACGGCTCCGGATACGTCATCTTTTTCGTGCGCTCCGCTTCCGAACTTCTGCTTAAATCCATTTTGGGGGATGTCTCGACTGGTTCCGTTGTACTTTTCAGGATATCGGCGACCGGCGCTCCCGACTGTTTTGGCGCTTCAACCGTAAACTCCGGTATCAGTTCTTTTCCGGCCAGCGCATCCTTTACAGTCTGATAAACCCTGTCATAGACATCTGTCTGACTGGCAAACCGCACCTCCATCTTCGTCGGATGAACATTTACATCCACCTGCTGCGCATCAATCTGCACCATCAAAACAGTAAACGGATACCGATGGTTCATCATAAACGGCTTATAGGCATCCTCAATCGCCCGTGACACAATCGCACTTTTTACATAGCGGCCATTGACAAAATAATTCTCATAATTGCGGTTTCCGCGTGAAATCACCGGCTTTCCGATAAAACCGCTGATCTGAATCCCATTTTTCTGCTCCGTGTCAATTTTTATCACATTTGACGCAATCTCCCTGCCATAAATACCATACACGATATCTTTCAGATTGCAGTTGCCCGACGTATGCAGCTTCGAAGCGCCATTCAGAATAAACTTGAACGAAATCTCCGGATGCGAGAGGGCCATCCGCTCGATCAGATCACTGACATAACCGGCCTCTGTTGCCGCTGTTTTTAAAAACTTTTTTCTGGCCGGAGTGTGGTAAAAAAGATTTCGTACCAAGAACGTAGTTCCCTCCGGAGCGCCGATCTCCTCCATGGATTTTTCTGCGCCACCCTCAATCACATATCGAACACCGGTGATACTTCCCGCTGTTTTTGTGATCATTTCAACCTGGCAGACAGCCGCAATGCTCGATAGCGCCTCTCCGCGAAATCCAAGCGTACCGGAGGTAAGCAGATCGTCTACGGTACGGATCTTGCTCGTTGCATGGCGCAAAAAAGCCACCGGTACCTGTTCCTTCGGAATCCCGCTTCCGTTATCTGTGATGCGAATCAGAGAAATTCCACCGTCCCGTATCTCCACCGTAACTGCGTTCGCTCCTGCATCCACCGCATTCTCGACAAGCTCCTTTACAATCGAAGCCGGACGTTCCACAACCTCTCCCGCTGCAATTTTATCAATTGTATCCTGACTCAAAAGTGTAATCTGATTCATGGTTTCCTCCCGGTATTACCACCTGTTTTTCAGCTTATTTTGCAGATGATAGATTGTATTGAGCGCATCAATCGGCGTCAGATTCGACACATTGATCTCCTGCAGCTCCCGGATCACATCCGATTCACTGACTGTATCAAACAGTGACATCTGGTCCATATCGACCGGATCATATTTTTTCGGTTTTGCTTTTTTGGCCTTCTGACTGTCTGCGCCAATCTCCTGTACCTTGACTGTAATATCCGCATTTGTCAGCTCTTCCGCAAGTTCCTTTGCACGCCCGATCACACTTTCTGGTACTCCGGCCAGCTTCGCCACCTGAATACCGTAACTTTTATCTGCGCCGCCCTTGATAATCTTTCTCAGAAAAACAATATCGTCCCCTTTTTCCTTGACTGCTATGCAGTAATTGTTCACGCCCGGAAGCTTGCCTTCCAGCTCGGTCAGCTCATGATAATGCGTGGCAAAAAGCGTCTTTGCCCCGAGAAGCTTTGGATTGCTGATATGCTCCACAACTGCCCAGGCAATGCTCAGCCCGTCAAACGTGCTGGTTCCACGCCCGATCTCATCCAGAATCAGCAGACTGTTTCTGGTCGCATTGCGCAGGATATTCGCCACCTCAGTCATTTCAACCATAAATGTACTCTGTCCGCTTGCCAGATCGTCCGAAGCGCCAACTCTCGTAAAAATCCGGTCTGCCAGACCGATTTTGGCACTGGCTGCCGGTACAAAGCTGCCGATCTGCGCCATAAGAACAATCAGGGCTGTCTGGCGCATATAAGTAGATTTTCCCGCCATGTTCGGACCTGTGATGATCGAAACACGGCTTTTTGTATTGTCAAGATACGTGTCATTGGCAATGAACATATCGTTCGGAATCATCTTTTCCACAACAGGATGCCGTCCGCCTCTGATGTCAATCAAGCCCTTTTCATTCACAGACGGCTTGACATAGTTGCTGCGCTCTGCCACCAGCGCCAGGGATGCAAATACGTCAATCCCCGCCACTGCCTTTGCAGTCTGCAAAATCCGCACAATCTCCTGCGCCACTTTATTTCGAAGCTCAACATAAAGACCGTATTCCAATGAAAACAGCTTATCCTCTGCTCCGAGAATCATGTCTTCGAGTTCTTTTAATTCCGGAGTGATATAGCGTTCCGCGTTCGCGAGCGTCTGTTTGCGCGTATAATAATCCGGAACCATATCACGGTATGAATTTGTGACCTCCAGATAATAGCCAAACACCTTGTTAAATTTGATTTTTAAAGTCTTAATGCCTGTCTTTTCGCGCTCCTGCGCTTCCAGCTGAGCCAGCCAGTTCTTTCCCTCCGTCTTGGCATTGCGCAGCTTGTCTACTTCCTCATGGTAGCCTTCTTTGATAATGCCTCCATCGCGGATTCCGATCGGAGGCTCCTCGACAATCGACGCATCAATCAACTGACACAGATCAGCCAGTTCATCCAGCTCTGCCTCCAGCTTACAAAGCAGCGGCGCTTTCAGGCTTTTCATCAGATACTTGATGTGCGGAAGCATGGAAAGAGAAGTCTTGAACGCAATCATGTCACGCGGATTTGCGCTCTGATAGCTGATACGGCTGATCAGACGTTCCAGATCGTAAACAGGATTCAGGTATTCCCGGATCTCTTCTCTGGTAATGGCATTGTTTTTCAACTCTTCCACTGCATCAAGTCGCGCCTGAATCTCCTCTTTTTCAATCAGCGGCTGTTCTACATATTTGCGCAGCAGACGGGCTCCCATGGCTGTCTTTGTCTTATCCAACACCCATAAAAGCGATCCCCTCTTATTTTTTTCGCGCAAAGTTTCACACAGCTCCAGATTACGTCTCGTAGAACTGTCTAAAATCATATATTTGCCAATCGAATAAGGGGTAAGCTGTGTAAGATTTGCAATGGAAGTTTTCTGTGTTTCCATCAGATATTTCAAGAGTGCGCCAGAAGCAATCACACCGCAGTTATAGTCGGATATCCCAAGCCCGTCGAGCGCGGAGACGTGAAACTGTTCCTTTAGGAGCTGGGCGCACATCGCGTCGTCAAAATACCAGGAATCCAGCGCATACACGGTAATCCCCAGACGTTCTTTCATATCCTCCAGATCAATTCCGCTGACATAAAAAGAGTGATTGCAGATAATCTCAGACGGAGAAAACTTCATAATCTCATCAAAAAGTTTCCGCTCACCGTCTAGCTCAGTCACCAAATACTCTCCTGTTGTAATGTCAGCCACGGAAATCCCGTACCGGTCTGCCATGTATACAATACACATCAGATAATTATTTTTCGTCTCATCCAGCGCCTGCGTATTTAAATTCGTGCCTGGTGTGACAATGCGGATCACCTCGCGTTTTACGATTCCTTTTGCCTGTTTCGGATCCTCGACCTGCTCACAGATCGCTACTTTATAGCCCTTTGCTACAAGCTTGTTCAGATATCCATCCACCGCATGATGCGGTACGCCGCACATCGGCGCGCGCTCCTCCTGACCGCAGTCCTTGCCGGTCAGAGTGATCTCCAGTTCCTTTGATGCAGTCAGCGCATCCTCGAAAAACATTTCGTAGAAGTCGCCCAGACGGTAAAACAGGATACAGTCTCGATACTGCTCCTTTGTCTGCATGTATTGCTGCATCATTGGGGTTAATTGTGCCATTTTTTCTCCTTCTGTATGGGGACTGTTGCAATAAAAATTTTTTCATGCAGACAGCCCCGGTTTCTGTGAATTATTGAATCATGGATTCTCCAAGATAATAAAATCCTTTGCATTCCTTCAGATGTACATCTACAATCGTTCCGATCATCTCTTTATTACCCGGAAAATGGACCAGCAGGTTATTGCTGAGCCGTCCTGTGACCAAGGAATCATCCTGCTCATTTTGCTGTTCAACCAGAACCGGCAAAACCTGTCCCTGCACTTTTTCTGACTGCTCTTTTGAAATCTCCTGCACCAGTGCGAGAAGCCGGTTAAAACGGTCTTTTACAACATCGCCAGGCACCTGATTTTCCATCGCAGCAGCCGGTGTCCCGGTTCGTTTGGAATAGATAAACGTAAAGGCACTGTCATAACGCACTTTGCGCACAACGTCCAGCGTCTCCTGGAAGTCTTCCTCACGCTCCCCCGGAAATCCTACAATAATATCCGTTGTAATGGAAATATCCGGCATGGCTTCCCGTATTTTTGCGGCCAGAGCCAGATATTGCTCCTTCGTGTAACGGCGGTTCATCTTTTTCAAAATCTCAGTACTTCCCGACTGCAGCGGCAAATGCAGATGACGGCAGATTTTTTTGGAATCCTTCATCACTGCAATCAGATCATCCGACAGATCTTTTGGATGCGAAGTCATAAACCGAATCCGCTTCAGTCCATTGATCTGCTCTACCATTTGAAGAAGCTGTGCAAACGAAACCGGCTCCTCCAGATTTTTTCCGTAAGAATTCACGTTCTGTCCGAGCAGCATGACCTCAACTACCCCGTCTGCCACCAGACCTTCAATCTCCCGGATAATATCCTCCGGCTTCCGGCTCCGCTCCCGGCCCCGTACATACGGCACAATGCAATAGCTGCAGAAATTGTTGCAGCCGAACATGATATTCACTCCGGATTTAAAAGGATAAGTTCGTTCTGCCGGTAAGTCCTCCACAATCTTGTCCGTATCCTTCCACAGATCCATCACCATGCGGTCAGATTCCAGAGCAGTCACCAGAAGCTCTGCAAATTTAAAAATATTGTGGGTTCCAAATACAAGATCTACATAACGGTAGCTTGTCCGGATTTTCTCTGCTACATCCGGCTCCTGCATCATACAGCCGCAAAGGGCGATTACCATCTGCGGATTCTTTTTCTTAAGACCTGAGAGATAACCAAGATGTCCATATACCTTCAGATTTGCATTTTCCCGCACAGTACACGTGTTGTACAAAACAAAATCTGCCTCCTCCGTTTTCGTCAGCTCATACCCGATATTTTCCAGGATACCGCGCATTTTTTCTGAATCACGTTCATTCATCTGACAACCAAAGGTCTGAATACATGCGGTTGGACGCCTCTTGTTCTTTGTTTCAAATTCCTGTACCCATTTTCGGCATTTCGCCATAAAATAATATTGCCGTACCGGCTCTTGTGCCGGTGCCTCCTGGGTCAGATCTATTCTGTCTAAATCAATTTCGTTGTACATGTTTATTGACTTTTATCCCTTCTGCCATACAAATTTTAAAAGAAACAGTTTTTACCGCGTCTGTCCATTTCCGAAAATGATATATTTTGTGGTTGTCAGCGCTTCAAGTCCCATCGGACCGCGCGCATGGAGCTTCTGCGTACTGATGCCAATCTCAGCTCCAAAACCAAATTCGAATCCATCCGTAAACCGCGTGGATGCATTTACATAGACGGCTGCCGCGTCAATCTCATCGAGAAACCGCATGGCATTTGCGTAATCCTTTGTTATGATCGCCTCCGAATGCCCGGTATTGTAACGGTTGATGTGCGCAATCGCTTCCTCAATCGACGATACAGTCTTTACAGAAAGAATATAGTCAAGATATTCTCTGCTCCAATCCTCTTCTGAAGCAGGCACGCCTCCATCTATACAGGAAAGCGCCTGCTTATCACAGCGCAGTTCTACGTTATGCGCATCGAGCTTCTGCTTCAGTACAGACAAAAATACTTTTTCGATTTTTTCGTGGACAACGATCGATTCACATGCGTTGCAGACGCCAATTCGCTGTGTCTTGGCATTGTTTATGATATCTGCCGCCATCTCAAGATCTGCCGTTTCGTCCACGTAAATATGGCAGTTTCCGGTTCCTGTTTCAATTACCGGAATTGTACTGCCTTCCACCACCGCGCGAATCAGCCCGGCACCGCCGCGTGGAATCAGAACATCCACATACTGCTTCAGTTTCATAAAACGGGCCGTTGTCTCGCGGTCCGTCACCCCGATCAGCTGCAGTGCGGCAGACGGTATGCCGCAGTCCTGAAGCGCGTGACACAGGACATCCACAATTGCCCGGTTTGAATGGATTGCATCGCTTCCCCCTTTGAGAATCACTGCATTTCCTGTTTTAAAACAAAGTCCGAACGCGTCTGCCGTCACATTTGGTCTGGATTCATAGATGATGCCGACCACGCCGAGCGGAACCCGTTTTTTGCCAATCATCAGGCCATTCGGACGCTTTTTCATTTCCATAATCTCGCCAACCGGATCATCCAGTCTCGCGATCTGCCGCAGCCCTTCACTCATTCCCTCGATCCGGCTGTCATTAAGTAACAAACGATCCACCAGTCCTTCCGGCATCTGGTTTTCTCTTGCCTTTTGAATATCCTGTGCATTTGCGTCCAGAATTTTTCCTCGGTACTGTTCAAGATACTCCGCTGCTTTTAAAAGAGCCTGATTTTTGGCTGCCGTAGAGAGCTTTCGCAGCTGAGGCTCCGTTTCTTTTGCAGCCTGTCCAATTGATTCCAAAAGAACATTCGAATCAGCGAAAAAACGCTCTTCCGTTATAAGATACTGTGGAAAAATATCGTGGACATCCGCAGGCACTTCTTCCATCATCTGGAATTCAAATGCCGCGGCAAGTGTTGTATGCTTCTGATGCTGCGAAAGATATCTGTCATAGAACCCTTTTCCATAGCCACAACGATGGCGCTGCTGATCAAATCCGACACCCGGAACGATCAGCAGCGCTTCTTCATCTGCTGCCTCTGCTGTACCAGCAACCGGCTCCGGAATGTCAAAGTAACCCGGAGCGGTATCTTCATAGGAAGTTATATAATAATAATTCATATCCTCCCCGCATACCCTCGGAGCCGCCACTTTCTTTCCAAGTCTCCATGCCTCCTCAATCAACGGCTCTGTAGAGACCTCACCTTTGCACCCCATATAAACAAAAATACAGGAAGCTTTCTGAAACGCTTCCATTTTCATGATCTGCTCACAGATGATCCGGCTCTTTGTTTCCACTTCCGTCTGAGAAAGTGTCTTTCGCTTTGCTGCAACCAGCTTTCTAATGTCCTTTTTTTCCATATTTTTCACCCAGATTTTCAATTTTTCCATCTTTGTTTACAATATCAATCTGATCGAGCTGACCTCGCAGATTTGCACGTACTGCCGCAATATATTCCGATCGGAGCTCTGCCTGCTCCTTTCGCTCTGCCTCTGTCAAACCTTCCGCCTTTGCTTTTCTCGCAAGTGCATTGATTCTGTCCAGTTTTTTGTTATCCATACTTTCTTCCAACCTGCTTTCTGTAAATATCATTCACAATCTTTGCCGAGAAACAGCGTTCCGATAGCCGCTCCCTGTAAAATGCGGTGTATCACATGGAAATCCCCGCCGTTTGCAATCACCATATCTGCACCGGAAGCAGTCGCAATTTTCGCAGCCGAGAGCTTTGTCGCCATTCCCCCGGTGCCGACGTCGCTTCCACTGCCTTTTCCCATAAGCATAAGCCGTTCATCCAACGCTTCCACTAAATCTATAAACTCCGCTCCTGGATTCTTCCGCGGATCGTCGGTATATAACCCATCAATATCTGACAGAAGAATAAGTAGATCTGCGCCAACCAGCGCGGATACAATGGCAGACAGCGTATCATTGTCGCCAAACTGAATTTCATATGTAGAAACCGTATCGTTCTCGTTTACAATCGGAATCGTCCCAAGCGCCAGAAGCTCTTCAAATGTATTGCAGGCATTGTTTCTGCTCACTTCATCTGTCATTGTATTTTTAGTCATGAGTACCTGAGCCGCCCTGTGTCCATATTCACTAAACAGCTTCTGGTAGATCATCATCAGCTGCGCCTGTCCAATCGCCGCACAAGCCTGTTTCTCAGACACTTTGACCGGCCTGTGATGGAAACCGATGGCCTGGCGTCCCACTGCGATTGCTCCGGAAGACACCAGGATGACATCCTTTCCCATATTTTTTATGTCACAGAGCTCCCGCACCAAAATCTCGAGCTTTGTCAGATTCAAAGCTCCTGTTTCGCTGTGCGTAATTGAAGAGCTTCCGATTTTAATGATGATTCGTTTTTTATCTTTTAATTTTTCTCTGTAGTTCATACTCTTCCTCATATATTCCACTTATTTGATCAGCCCTGTTTTTCGAAGCATCCGAACAATCAGATATCCCTTCGGGAAGGAAGAAATCTCCTCAATCGTAACGCCCTTAAATGAAACAAGACCGATTCCGTAAACGACAATTCCCACAAGAATAGCGATAACCGTTGACACTGTATTTCCGGCAAACAGGCTGAATACAAAATATACGAGATAAACCGCTCCTGCCATAATGATTGATACGATACCCGGTACAACAAATGTCTTATACCATTCCTGGCGGTAGCTGATGAAGCGCCGAATCGACATTGCATTCAGTATACAGACCACCAATGCAAAGAAAATGTTGGAATACACTACTGCATAGATATTCAGATTAACCGTAGTCAACAGGAAATACAGCAAAACAAAATGCAACCCAAGCGCAATGCTACAGTTAATGAGCGGCTGTCGGAGCTGCCCGAGTCCCTGCAGTATATTTGTAGTCAGTGTAGAAAGAGAATAAAAAATAATCATCAATGCACCGGCCTGCATGATTCCGGCAGAAAGTGCCGCCCCTGTCTGCTGGCGGAACAGCATGAGAACGATCGGTTTTGACAAGGCAGCCATACCGACTGCACATGGGATCGTCAGAAGCATCGTAAACCGAATGGACATCCGGATCTTCCGTCTTGCCTCACTGCGGTTGCGATTCGCCATGGCTGCGGTCAGCGTCGGAACAATTGATGGCCCCATACTTGAAGCAAGCGCCAGAGGAACGTTCATCAGTACCCGAAACTGGCCGGAGTAAATTCCCCATATAGCTCCATACTGTGCGTCCGTATATCCCTGACCCAGCAGCGCCTTGTTAAAAATACCCTGATCCGCCACATTGCTGATATTATAAATAACCGCGCTCAGAATGACCGGCAAAATGGTCATAACCAGCTCGCGGTAAATTTTTTGCATAGATTCCGGTCTTGAATTCTGATCACGGCGCATATTCCGCCGCAGCGTCCCCTTCTGAAGACTGTAAACAGCCATCATAAACAGAAGCGCAACCGTAATGCTGACCACCGTACCAAACGTTCCACCAGCAGCGCCCCAGGCAGGACCAAGAGAATCATTTCCCTCTTTCGCAGCCAGAGACATTCCGTAGTCAAACATGATATTGGCACAGATCAATGTCACAGCAGCGTTTACAATCTGCTCGATCACCTGCGAAACAGCTGTCGGAACCATGGTAGAATAGCCCTGAAAATATCCGCGGAAGGTACCGATAATCGCAGAAATAAAGATGGCCGGAGCAAGCACGCGCAGGCCATACACCGCCAGTTCAAAAGACATCAGATATTTTGTGATAATCCCGGCAAACACATAAGTAATCAGTGCAAGAGAGCCTCCGATCAAAAGCGCAAACCGCACCGCGCACAGGAAAACCCTGTGTGCATTGCGGTATTCTCCCTTATGCACTCTCTCTGAAACCATTTTCGATACGGCCAGCGGTAAGTTAAAACAGGAAATCATCAAAACGATCGCATAAATCTCGTTCGCTGTAGAATAATAACCGTTTCCTTCATTCCCCAGGACATTCTGGAGCGGAAAGCGGTATACCATGCCGATAATCTTAGCCAGTATCGCCGCCACCGCCAAAATGGTCCCTTGCACCAAAAAGTTATTTCGACTTTTTCTTTTCTCTTTCACGTCAGACCTCTTAAGCTCTTAGTTCGCATTTCCCGTAAAGGATGCCATATCCGGGTAACACTGTACCTTGCTGCTCTCAGAATCCAGTACAATGCAGACCCACGTTTTCCCCTGATTCAGGGTAATCTGATTCCCGTCTGCGTCGTAGTAGCGTGTAGGGCTGAAATTCGCGGTTGCAAACGGAATCTGCTGTCGTCGCACCCTCATCCTTGCGCCAGGTCACATCCACTGCCTTTCCTTTGGTGATGTACTTTCCACTGCCTCCGCTTACAACATCAACGTCAAGATAGGTGTCTGAGTCCACCTGCGTTTTCCAGGAACAATACTGAACCAGAATATTATCATAGGTCAGCGGCTCGCCCGTTGTTTTATCAATGTGCGGCTCCCCGAACTGATATCTTGTATACTTTCCTGTTGCCTCATCATAGACAAAGTATGCATTATTATAATCATACCCCGGAGAAAATACTACGGCGTCCTGTCCATTTTCCAGAAGAACCGGCGCACCATCCGCCGCAAACTGATAATGTCCGTTCTGCGCAGTATAAGTATCGCTATATTCTCTCGAATATCCCCTGAAATCAATCCCCTTCTGAATCTTATCATAATTGGAAAATACATTGTGCGGAGCCGGAAAATCATCGCCTCTGTAGTATACTAGATCCCCCTCTCCCTTTCCGGCATCCTCAAGTCCGGATAAATTCAAAGTGTCGTCACGCCATAAAAGCTCCAGTGCATACCATGCCTGTCCGAAATGCATATAAAAAGAATCAAATTCCCGGGCAAAATATACATAGTATTCCCGGCAGCTTCGTATCGAACCAATGCGCTCCACATCCTGATAATCCTCAAAAATACCCATCAGTCTCGTAATACCGCCTTCTACCGGGGCCTCATATACCACATCTGCATTGCCAATGCCCGACTGTGGCAGCGCATCGTAAATATTATTTAACATTACAGAAATCGGACGCACTCTTCCCACTGTCTCCGGCACCAGTTTTCCGGTCAGATAGCTTCGTACCATCCCATTGGTCTCAGCCGCCCCTGCACTGATCCCGCCACCAAAACAAGAAACTGCCATCGCAGCAGCCATAACACCTGCCGCTACTTTTTTTAAAGATCCTTTTTTCATGATCCATTCCTCCTTTATCTTCGAATATCAAGTTGTGTCAATATTTCTTCCTGAAGCCGCTCCATTTCTCGTGCTTCTTCCTCGGTCATATGATCATACCCCATCAGATGAAGCATGCTATGCGTGAGCAAAAAAGCATACTCCCGTTTTGTACTGTGCCCATATTCTTTTGCCTGTTCCAGAACCTTATCCGCAGAAATAACGATATCCCCCAATAAAAGCTCCCCGGTATCCGGTTCAAAGCAATCCATCCCACACTCCTCAAGAACAGAAAAATCCCCAGGATGCTCATAAGAAACCATAGGAAATGACAGCACATCGGTCGGCCGGTCAATCTCACGGTGCATCAGATTCATCTGATGAATTTCGTCATTATTGGTGATCAGAACATTTACCTGCGCTTCATATGGACAGTTCATATAGTCTAACGAACAGAAAATAACTGTTTCTGCAATCTCTTTGAGATCAAGCCCGAGATCCTGTCCGTATTCATTTTCAAAATCTACCGTCATACTTCACCTCTTTGCCGATACATATCCTACTGTCTTCCGCCCTTTCCATTTGTCCGGGTACGGTTGTCACTGCGGTTTTTCCGGCTTTGTTCTTTCTTCTCATATGCTTCATATGCGTTTACAATCTTCTGCACCAGCGGATGGCGCACAACGTCAAGGCTTGTCATGGTGCAAAAGCTGATATCATCTACTTTTGAAAGCACTCTGATTGCGGTATCCAGACCGGAAGGCGCTCCCACCGGTAAATCCTTCTGCGTCAAATCTCCGGTCACAACCACCTTGGAACCAAAACCGATTCTGGTTAAAAACATTTTCATCTGTGCCGGGGATGTATTCTGCGCCTCGTCAAGAATAATAAACGCATTGTCCAGCGTACGACCGCGCATATAAGCCAGAGGCGCGACCTCAATCAGCCCCTTTTCCATATTTTTCATGAAACTGTCCGGTCCCATAATCTGATACAATGCATCGTATAACGGACGAAGATACGGATCAACCTTGCTCTGCAAATCTCCAGGAAGGAACCCAAGCTTCTCTCCTGCCTCAATTGCCGGCCTAGTCAAAATAATGCGGCCGACCTCATCATTCTTAAAGGCCGTAATGGCCATTGCCATCGCCAGGTAAGTCTTTCCAGTACCAGCGGGTCCTGTTCCGAATACAATCATCTTTTTGCGGATTGCGTCAACGTATGCCTTCTGGCCCAGGGTTTTCGGCTTGATCGGTTTTCCATTTATCGTATGGCAAATGCAGTCGCTGTCGATCTCCACCAGCGACGGTTCTCTTTCTTCCATAGATAATGCGATCGAATAGTCGACATTCTGCTCTGTGATCTGTGTGCCTCTTGCGGAAAGCTCATACAGGCCTTCCAGTATCTTCTTGGCACGGACCGTTCCTGTCGGACTTCCCAGAATCTTGATTTCCCCGTCGCGGTTCAAAACCGTCACCTGGTAGGCCCTCTCTATCTTTTTTACATACTGATCAAACTGACCAAATATATTCTGAACGTGCTCCGCTGGAATACGAAGCGACATTTCAACCATACTCATTCTGCTGTAATTCCTCCTCCATGCTGTCTGTTTTCACCCGGCTGACCGCATTTTCCCCGGTCGTCAGAATGCCTGACGCGATGGCAGACTTTTCAGTCCATTCTATTCTAACATCATTTTCAAATATTTGAACCCCCTTTTCATTTAAATTTTGCACAAAATACCTGAAATTTCTATTAAGAATCTCTTTTGCCTGCTCCTTCGTATACTGGATTTCTTTGTTTTCATATTCTCTTGCCGTAAATTTCTGTATGTAAAACGGCAGGTAAAAGTTATCCGAAATACGCAGCTGTGTCAGACTGGACACAGTATCATACTGTGCAAAAGATCCGAAAGAATCCGGCAATGAAAACGGTGTATCGCCGATGCGAAACAGCCAGCTGATTTTTTCACGCCCTGTATATTCTTTTTCTTCTCCAACAAGGGGCAATTCATCCTGATAGGTACGTTGTGTTTTGATAACGATATCCGCATCAGAAGCCACATACTGATACGCCGCAATTTCCTGACTGTCATTGTAAATCGGCAATGCGCCTGAAACGAGAATTGTCCCTCTTTCCACCTCATCTCCTACCTTTACAAGCGGCGTGCCGCGGCGCACATAAATAGATTCCACCGTTCCGGAACAGGAAGCTGCCAGACTGGAAGGTTCTGTTTTGTTTTGGATATCCTCTTCCGACTCTTCTTTTAGAATTCCCTCTTTTACATGGATTACAAGCCGCGTACCCTTCAGTTCTGCGGCCACCCAGGCAAATTCATGAAAACAGTTCCGGATATCAGCGGCAAGCTCCTTACAATCCACCTGTGATTTCCACATGCCGTGGTATATCCCTGCATTGCTCAGATACTCAAAGATCACATCGTCTGTCTGCGACAGATTCCCATCTATGGAAATATTCCAGATATGCGCGGAAAGCCAGAACAAAAAGGCCATAGCTGCCGCAATTCCCAGAACATATACTTTCCGTTTTCTGTTTCGATGTATAAAAAAAGGAAGGCCATGACGCTCAGTAATTTTAACGGCTGCATGGCTTTTCCTGACAATTGTTTTCAGTTTTTTAAAGTCCTTTCGGGCAATAAACGCTTCATATGCCTCCCCGACAGGAAGCAAATTCCAAAGTACAATGTCATGATAAGCACAAAGATTTAAAAAACGGTCGTAATGATTGCCAGCAATCCGTATCCGGACATAACCTCGAAAAAAATCAGTGATGCGTTTTTCCATATGTTCCCCCTGAAAATCACAGATACTCTACTTTGTCAATAAAACCAGAAATCTCAATTTCCTCCTTTGAATAATTTTCAATCACCAGGCGCCGTCCTGTAATACAGATTTTTCTACACTTGGTGATCAGACGGATTTCTTCTGTCGTATAAGAGGAAATCCCTTTAAAATTTTCCACAATAAGACGTTCCTGTCCCTGCATGGAAACAAGAATATTCCCTTTTGTCAAATCTTCCGGAAGCTGCATGGCACGAACCAATCCGTTCAAACGCGATTTTTCACCGGACTCTTTTTTCCGGCGTGTTGTGTTATGTACATGTTTTCCAGCCATGATTTTTTCCTCTCATCCTAAAATATAAAACAACACTTTTGTTGTAAAGCATATGTACTTTTGGGAAATTTTATGATAAGATATGCGTTAAAGCTTTGTCGTGACGGCCTGTGTTGCCGCACACGGCCATTACAGAAAAAGAGGAGTACATTATGACAAAAATTCATTGCCTGAATTCCATTTCAAAAGTGGGAACACAGAACCTTAAGGAAACATATGAAATGACAGACAGCCTTCAGGATGCAGACGCCGTTCTCGTACGAAGCGCAAACATGCATGAACTGGAGCTGTCAGATCGTCTTGTGGCAATTGCCCGCGCCGGAGCCGGCGTAAACAACATTCCGCTCGACAAATGTACCGAACAGGGCATTGTTGTATTCAATACCCCAGGGGCTAACGCAAACGGCGTAAAAGAGCTGGTGCTTGCAGGAATGCTTCTGGCTGCCAGAGACATCGACGGCGGAATCAACTGGGTCCGCGAAAATAAAGACGACAAAAATATCTCCAAAGATATGGAAAAAAGCAAAAAGAATTTTGCCGGAACAGAGATCAAAGGAAAAACGCTCGGCGTAATCGGCCTGGGCGCAATCGGTATTGAAGTGGCCAATGCAGCCGATTCCCTCGGTATGCACGTATATGGCTATGACCCGTTTCTGTCTGTAAGCGGCGCACTTCGCCTGTCCCGCCATGTAAAGGTCGTTGAGCAGACCTCTGCTATTTTTGAAAACTGCGATTATATCACACTGCATGTGCCGCTTCTCGATTCCACCCGCGGTATGATCAACAAAGAAGCCTTTTCATCCATGAAGGATGGCGTCGTAATCCTCAACTACGCGCGCGATCTTCTCGTAAACGATGATGATATGGCAGAGGCACTCGAAAGCGGCAAGGTAAAACGCTACATGACAGATTTCCCGAACGAGAAAACCGGCCGCATGGTCAATGTTATCGCAACGCCGCACCTTGGCGCTTCCACTTCAGAATCAGAAGAAAACTGTGCCGTCATGGCTGTCGATGAGCTTCAGGACTTCCTGGAAACAGGCCGCATCCGTAACTCTGTGAACTATCCGAGCTGCTCTCTCCCGCCGGAGAAATGCGCCTGCCGTATCTGCATCATGAATGTAAACAAGCCGAACATGATTGTCCGCTTTTCCTCCATTCTCTCCGATGCAGGCATCAACATCCCGAACATGACAAACAAGAGCCGCGGAGATGTTGCCTATACCCTGATCGACTGCGACACCATGCCGGGTGAGGAACTGATCAATCTGATCCGCAGCGTGGACGGGGTCAAAAAAGTTCGTGTGATTTATTATTAATTAGATCCAAGATTTTGCTGATTTTCGGGGCTGCTGCTTTCACAATTAAAGGATTGTGAAACGGCAGCTGCAGTCAATAAGCCGCCAATTCAAAACGCTGTACTCCCCTCTTAATGAATCAACACTGCCCTATTTTTTAAAGACTTATCAACTCGTCCATCACCTCTTTTGGATGCTCTTGCAGTAACGGGCGGATAGCATATTCTCCGGTAAATCGTTTTGTTAATTCTTTCAAAAATGAAAGTGATAAAATCCAGTCTTCATTTCCATATCGTTCAACATACCTGCCAATAGGCCATAGCCACCATCCAAAATTAAACATTCCTTCAGACTGTTCTAATTCAGGCCCCAGCATATTGAAAAATGCTTGAATATTTTTTGAGTAATCATCTGCCATGCTTTCTTGCATAGCATCCACAATATAATCGAACCTTGCAAATAACTCTTTGTCGTCAAGTCTGCCAATTAAAGAATGACAAAAGGCTTTTTCGTCAAAGTCTGGCATCACTAAAAGTATCTTTTGAGCAAGACTAAAAATATAGTCATCATTATAATGCTCTTTATGTTTCATGCCCGTTTTCTCCTTATGAATTATTACCGATATTATAACATACCGCAGCCGCTGGCTGCAATCAAACTATAAAAACAAAAGAATCATCCTATTCGTAGATGCACGTGCTATAATGCACTTATACGGTATCTGCGTACCAATCCATCGGGAACTAAATTCCCCTGCAAGCATTCATACGAAAGGATGATCCTATGAACACTATTTTAGAACAATATAAAGATAAAATCAATGGCACATTCTCCTTTTTTGACAGGATGATCATCAAAGGCCATATCCGCCAGTTCTTTTCCACTTCCGGAAAAGGATTTTTCCTCTCTGAACAAAATGTCCTGCTTAAAGATTTTTCGTCTTATGCCAATCAGGTAACTGCGGATATTGTCTCCTATGCAGAAAATATGGCTGCTTCTGATAAACGGCCTTTGATTTACCTTACATCTTCTAAAACTTCAAAGGAACAGGCAGCTTTACAGGCTCTTGAAGAACATCCGGTGGATGAGGGCCTCATCTGTATCCTCTCAGTAGTGGAATACTGCCAGACTCTGCAGCCTAAAAAACATGACAACGGGCTGCTTTCCCTTGACACAGTAAACCGCAAATGCAAATACTATTACTTCTATTTCCTTGATAAGCATTTCGGCTTCATGCATGTCAAGCTCCAGACATGGTTCCCTTTTCTTATCCAGGTCTATATCAATGGGCGGGAATTGATGAAGCATGTCTTTGAGCAAAACGGCATCTCTTACCAGATGTATGACAACTCCTTTTACGAAATCAGCGACATAAAAAAGGCACAGGAGCTTGCCGACAGGTTTGATTCCAAAAGCCTGTGCAGGCAGCTTGACCTCTTTGCACATAAAGTGAACCCTTATCTTGATACGATTGAAAAAACCTTCCACCAGGGATACCACTGGTGTGTGGATCAATGCGAGTACGCTACCGATGTTATGTTTAAGAGCCGGGAGGCTTTGGAGGATATTTATCCATCCCTGGTAGGCCACGCATTCTATGACTTCAACTGTACGGATATTTTTTCTTTTCTTGGGCGTAAACTTCACCATAAGTTTCAGGGAGAGGCAGTCTCCGATTACCGTAAGCGCCCAGAAGGCTGGAGGATTAAATTCAAAATGAAGTCCAACAGTATCAAGATGTATGATAAATTCAGCTGCCTGCGGGTAGAAATGACCATTAATGACCCGAGGGAATTCAAGGTCTATAAGGATGTACAACATGAAGACGGAACTACATCCAAACGGTGGGTTCCCATGGGTAAGTCTATCGCTAACTTATACCGGTATGCTGAAATTTCCAAAGCAGCAAATAAGCGTTTTCTGGATTCCATGCAGAACATAATCCCGGCAAAAACCATTGAAAAGGAGATCAACAGTATCTGTTGTCGGAAAAAACTGGGAGGGAGAAACTACAGCGGATATAATGTCTGGTCTGCCGAGACGTTTCTTCTCTTTGAGTCCGTTTCGGATGGGAAATATCTCATCCGTGGGTTTACGAACAGGGAAATCCGCCATTCAACCAATAGGGCTAATCCCGATTCTGCCAAGGTAAAAGGAAAAACCAGCAGGGAATTTACAAAATTAAGGGCGCATGGACTGATTCGGAAAGTTCCTCATTCAAGAAGGTATCTGGTCAGCGATAAAGGACGCCGTGTAATGGGTGCGCTGATCGAAACCAAAAGAAAAATCTATCCGGAACTTGTAGCAAAATAAACATCCAGCCTGTTAATATTCTTTGAAAAACCTGCCTGACGGACAGGTAGAATACTTGTGTTTTCATACAGGTATTACTGTTTTATTTTTATGTTTTTCTAAATCAATAGCATACCGCAGCCGCTGGCTGCAATCAAACTATAAAAACAAAAGAATCATCCTATTCGTAGATGCACGTGCTATAATGCACTTATACGGTATCTGCGTACCAATCCATCGGGAACTAAATTCCCCTGCAAGCATTCATACGAAAGGATGATCCTATGAACACTATTTTAGAACAATATAAAGATAAAATCAATGGCACATTCTCCTTTTTTGACAGGATGATCATCAAAGGCCATATCCGCCAGTTCTTTTCCACTTCCGGAAAAGGATTTTTCCTCTCTGAACAAAATGTCCTGCTTAAAGATTTTTCGTCTTATGCCAATCAGGTAACTGCGGATATTGTCTCCTATGCAGAAAATATGGCTGCTTCTGATAAACGGCCTTTGATTTACCTTACATCTTCTAAAACTTCAAAGGAACAGGCAGCTTTACAGGCTCTTGAAGAACATCCGGTGGATGAGGGCCTCATCTGTATCCTCTCAGTAGTGGAATACTGCCAGACTCTGCAGCCTAAAAAACATGACAACGGGCTGCTTTCCCTTGACACAGTAAACCGCAAATGCAAATACTATTACTTCTATTTCCTTGATAAGCATTTCGGCTTCATGCATGTCAAGCTCCAGACATGGTTCCCTTTTCTTATCCAGGTCTATATCAATGGGCGGGAATTGATGAAGCATGTCTTTGAGCAAAACGGCATCTCTTACCAGATGTATGACAACTCCTTTTACGAAATCAGCGACATAAAAAAGGCACAGGAGCTTGCCGACAGGTTTGATTCCAAAAGCCTGTGCAGGCAGCTTGACCTCTTTGCACATAAAGTGAACCCTTATCTTGATACGATTGAAAAAACCTTCCACCAGGGATACCACTGGTGTGTGGATCAATGCGAGTACGCTACCGATGTTATGTTTAAGAGCCGGGAGGCTTTGGAGGATATTTATCCATCCCTGGTAGGCCACGCATTCTATGACTTCAACTGTACGGATATTTTTTCTTTTCTTGGGCGTAAACTTCACCATAAGTTTCAGGGAGAGGCAGTCTCCGATTACCGTAAGCGCCCAGAAGGCTGGAGGATTAAATTCAAAATGAAGTCCAACAGTATCAAGATGTATGATAAATTCAGCTGCCTGCGGGTAGAAATGACCATTAATGACCCGAGGGAATTCAAGGTCTATAAGGATGTACAACATGAAGACGGAACTACATCCAAACGGTGGGTTCCCATGGGTAAGTCTATCGCTAACTTATACCGGTATGCTGAAATTTCCAAAGCAGCAAATAAGCGTTTTCTGGATTCCATGCAGAACATAATCCCGGCAAAAACCATTGAAAAGGAGATCAACAGTATCTGTTGTCGGAAAAAACTGGGAGGGAGAAACTACAGCGGATATAATGTCTGGTCTGCCGAGACGTTTCTTCTCTTTGAGTCCGTTTCGGATGGGAAATATCTCATCCGTGGGTTTACGAACAGGGAAATCCGCCATTCAACCAATAGGGCTAATCCCGATTCTGCCAAGGTAAAAGGAAAAACCAGCAGGGAATTTACAAAATTAAGGGCGCATGGACTGATTCGGAAAGTTCCTCATTCAAGAAGGTATCTGGTCAGCGATAAAGGACGCCGTGTAATGGGTGCGCTGATCGAAACCAAAAGAAAAATCTATCCGGAACTTGTAGCAAAATAAACATCCAGCCTGTTAATATTCTTTGAAAAACCTGCCTGACGGACAGGTAGAATACTTGTGTTTTCATACAGGTATTACTGTTTTATTTTTATGTTTTTCTAAATCAATAGCATACAAACAATCTGTATGTTAATGAGCTTTCAGTATTTATATCGGATTATGGAGGGAGTGCACAAACCGCAAGCAATTCGGGTATGGCCACACTCCGAAATTTTGATGTTGTATCATTTTAGTTGACACCTTACACTCAAGGATTTGATGTATAATCAAAGAGAAATAAGGAGGCAACTACAATGGCAAAAAAACAACGGAAATACGACATGGAATATAAAATCCAAGCCGTAAAATTAGCAAAAGAGCTTGGCGGTGCAAAAGCTGCAGCCGAGTTAGGTATCCCTGAAAACACTATATATGCGTGGACAAAGGCTGCCAGAGAGGGAAGACTGAATGTCGGTTCCGGCTCACATACTCCGGAAACTGCCTTGAATCTTGCAGAAGAACTGGCTCTCCTACGCAGACAGGTCAAGGAGCAGGAAAAGGAAATCCGCCGCCTGAAAGAGGAAAACGAATTTCTCGAAGAGGCAAGCGCTTTTTTCGCCGCCAGCCGTCGGAAGTCTGCAAAAGGCAGAGAATGATGTTCCTTGCCATAAAAACCAAGGACGGCGTTATAAAGGGAAAGATTTCTTTCTACTGCCGGATGCTGAAAGTAACCCGGCAGGGATTTTATAAATATCTGGCAGACAAAGACCGTCCGTGGAAATACCAGCAGTTAGCTGATGCCATGAGGACAGTCGTGTCTGAGGATGAATGCAACGACACTTACGGACGGATCCGTATGTATCAGGCGCTTCTTTTAAAACAGACGGAAGGTGTCCACCTGTTGTGGTCAAGCATTTTTGTAACGCTTATGACTAAAAAAATCAGCTTTTAATTTAAGATGCAAACCGTACCTGATAAGGGGTGCGGTATCCATTATAGCTGTGAGGGCGGATGTGATTATACGTGACATAAGCAAATTCTTCCACTGCCCGATACAGTGCCTCCTCTGTCTGGAAATCGTACAGATTCACACATTCATTTTTCAATGTATTGAAATATCTTTCCATAGGGGCGTTGTCATATGGACATCCTGCTTTGCTCATACTCTGTGTCACATGGACAGATTCACAGAATTCTACAAATGCCTTTGACGTATACTGGGAACCCTGATCGCTGTGGAGTATCAGTTCTCCATTGATCCGGGACTGTGATTCCAGTGCTTTCTTCAAAGTCCGGATAGCAAGACTGCTGGTGATCTGGCGGTCTGTCTCGCTTGCAATGACACTCCGGTCATACAGGTCAACAATGCTGCAATTGTAGCGCACTTCTCCATTTTTCAAAAACAGATACGTGAAATCTGTACACCACTTCTGATTCGCCCTGCCTGCACAAAACTTTTGCTGCAGCCTGTTTTCAAAGATTTTGTGCGGTTTTTCACGCCGGCAGCCCGGTTTCTTTGGGCGGACAAGGGAATACAGCCTCATTTCCGTATTCATGTACTTATGTACGGTAACCGTGCTGTAATGGCAGCCCCTGCGCGCCAGATAGACAGTCATGGTCCGGTATCCTGCTACCCCGTTATGCACATGGTAAATTTCCCTGATCTGCGCTTTTACTGCTTCTTTTTGGGCATGATAAGCCGCCTTCCGGTGTTTCCGGTAGTTGTAATACGCATTCGGACAGATGCCAAGCCGCCTTAGCAGCCAGCGGACCCCGAATTCTCTGTGATGTTCTTCTATAAACCGATAAGCCTCTAATCGATTTCTTTTGCGAAGAATGCCGCTGCTTTTTTTAGAAACAGGTTCTCCTTTCGGAGCTCCTCATTTTCTCTTTTGAGCTTAAGCATCTCCTTCATGTTATCATACTCTGTTTTTGTATCGGGGCTTGTCCGGCATTCTTCTTTGAATTCATTGCACCAGCGGCGCAGCGTTTCTTTGGAGATGTTATACTCCGCGGTGATGCTTTTGATTGTTCTTCCTTCTTCCAAACGGAGACGGACAATCTTTTTCTTAAACTCGGGAGTGTAATTCTGTGGCATAATAGGTACCTCTTTTCTTGTGATTTTGATTATATCTTATTAGCCACTTCTGTTACAACCTTACTTTATCACAACAACCTTCCCAGTGAACGCACTGTCTACCGCATCATGGAAGAGATCGGGCTGAGCCATCGCCCGAAACACAGACCAAATGGGATCACCAAAGCAGATCGTGAGGCGCGTAAATCTGAGGACCTGCTGAAAAGGGATTTCAAATCCAGGGAACCACTCAAAAAATGTATCACGGACATAACCGAGATCAAAGCAAGAGATGGAAAACTCTATGTATCTGCCATATTTGACTGTTTCGATGCTGCAGTTCTGGGCATGGCAATGGATACAAACATGAAAGCCGTACTATGCGAGCGTACGCTTACCAATGCGGTCCGGTCTTACCCGGCGCTCAGGGGAGCCATCATCCATTCTGACCGTGGATCTCAGTACACCAGTGAGACCTACCGCAGGGCAGTAGCAAAGTATGGCATTCTCCAGAGCATGAACAGCGCCGGCGGACGCTGCCATGACAATGCCCGTTGCGAGAGCATGTGGGCTCGGATGAAGGAAGAACTCATCTATGGGAGGCATGACACAGAAAAAATGACAGTAGAGGAACTGAAAACCCTCATCTGGAGATATTTCATCAGTTATTGGAACAACAGGAGGATATGCTCTTCCAATGATGGGCTTCCTCCTATGGTCAAGCGGCAGAGATATTATGAAGCTCTGGATACTGCTGCTTAGGCATTGATATCCTTGCAAAAAAAGTGTCAACCAATATTGACAATATCATTTTGGCTGGGCCCGTTGGCCCGCAAAAATACTTGTTGGGGAGCCTCCCCACCCCCGGCTCTTTGGGACTAAATGCCCCAAAGAGATTGGCTGCGTCACCGCCGCTATTGCGTCTGTTCCTTATTCGTCTGTTAGCATTTTGTGGAACAAATAGGGCATATTGTGTTTTGTCAAAATTCTTTTGTTTTCGCGTTCCTAATAAGAGCTATCATATGTAACAGACTCGCCATCCGAGAACATTTCTTTGATTAGATATTACATTATACTGATACTGAAACTGTTCCATCACCTTTATCAAATATTACCTGAACAAAAAACTCTCTTTTACCATTGTAACATTCTATTAGGGTACATATCTTATTTAAAAAATCTTTTTCAGTCCATAACATTGTATTAACAAACAATTTATGTTTTATATCAAATTTAAAATACTCTTCATCAAACTCGTACCCCAGTTTTACTAATTCTAGAATTTCTCTTTCTAAAATATTATTTATCGTTTGAGGCGTCTCCATTTTTTTATCATAAATATCATGTAATGACATAATTTCTGAATTCATTAGTCTTTCGCCATTTAAATATTTCGTAATGGAGCATTCCAAAGACTGTAAATTGTTCTCTATAAATTTTTCTGGAATCCGCATGACAAACATAAACGAGCCGCACATATTTCCCTTTAATATTGCACTTAGTCTATTTAACAGTTCTTTACAACTTTCCCCATCTAAATCTTCAATTTCCATTAACTCTACTAAAATTCCCCATAATACTAAATTTTTTAGATCCATAAGACTTCCATTTAATATTTTATGTAATAACTTTACGCATTGATTGTAGAGCTCCTCTTTTGAAATTTCATTTAATAAATATTGTTCTATATAACTATCTAATAATCTCTTCATTAATATTTCGCTCTTTCTATTAAGTTTCCATTACCTTTTCCAATTGCTTGGATTCTCTCCTTCTTTTTTTCAAAAATTCTTTAAAATCATTACTTTTTCCTTATCTTTTCTGACAAGTTTATCTTCTCTAGGATTTCCTCCCTCTGGTCGATCTTTTTTATAATAATGATCTGTTCCTGTAAGCAGAGCTTTTTTCAGCATCATATTTCTGATGTTTCAGCGGCGCTTTTTGTCGCCGATGCGAAGATAAATAACATTTACTCTCAAATTACAGACCAATATCAAATACCAAAATATTGTGATGTGTACCGGCACTGAAGGAAAACTATTCTCGGCAAAAAAATGCTAGCAACAAAAAAGCATACCATGAAAAACATAATGCTGAATATATCTTTTGCATAATTCTACCTTGCATGAACTACGGACACTCGGGATCTCGCGTATTCCCAATCCTGAAAAAATTCACTCCGCATTATTCAGCAGAACCTGGAGCATCTTCTTGATGGTATTGCTATTTGTAAAGCACAATCAAAATTTCATACCTTAAAATCAACACTGTAATTGCAAGTATACAGTCATAAACCACTTTCCCAAAGACAACTAAGGTCTGAATAAACGTATCCTAAAGATTGTGTAAATCCTATATTTTTTATTTTATCAAAAGCATCTTTAAAACACTATATCCTGAAAAAACTAAACACGCTCCATTATTTTAATCAAAGAGGAGCTGCATAATTAATCTCATCCCATAAATATTCTATATTAGAAAACCTTAAACTTATATAACACCGGAAGGATTCTTTCTTTGTCTTAATCCACACGACAAACATTCCTGCTCCAGTACAATAATATTCTTCCAATACTACGCATTTCCATTTTTGGGATTTAAGTTTATTATAAAATTTCTGCGGAGTAATATCATAACATTTTCCCGAATCCCTTTTTTTCCACTTTACTGAAAATATCTCAATACTATCCTTATTACACCCATGAATAATCACACAAGCTTTATTGGTCCGAAAGTATTCTCCACTACTACAATCTTTCAAAAAAAACTATCATTTAAAAATTCAATTATTACTTTGTCTTTTTCTGCTTCTAATCCAGTTATATCGCAATCTGTTAAAATAATATCTGGATATTTATTTAATTCTTTTTGACTCCATTTTATCATACGCTCACTCCTTATACATCTTTTACCAAATCATCAGCCGCCATTTAATTAAGATTTGAATTTAATTTTAGTATTTGTACAATATACTGCCCTTATTGCTCCTCTTTTTTTCAATATTGGGGAATGATAACTATAATGAATAGTGCCATTCCCATAGCTATGTACAAAATTCCTTTGTCTATTGAGATCTTCTATGTTTCTCCCCAACGTAGCTTGAATTTTTCGTACCCAAGATGATCATCCATTTCTGCTTCCATCATTTCTTTGATCGTTCCGCCCAGAAGATCTTTCAGAGCATCCTGAATATCTTCAGCTGTCTGAATATCGTATTCTTCCAGGAGCTGATGGATAATGTTCCGTTTTCCTTCTGTCATTTGTACCCGATGTACAGGTTTCTTCTGTCTTGCCATAATAAAAGGTCCTCCTATGAATTAGATTTTATCATAGAAGAACCTTTCGGTTACATATTTACAGAAAAAATTTCACACTGAGGGGTGAGGACGATTTCTTGGACTGGCTAAGCTACTAACCCAAGACTTCGTCTGTACTCCATAGGACTCATATATCCTAATGATTTTTTTATTCTGGTTTCATTATACCACACAAGATAATTATTTAATATATCTATAAAATCTGAGATGTTTATACCTGTCCAGTCGGTGTTATAAAACATCTCATTTTTTAATCTTCCAAATACTCCTTCGCATGCAGAATTATCTGGCGAGCAGCCTTTCTTTGACATGGATCTTGTAAGCCCAGCTTTATCCATTCTTTCTATCCAGCCAGCCCATCTATAGTGTATACCCCTGTCACTATGTACTATAGGCTTTTCTCCAGGGGATAATTGACTGATAGCATCATCTAACATCGTATTTACAAGGGTGGAATCAGGAGATGTGCCTATTCTCCATGAAACTAATAATCCGTCAAAACAATCCACGATTGGTGATAAGTATACTTTCCCCGCCGAAATAGCAAACTCAGTAATATCAGTCAACCATTTACTATTTGGCTTTTCAGCAGAAAAATCCCTTTCTATTTCATTTGGAACAGATGGTGTTACTTCGCCTGCATATGAATTATATTTAGCCGTTCTTTTTACTTTTACTACTAGGTTTTCTTCATACATGATCCTACGGACAATCTTTTCGGAAACAATGGTATCTTCACGTTTGAGTAGAGCATGTATTCTGCGGTAACCATATCTGTTTTTATTTTCAGTGAATAATTCCTTGATGCGTATCCGTAAGGAAAAATATTTGTCCGGTTAAGACAGAACTTTTTCTTGATAGTAATAACTGCTTTTTGATAAATTCAGCGTCTCCAATAACCGTGGCAGTGAGTATTTAGTCTTTAGGGCATCGATTATCACTGCCTTCTCCCTGTTGCTGAGAGCTGTCTGATCGATGCCGGGGTCTTTTTTTAACACATTAATTGTTTCTTTAAGGATATCTATTTCCATTTGCATTTCAAGCATTTGATTCTTAAGCTCTGCCACTTCATGAGAGGATGAAGCGCTTGATTCCGTTGGTTTAGTCCCTTCCTTAAGTTCTCCGGGTGGAATATTTTTGTTATTCATTAGACCTAATGTACCTTCCTTTAGATAACGCTTTCGCCATTGATAAATACTGGCTCTACTATAACCAATATCTTCTGATACATATTTTATATTCTCCCCGTGTTCAAAGCAACGCTTAATTGCATCAAGTTTAACGTCCAATGGAGGATTTCTTGGATGCTCTGGAGGATTTGCAAACCGAGGAAGCTGTTTACGTTCTCTTTTCATCATATTTTCCGCAGCTATCCACGTATATAATTGTCTTCTCGTTGGATATCCCAAAATCCGTATTGTTACTGAAACGGAATTTGTTTGGTGAAATACTTTTAATGCAGTTGATTTTTGTTCTTTGGAATACATAAAAAGACTCCTTTCGGAGTCCTATGGTAGTCCAGTTTTTTGTCCGCACCCCCCTGCCAGTTTACACTATAATCTACATTTTCAAGCATCTTTTTAGAAAACTTTAATTTAAAAACATAAAAGTTCTTTATGGAATTAGCAATCAGCGCTTATTGACACTTACTATGAAGACTGATATATCTTCTGATTCAGTCTTGCCCTAGATACAAGTTCCAGAGTTTATACACACCCCAGTATTTTTAGCCCATTTTGGACGGCATTCAGCATCCACAAATAAGTTTTTCAGCAAAGTATTATCCATCCCAAAAACAGTTTTTGCCTTTTTCCCCTTCCGTAATTGATAGTCGAAATACAAATTCTGTTATATTATAAGGATCGTGCGATAATGCGATTAACATCTTCAAATTCTTTTTTTAATTCTGTCAGGAAGCTCAAAATATCTTCTTTATCCGAACCAAATCGTACTCCTTCCTCATATCCATAGAGCTTCCCATTTGTTTGATTTGCTACATTTTATTCAAAATTCAATCTCTACCACAAACATAATATAAAAGGTATCCATGTTTCATAATCGTCCCGTGGTTTTTCATAGATCTCTTTCAACACATTTATGAAACATATTTCCAATGTTAAATTTTTTTCATCGTTATTTAATACCGCCATTGTACATTACCTCCCTTCATATAATTGCTTTATATCCCTTTAACATATAACCAACTATATATCAACTTGTTCAATATGACACCGTGCTAAATCCTCCGTTATTGTTGATCATTTATACAACACCCTTCCATTTCTTTAATGCCTTCGTGTTTCCCCTTACTACCGTCACTACTTGTCCTTTTGAATTTGTAATTACCATATTATAAAATTTTCCGTTTTTCTTTATGTAAACTGTTTTTCTTCCCGATCATACACACCAGATTATTCATGCATACACATACCAGTTCAGGAGCCACGTCTCTTCGGCATTCCCACGGATACTGTCCTGCTAATGGTACAGAAGACGGTTCGCAAAATCTTGTCGGCAGATAATAGCTTCCCGTCACTGCAGCGTAAGCTTTACTGTCAAAAACGAATCTACAGTACAGGAATGGGTAGACCCCTAAAATCTGGCTCTACCCATTCACAAATTTTTATCAAACTAATCAAATTTTTAAAGATTCATATTAATTTCAATGATATTAACTTTTTAGGGTTTCTCATACTCTTAATCTTCCCAAAAAAATTTCACTTCATTTCTATTTATCTTTTCAACTTTTATTTCTTTACATTCTATTTCAACATCTAAAACTGACAGACACATTTTTACTTTATAAAAGCCTTTATACTCACTTCTAGACAAAGTTATATCCTGTCCAAAATAACATAATTGTCTGCCCCTCATAGTTTTCACATGATCTATTGAGCGAATATAAGCATCTGTTTCATAATTCACTTTAAAACATACAGAAAAAACAATTCTCCAGCAGCTAATCTCATCGTTATAAATATATATAGTTATTTCATCGCCAAAAAAAGAAACTTGAAAATCTAAAATTTCTACATCCCAATATTCCGTTTCATCTATTCTTTCTTGAATTTTTTTAATATCCATAAATTTTTAAGTCCTTTCTACTACAATATATTTATGGTTGATATCCCTAACAACCAGTTAGGATATTATGCATCTTATTACTTAAGCTGTATTAATGATAGAGCAATCGGTATATCGACTTTCTTGGACTTTGCGTCCGTATTTTAGCACCTTCTGGGTGCGTTCGTATACACCACAGTAGATTGAATAGACAATGAGTAATCTGGTACTGGCCAATTGCAATCCAAAAAGGAGTAATATTTCTACATGAAACACAAAACTGCCATGAAAAACAACCTGAACAGCCTAAAATATTATATACGTTCTTACGGTTGATAAAAAATGTGTCCATCAGGTGATTTTGATGGAACTGGGTTCCCATTTGATGTCCAACAAATTACCTTTATTATCGTATAAATGCATATGCTGATATGGTATCATCTTATCTGCCGGATCTATACGAAGTCGCATTCTCCCCTTTGGATCTTTAATATGAATACGGCCATTATGCTCTTCATATTTCCAATCATTCGGTAACTTCTCTTTTAATTCTTCCGGACTAAGTTTATTAATTTCTTCTGGAGTCAATTCATCAAGTTTTCTATCATCGACCGTTTCATTTGGTGTTTTCTTCGCTTTATCTTTTTCTTTATTCTTATCTTTTTCCTTTGCTTTCCCCGTAGACTGATTCTCCTCAGACACCTCCCCTTCCGGCTCGACTCGCTCCTCCTGTCCCTCTGTCTTTGATTCAAACATTCCTCCTACAAATTTGACAATTCCCATTCCGGCTAATGCGCTTATAAAAGCCTTGCCACCTGTCACAATCCAGGGCCATGCTTGTGGCAGAAGCTCCACCACCACCGGAGCCTCTAAAGCCACCCCAGTCTTAACTGCTTTATTCGGCACCTTGGATGGTTGCTTTACACCTGTATTTCCTGTTGCACTGCATGCTTTTGAAGAACTCTTTGTCCCACTGTCTTTTTGCACAGTGCCAGTCTTTTGCTGAGTTCCTGACACGCTCTTGGTTCCTGTATTAGTTGTATACCCATTATTTTTCGACGCATTCTGATTGCTGGTGCTTTGGTAAGAAGAACTGCCCTGGTTATTGCTTTGACTTTTGTTCTGTTTTGCCGTACCTGTATAACCGGCTGTACTTTTAGGGCTTTTCGCTCCCGTCCCGGTACTTGTTCCGGATAGCCCCTGCTGTCTGTTCCTGTTGTTCTGATATTTATAACCAGCATAAACCCCGCCAACTGCCAGACCGATCCCGATACCAACCAGAACGAGGATCTCACCTCTTGGATCCTCATACATGACCGGATTATTCTGTGCATACGCATACCGGTTTAAAGACTGCGGCTCCCTTGCATCCCCGCGCACAGTATCCGGCTGGTTGAAACGCATGGCGGCCGGTTCGTAAAACCTTGCCCTCAGGTAATAACTTCCGCTCACCGCATCATAGGCTTCCCCATTGTACAGGAACCCTTCCCCTGCGTTTTCGCCTTCTGCGCAGACCAATTTCCCCGAACGGTGTATAGCGGTAACTGCTCTTTCCCAAATAGCCAGCCAAAACAGCGTGTCCGCCAGACTCTGCCTGTGTTTTTACCCCTTCCGGAATATTTTCCTGCCTGATTCGAAGCCGTCCCTTTATCTGACTCTTCCGTAGGCACCTGCGCACATTCCCGGGTCTCATTATAGAGATAGGTTACGGTTCATTTTTCCTCCGGCCGCTAAAATTGCGTCTCCTATTCCCCCAATAGCTGATATAAATTCTTCACTTGAATCAATGTATACCAAAAGATTATCTGTTACAATTCAGATAAACAATTGCGATTACATCTATTGAAATTCTACGCCCAATCCCGTTGCTACAAGATGTTTTTCATCAACTCCACATTTAAAAATTCTCCAGAATTCCGAATCATCTGACGCATTGGCATATATTTCTATTCGTTCCTTATTTGATAAATAAATCGTTAAGTCATTTAACTCATTCAATTTATAATTTACAATATAAACTGCTCCCTCTTTATTTATCCATTGCTCTGATTTTTCATCAAATAAATTACTTCCTCTGATTTCCCACTCAAAGTCTTCAGAATATTCCATAGAACTCTTAGGAATATACATATCTTCGGATGCAAACAAAATTCCTTCCTTTCCTATAAATCTCCACATTCCTTCTACATGTAGTGCCATTTCATTTTTTTGTACCTCTCTTTTTTTCCAATCCAGAACTGTTATTTGCTTTCCCAGACCAATCCATAATAAATTAGCAGCTCTTCCTATCACATCTATTTTCTTATTTAACAATAAATCAAGATACTCAAAAACACTTTTCTGATTCATTTCTTATTCGCCTACCTTTCTCCAAACATATCTACCGCCAGTTCATATATTTCCTGAAACCCGTATCCTAAACCATGTATAGCATCATGTAATTGCCTTTGCTGATCTTTATTTAAATTTAATTTTTTGGCTACTTTCTTTACCTGATTATTTTGTTTTTTATTATCTCTTGGTGTATTTTTGTTTTGTTTTCCTACTCTTTCTTTTCTTGGACTTTCATCTTCCCAATATTCTTCCTCATACGCCTCCCCTTCCGGCTCAACTCTTCCCTCCTTTTCGTCGCCCTTGGATTCAAACATCTCTCCTACAAATTTGACAATTCCCATTCCGGCTAATGCACCTATTAAAGCCTTGCCACCTGTCACAATCCAAGGCCATGCTTGTGGCAGAAGCTCCACCACCACCGGAGCCTCTAAAGCTACCCCAGTCTTGACTGCTTTATTCCGCACCTTGGATGGTTGCTTTACACCTGTATTTCCTGTTGCGCTGCATGCTTTTGAAGAACTCTTTGTCGCACTGTCTTTTTGCACAGTGCCAGTCTTTTGCTGAGTTTCTGACAGGCTCTTGGTTCCTGTATTAGTTGTATACCCATTATTTTTCGACGCATTCTGATTGCTGGTGCTTTGGTAAGAAGAACTGCCCTGGTTATTGCTTTGACTTTTGTTCTGTTTTGCCGTACCTGTATAACCGGCTGTACTTTTAGGGGTTTTCGCTCCCGTCCCGGCACTTGCTCCGGATATCCCCTGCTGTCTGTTCCTGTTGTTCTGATATTTATAACCTGCATAAGCCCCGCCAACTGCCAGACCGATCCCGATGCCAACCAGAACGAGTATCTCACCGCTTGTATCCTCATACATGACCGGATTATTCTGTGCATACGCATACCGGTTTAAAGACTGCGGCTCCCTTGCATCCCCGCGCACAGTATCCGGCTGGTTGAAACGCATGGCGGTCAGTTCGTAAAATCACAACACCATTTTCATCATACGTATAGACCATCTCATAGCCCAGCGGATCTGTTTCTTTTATCAGGTGTCCCTGTGCATCATATTCTTTTTTCTCTTCCCCGCCATCCGCAGGGTATGGTCTTCCAGACATTCCAGCGTGTATTTCCCGCCCTTTGCATCCTCCTAGTATACCACGGGCTTTTGCTGTCGTATTCATTGTATACCTGGCGGTTTCCGGCTTTAATCTTCCCAAAAAAACTGCACTTCATTTCTATTTATCTTTTCGACTTCTATTTCTTTACATTCTATTTCAACATTCATTATAGTTAAATCCATATCTACTTTATAAAATCCACTGCACTCACTTTCTGATACATCTATTCGCTGACCATAGTAGCCTAATTGAGGCTTCTTCATCATTCTAACATATGCAATCTCCCGCCAATCAGCATCTGTTTCATAACTAACTCTGCGGCAAGTGAAAAAAGTGATTTTCCAACAACTCTCTTCGTCATTATAAACATACATTGATAACTCATCTCCAAATGACGATATCCGAAAATCCAAAATATCAACATCCCAATAATCTGTATCTTTTATTTTTCTTTCGATTTTTTTAATACTGTCCATATATTTCCTCCCTCGTATAATAAGTTTGTAAGCATGAAAAACAGCTTATAGACTTATTCTTTTTATGTATAACTTTTTAATAATTATATTGCGTATGCGCATCAGGCGATTTTCTTGGAACTGTATTTCCATTAATATCAAGCGAATTATCATTACCGTCATAAAAATGCATATGTTTATATGGTGTCTTAGAATCCGGTGGATCGACTCGTATCCTGAATTTCCCATTTGGATCTTTAATATGAATACGACCATTATGCTCTTCATATTTCCAACCATCTGGTAACTTTTCTTCTAATTCTTCCGGACTAAGTTTATTAATTTCTTCCGGAGTTAATTCATCAAGTTTTCTATCGTCGACCGTTTCGTTCGGCGTTTTTTCCGCTTTATCTTTCTCCTTTTTCTTCTTTTTTCCCTTAGTGTTTTCCTTAGACTGCTCCTCTTCAGTAACCTCACCTTCCGGCTCGACTCTTCCCTCCTTTTCATCACCCTTGGATTCAAGCATCTCTCCTACAAATTTGACAATTCCCATTCCGGCTAATGCACCTATTAAAGCCTTGCCACCTTCCATAATCCAAGGCCATGCTTGTGGCAGAAGCTCCACCACCATCGGAGCCTCTAAAGCTACCCCAGTCTTGACTGCTTTATTCCGCACCTTGGATGGTTGCTTTACACCTGTATTTCCTGTTGCGCTGCATGCTTTTGAAGAACTCTTTGTCCCACTGTTTTTTTGCACAGTGCCAGTCTTTTGCTGAGTTCCTGACACGCTCTTGGTTCCTGTGTTAGTTGTATACCCATTATTTTTCGTCGCATTCTGATTGCTGGTGCTTTGGTAAGAAGCCCCCCTGCCCTCTATACTCTTAAATCACACAGAATTTTTTTATAATCAATTTTTCAGCCTGTTGCCTGTAATTTTTTACTCCTTTTAATCCGTCCAAGTGCATCGTATTCATAGGATATCTCAATGCACTGCCCGTCCTCACTGCGGCTCCCTTGCATCACCGCGTACGATATCCGGCTGATTGAAACGCATAGAGACCGGTTCGTAAAACCTTGCCCTCAGGTAATAACTTCCGCTCACCGCGTCAAAAGCTTTCGCATTATACAGGAACCCTTCCCCTATTTCCCTCTCCATCTGCGCAGACATCTCCAGCAACTTTTCAGATGCCCACCTTTATCCCACCAGTACACGCATATCTTTTTCAATTCCAGATCAGGTAGAATTGAACTCGCGAAATTTTACATATATGACTTCTTCTGCCTGCACATCTGGAACATCTTTTCTAGCATTCATTTCAATTTCGATATTCTGTTATCAATACACATACATATCAATATCTATAACCGCTCCTATTTTATTGACAAATTTAATAAATCGAGGCTCAAAAGATATTCCTGGTATTTGGTTTTGCGCGATCCTGATAACAAACTCAATATAAATATCTAAATTATATTTTCTTTTTAATTCGCACAACTTATCAGCTTTATTTAGAAACAATTTTTCCAACTGTTTTACAGCGACCCTTATGTCCAATGTATAAATTGGACCTATATCATATTCCCAAAGTGTATACTTATATTTTCTTCCTGTTTGTCTTATGCCCTCTCCTCTGTTCCATGTCTGTGCTGGGACTATTCCTAATTCATTTGTTATTTCCTGAACATCAAATTTGTCACCCTTTAGCGCTAATTCCACAATAATGTTTGTCTTCTCCATATTATTTTATGAATTCACCAGTTGGAATTCCTACTCCTTTCCCTCCTCGTATAATAAGTTTATAGCCAGTCAGAACAGGCTATAGACTTATTCTTTTTTGTGATATAGATGCAGGATGATTTCTAAGAGGATTCCCCCACCATCCTTCCCATCTATACAATTAATAGTTACCTGTCTCATTTCTTTCTATAATAGATGTAAGGAGTTTCTGATGGGTGTCTGTGAGGGTTTCACCTCTCCCATAATGCTGGTTATCCTTTTCCATCTATACGTTACTTATTGCTTTTTTCCAAGGCCTCCCGGTGCTATAATGGTTCCTAGTGGAACCTAGGCTAAGGTACTGCTTCGTCCCTCCTGCAAAGCATATGCTATTGCTTAGAAAGCATGCAGCCCGCACCGCCGTACCTTGACTGCTTACACAAATGCTGCACCGCCAGGTCTAGCCTCCAGCAGGGTATTTCTCCTGGCACAGTGCTGATAACGCGAGGCTGCAGCTGGTACCCCTGTTGTGGTTGTTGTGGTTGTTGTGATAAAGTAAGGTTGTAACAGAAGTGGCTAATAAGATATAATCAAAATCACAAGAAAAGAGGTACCTATTATGCCACAGAATTACACTCCCGAGTTTAAGAAAAAGATTGTCCGTCTCCGTTTGGAAGAAGGAAGAACAATCAAAAGCATCACCGCGGAGTATAACATCTCCAAAGAAACGCTGCGCCGCTGGTGCAATGAATTCAAAGAAGAATGCCGGACAAGCCCCGATACAAAAACAGAGTATGATAACATGAAGGAGATGCTTAAGCTCAAAAGAGAAAATGAGGAGCTCCGAAAGGAGAACCTGTTTCTAAAAAAAGCAGCGGCATTCTTCGCAAAAGAAATCGATTAGAGGCTTATCGGTTTATAGAAGAACATCACAGAGAATTCGGGGTCCGCTGGCTGCTAAGGCGGCTTGGCATCTGTCCGAATGCGTATTACAACTACCGGAAACACCGGAAGGCGGCTTATCATGCCCAAAAAGAAGCAGTAAAAGCGCAGATCAGGGAAATTTACCATGTGCATAACGGGGTAGCAGGATACCGGACCATGACTGTCTATCTGGCGCGCAGGGGCTGCCATTACAGCACGGTTACCGTACATAAGTACATGAATACGGAAATGAGGCTGTATTCCCTTGTCCGCCCAAAGAAACCGGGCTGCCGGCGTGAAAAACCGCACAAAATCTTTGAAAACAGGCTGCAGCAAAAGTTTTGTGCAGGCAGGGCGAATCAGAAGTGGTGTACAGATTTCACGTATCTGTTTTTGAAAAATGGAGAAGTGCGCTACAATTGCAGCATTGTTGACCTGTATGACCGGAGTGTCATTGCAAGCGAGACAGACCGCCAGATCACCAGCAGTCTTGCTATCCGGACTTTGAAGAAAGCACTGGAATCACAGTCCCGGATCAATGGAGAACTGATACTCCACAGCGATCAGGGTTCCCAGTATACGTCAAAGGCATTTGTAGAATTCTGTGAATCTGTCCATGTGACACAGAGTATGAGCAAAGCAGGATGTCCATATGACAACGCCCCTATGGAAAGATATTTCAATACATTGAAAAATGAATGTGTGAATCTGTACGATTTCCAGACAGAGGAGGCACTGTATCGGGCAGTGGAAGAATTTGCTTATGTCACGTATAATCACATCCGCCCTCACAGCTATAATGGATACCGCACCCCTTATCAGGTACGGTTTGCATCTTAAATTAAAAGCTGATTTTTTTAGTCATAAGCGTTACAAAAATGCTTGACCACAACATCTTACCCGGCGCTCAGGGGAGCCATCATCCATTCTGACCGTGGATCTCAGTACACCAGTGAGACCTACCGCAGGGCAGTAGCAAAGTATGGCATTCTCCAGAGCATGAACAGCGCCGGCGGACGCTGCCATGACAATGCCCGTTGCGAGAGCATGTGGGCTCGGATGAAGGAAGAACTCATCTATGGGAGGCATGACACAGAAAAAATGACAGTAGAGGAACTGAAAACCCTCATCTGGAGATATTTCATCAGTTATTGGAACAACAGGAGGATATGCTCTTCCAATGATGGGCTTCCTCCTATGGTCAAGCGGCAGAGATATTATGAAGCTCTGGATACTGCTGCTTAGGCATTGATATCCTTGCAAAAAAAGTGTCAACCAATATTGACAATATCATTTTTTATCATTCCTTTTCGCTTTGCTCAGACCCAAAACATTTCGTCCTGTTCCTTCCTCATATGCCTCCCCTTCCAGCTTGACTTGCTTTTCTCCATCCCCGCTTTTTGATTCCACGAATCCACCAATAGTATCTTTTCCGAAACTTGATAAAATATATTTATGCTTACACAAAACTAAGGGTGCTCCCATTGTAATTACTTATTAATTTACCCTTTCCACATTATATGTTCAGCTCCAATCAATGAGCCAATTTATGTCTTCTATTTTTTCATACCTCTTTAAGCTCCTATATACCTCCGTTATCATCTCTTCTATCGCATTATCTAATTCTTCTGGAATCAATGATTCAATATCTTCCAACTCACAGCCCATGTCTATTATTTTAAGAACATTTCGTGAAACTCCCTCTTTTCTAAGCGTTCTTGTGATTCCAGGAAGAAAAATAAAAGATACTGCTTCCTCAACAGAAATACTTTTTTCTTTTAATGCCTCTAATACTCCTAACGATGTTAAAAGCATAGCCTTTCCTGCAGTTCTCTTATTCGTATATTGTATTTTCATATTCTGTCCTCATTCCTAACTTCTTTATTCGACAGCCTGTTATACATATCTGAATCTTATCGGAAAGATTTTTCCTCCAGAGTGCAATTAACATCTTCAAATTCTTTTTTTAATTCTGTCAGGAAACTCACAATATCTTCTTTATCCGAACCAAATCGTACTCCCTCCTCATATCCATAGAGTTTCCCATTTGTTTGATTCGCCACATTTATCCAAAGTTCAACTTCTACCACTTCATCCTCTGGAAGTACTTCCATAGTCATCCTGAAAAAAAATTCTATACTGCAAAACTCATAAATATTTTTATTGCCTTTTCCTAAATTCTCTAGTATTTTCTCTATACCTTTTATAAGATTTCGTATTTCATATACAGATAGAGTTGCCCGAATATCTTCTTCAATATTGTATTTTTTATCAGGCAACGTTAAACATAATATAAAAGGTATCCATGTTTCATAATCGTCCCATGGTTTTTCATAGATATCTTCCAACACATTTATGAAACATATTTCCAATGTTAAATTTTTTTCATCGTTATTTAATACCGCCATTGTACATTACCTCCCTTCATATAATTGCTTTATATCCCTTTAACATATAACGCAACTATATATCAACTTGTTCAATATGACACCGTGCTAAATCCTCCGTTATTGTTGATCATTTATACAACACCCTTCCATTTCTTTAATGCCTTCGTGTTTCCCCTTACTACCGTCACTACTTGTCCTTTTGAATTTGTAATTACCATATTATAAAATTTTCCGTTTTTCTTTATGTAAACTGTTTTTCTTCCCGATCATACGCACCAGATTATTCATGCATACACATACCAGTTCAGGAGCCACGTCTCTTCGGCATTCCCACGGATACTGTCCTGCTAATGGTACAGAAGACGGTTCGCAAAATCTTGTCGGCAGATAATAGCTTCCCGTCACTGCAGCGTAAGCTTTACTGTCAAAAACGAATCTACGGTACAGGAATGGGTAGACCCCTAAAATCTGGCTCTATCCATTCACAAATTTTTATCAAACTAATCAAGTTTTTAAAGATTCATATTAATTTCAATGATATTAACTTTTTAGGGTTTCTCATACTCTTAATCTTCCCAAAAAAATTTCACCTCATTTCTATTTATCTTTTCAACTTTTATTTCTTTACATTCTATTTCAACATCTAAAACTGACAGACACATTTTTACTTTATAAAATCCTTTATACTCACTTCTAGACAAAGTTATATCCTGTCCAAAATAACATAATTGTCTGCCCCTCATAGTTTTCACATGATCTATTGAGCGAATATCAGCATCTGTTTCATAATTCACTTTAAAACATACAGAAAAAACAATTCTCCAGCAACTAATCTCATCGTTATAAATATATATGGTTATTTCATCGCCAAAAAAAGAAACTTGAAAATCTAAAATTTCTACATCCCAATATTCCGTTTCATCTATTCTTTCTTGAATTTTTTTAATATCCATAAATTTTTTAAGTCCTTCCTACTATAATATATTTATGGTTGATATACCTAACAACCAGTTTGGATATTATCCATCTTGTTGCTTAAGCTGTATTAATGATAGAGCAATCGGTATATCGGCTTTTTCTTGGACTTTGCGTCCGTATTTTAGACTGATTAGCCAGCTTCCTCATTCGCTGCGTTCGTTTTATGCAGGTTGATCCGCCTTCTGGGTGCGTTCGTATACACCACAGTAAATTGAATAGACAATGAGTATCTGGTACTGACCAATTGCAATCCAAAAAGGAGTAATATTTCTACATGAAAAATAATCTGAATAGCCTAAAATATTATATACGTTCTTACGGTTGATAAAAAATGTGTCCATCAGGTGATTTTGATGGAACTGGGTTTCCATTGATGTCCAACAAATTACCTTTATTATCGTATAAATGCATATGCTGATATGGTGTCATCTTATCTGCCGGATCTATACGAAGTCGCATTCTTCCATTTGGATCTTTAATATGAATACGACCATTATGCTCTTCATATTTCCAACCATCTGGTAACTTTTCTTTTAATTCTTCTGGACTAAGTTTATTTATTTCTTCCGGAGTCAATTCATTAAGTTTTCTATCATCGACCGTTTCATTTGGTGTTTTCTTCGCTTTATCTTTTTCTTTATTCTTATCTTTTTCCTTTGCTTTCCCCGTAGACTGATTCTCCTCAGACACCTCCCCCTCTGGCTCGACTCTTCCCTCCTTTTCGTCGCCCTTGGATTCAAGCAGTTCTCCAACCAATGTGACAATTCCCATTCCGGCTAATGCGCTTATAAAAACCTTGCCACCTGTCACAATCCAGGGCCATGCTTGTGGCAGAAGCTCCACCACCACCGGAGCCGCTATAGCGGTTCCAGTCTTGACTGCTTTATTCGGCACCAGAACCGCTTTTTTCTTCGAATCTGAATTTTTTGATGCACTGCATGCTTTTGAAGAACTCTTTGTCCCACTATTTTTTTGCACAGTCCCAATCTTTTGGTTGTTTCTTGCTGCTGCCGGAACACTTCCATTCTTTTGCTGAGATCCTGACAGGCCCCTGCTTCCTGTGTTAGTTGTATACCCATAGTTTTTCGACTGGGTCTGTTTGCCAGTACTTTGGTAAGAAGAACTGCCCTGATTACTACTCTGATTTTTATTCTGTTTTGCCGTACCTGTATAACCGGCCGTACTTTTAGGTGTTTTCGTTCCCGTCCCTGTCCTTGCTCCGGATACCCCCTGCTGTCTGTTCCTGTTGTTCTGATATTTATAACCAGCATAAGCCCCTCCAACTGCCAGGCCAATCCCGATACCAACCAGAACCAGGATCTCACCACTTGGATCCTCATACATGACCGGATTATTCTGCACATACACATACCGGTTTAAGGACTGCGGCTCCCTTGCATCCCCGCGCACGGTATCCGGCTGGTTGAAACGCATGGCAGCCGGTTCATAAAACCTTGCCCTCAGGTAATAACTTCCGCTCACCGCATCATAGGCTTCCCCATTGTACAGGAACCCTTCCCCTGCGTTTTCGCCTTCTGCGCAGACCAATTCCCCGAACGGTGTATAGCGGTAACTGCTCTTTCCCAAATAGCCAGCCAAAACAGCGTGTCCGCCAGACTCTGCCTGTGTTTTTACCCCTTCCGGAATATTTTCCTGCCTGATTGTCCCGGCCACACTCCCGCGCACATCATAAAGGTATTTCAGGCGCGTCCCTTCCTGGTATGCGGCAATCCGCTCCCTTCCGTATGTATACGAAGCCGTCCCTTTATCTGACTCTTCCGTAAGCACCTGCGCATATTCCCGGGCCTCATCATAGAGATAGGTGACGGCGCGGGTTTCCCCGAAGCTGTGCGTTTCTTTCTTTACCAGCAGACCGGTAGGGCCATAGGTATAAGATATCTCTGCGCCGTCATGCCCTGTGTAACCGGCCAGCCGCCCTTCCCCGTTATAGGTGTATGTGTCTTTTTTCCCATCCCCATACGTTTTCTGCCCCAGGTTCCCGTCTGCATCGTACGTGTAACGGATTTCTTCCTCTCCGTCTGACATGCAGACCAGCCGGTTCGCTGCGTCGTATTCCATGAAAACATGGCCGCGGTCTGATTCTTTTTCCGTCAGGTTCCCGGCTGCATCATACGTATAAGTTTCAAAATGCCCGTCGCTTGTTTTCCAGGAAACAATCCTTCCAAGTGCATCGTATTCATAGAACGTCTCAATATTCTGCCCGTCTTCGCTGCGACGTTCAGTCAAAATATTCCCGGCACTGTCATAAGTATAGACAAATGTAACCTTTGTTTCGCCCAGGATCTCAATCCCTGCAAGCTTTCCTGCCGCATCATACGTATAGGTGCTTTTGTTTTCTCCATCCGTCTCGCTGATACATCGTCCCAGACCATCATACTGGTAGGATACCTCCCGGCCAGTCCAGTCTTTGACTCCCGTCAGGCGGCCAAACGCATCATAAGCGTAAGAAACTGTCTTGCCATCCGGGTAAGTAAGCCCGGACAGCTTCCCGTTTTCATCATACGCATAGGAAACCGTCCCGTCCTCTTCATAGGAAGCGCTGACCAGGTTCCCTTCGATATCATACCGATACGTATTCTTCCGTCCGCTGTTCCCCGCTTCTGTCAGGTTGCCCATGTCATCCCAGGTATTCTCTGATACGCTCCCATCCGGGTAAACGGTTTTCACCAGGCGGCCCACTGCATCATATACATAAGATGTCTGCCTGCCCTTTGCATTGGTCTTTTTCGCTAAAAGCCCTTCCGGCGTGTATTCATAGCTCTGGCTGTTGCCCAGAGCGTCGGTCTCTTTGAGTAGCTGCCCGGCTGCATCATAAGTATACCGCATCTGGTGACCTAATGCATCGGTTACTTCTGCTATGTTATCCCATCCATCATATGCATACGTAGTGCTGTTCCCAAGCGCGTCTGTTACACGGATCAGCCGGTCTGCTGCATCGTACCCATATGTGGTAGTATTCCCACTTGCATCTGTACGGGCTGCTATACGGCCATTTTTATCATAGCTGTAGGAAGTCCCGCTTCCGTCAGAGGTAATATTTCCTTCCGGGTCATACGTATAAAATGTCGTTTTTCCTTCCCAGTCTGTTTCGGAGAGTTTCTGGCCCACTGCATCATACGTATAGGTAGTTTTTACCCCGCCAGTCTCTTTTTCTATCATGTTTCCATTCAGATCGTATGTATAGAAAGTTTCTACTCCATTCTTATCATAGGAAGACACATTTCCGGCCTCATCATACGTATATGCTTCGTATGATCCGTCGCGCAGCCCTTTCCAGATGAGCCGTCCGGCCTCATCGTACTCCATCTGGGTCGTACTTCCATCCGGGTAAAGGGCTTCTGTTACCTGTCCAAGTGCATTATAAGCAAATGAAACCGTAGTGCCCGTTCCATCTGTAATACTCTCTGCATTCCCTCTCCGGTCATAAACATAGGAAAAACTTCCCGCACCTGCCGTACAGGTAAGGATTCTGCCCAGCCCATCATACGTATATGTTTTCTTTTGCCCTGCTTCATCCGTCTCTTCAATCATCCTTCCGGCTGCGTCATACACAGAGACGTCTTTTCCGCCTGCCCCGTCATCAAGGACTGTGATATTCCCCAGCAAATCATATGCAACCGTTGCCTTTTTTCCAAACACATCCGTCATCCCGGTCTGCTGTCCGGCCGCATCGTATTCATACATGACAAATGCGCCATCCGGGAACGTTTCTTTGATTAAATTGCCCTGTACGTCATAAACATACGTATTTACCCCGCCGTTTTTTAATGTTTCTTCCACCATGCATCCCATGCTGTCATAGGCCATCTTCCGGCTATGTCCCAGGGCATCTGTGATACCGGTATTATTTCCGGCTGCATCATACGTATAGCTGGTTTTTCCTCCAAGCGCGTCCGTCATGCACAGGACTCTGCCCAGTGCATCATAGGTATAGGTCTTCTCTCCTCCCCTCGGATCTGTTTCCTTTATAAGGTTCCCGATCGCATCATATTCATACGCCCACCGGTTCCCCAATGGGTTCACCTGCGCCGTACATCTTCCAAGGCAGTCATATTCATACCGGGTGACATTCCCGGCAGCATCCTGTTCTTCGACCAGGTTTCCTGCAAGGTCGTAGGTGTACGTCACAGTACTTCCGTCTGCTTCAGTCACCTCTGCCTCCCGGCCCATACAGTCATACACAATGGACAGCAGCGTCCCTTCTGCATCCTCCTGCCGGATGATATTGCCCTCTGCATCATATACCAGATCAATCTGATATCCGGCCGTATTTGACGTACTTGTCATAAAACCACTGGCTGCATCGTATTCATACCGTTCCGATGCCCCGGACGGAAGTGTCATACACGTCTCCAGGTTGCGTTCATTGTACGTATGCGTTGTGGTACGTCCAAGGGCATCCGTCTCCGTTAAAAGGTTCCCGTTTGCGTCATAAGTATACTCTGTCTTATTGCCAAGCGCATCCGTTTTTGAGAGCAGGTTCCCGCCTGCACTCCAGGTATTCTCCTCCATGCCTCCGTCCGGATAAATGGTTTTTACCAGGTTGCCAAGCGCATCGTACTCATACGCTGTCGTGTTCCCCAGCTGATCCGTCATGCTAAGCATGTTTGCCTGTGCATCGTAAGTATAAGTAGTTTCGGTACCGTCCGCATACTGTACGCAAAGCTGGTTTCCGGCTGCATCATATTCATATCTGGTCCGGTTACCAAGCATGTCCTCTTCCCAAATGAGGTTCCCGGATTCATCATATCCATACGCCATACGGTTCCCAAGTGCATCTGTTACAGAATCCATATTTCCGTACGCATCATACGTATAAACGGTTTCATAGCCGAGCGGGTTCGTTTCTTTTATCACACGTCCCAGTGCATCATACTCTTTTTTCTCTTCCCCTCCATCTGCATGGACTGTTTTCGTCAAGTTCCCGGCTGTATCGTACTCATACGTTGTCGTATTCCCATTCCCATCCGTCTCAGATAACACATTCCCTTCATCATCATAGGTCCAGGCACAGTCCGTCCCATCCGGGAAAATAACCCCGGTCTGGTTCCCGTTTTCATCATACTCATACGCGATCAGCCTTCCCTGCGCATCCGTCTTTCCGACCAGATTCCCGGCCTCATCGTATGAATACAGGTACTCACCGCCATTCCCGTCCGTCTCCCGTATCGTACGCTTCTGCTCATCAAACCAGGTCCCGCTTGAGATCCCTTCTGCATCCGTTACGATGGTGTGGTCTTCCAAATATTCCAGCGTATAAATTCCGCCTTTGGCATCCTCCTGGTATACGACACGGTCCTCTTCATCGTATTCATTGTATACCTGGCGGTTCCCGGCCTTGTCATACCATTCACACATCCGGCCTTTCCGGTCATACACATAACGCACTGTATTGCCCAGCACATCAGTCACCTGCACAAGACGGCCATTCTCGTCATAACCGTAAGCCGTCTGTGCCCCGCCCGGCTGTGTCAACTTTATCAGGTGGCCCTTTTCATCGGTTTCTGCTTCTATTTCCACGCCGCCCGCAAGGCGCACTTTCCTAAGGACACCTCTGCCATCGCGCAGCAGCTGTGTGTCCTGCCCCTTTTCCGAGATTTTCTCCAATAATCCGAATTGCGAGAATGTATACGTGGTGCCCTCTGCTGTGCGAACCGCAAAGCCGTCCCCCTCTTTTTTCAGCTCCTCATGGCCGTCCCCGGTGCACAGATAGCCCTCCTGTACGTCTTCAAAAAGCACCAGCGCCCCGTCTGCTTTCCTCCATCCAATGCTTCCGTCCGCATACATCTGCAGGTACTGGCTGTACGGGCTCCCCCATCCCGGCCCGAAGAGGCCATCTTCCTCGCTGCTCTGCGCGTTATACGTCCGCAGCATATCAAAGCCCGGGCCTGACGTGCTCTCTTTTGCATAGTCCCGTGTTTCCAAAAAGAAATTTCCGGTATTAAAATTGATTGGTTCAAATCCTAGCGTGCAGTATTTGTTTGCCCCCAGCAATTCCTGGCTTAACAGACGTTCATCCCGCGGCGGCTGCGTACCAATGACAAACGTATGGTTCCCGCCGTACAGGGATGACAGTGCATCACTCTGACGGTACTCCTCCAGGTCTTTTTTCTCTGCTTCCTTTTTATCGCCCTGCATGACTACGTGGCTGGCTGATACCTGCCCGCTTTCACGTACCGCATATGGAGACTGTGTATCCGCCTCCGGGCTACCGGTAGATGTCCCGCTCCTGCCCCACTGATAAGTACGTACTTTACTCACGGCATAGGAAGCCTTTTCTTTGTAATCCTTATCAGTATAGGTTTTCTCTTCCGTCTCGCCAATGAGCTCCCCGTCGCGGTAAACCCGGTAAGTTTCCGTATAAGGCATGGTAGTGTCCGCTCCCTGCGTATCCTGCCATTTCAGCTCATAACGTTTCTCTTTTTCAAATGCGCCATAATCGGCTGCCACTGCCTGCACCGGTTCTGATACCAAATCTGCCGTTACGCTGCGCCCTGACGCACAGTACCCTTCCAGGTGCCATCCCGCAAGGGATGACCCTTCCGGCAGTTCTGCTCGTACACGCACGGTATCCGCCATTTCAGTCAGCAACAGATATTCTCCGTTTTGCATTTCCTGCCAGGTCATACCACGGTCCGCAGAGAAGAAAAATCTTCCTTCCCCGCCGCGCACAGCTGCAAGGAGACGCAGGGCACAAACCGGTCCGTCACAGAAAATATCCCCGCTCTCTGCAATCCCGGCAACGTACCCCTTATCCTCCCGCAACAGGATCCGGCTGCTCCCGCCGGTCATGGCAATCCTTCCATCCTCTGTATCAGGAAGCAATACACCCGAAAGCACACCGCTGCCTTCTTCCAGGATATACCGTGCGTCCAGCATATCATGTCCAAACGGCACTGCCGTTCCATCCAGATACCACCTGATACCTGATCTGCCAGACGCTTCTGTATTTCCTGTATGCGTAATCACGGTCAGTGCCTCTGTCACATGATCCGGACCCGTCAGGTAAAAAACTTCCGGCTTCTTTTCAAGCGATACCGTAAAAGTCTGCGGGCTAAGTTCCAGCACACCTTCTATTTCCATGCGGTATAGCTCCGGGCAGTCCTCTTGATCCCGGGTAAACAAAGCCCGTACCTGCACCTGCTCCGCCGGTTCCCCGAATACGGCATCCTCTCCCGGGATAACCGGGTTCCATACGGCTCCGCCATCTGTGGTGTATTCATAGCGGATGCTGCTGTTTCCCGGTACGAAATCCGTGACATCCAACCGCAACGCCAGCATCTTGCGGGCAGCACACAGTGTTTCACTTACCCATGCGTCCCCGCCCGGCAGGGCGCCATCTTTTCCGGTACTGCCGGTCTCTGCACCGCTGTTCCCGGAACTTTCCTTTTTCCGTGCGCCATCCTCCCACCGCATTTCCAAAAGCCGCTGCGAGCCAAGGCCGTTGCTGTAACGCACGCTGCCCTCTGCCACAGATACTGCACTTACGGTATGTGTACTGTTTTCAGAATAACGTACCCCGTCAATCAGGAAATTGCCCCCGGAAACCGCCTCTGCCAGTTCACCATCTATATAAACATAAGTATGGTCCTGTTCCCCGGAAATGCTGTAACTCCCCTGCTCCTGCGCCTTTGTGATATGCTCCGGCACATCAAGCGCAAGCGTCGCTTCAAATGGGTTCATCGAGCCATCCACACGGATGACGGTAATCGCATCCTCTGCCTCATTCCCGGCTTCATCCCATGCAGTTAAAACGACCGTCACATGCTCCCCGTCCGGGTAGCCGGAAAGATCCAAGCTGCCGCGCACTTCTGCCTCTTTTTTGCGCTCCCCGGATGGATTGTTGCTTTCAGTGGCAGATGCGTCCTTCGCCCCGGTTTCTTCCCCGGTTTCTTCCCCGGTTTCTTCCCCGGATTCCCCATTTCCGTTTCTTTCCGTTTCGGTTTCTGTATCTATGGATGCATCCGATGAGGCGAGTTCCTTTTCCGTTCCGTTACGATCCCGCGCCGTAAGTTTCCACCCGGCAAGATGGTCGTCCGTCACCAATCCTTTTATCTCACAGACTCCTTCCAGGATCGCCCGGTCTGCCGGGGTTGTGATCAGTGCCTGCGGCATTGTGGTATCCAGATACAAAACTGCCTCTTTTGTTTCTGATCCATTCCCTGCCCGGTCCCTTACACGGAACGATACCGTATGTTCCCCATCGGTAAGCCCTTTGACATCCAACGCCACACTGCCGCTTCCTGCCGTGCTCCCGATGGATTTCCAGCTGCCGTCCACCGCATACTCCATGGATGCAATGCCGCTCGTCGCATCAAAAGCCCCCTCCCACGTAAGGGTCGCTTTTTCTGCGTTTTTCCAGCCTTCCGGGACCACATGGATTTCTCCTGCCGACGGCGCAGTCCGGTCTACCAAAAACTCTGTGTATGCTTCCGTCCCGGTATTGCCGAGGCTGTCTTGCCCACGCAAAAATAGCGTATGCTTCCCGTCTGAAAGATGACGAATGTCAAGCACAAAACCGGCATACGAGCCCGCCGTACTTCCCGTATCTGTCCAGGCTCCGCCATCTATCCGGTATTCCGTCTTTGCAATCGCATTCAAATCAGACATCCCGCTCCAGGAAAGCGTAACAGTTTCCTCATTTGTATAGCCCTGCGGTGACACCGTAAGACTTTGGCCTGCCGGTCCTGTCCGGTCAATATAAAAATGTGCCCCGGTAAATCCTCCCGTATTCCCGCCTGCATCACGCCCACGCACATAAACGGTATGTTCCCCGTCACTCAAGGACGCAGTAGAAAACGTATAGCTTCCGGAAGCCACATTCTGGTCAGTATCCTGCCAGGAGGTGGTGTTATCAATCGAATACTGCACCCGTCCGTCCCCGAGCGTATCGGTAATCCCTGCACTGGTGCTGTTATAATCCCGGATTCCATTCCAGCTGATGCTTAACGTATTCCCTTTGCTGTACCCTGACGGCGTTGCTGTTACCGCTGCAGGCTGGTTCGGTGCAATCCGGTCCGGCAGGATGGCGCTTACCCCTTTATACGTTCCAGGATCAATCGCCTGCCCCAGGCTGTTTGCCGGTACAATTGTAAACTGGTAGCTAAGGTCACTGGCATGTGTCCCACCCGCGACATTTGCATACGTAAAAGCCGGGATGCACGGTAACTCCGCCCCCTTTCCGTCCCCATGCAGCTTGTAGCGCTTCTTTTCAATCTCTTCTTCGGTCGGCCAGATTCCCTTTCCGCTTGTGCTCCAGGACGTGGTATTCCCCACAAAAAAGTATTCATATGCCTTCCCGTTATAAACCCCCACATAATATCCTTCCGCTCCCGGAATGCTGTTCCACGAAAGGTTTACATAACCTGTCCCCGAGTTCGCGCTGTTCCCCTGCGCAGATGCTTTAAGCCCTGTTTTTGCTTTTGTATCAATCTCTTCATACGTAATGGAAAAGCTCACACGCTTTGCCACATTTGCATCTCCCTGGTCGGAGGACGCAAGCTCGATATAATTTCCCTTTTTTCCGCTGCCCTTGACAGCCAGCCCACAATTTTCCTTCTGGTTAAGGCTATTGAACCACGTCGATACAAGCGGTTTGATATTCACCGTATTTTTCCCCGTCGAAAGCTTCCCGCTGTAAAAAGGGGAGGAGGCACATTTCGGCTGGTTCTTTCCTGTGATTGTTGACGATTTCCACGTCTCCTCCACCGCGTAAAATTCATAATCCTGGCTGCCGCTTTGGTCCTCCACATACAGCATCACAGAGGCCTTTGTAATGACCACATGCGATGCGATATCCTTCAGGCTGTCCGGAATTGCCGGGCGTAAAAATGCGGTATAGTCGCTCCCGTCCTTGTTTCCGGCAAGCATCCGGGACTTATTTTCATCATAATGTGTCCCGCTCCCATCCGTGACATAATTATCTTCAATATCCGTATTCTTTTCGGTCTTAATCGTCGGGTCCAGCACCACTGGCCACTTACGCGCAGGGTCTGACAGCCATGCATCCGAAGGCACATACGAAAGCCGCCAGGTATCGCCTTCCACCTGTTCCATATTTACCGCAATCTCACGGCTTTCGGCCCCTGCCGCATCATACAGGAATGGCTCGGAAATAGAAAATATACGATTTCCTTCTTCATCAAGAAGGCCAAACCCATTCCCTTCCTGCACCGGTACAAGACCGGTAAGCTGCATCGCATAATCCACACGGTGTCCGCCGCAGTATCCATAAAGAATGAGTTCCTCCTTAATTCCGTCTTCCTTCTTCTCGTAGCGAATCTCCGGCTCTGGAATCTTTGCGTCTGTATTTCCCAATGTGTTTCCATCTGTTTCTGACTCTGCTTCCCAGCCGGACTCTGCCTCGGTCCCGTTTTCCCCGCCCGGTTCTGCGGTTTCCCCCGGCTCTCCTGTCTGGTCGGAATTGCCTATCCCATCCGGCTCTGCTTCCGTATTGGTATTATCAGCGTTGCCATCCGGATTCGTTTCCGCGTTTATGTCGCTGTTGCTATCCGCGTCAGTTTCCCTGTCTGTTTGGTTGTTGCCATCTGCGTCGGTTTCTTTCTCTGTATGGTTGTGGCCATCCGCATCAGTTTCCTTGTCTGTGCCGATGTTTCCATCTTCATCCGTCTCCCTATCAGGCTCACTGTCTTCGCCTGGGCTTGTTTCTTGATCCAGATCAGTTTCTCCGTCTGGGTCTTTTGCCTGATTTGTATCGCTCTTTCCGTCAGAATCCGCACTCTGATCCGGAGCAGTCTCTCCATCCGGGCCTGCTTCCTGATCTGTGTCACGCGTTCCATCCGAACCTGTCTCCGGTGCCTGTCCGCCCTGCTTTTCTTCCGATAATCCCTCCTGTGCCGCCATCGTCAGGACTTTCTCTACCGGCTCAAGCGCCGGCTCTGCATCCTCCCTGTCCTCAAAAATCTCTGCCGTAAACGAAATACCCAAATCCCCATAAGAAAGGGTAACCTCCGCATCCTCCCCTTCCCCCTCTATAGACGTTTCAAGGGACAAAGCCTCCGTTTCATCCGTCTGCCCTGTCCCTTGTGTCATCCCGCTATTCTTCTGTCCATCTTCTGAAGACACAGCAGTCCTGCTCTGCCCTGCCTTGCGCATTCCGGCTTTGCGCTCCGTGCCAGCTTCTCTCCCGTCTTCAGCCGCACTGCTGCCTGCATAATCGGAGGCCGCCAAATCTGCATAAAAAGTCAGCGTCTTTGTCCCGTCCACATGCGCACGTATCGTATAGTCCGCTCCTCTGATAACCGAATTTTCCTCACTCTGTGCCGCAACGGATAACCCTGGCTGCACAGCCATCAAACATGCCATTAAAAAACTGATCCCACGCTTTTTCATCATAATTCCTCCCTTGTATTCCAAAAAAATATAGCCTGCAAACACTTCTTTCTGAAATAAAAACACAGGCACAGCTGCACGCCACCTGAACATTCTTCAGCATTTTGGCGGCACCTGTGCCTGTATTTAATATATCATTTTCATACTGGTGATACAAGGTGAAAGTAACAGATTTTTCCATTATCCGGATTTCATTTTATACTGTTACTTTTCTTAATTCATAAAATATAAAAACAAAAATTGTTTTTGCAAATTTAAAATTTATTATTTATGATATGGCTCTCCCCTTATAATCCGGAAGCTCCGATAAATTTGTTCCAGCAAAATGACCCGCATCAGCTGATGTGGAAACGTCATTGCAGAAAAACTGAGCTGCTCATCTGCTCTGGCAAGCACCTCTTCCGAAAGCCCCAGGGAACCTCCGATTACAAAACACAGATGGCTATTTCCCTGTACCGTAAGCGCGTCAAGATGCGCCGCCAGGTTCTCAGAAGAACGTTCCGTTCCCTGTATAGCCAACGCAATTACATACGCATCTTCTTTGACTGCATCAAGAATCCGTCGTCCCTCTTTTTCTCTGATCTGCCGCTCCAGCGCTTCTCCTGCTCCGTCCGGCGTCTTTTCATCTGCGGCCTCAACGATATTCAGCGAGCAATACCGGCCCAGTCGTTTGCTGTACTCTGAAATTGCGGCCTGAAAAAATTTTTCTTTTATTTTTCCTACTGTCACCAGTGTTATTTTCATTACTCTGTCCTGCTTTCTTTTTCTCTTTAAGCAATCTGTACCACAATAATTTGCCCTGACAATCCCATCCGAACCTGGCTGCAGTCATTGATGCCTGCTCTGCATGACTCATCCAGACCGCTGCCAGACGCAAATTCTCCGGCTATAGTGTTGTAATATTGTGCTTTTTCGTTACAAAATGTCCCCATTCCAAACATAAAGATTTTCCGGATCAATCATCTGCGTATAATGTCCTGTCACAGCGTTTGCATTCTGCTTCACCCAGTCCTGCTTTTCCGCATACCACTGCTCAATTCCGTCGAGCATGGATTACTCCAGTTCCAGGCTAAAATCTCACCGTAACTCCTAATACCATTCGGACTCTGTATTTCGAAACAGCTTGCGCCGTTTGTTCTAGTATGAGCCATTGTCACACTTGCCTCTGCCGCCCGGATTCTGGCTATATACTCCAGGTCAGAGGACCATCTGATCGGCACATAATCGGCCATCGTCAGAGGATTTCCTGTAGAAGGATTCAAAACGCCTTCCTGGCATCTATCTTTTTTTCATAACATTTTCACCCTGCTTTTTCTATATGATATCTGATTCACCAAAAAGATCCCTCATACTAATGTTCAGTACAAAGGATCTTTTTATCATTCTTTCACAGCCCTATAGTCAAAAAATATTCGAAAAACGGTCTTTATTTAATTCTTAGCACTCAGGAACTCATGGATTCCCTTTGCTGCCGCTTTTCCTGCACCCATGGCAAGAATAACCGTCGCTGCGCCAGTCACAGCATCCCCGCCTGCAAATACGCCGTCTTTGGAGGTCTTTCCGGTCTCCTCGTCAGCAATAATACACTTTCTGCGGTTAACATCCAATCCAATCGTGGTTGATGAAATCAGCGGATTCGGTGATGTTCCAAGTGACATGATAACTGTGTCCACTTCCATATCAAACTCAGAACCAGGAACCTCTACCGGACGTCTTCTTCCGGATGCATCCGGCTCGCCAAGCTCCATACGGATGCAGCGAATACCGCATACACTGTCATTCTCATCTACAAGAATTTCCGTCGGATTGGTCAGCAGATCAAAAATAATACCCTCTTCTTTTGCATGATGCACTTCTTCTGCTCTTGCCGGAAGCTCTGCCTCACTGCGCCGATAAATCACATGTACCTCAGCGCCAAGGCGAAGCGCAGTTCTTGCTGCGTCCATTGCAACATTTCCTCCGCCGACAACGGCTACCTTCTTGCCGTGTACAATCGGAGTATCGTAATCCTCACGGAATGCTTTCATCAGATTGTTTCTTGTCAGGTATTCATTTGCAGAGAATACGCCCTTTGCGGTTTCACCCGGGATGCCCATAAACATCGGAAGACCTGCACCAGAACCAATAAATACAGCTTCAAATCCCTCTTCATCCATCAGCTCGTCGATCGTAACGGATTTGCCGATGATAACGTTTGTCTCGATCTTAACGCCGAGAGATTTTACATTTTCCACTTCCTTTGCCACAACATCAAGCTTCGGAAGACGGAACTCCGGAATACCGTAAACAAGCACGCCGCCTGCCTCATGCAGCGCCTCGAAAATCGTTACATCATAGCCAAGTTTAGCCAGGTCGCCTGCACAGGTAAGTCCGGAAGGACCGGAACCAATCACAGCTACCTTGCGGCCGTTCTTTGTCTCCGGCGCCGGCGGTTTGATACCGTTTTCTCTTGCCCAGTCAGCAACAAAGCGCTCCAGCTTTCCGATCGAAACAGCCTCGCCCTTAATACCGCGGATACATTTACCCTCGCACTGACTCTCCTGCGGGCAGACACGTCCGCAGATTGCCGGAAGTGCACTGGACTCAGAAATAGATTTGTAAGCCTCTTCAATATTGCCTTCTTTTACATGTCCGATGAAATCCGGAATATTAATATTTACTGGGCAGCCCTCGATACATTTGGCATTTTTGCAATGGAGACAGCGCACTGCTTCTTCCATTGCCTCTTCTTTGTTGTAACCGAGACATACCTCGTCAAAATTTGTCGCCCTAACGTTCGGCTCCTGCTCTCTGACCGGAACCTTCTTTAATACGTCTGCCATTATTTGTCACCTCCGCAATTGCCGCATCCGCCGTGATGCGTATCTCCCTCACGCAGCTTCAGCAGTTCTCTTCCCTCTTCGGTCTTGTACATTGCCTGTCTCTTCATCGCTGCATCAAAGTCAATCTTGTGTCCGTCAAATTCCGGTCCGTCCACACAGGCAAACTTCACTTCATCGCCAACCATCACACGACAGGCACCACACATACCGGTACCGTCTACCATGATCGGATTCATGCTGACAATCGTCGGCAGATCATATTTTTTTGTTGTCAGACAGCAGAATTTCATCATGATCATCGGTCCGATGGATACACAGTGATCATATGTCTTTCCTTCTTCGGTAATCAGATCGTCAATCACCTTTGTAACCATACCGCTTCTTCCGTAAGAACCGTCGTCGGTCGTTATGTAAAGATTACCGCAAACTTCCTTGAACTGATCTTCAAGAATCACGAGCTCTTTTGTCTTGGCGCCGATAATGACATCCGCCTCAACACCATGCTCATGCAGCCATTTTACCTGCGGATATACCGGAGCCGTACCTACGCCGCCTGCAACAAAAAGAATTTTCTTTTTCTTTGTTTCTTCCAGGTTCTGCTCCTCACAAAGCTCAGACGGACATCCCAGAGGCCCTACAAAATCCCGGAACGAATCGCCGGCCTGAAGCTTTGTAAACTTCTCGGTTGAAGCTCCGATTGGCTGAAATACAATCGTGATCGTACCAGCCTCTCTGTCATAATCACAGATGGTAAGCGGAACTCTCTCACCAACCTCATCCATCTTGACAATCACAAACTGTCCCGGCAGGCAGCGCTTTGCAACGCGCGGTGCTTCTACAACCATCTCATAGATGTTGCCCGCAAGCTTTCCTGCTTTCAAAATCTTATACATACTATACCTCCATATCTGTGCAGCAGGGATCTCCCGCTTTCATACTACTGTGGATTTTTCCAGTAGATCATATCCTGTTCAGTATAAAACAAAGTACTTTAAAATTCAACGAAAAAATGACAATTTCTGAGCCTTCTGCCAGCAAATAGTGGTGGAAGATTTTTCATATTCGACAACCATTTAATTCTGCTCCAGATAATTTTCGAACTCTTCCGCTGACATCAGGATTTTTCTCGGCTTGGTTCCCTCTTCCGGTCCGACCACTCCCGCCTCGGAAAGCTGATCCATAATACGGGCAGCGCGGTTAAAGCCAATCTTGAATACACGCTGTAACATACCGATCGACGCTTTGTCCTTATCAATGATAAATTTTCCGGCATCTGCAAAAAGCGCGTCACAGTCCTCATCACCACGCGCCGCCGAGGCCGCGCTCTGTACCTTTGCAATCTGCTCCTGAATCTCTGCGCTGTAGGAAACGTCTGTATTTTTATTCTTCAGGAAATCAACCACATCGGAGACTTCTTCGTCTGACACGAAAGCTCCCTGAACACGCGCTGGCTTCTGGTAGCCCTGCGGATAAAACAGCATATCACCCTTTCCAAGCAATTTTTCCGCGCCGGCCATATCAATAATCGTCCTGGAATCCACATTTGAAGTAACGGAAAAAGCGATTCTGGACGGCATATTTGCCTTGATCAAACCAGTGATAACGTTGACAGACGGACGCTGTGTCGCAATAATCAGATGAATACCGGCAGCACGCGCAAGCTGAGCCAGGCGGCAGATCGAATCCTCCACCTCTCCAGGCGCAACCATCATAAGGTCTGCCAGCTCGTCGACAATGATCACAATCTGTGGCAGTTTCTTTGGCTTGTTTTCATCTTCAATATCCGCTAAAGCCTCAATTTTTTTATTATAACCCGCCAAATCGCGCACGCCAAATTCCGCAAACTTATTATAACGATCCGTCATCTCAGCCACACCCCAGTTCAGCGCTCCGGCCGCTTTTTTCGGGTCAGTCACAACTGGAATAAAAAGGTGCGGAATCCCATTGTAAACACTTAATTCCACGACCTTAGGGTCTATCATAATCAGCTTTACATCATCCGGATGAGCCTTGTAAAGAATACTCATAATTAGCGTGTTAATACACACGGATTTACCGGACCCAGTTGCACCTGCAATCAGAAGATGCGGCATCTTTGCAATGTCCGATACGACAACCTTGCCGCCAATGTCCTTGCCGGTAGCAAAGGCCAGTCTTGATTTGTGGTTCTGAAACTCATCGGATTCAAGCAGGTCGCGCAGCGCCACAGCGCTGTTCTCTGCATTTGGCACCTCAATTCCAACAGCCGCCTTGCCCGGAATCGGGGCCTCAATTCGAATATCGGCAGCTGCCAGATTCAGCTTAATATCGTCGGAAAGGGAAACAATCCGGCTGACCTTAACGCCCTGTTCCGGCTGCAATTCATAACGCGTAACACTTGGACCGCAGCTTACGTTTGTAACAGTCACATGCACGCCAAAACTGTCCAGCGTCTGCTGCAGCTTTGCCGCGGTCTGACGAATTTCCTGCTCCTGTCCATTGCCGGACTTGCCCTTGCCTTTTTTCAGAAGCGTAAGCGGCGGATACACATACTCCGGACACACTGCCTTTGCACTTTCTGCCGCCTCAGCCTCCACACTTGCAATTCCGTCTTCAATTTCCTGCTGTGAGGAACGCGGCTGCTTCTTAGGCGCGGACGAGTTTTCAGCCGTTGCAGGCGCAGCTTTTGAAAGCTCCTGTCTGTTCACAGACTGCTTTTTCGCAGACGGCACAGTCTCTGAAACTACCTCAGCCTCCGGAACCGATATCTCTTCCAAATCATCGCAGCAATCCGGTTCATCTAATTTTGTAAAAGCAGAAAAATCGGGTTCCTTCTGCGCTGTCATCACAGAGGAGTCTGACTTGTTTTCCAACTTCGAAAGTTCTTCAACCTGTGGAACCCCTTCCTGTTCCGGCAGCCCTTCAATATGAAGTTCCACAGACTCTTGATATACCTCAAGCCCGGAATCCTTTTTCTTTTTTCCGGTACTTTTCTTTTTCGGATGCACCTGCTCCAGATCAATATAAGATGTCTCACGTTCTGCGGTATCATTGACCGGACCTCCATCTTGGGCTGGTTGTGTTCGTTCTGTCCACGTCGGAACTGGAGCCTCTGGCTGTCTCTTCGGGAGAATTTCATGAATTTCTGCCCCGATTCGCTCTGGTCTTCCCTGAAGCTTTGTGTCCATCGTCACACCGGTAATACGACGTTCCGCCCGATGTTCTCTCCCGTATACCGGAAACAGAACCGGTACATCAATCTCGGTTCTTCCCTGTTGTGCCTGATATTTCCTGTTCTGTGCATAGTCTGCCTCCACCGGCTTCGATGGATGCGTGCTGTACTGCGACCGCATCTCCCCGGAAGGTCTGCGAAGCTCCTTTTGAGAAGGCCATGCCTGCGTCTCATGGGCACTGTATCTTCTTTGATTTTTCCGGTTTTCTTTTGTCTGCGCCGCTATCTTCTGCTCGCTGTCAAATTCTGTTTTTAAAAATTCCTCAGTCTCTGCAATGCCACGCGCTTCCTGCTCACGCACCCACTCTTCTTCACGTCTGGCACGTTCCTGTCTGCGCCGCACACCGTTTTCCTTTGCGGAATGATACATCCTGCTGCTCTGCTGTTTTACACCACGCATTAGTGATTTCTGTGTAATCAGAAGCCCACAGATCAGTGCCAGAATCACCAGAATGAGTCCTGTGCCAATGTCCCCAAGCGCAGGACGCAGCAGACCACAGAGAAATCCTCCGACTATTCCGCCACCGCTCTTCTTCGCGGCGCTCATCTCATACAGTTCACGGAAATTGCTGACCGTATCGTATTCACTTGATAAAAGAGCTGTAAAACTGCACACACACAGATACAGTCCCACCGACGAAGCAAATTTCAGTCCTGCAATCCTGCTTCCCCGATTCACAATCAAAAAAGCAGTTGCTGTAAAGAAAAGCAGCGGAAAAACGTATGCGCTGAGGCCGAATGTTCCAAAACTGATATCCGATATCATCTCACCGACATATCCGCCGATTCCAAAATAACTGATAAAAATCAGAATGCAGACAGCAAGAATCAGCCACAACGCGGCCTCCTTCACAATCAGCGGATTCGTCTGCTCCCGTGGCTTCTGCTCATAGAAAGCGGCAGGTTCTGTTCTGCCGCTTCCAGTTGTTTTCCTGTTCGATGTTTTTGTTACTGCCGTTTTCTTTGGGGCAGTCTTTGCCCCTGCGCTTCGACTTGTGGCGCCTTTCCCCTTTGACGCTGTATTCGAAGCTTTGCTGCCAGACGCAGCTTTTTTCTTTGCTGTATTTGTAGCCAATTTCTTTTCCCCTCTTCTATTTCTGCCTGAAACTCTTATTCAATATCCTCAAGTCTTTTCCTGGAATTTGATCTGCCCGGGCCGAACCCTTAAATAAAAAAGTGTCCCACAATTGCCACAAGGCCGACAACAAAACAGTAATAAGAAAAATATTTGAATTTCTTATTTCGCACAATGACCAGCATCGTTTTAATGCAGATATAGCCTACTAATCCGGCAAATACCATTCCGATTGCGTAGATTCCGATCTGGCTCATATCAACCGGCTCCGCAATGACATCCTTTACCTCGAGAACTGCCGCACCGAGAATCGCTGGAATTGATAAAATAAAGGAATATTTTACAGCAAATTTCCGGTCAAGGCCACAAAAAATACAGGCTGCAATCGTTGTCCCGGAACGGGAAAGTCCCGGCAGTGTAGCAAGGCCCTGTGCGGTACCGATTGCAACACCATTTTTATAGCTCACATCTTTCGGTTTCTTTCTTCCTTCTTTGGCCAGATCAGCCATCAGAAGAAGTACGCCCGTAATCAGAAGACAGATTCCTGGTATCAGCAGAGTCTTTGATGCATCCTCAATCAGATCTTTCCCCAAAACACCAATGATACCAGTCGGAATCGTTGAAACAAGAATCAATACAACGAATTTACGATAACTGTTGTGTACCACCTTCGTGTACTTCAATGATGTTTTATGTATTCGGTTCAGGAAAAAATTTCGTGCATTTTTGAAGATATCGCCTAACATCAGGAAAAACTCTTTTATCATGTTCCAGATATCTTTATAGTACACGATAAATACTGCCACAAGCGTGCCCAGATGCAGCATAATATCAAAAAGCATACTGCCGTTCGTCTCCACATGAAAGATATTCTGAAGTATCGACAGATGTCCGGAGCTGCTGACCGGAAGAAACTCTGTAATTCCCTGGACAATGCCAAGTAAAATAGACTCAATAATTGACATAATACCCTCCTCCTAACTGCGGGCAGAAAAACCGTATGCACATATGGACTTCCTCCATCCGCTTTTACTAGTATACCATAAAATCCCGCAGACACAAGCTTTTTCGTTTTTCTGAAAAAGAGGCTTTCCATCAAAGAATCCATATCCTATTCTTATCTGAAAAGCGCTCTGAACTGGCATCAGTGTTCGGCAATTAACGCATACAGTTTTTTCAGCGCATCACTGATGCCTCCTGTTTCATTGATCAATCCTTCCCGCACTGCATCCGGACCAACGAGAATGGTTCCAAGATCCTTCGTCAAAATCCCCGTATCAAGCATCAGCTCTTCCAAACGATCCCTGGAAGCTTTGGAATGCTCAGAAATAAAACCAAGAATACGATCCTGCATCTGCCGGAAATAATCATACGTCTGAGGCGCGCCAATGACGGTTCCGCTCATACGCACCGGATGAATAACCATCGTTCCTGTTTTTACAATAAATGAATAATCTGTTGATACGGCAATCGGCACTCCGATCGAATGACTGCCTCCAAGTACCAGAGAAACGGTCGGCTTGCTGAGTGATGCAATCATCTCGGCAATGGCAAGTCCTGCCTCCACATCTCCGCCTACTGTATTCAGCAAGATCAGAAGACCGTCGATCTCCGGACTATCCTCAATAGCGGCAAGCTTCGGAAGCACATGCTCATACTTTGTCGTCTTGGAATTTGCCGACAGACATTCATGTCCCTCGATTTCACCAATTACCGTAAGAAGATGGATTCTGTGACTCAAATCTACTTCTCCCATCTCCTTAATCGCTTCGCGCTGTTCTTTATTTTTTTCTTCCTTTTCCCCGCCCTGCTTTTCCTTTTCCTGATTCATCCTGTTCCTCCTTAAATGTATATGGGATATTCCCCGATAGTATTTCCCAAAAACCGGAAAACATACCCCACAAAGAAGTACACCAGAAAGCACACGGCGAAAAACAAAAAAATCTGCAGCAGATCCGTCTACTGCAGATAAAAATAATCTTTTTTGAGGTCAAAAACCATTTGTTTATAAAGCTCCTGACATTCCTCCATCTTACCATCTTCAATCAGGGCAATACATGGAGAAAGATACTTTTTCCAGATGGAATGATAAATTTCATAGGAATTTTCCCTCTGATTGATATGCTTCACAATCGACGGGGCTACATCATAATACTCGTCAATTAATGCCTCTCCGTTTGGTAACCCTGCAAGATATGCATCCCGGTAATCGCGCAGCAAACTAAGCTCATAACAGTTGTCAGCTTTTTGAAAAGATTCACAGACAGCTGTCGTGATATAACAGAATTTTTTATGAAATCCCTTCTCCACAAAGGAAAACTCTGCTGCCTGAATATTCGATTTCGGAAATGCTTTTTTCCAGGAAGCGATGATCTTGTCCGCTAACGGCCGGGAAGAATTGCCTTTGTACTCCAGTACCATCGGAATTACAAATACCGCTACCATCATATTCAGATCCAGCTGTAAACGTTCTTTTTCGCTTTTTTTCCTGCATTCCTCTACTTTTGAAAGCGCATACTCAGCCATAGCTTCCGCCATATTTTCAAGGAACTGCTCCTTGTCAATCACGGAATTATAGCCGTTTTCAATCGCATCAAACGTAGGAACATTCTCCTGATAAAACCGCCTGAATGCATCAGAATACAGAGTTTTCTTAAAATAGCGCATCGGGTCCTCACAGCACTCCAGCAGCTTCGGCATACCTTCAATCCCGGTCAGATAGTAATTCATTTACTTACTCCTCCAAATTTGTATACACCGCCTGAACGTCATCATCTTCATCCAGAAGATCCAATGTCCGGTTCAACTGTCGCAAGGACGTCTCATCCGTAAGCGCTACATAATTCTGCGGAATCATGGTCACCTCTGCGGATGCCATCGGAATCCCTGCATTTTCAAGACTCTGACGCACTTCGCTGAAGTCTTCCGGCGAGGTCAGAATTTCATAACTGTCTTCCTCCTCAGAAAAGTCCTCTGCACCCGCGTCAAGTGCCGTCATCATCAGATCATCCGCTTCCATCTCGCATTCTTCTTTGTCAATGATGATCTGCCCTTTCTGGTCAAACATATAAGATACGCATCCCTGTGTTCCGATGCTGCCGCTTCCCTTTGTAAAAGCGTTTCGTACATTGGATGCAGTTCTGTTCTTGTTGTCAGTAAGCGCGTCTACTATAATCGCGATACCACCCGGTCCATAGCCCTCATATGTAACATACTCATAATTTACAGCGCCAAGTTCACCGGCAGCCTTTTTGATACCTCTTTCAATGGTATCATTCGGCATGTTGTTGGCTTTCGCTTTTGCAATGATATCACGCAGTCGGCTGTTGTTAGCCGGGTCTGATCCGCCTTCTTTTACCGCTACTGCAATTTCACGGCCGATGATTGTAAAAATCTTTCCCTTTGCCGCGTCATTTTTTTCTTTTTTGTGTTTAATGTTAGCAAATTTTGAATGCCCTGACATAACTGAATGTCACTCCTTTTCCTCTTCCTTAGATTTTGTTATTCTCACAAGACGTATCATCTTGTTTTCTACCTTTAATATCTGGAACAGATAACCGTATGCCGTAATTTCAAACCGTTCTCCGTCTGCCGGGATTCGATCCAGTCTGGAAATCAGCATTCCGTTCAAAGTATCGTATTCCTCGTCTTCCAGCGTAATTTCAAGCGTATCCTTCACTTCATCAAGCGGAGCCATGCCATCCATCAGATAGCCGCTGTCCGCATCTCCACGGATAAGCTGGATATCTCTGTCGTATTCATCCTGAATATTCCCGACAATCTCCTCAAGGATATCTTCCATCGCCACAAGTCCTGCAGTCTCTCCGTATTCATCTACGACGATCACCATCTGCAAATGCTCTGCCTGCATGCTGCGGAATAAAAGGTTGATTCCTCTCGTTTCCGGAATAAAACGGGCTGTACGAAGCAATCCCGGTATATCCTTGATCAGCCAGCTGTCGTATTTCTCCATCGTGTGGAATTTCATCGCATCTTTAAAATGCAGAATCCCTGTAATATACTCAATACTTCCGTCATAAACCGGAAAACGCGAAACAGGCTCACCTACCATAAATGAAATCGCATCCCGCAGATTCGTGGTTCCGCTAATGCCGATAATATTTTTCCGGTGCGTCATGATATCGCCTGCATTTTTGTCATCCAGCTCAAAAATATTCTGGATCATCTCTGCCTCTCTCGCATCAAGGACCCCCTGCTCATGGCCTTCATTTACCATGGAGATGATCTCATCTTCCGTGACCTCCTGTTCAAGAGAACGCGGATCAATGCCAAGCAGACGCACGCAAGCGTCAGAGAGGGCTGTCATCACAAAGGTAAACGGCGATAAAAGCGCAAGAATCCTCCCAGCCAGACGATAACGGCGCATAACCCAGTGTATGGCATTTTTGCGTCCCAGCATCTCCGGTACGGAATTTCCCGCAAGGTAAAACAGAATCATCAGCGCCGGGAGCAGAAACCAAGGAGAAACACGCTCCGACAAACGGCTGCAAAAAAATCCTGCTCCAACATATGTAACAGCATGGAGCAGCCAGCATGTATGCTTCAGCCTTACAGACTGCTCGCGCAGCGCTGATATCTCGTCCGGAGGTTTCTCCTGCTCTGAAAAAGCAGGCTGCAGCTCTGTGTCCGATATATGGTGCAGCGCGGAAGCAAATGCAGTCATAATAAAATCAAATAACAATAAAAGAATTAAAAGTGCGGCCCCTGATAGATACCCCGCATCACTATCCATAAAGTATATAACTCCTTCAAATTCGGATACATCATCAGATACATTAATTCAATATAGCATTTTCCCTATCATTCGTCAAGAATTGAAATCCCCGGAAACTTATGTAATCAGTTCCAGACTCACCTGAAGTGCCTTGTCAACCCTAGAAAGCAAAGGCTCATCCAAATGACACACCCGGTCCCTGAGACGGCGTTTGTCGATTGTCCGAAGCTGTTCCAGAAGAATGACGGAATCCTTTACAATCTGATATTTTCCTGCTTCTATTTCCACATGGGTAGGCAGCTTCGCCTTGTTCATCTTCGAAGTAATCGCGGCACAGATTACGGTAGGGCTATGTCGGTTGCCAATGTTGTTCTGAATAATCAGCACCGGACGCACACCGCCCTGTTCTGATCCGACTACCGGACGCAGATCCGCATAAAAAATGTCTCCTCTTCTAATATTCACACAATTCACACTCCGATACAAGGATTTTTGTACTCTTTATATTCTCAGTATTTCCCTGTTTCTTCTGTATATACACCTATGTGAAATATTTTTCAGACAACCTGATTCATTCAAAAATGATTCCTTCACTCTTATCTGATATATTTCCTTGGAACCCTTTTTCCGATATCGCAAACAAACTCATAAGGAAATCTTCCCGACAGCTGATCCAGCTCCTCCAGCGTAATCTCCTCATCCTGATCACGTCCAAGTAGCGTCACCTCATCCAACACGTGCACGTCCAGTCCAGTAACATCCACCATAAATTGATCCATACATACGCGTCCCAGAATCTTCGCGCGTTTTCCACCTATCAAAACATATCCTTTGTTGCTCAGGCTTCGTGGATAGCCGTCCCCATAGCCAACCGGAATGGTCGCAATCTTCATTTCTTTTTCCGCAGTAAATGTTCCGCCATAACTGACCGAAGTTCCCGGTTCTATTGTCTTCACGTACACAATATGAGATTTTAATTCCATGGCCGGACACAGCTTTACGAACTTCCGGTTCACCTCATTCGATGGATAAATGCCATAAATACTGATTCCGGCTCTCGCCATATCCATATTTGCCTCAGGAATCTCAAGAATCCCCGCGCTGTTGGAGCAATGCCTGATCAGTTTCTCAAATCCCCGTTTTTTCAGGTCAGCGCAAAATGCTGCAAATCGTTCAATCTGAGTCTTCGTAAAGGTTTTATCCGTTTCATCTGCCTTCGCAAAGTGTGTAAAAACACCTTCTATAAAAAGCCCCGGCAAACGACCAATCTGCTCTGCCAGGTCTGCCCCTGGCCCGTCACAGGTCACACCAATCCTGGACATTCCCGTATCCACCGCCACATGGACCGGAGCACAGACACCTGCCTTCCCGGCTGCATCGGAAAATGCCTGTGCCATTTCATATGTAAAAACAGCCGGACGAATACTATTTGTCGCCATCCACTCATAATCTTCCTCAAAGGTATAGCCCAAAATCAGCACCGGTTTTTTAATTCCGGCCTCTCTTAATTCCCTGGCCTCCGAGACAGCCGCCACTGCAAATCCCCAAATATAGTCATACGCCTCCGTCATCTGCGCAATCGGAACCGCGCCATGCCCATACCCGTCCGTCTTTATGACTGCCACCATCTGCGTGTCCTGCCTCAGATTTTTTTTCATATTGCTGAAATTCTCCGCAATTGCATCCATGTGGATATATGCGGTCATCCTTCCGTGTTTTTCCATACCCTGCCCTGGCCTTTCTGTTCCTGTTTCCGGTATTCTGTCCGTTCTGTGTTTTTATCCCTGTTCTTTATTTTTGTATTTCTGGCAATTTAATATTCCTTCACAGCTCTGCCTTCTCCGCCGTCACATCTGCTGCCTTTAATACCACACCGACCTCCTCTGCAATATCTCCGGCAAGCATACCGTACGCACTAGATTTCCTGCGCGCTTCATCTCCCGCAAGGCCATGCAAATATACGCCCACAGATGCCGCCTCAAACGGTGACATTCCCTGTGAAAGCAACCCCAAAACAATTCCGGTCAGTACATCCCCCGAACCCCCGGTCGCCATGCCGCTGTTTCCGGATGTATTCACATATATGCTTGCCCCATCCGACACAACTGTTCTCGCATCTTTCAGGGCACAGATCACCTTGTATTCTTTTGCAAATTCGCAAACTGTATTTACAATATCCTTCAGAAATTCTTCTTTATTCATACCGATCAGCCGTTCCATTTCGCCGACATGCGGCGTCAGAATAACCGGCGAACGCACCTTTTTCAGAATCTCTGTCTCTTTTGCCAGAAGGTTCAGCCCATCGGCGTCAATCACCAGAGGCTTATCATACTGTGTAAGAACATGTGTCAGTATTTCTCTCTGTATCTCTCCCGTACCAACCCCCGGACCAATCCCAGCCACATCCGACCATGCAAGCGCTGCCATCAGCTCCTGCTCTGGAAAAGAATCTCCTTCCCATACAGTTACAATCGCCTCCGGCAGATACGTCTGAATCACCTGGCGGTTACTTTCCGGGGTAAATACTCTGACAAGGCCACATCCCGTCCGATACGCTGCCCGCGCGGCAAGACATGCAGCACCGCTCATTCCTTTGCTTCCCGCGATCAGAAGTACCTTCCCGTACGACCCTTTATTGGAATAAGGTCTTCGCTTTGGAATGTATGACAGATCTTCCTTTGTATAAGTAAAAACATTGGATGGATTTTCTTCTCCCGTAAAATACTGTGCCGATATCCCAATATCACGACAGACAATTTTGCCGCAATAAGAAGCGCCCGGATATAACAACTGCCCCATTTTGCGGTAAGCAAACGTTACCGTCAAATCAGCCCGAACTGCCGTTCCCAAAACCTGTCCGGTATCGGCAGAAACACCCGAAGGAATATCCACTGCCACAACATGAGACGACTGCCGATTGATCCACTCAATCAGCTCTAGATACGGTCCTTCTATGTTTCGGGAAAGTCCAATGCCAAAAATGGCATCTACTATAGTAGTATATTCACGCATGTGTAAATTGGTGCTGATTTTTATTCCACAATTTTCACAAATTTTCTTCTGAATTCTTGCTTCTTCTGACAAAGCCTCTTCTTTTCCGACAAAAACTACCGTAACGTCCACACTGCGCTGTACAAGCAGCCTCGCAACAGCAAACCCATCCCCACCATTGTTCCCGGCTCCGCATACGACTAAAACCTGTCCTTCCAGATATCCCTCCCGCTCCATCTCCTCCGTCGCACACAACGCAGCCCGCTCCATCAAAACAAGCGCAGGAATTCCGAGTTGCTGTATGGTACCACTGTCGTATTTTTTCATTTGCAATGCATTCACCAGAAATTCCATAATAAGTCCCTTCTTAACATCTATATATACAAAAACCTGTATACTTCACGGCACGAGAAGTATAAACTGCCCCCGTCCATGCTATACAGGCCCTAAACGCCAAAGGCCTTTTCAAGCCTCTCCGCTCACTATATATTTATGATTGATTCGAAACACAATTTCAAAATCAGAACCATGATAAAATATACAAAATAGGGGACTTGTTTGCCTCGAAACCCCGTTTTTGCGCGTTTTATCATGCTCCGTCCGTTTCAGTGACCTCTCGCTCTCACAAATCGCTTATCGTTTTTCTGCATGTGTCAGCTTATAAGAAAGCTGCATCAGGCTCTCTGATAAATGGACATTCTCCACAACGACATCCTTTGGTAGATGAAGATCCGTATGCGCAAAATTCCAGATCGCTTTCACACCGTTTTCAACCAGCATTGGAGCTACCGACTCTGCCCCGCTTTTGGGAAGCGTAAGCGCGGCAATCTGAATCTGATTTTCTTCTATAAACTCCGGAAGCTCTTCTATCATGCGGATTTCAATGCCACGAACTGACACTCCGCGCAGTCTGGAATTTACGTCGAAAATACCTTTTACCAGAAAACCCCGCTTTTCAAATTTGACATAGTTAGCCAAAGCCTGTCCCAGATTTCCGGCTCCTATGATAACCATATTGTACGTCTTGTCAAGACCAAGAATCTTTCCAATCTCACTGTGAAGATATTTTACATTGTATCCGTACCCCTGCTGGCCAAATCCTCCAAAATTATTCAAATCCTGACGAATCTGTGAAGCAGTCACATTCATCATATCACTCAGTTCATTCGATGAAATGCGTTCAACCTTTGCCTCCAGAAGATCACCAAGATACCGATAATACCGCGGCAACCGTTTCACTACTACTTTTGAGATTCCATGTTCGTCCACTTTTTACGCCTCTTTCATCTTTTACATATAGAGTTATTATACTAAACCATGAATTTTATGTCAATCAAGTATCCAAATATTGTCTTTTTTTCAATTTTCGTTATAATAAAAAGAGATTCTATATATAAGGAGTAAACTTATGATACTTTCATGTCAGAATATAACAAAAGCCTTCGGTACAGATGTGATTATTTCCGGCGGCTCTTTCCATATCGAGGAACACGAAAAAGTCGCTGTTGTAGGAATCAATGGTGCTGGCAAGACAACTCTTTTGCGGATGATCATCGGCGAATTTGAACCGGACAGCGGCACGGTGGCACTCTCACGTGGAAAAACGATCGGCTATCTGGCACAGCATCAGGACGTAAACAGCACTGCCACGATCTATGAGGAACTTCTCTCGGTAAAACAGGACGTTCTTAGAATGGAGCAGCGTCTGCGCGCCATGGAGCAGGAAATGAAACATCTTTCTGGTACTGAGCTGGAAGCGCTTATGGAACAATACAACCGCATTTCTATGGAATTTGAACATCAAAACGGCTATGCGCTGCAAAGTGAAGTAACTGGTGTCCTCAAAGGTCTTGGTTTTCTGGAAGAAGATTTTTCCAAACAGATCTGCACGCTCTCCGGCGGGCAGAAAACACGGGTAGCTCTTGGACGGTTACTTTTATCCAAACCGGATCTCCTGCTTTTGGACGAGCCGATCAACCACCTGGATCTGACCTCTATTGCATGGCTGGAGACGTATCTTCTGAACTACAGCGGCGCTGTACTCATCGTCGCACACGACCGCTATTTCCTGAACAAGGTAGTCTCGAAAGTCATCGAACTGGACAATGGCCGTATCACCTCCTTTTCCGGAAATTATACGGATTATGCTGAAAAAAAGGCACAGCTTCGTGAAACAGCGTGGAAGGCCTACCTCAACCAACAGCAAGAAATCAAACACCAGGAAGCGGTCATCGCCAAATTGAAATCTTTTAATCGTGAGAAATCAATCAAACGCGCCGAGAGCCGTGAAAAAATGCTTGAAAAAATCGAAGTGCTTGAAAAGCCGGTGGAAATCCGCGCAGATATGCATCTTCATTTTTCCCCTCAGATCACAAGCGGAAACGACGTACTCAAGGTAGAACATCTTGCCAAATCCTTTCCGGGGAACCTGCTTTTCTCTGATTTGAATTTTACGATCAGCCGCGGTGAAAAAGTCGCAATTATCGGTGATAATGGTACAGGTAAAACCACGATCCTGAAAATTTTAAACGAACTGGAAGCAGCCGATGCCGGCGCTTTCACACTGGGAAGCCGCGTACATATCGGCTATTACGATCAGGAACATCAGCTTCTCCATATGGATAAAACGCTTGTCGAAGAAATCTCTGACGTTTATCCGGACATGACAGGAACAGAAATCCGCAACATTCTGGCTGCTTTTCTGTTCACCGGTGATGATGTGTTCAAACGTATTCATGATCTGAGCGGCGGAGAACGCGGACGTCTTGCTCTGGCAAAACTCATGCTCTCAAAATCAAACTTCCTGATTCTCGATGAGCCGACAAACCATCTGGATATTACCTCAAAGGAAATCCTTGAGGAAGCCATACGTAATTATTCCGGAACGGTCCTGTACGTATCCCATGACCGATACTTTATCAATCAGACTGCCTCCCGTATCCTCGAACTGAAAAATCAGACTGTGATCAATTATATCGGCAATTATGATTATTATCTGGAAAAAGCGGAGGAACTGACAAAAGTATACGCCCCGACGCCTTCCAATCCTGGAAGTCAGCAACCAGATACAGCCTCTTCGCGCGAAAGCTGGGCACGCCAGAAAGAAGAACAGGCCAAAGAACGCAAACGCCAGAACGAACTGAAAAAAACAGAAGACCAGATTGCTTCTTTAGAAAAACGAAGTGCAGAAATCGACACATTAATGTCCAAAGAAGAAATTTTTACCGACATGGCTAAATGCCTTGAATTGAGCAATGAAAAAGCCTCAGTTGTGGAAAAACTTGATATGCTGTATGAAAAATGGGCGGAATTGTCTGAATAAATACTATTTTTCATTTCAGCTCCTTCTGCCATCAATCAAATGGGACGGTCACATCAGGAATACATTTTTCCGGGTGTGACCGTCCCATTTTAAAATTTTTTAATTCAGATGCTTTTTTAACAGGCGGGCAATCTCGCCGATATCAATAGGCTTGGCGACATGCGCATTCATGCCACAATCCAGACAATGCTGAATATCCTCTGAAAAAGCGTCTGCTGTCATCGCAATAATCGGAATCGTAGAAGCATCGGAACGCTTCAATCCCCTGATTGCTATTGTGGCTTCATAACCGGTCATGACTGGCATCCGGATATCCATAAGGACTGCATCATAGTATCCTACTTTTGACGCCTGGAATTTCTCTAAGCAGATCTGCCCGTTTTCTGCCCATTCAAGCTCCAGTCCAAGATCAGACAACAGTTCGCTGGCAATTTCCCAGTTAAGATCATTATCCTCAGCCAGGAGGATACGCCGTCCTTTCAGAGCACTATCCTGTTCCGGTACATCATCCTGTGACGACTCAAGCCCTGTCACAAACGGACGCAGTCCATAAAACAACGTGGACTTAAACAACGGCTTTGAGATAAATCCACTGATCCCGGCTTCGCGCGCCTCTGTCTCAAACTCACTCCAGTCGTAAGCTGAAATCAGAATAATCGGAATCTCTTCGCCAAGTCTTTGCCGGATCTCTTTTGCCACCTGAATACCATCCATGCCAGGCAATTTCCAGTCAAGTAAAATAATCTGATACTCTTCCCTCTTCTGATGATGCGTTGTTATCATTTTTATTGCGCTTTCACCGCTCAATGTCCAATCCGCATTGATCCCAATTGATTTTAACGCATCCACAGCAGTCTGACATAACAATTCATCATCATCCACCACAAGCATATTCCAGGCCGGAAGTACCATATCCTCTTCCACAATCTGTGCTTTTTCAAAATCAAGAATGACATGGAACTCTGTGCCCTTGCCAAGCTCGCTTCGTATCTCGATCTTCCCTTGCATTGCATCTACGATATACTTTGTGATCGCCATTCCAAGACCAGCGCCCTCTGTCTTGTGGATTCTGGCGCCATCCGCACGGCTGTAGGAGTCATATATTTTGTTCAGGAACTCCTGAGACATTCCGATTCCATTATCCTTGACTCTGATATGAATTCTGACGTAATCCTCGCCTTTGGGGGACTCCTCTTCTATCATACATAATTCAATTGCCCCGCCCTCCGGCGTATATTTTGTCGCATTCGACAAAAGATTGAGCAATATCTGATTCAGACGCACACTGTCACAATAGACGTTTTCAGTCACAATATTTTCAATATGTACGTCAAAACTTTGTTTCTTGGCCTTTACCTGTGACTGCACAATGCTGACAAGCCCTTCCACAACCTCACGCAGGGAAACCTGATCCATCGTGAGTGTCATTTTACCGCTTTCTATTTTTGACATATCCAGTACATCATTGATCAGCCCCAGCAGATGCTTACTCGACATTGCAATTTTTTTCAGACAGCTATATACCTGTTCCTGGTCATCTATATGGGACACTGCTATCGCAGTCATACCTACAATCGCATTCATCGGTGTGCGGATATCATGGCTCATATTAGAAAGAAATTCACTTTTTGCCTTCGATGCCTCGACAGCAGTCTGTCTGGCCTCCTCAAGCTCCTGAAGCTGCTGACGCGTCAGTGCAAAATACCGGATAAAAATCAGGATCAACAAAACAAGTATTGCGCCGCACGCTGCCAGAGTCACCACCATACGCTGAACACTTAAGCCGTTCACAGCCTCATCCAGCTCACTGTATGGCATCACCATAATCAGATACCACTCTGAGAAGGGCAACGGTGTTCCATAAACCTGCCTCAGCCCTTCTTCCAAGGATATAATAGAGGAATAGGCAGTTCCCTCCTCCGCCGCAGACGCAAGCCCTTCCAGATAATCTGCCAGCGTCTTCTCAGAACTATCCGTGCCATCATGCGACAAAGTAATTCCAAAATGCTCCAACAGCTCTGTATTGGAATTACTGATCACAAAACTTCCGTCTCTTCTTAATATATGGCAGTACAGCAAAGACTCTTCATCCTCCAAAGAAAGTGTGTCGCTGATATACTTTTTCGGAACAGCTGCCACCACTGCGGTACTCATTTCTCCATTTTTCATAGGATACTCAGCTGAAACTCCAAAAAGCACCACCTCATTGCCCGAGGAATCGTATCCAAGCGCAACTCTTTTCTCTCCTCTGTTCAGAGCATCCAGGAAAGGTTCCGGGTTAAGCGCCTGAATCGACTCCCCATAGAGCGTATCAAAGGTACCATCCTCAGAACACATAGCCAGATAATCAAAATCTCTGACCTGCGCTCTGTAAATCAGCTCCTCATACAGCTTTTCTGCATTGGCATCATCTTCCAGCTGCACAACCTCCACCAGACCCTCTACCTGTCGAAATCTCAATTCTATCGTCGTCTCAAAATGCTTGCACAGCTCTTCACCCATTCCGGTCATATACAACTCACCGACCTCATGAATCGTCTGCGCACTTCTATTGTTCATAAACAAAGCCAGAAAACCAAAGACAATGGAGCTAAATAGCACCAGCCCGATAAAACTGGCCGTCAGAAAACGGGTTGTCTTGTTTCTTATCTTTATATGGTTATGCTCCATCCGTGCTTTATCCCTCCTGAATTTCACGTATTATCCGACACGAAACCACTGTGTATTTTAACATATCAGCAGGCATATGGTCAAGACTTATGATTGCTTTCAGAACTTCAGCACCTTTCAGCCCCCCCTCCCGACTTTAAAAAAACAAAGCTTTGTCCGAAATATTTTCGTCGTATTTTCCGTCCGACACGTTCCATGCATTTTTTCCATCATACGCTTTGTGTTTACCAGGCCAATATTCGTGCTGTCCTCTTTCCTCTCCAGCTGTCTGATTTGATTTTCAAATGTAGCCGCCCAAAATTTTTGTCAAAAATATTCAGAATAAGTGTCAAAAAAGTTCTATTAAAATTTAGTGTGATTTTGACATTTATTCTGATTACAAATATCCTTTCCAAATCGGAGAATGGGCGGTGATTTCTCACCGCCCATTCTCTGTCCTCTTCCGATTTCCATGCTCTTCAATTATCAGATGCTTACCCGTCTTTGGCATTCTATTCGGTACCACTTCTATCAAATCACTAACAGAGCATCCTAACACTTCACATATCCGATCAATGTGTTCCACCCGTAGACTAACCACAATTTCATGGTACCACTCATTAATGGTATTGGGTCGTATTCCAGTCAGTTCTGATAATTGTCGCTGAGACATGCGGCGTTCGCCAAGAAGTTTTGATAAATGAATCCTAACCATAATAATGCCCCTGATAGATACTATCATAATTCGTTGCATTATTATTTATTTTGATATTTTATAACGAATAACGTTATACAAAATTTTTAATAATAAGTTCCCTATATCGCGGCTTTACTTCTTTCTGTACAAGATTATTCATCCTATCCACTTCAATAATCGTATAGTCTTTGTAAAGTTCTCTAATATAGTTACAATCATTATATGACAAAATAAACTTACCATTGATTTTATCTAATGCCGCTTTTAGTCTCTCATGGTCTTCTGGCATGAATCTATCAGGATAATATTTCTCGGTTTCATAATATGGTGGATCAAGATAAAATAATGCGTCTTTTTTATCATAATTTTTGAGTATTTTTTGAAAATCGAGATTTTCAATAATCACTTTATTCAATCTCTTAGCAACTTCATTTAAATACTCTTTTGCCTTTTCCATATTTCGTGAACGCATTCCAAATGAACGCAGGTCTGTACCAAAGCTCTCTTTAATCAGAACAAAAAACCTTGCTGCCTTTTGAATATCTGTCATACCTCTAATTTCGATCTGCTCTCTTGCATCAAAAAATTGTTCTCTTGATATGAATATGTACTGTAACTCTTCCTGAACAGCTTCTGGATGATATTTAATGCAACGAAACAGATTAATAAGATTCCCATTGACATCATTATATACTTCCATATTGGCATGGCTGTCAGAATAAAAAAGCACCCACCCAGCACCTCCAAAAACTTCTATATACCGATTATATATCCCAGGTTCAGGGAATTGCTCGACAATCTTCTTCCTAAGTGCTTTTTTCCCTCCAATCCAACTCATAAAACTATCCATAATTACATTCCTTCTTTCATAATAATGTGGGGCATTATTATAGAAAGTAATATGTTTACAAAACACGAAGATTGCAATTAAACAGGTAGATATATTAAGTATATCTGTTACGACCAAAGAGTCCGCTGGTACGCTTGGTGGATATTACGCGTTGGCTGATATCAGTAAAAATGCAATCGCTCAAAGCGCAAAAATTATTATACCTTTGGGAGGGTGCCGAGCAGATAACATAGGCGGTTACGCAGCTGTTGCATCCCCATATCTTAGCACTGGCGCTGGATTGGCCTGCAAGTTATGGGCGGTCAACTCAGCATCTGCCGATACGTATTTAATGTCATTTGTGTGCTTGTCATGACAAACACGCATATGATAAAAATCGTCAGGCAGGACGAGATGATTACCTGTACTATTCCATCGAGTGTTATTTGTCCCCTAAAGTCAAAGGTAGGATAGCTATTATTTTATCTGCCCCGCCAGGTCAGCAATATAAGCATATCCGCTTGTCAACCCCATTGATGCGTCTGTTTTTAAAATAACCCGCCAGCAGTTTGGCATATCAACTATGGATGACACTGCGGTAGATGCCCACTCATTGGAGCTGGGTGTGAATATTCTTGCAGACGATACGGTTAATGTGTGTGACTTATAATGTTTCGGGATTATTATGGTAAACCCCATTCCGTTGATCATATAACCTGGAAGCCACGATCCAGAGAAGGCACCTGTGACAAACATATTCGTGTTTTGTAAATATCTTACTGCACCCTCTTCTCCTACCGACTAAAATAGAGTCAAAGGAGGGATTTTATGGATTTACGCACAACTATAATTGACAACATATCTATGTCTGTGAGAGCCATTCTCACTGATGAACAACTACAAGCGGTACAGGATGCGCTCACTCTACAGCTTAATGCTTATGAGATTCAGGAACGTACAACCGAAGTCACTGTAATTGATAATACTCCCGATTCTATGTTATCGAAATTTATCGCAACGAAGCGCATAGAAGGCAAATCTGAAGCCACCGTGCAAAGGTATCGGGATGCCTGTTATTTAATGATTCACAGTCTTTGCAAACCGCTTTACGAAATTACGACTTATGATTTACGGTATTACCTCGCAGACTATAAGCGCTGCCGTAAAGTCAGCAATCGTACCCTTGACGGTATCCGACGCTGTTTCTCAAGCTTTTTTAACTGGCTCTCTGCTGAAGGGTTGATCGGGCGCAATCCATGCGCTGCCCTATCTCAGATCAAATACACAAAAGTAGTCAAAAAACCGTATACTGGGCCAGAGATGGAACGCCTGAAACAGGCCTGCACTTCTACCCGGGATCTTGCCCTGTTGGAATTTCTGTATGCCTCCGGTTGCCGTGTCTCGGAAATTGTACGTCTCAACCGGTCTGATATCAACTTCCTGACCCGCGATGCGGTTGTCTTGGGCAAAGGAAATAAAGAACGTACTATATACCTTACGCCCGTTGCCCTTATGCACCTTCAGGACTACCTTAATGCCAGAACGGACAGTAACCCTGCACTCTTTGCAGGATTAAAGGCACCACATAAACGCCTGTCCAAAGCTGGGATTGAAACTACGTTGAAACAGATCGGTAAGCGAGCTGGCGTGGAAAACGTGCACCCTCACCGATACCGCCGTACTCTTGCTACAAACCTACTTGACCGCGGTGCTAATATACAAGACGTTGCAACAATCCTCGGTCATGCTGATTTAAAGACTACACAGATTTACTGTTATATTAGTCAGCAGAATGTTCAAGCAGCATATCGCCGGTACGCTGCCTGACATATGTACCGCCTTTTTTAACTCCGGGGTTCCCTCCGGAGCTATTAGTATGCCTACTGTGCCAAATCAGGCAAATCTAGTTCGATCAACACCTGCTTTACCTGTTCTTTAATCCGTATAGGAACATCCTCAATACTCTTAAGTCCTTTTTTTATCAATTCTGAATATATCTTCACCATATTTTATACCATCCCTTCATAGATCTCACATAATGCCATCTGTGTATCTGTCAATTGTGCTTCAATAGCATCCAACCGTACTTCCGTATCATCCTGCTTACTCAATACCGCAGTCACCAGCTTTCCTGTGGTCGGCTCCTGTATTTCATCCTGCGTGCATCTGATTACTGCATTAAGTTCCTGTCCAATACTCTCAAGCCGTGTATATCCATTGTAAATAGCCAATTCGTCACCTGATTCAGATAACAGTTTCATTTTTGTTGTCTCTTCCTCTGACATCAGCAGTGTATTCAGCATATCCAAGCTGTCCTCACCCGGAAGAAATTTAATTATTACTTTTTTACTGTCCGTAATGATGCCACATATAACAAGTTCCAGCTCCTTTCCAGAGCCAAGTTTAATTTTTTCCATATTTTTTCCTTTCTGGCCAGTTCACTTGACCTAAATAATGATTAATAATTGCATTACAAAACACGAATTTCATTACTACAGTTACAAGTATTTCAGGTACTGAAAATAATTATTTCTATATTCCCAAAAACCAATCTGGATATTTGCTCTTTTCAGTCATAGCAACTGGACAAGCAGATGTAGCTGTAGAAAGTATTGCTGTTGTAGGCGATTATTACACAATCAGATGCAATACTGCCTTAACATCTGGAAATGCTTATACTTTTGCTGTGTTATGGGCAAAAGTTGGTATTAATGCTTAAAAACCGTGAATATAACATGAATTTTATCAAAATGTCACAATAGTTTTTTCCGAAAGAATACTCCCGTTTTCATTATCCACTTTTCGCACATTTAAACCATTTTCATGGAAATATAGCATATAAGTATAATCATCAGTTGTACCCTGTAAGAACATCCAGTTATTCGCTTTTGCTGTGTAGACAATAACAGTGCCATCTGTTGACTGAATTTTGTCGCCAGCTGGAAATGCATTATTTAACTTCGTGTTTTGTGCAGTAATTTGATCCTGTAAATTTTTTGCCACTGCTGCCGATACTACTTTATCCAGGGCCGCCGTAGTAGCATTTTGTATGATCGCCGATTTATCGATTTTATCTTCGATCTGTTCCTTAAGATATTTCGCCACAGCCGCCGATACCACTTTATCCACGGCATCTGAATCCGCATCCTGAATGATATCAGCAGTATTAATCTTTTTAGCTAATTCTTTCTCAAAATCAGTTCTCAGAACATATACACCATCATTGACAATGTCCACTACATCAGCCGATGTAACAGTCAATCTGATTTTAATTTCGTTCTGAATCGTCCGGCCATCATACGCCGGTATATAAACAGGACAGGTGGCTGTATGTTGGAAGCAAAACAATACTTCCTGTCCACCTGATCCCGTTGCATATACATTGACACGATTAAAAAAATAATCATTTTTAAAATTATAATTATCTGTTACAGCTTTAATATCTATCGTTGTATTATTATATTTTTCTACCGAAGCAATATCTGCATTATGAATAAGTTCTCTCGCGGATCTTTCTGGATCAGCAATTAATTCAATTTTCGAAAATCTTACCTGTTTACCAGATGCTATTGCATCAGTAATCAAAGCAAGCCCTATTTCTGTGTATGTCATCATATCTACATATCCCCTAAATCAATATAATTTACCACTGATACAGTCGTCCCAATTTTCGTTCCACTGTTCACTACATTGCATAACATATAATTATCCAATGAAGTGCTATCCTTTACTTTTCGCACCTCTCTAATCAACATGCTGATGTTTGCCGGATGTTCCGTGTCATCTCGAACCCCCACCCGCAAAAGGAACTGCGCCCACTTATCCGGATAGCCAATATCCGGATACCATAAGTGCTCTACATCGTTATATCCCAATGTTTTAGCTGCTAAAATAATTCCCGCTTTCGTTCCTCCGAATGCTTCCACTTCATCCTGCATTGCGATCCGGCTGCGGAATGTTTCATCATCTTCATCCGGATACCGATGCATTCCTCGGTCCTGCGCGTAATACTGCAACATCTCCACGTTGCAGGTTACTACTGACGTTTGATCTAATGCACGCTCCAGCTCTGCTTGCACGTTATCATATTCGTCACCGATTACTTTAAAAAATATGTACCACTGATTTTTTGTTTTCTTCAGTCGCATAAATGGCGAAGGCAATAGATAATACAGATAATCCCTGAATCTATCAAACATACTCAATCTCCTGTCAACTGATATTTTTCACAGTGATGTGGATTTCCCCTGTCACAATAACCTTACCCCTTTCAGCAATGACATCCGCTGCCGGTACTGTGATATCCGTTTTTTTATACCCTTGGACTGTAGATATTAACTTCCCGATGATCGCATCCCGATAAAGTGTATTTAATTCTTTACGCTTGCTTACATCCATTAAATCCATGATAGCTGCGCGGATCTGATCCTCGTATCCGGAAACGCTGATTCCCTGCTCTACGTATACCGTCAGTTCAAAGTCCTGCTTAACAGATTCCGCAGATTTGACGAGATAGTCTCCATAGCTGCCTTCCATTTCTTTAATTGCTGCCTTTACCTTCTGGATCAGTGCTTCATCCGCCGTTCCTTCTGCGCCTGTAACAATAATATCAACCGTTCCTTCGCCTCGTGGCGCTTGGCTGTCAATATCCGCTGTCACCACACCACTAATGGATTCCACAATACTCTGCAATTTCCTGTCCGGATTCAGACGTGCATTTTCCGCCCGGCTGTTCAAACAGCGCTGCCGCAAGGACTCAATCTCTTCGATTTCTGTGCCACTTTCGACAATCCAGTCTTCTTCGTTTCTTACGTGATCATAGCCGTCAATATACACAAGCGTTTCACAGATTGTCCCCGGCTCCACGTTGTAGGCAGCTCCCGGCTGTTCCGCTTCAACGATTACTTTGTATTCGCTGACTCCTTCGGGCATCACAGTGTCTTCGGCTGCATAAAATGTAAAATATGCCCCCTCGGCATTTCTGGATGTGATAAATGGATGTCCCTTTTTGATTTTTACAGGATAACTGTAATCACGCCGATATACTGTCACATACCCTTTTGTTGGTATACCCTCCTTGCGATATTTTGCATAATCTGCCGCTCGGATTTCCACCCAATCATCCGGGCAATGCACCATAAACGCTGAATTAACGATCTGAACGGCTAGCTGTTTCAGCTGCAGCATGCCATGCACTACAATCCGCAGGATCGCATAAAATACACCACCCTTGGAAAAATTTGTAATCACAAATCCCTCTTCCGCAAGTTTTGTTTGCAATTCTTCCATGTATTCAGATTCATCTGGAACATTTATAATCTTCTCCATAATGTTATCCGGTATCATGTGACATAAATCTCCTTTCCATCGGAACGTATATCAATATTGACATTCTGACCATCGGATTCCCGAAACTGGACATGTGCAGCCCACTTGCTCTCCGTTGATGTTTCCGTCGTCAGGCTAATCGACCCATCATCAATATATTCCCGTTTTGTCATTTTCCCAACGATCTGAGCACTAATTTCTTGCTTGAAAGATTCGTCCTGTTCCGCATTCAGGTAGTCCGTAAGGTTATATCCATACGCCTGCATACCTTCCTGATCTTCCCAAAGCAATTCCCCCTCATCCGTCAGCATCTCGATCCATATATCTTGCATCCAACAGTTCATACCACTACATAACACACAATCTCCATTATTGTCCGGTATTGGCTGCCCGTATCGGTCTAACCGGATATCAACATCATCAGTCCCTGTCAATCTCATCCATACCACCGTCCTATAATATAAGGATAGCTTCCTGCAACAAAATGAATTATAACAGCTTCCCCTGTCTGATAAACTTGGTCAGATACCAGATTCGGAAGTTCTGTATTGTCCTCCAACAATCTTACTGTATAACGATAGGTTCCTTTTTGCTGCTGCACCCATATAATCCTTGCAATCATGCTGTGCATCTTATCCATTGCCGGATACTCTGTTTTCAATATATCCCTAACGATTTTTTTGACAAAAGTTTTGAGTTCACCCATCGTCTGCCTCCCTGAATTTGATCCGCATATCAATGCCTCTTTCATTGCCTTCTATCGTGCAGGAGATAACCTGTGCCGATCCTATAAATTCATCACAGGATAATTGCACGATTTGACGCGGCTTGATTCCCGGAATAGGAATAATATCCGCCACCCATATATCCCCACTTCTTTCGATGTCTAAAACATTGTCATCAGATAACTGATAGTAGCCATCCTGATCAGGCTGTACGCCATAATAGATACATCCGTTTTGCGTATAAAAAGTAATGTCTGCCTGATAGACGGCATTGAGTTGCCGCAGGGCTTCCTGATAAGATGCTGCATCAACCCGGAAGTTCTTTCTGCGTCCGTAGTCGGTATTTGTCATCTGGTATTTACTAACTTCGAACACTGTAAACAGATATCGTGCTGCTTCCTGTAAGGTAGTGTCTAAGAAAAATGCCGTCATATGCTCTGCTGAAGTTTCTTCAGCGTCTTTGATGATCACTGTACTCTCAGATGTAAATGTTCCACGACCAGACACAAGCAGTTCATAACCTGCGTCATTTCCAATCTCTAATGCATAACTGTCAGCCGGATTATCTTTCAAGATTTGTATCAATTCTTCTGATAATGATAGTCTCGCCCATACCGGTGCATCCGTATCATCTGACTGCCACTTTGCATCAAATCCTCCAGTAACCTGATATTCCCCACAGGTCAGCCGGAACTCTAACCCTTCCAGATTTATTTCCATTTACCCTCACTTCTTTACGAGCTTTTTTGCTTTCTTTTTGGCTGCTGATTGACTTTTCTGTTTCTTTGCCGGACTTTTATCTGCATTCTTTTTAGACTTTGATGTCTTTGTCGTAAGCGTTTTTATCTGCTTCTTCGTGCGTACCACTTTCAACCCGGCAATCGCAGGAGCAACAAACGATAACGTACACACCGCCCAGCTTTGAGATTCTTCTTTTGTGGTACTAATCCCGTTAAAATATACCTCCGTGATTCCGTGTGCATTGATCTCTGCTGCCGTAAGTTTATATTTCTTCTGTTTTTTTTGCCCTGACCGTTTAAATAAACGCTGCACAAATCGAATCATATTTTCAAAGTCATAGGTTGCATTCTCTTCGATAAATAAGTCGATTTCTACTTGCGCGGCCTCGTATCCGGCAGGCTGGTTCGATACTTTCTTCTTTCCTTTTTTCTTATCTTCCAGTTTTCCCTCTTCGGTTATTCGGATACTTTTTACAATGCCGGGAAGGTAATCCTTCCCGACTTTTATATGCTTGTCCTGAATGAATATCATCCTGACCTCCTACGCTGCCTGTGTATCTCCATCCGTAGAATCCAACTCATCAAGCAGGTTTTTCAATTTTTTCAGGCTGTCGATAGAATCAATATCAACATTCAGCTGCACATCATACTTATTGTACGTAGTGCCACCAGAGCGCTTTGATATTGCTTCCTTGCTTAATGATTTACGTGAATCCCGCTTCGTCACCTTATTCTCAACCACAGCAGACACAACATCTTGCATTCGCCCCCATAAAGTGTCGAGCGGCAGGATCGCCTCATCACCAGCTTCACCACCAACCATACCATTACGGCCATTAATGCCAAACAGTGTCGGTCTGGTCATGATACCGCCCTTTGCATAATAACTGACACCAAAGTTCGGAACTTGCGCAGTTGCATCTCCTGATCCGACCGTGGAATATGATACCGTCACATGGGGCAGTTTCGGTGCCGGTACGGTTACAGATATGCCTGCAAATGCATTACGTACAGCTGATGCAGCCTGATTTGCAGCTGATGTCACCGTAGATTTCACGCTTGCCATACTGCTTGATACAGATGACTGTATATGTCCCATCCCAGATGACCATGCTGATTCCATCGCGCTGACACCGCCCTGCGTTGTCTGCTGTGCCGAAGCAACTGAAGTATTTACGTCTCCAACCGCCAAATTTAGACTGCTTGTATCAATATCAAAACCAACTGTTCCACCATCCGGCGTTGTTGCAGACGCCATAGCCTGATTGATCGCATCCTGTGCTGATGCTGCTGCACTGGATGCTGACGCTTCCATGCCCGTCCCTAAACTTGCCATAATGCTGCTTCCGGCTTCTGCCACACCTGATGTATCTACATTTGACAAAGACGCTAAAATACTATCCATGGACGTTCCGGCCGTACTATCCAATGCAGCCTGCACCTCTGTGCCGCCTAATTGTACCCCATTTGCAAACGCCTCCATGCCTTCCATACCGCTGATTTGATACTTGCTTGCATCAAACGCAATCTCTGGAGCCTCGACTGTAGATACCGTAGTGGGCAATGATACCTCTGGCAAATTGTAGTCCGTCGCTATTTCAGGAGTAACTACTTCAGTTTTTGGTTCTGTTACCGTGACTGTTTCTGCAATTTCCTCATCCTTGCCGCCTCCTGATAACCAGTCCGTAAATCTGCCCCATGCACCTTTTACTGAATCCACCAAGCTATGAAATCCATCCATAAAACCATCCTTAATGCCATTTATCAGGTTACTGCCGATTTGTATCCAGTCAATGCTCAGAATAGTATCACCGACTGTCTTAAACAAATCCGGTATCATTCCAAGCAGCATTGGGATTGCCTGTAAAATACCGCTGATAATGTTGCCAATAATGGCCAGACCACCTGATATTAAGTTTGGGAGTACCTGTCCAATACCAGCCAGCAGCTGCCCGATCAAAGATACACCCATTGCCAAGATCGCCGGCAGGTTCTGAACAATGCCAGATAACAGACTTAAAACAAGTTGGATACCAGATTGGATCACAGCTGGAAGCGCTTGGATGATCCCGTTTAGCACCATGACAACCATCTGTACACCAGCACTCAGTATCCCTGGCAATCCTGAAACAATCATGGTTAAAAATCCGTTTATGGTTTCCGCTGCAGCTGCAGTTATCCCGGGAAACTGCTGTACAATACCTGTTATCAATGACGTTATGATCTGTCCACCGGATAAAATTATCCCCGGCAGGGCTGTTGCAATCATCGCCAAAAATCCATTCATTATTTCTGATGCTACTGTCAAAATCTCCGGTATTTGCTGTAAAATGCCGGTTATCAATGATGTTATGATCTGTCCACCTGACATCAATATATCAGGTAATCCAGACAAAACCCCACTTACAATATTAAACAGGAGATCTAGGCCAAATTGCAAAAAACCGGGCAGATACGTACCGATAGATGTCAATGCATTTCCGACAAATCCACTTATAGCACCAAATACATTGCTAAATATACCCTGTAGATTGGATACATCACCGCCACAGGCTTGGAACAAGGCAATTAATCCCGCGACAGCCGCTGCAATCAAAGCAAATGGCCCTAATACTGACAAAAAACCGCCTGCACTGAATACCTTTTTCACACTGGATACAATACCGCCAAGGCCGCTGAACGTACGTCCAACTGTACCGACCACAGCAATCAATGTACCTGCAGCAATCAGGAATATCCCTAAGTACGCCACGATATGCATGATAGATGCAACTGTCTCCTGATTTGCCGCAACCCAATCACTGCCTTTTTGGATCACGCCAGCAATCACATCCATTGTACTGTTCACAGTCGGCAGCAATCCCTTTCCAAGTTCTTCCGCTGTATTATGTATCTTCTGCTTCATAGTCTGAAATTTTTGTTCTGGTGTATTGTTAATTGCAGTAGCCATCTCTTCGGTTACAGCCACGCCATTTGACATGGATTCATGCAAATCATCAATCCCAGTTTTCAGCTGATCCGTATTCTGATACAAAAGATCAATCAATGCAATCGCTTCGTCCGTACCAAAAGCTTCCTTTAACTGTTGCTTTTCAACAGCATCCAAAGTATCTCCATATTTGCCACGTAACGTTTCCAATATGTCCGGCATAGACATCAACTGATTGTTGGAATCCAAGAACGTCAATCCAAGTTCTTTTCCTGCTTTCGCGGCAGTATTCAAGAATGATTTGTACTTTGTCGCTGCCTCTGATCCGGACATAGTCGTCTGCAACTGACCTAAAATTGCAAGCTGTTCTTCAAGCGGTACCTGTGCGTTTGTTGCCGTCGCGCCAAGCATACCGATTGCGCCAGCCATCTGAGATCCGCTTGTCTTATAATTTTTTACGGCAGTTGCAATTCCAGCAGAAAACATCTCGCCAAATTCAAGATCAGACATTTCCTCGTATGCGCCTTTATAAATGCCATATCCGGTTGCAAACAGCGATCCCATCTCTTCTGTCGTGGATTTGGTTGCTTTACCAGTCAACGCTGCCAACTCTGTAAACTGTGCAACACCTTCATCCGTCAACGATGCAATACCGGACTTAATATCATAAGACGCAGTAATAAAATCAGCTTTTGTCGTCCCAGCCCAAGTGTCCGAGAAATTTTTTGCAGCACTCTCTATAACCTGCAGATCCTGAACACCTAAGGAAGCAATCTCGCCCAACGCATTCTGCGTATCGAAAGTTGCTGTGACTGCTTTACCGCAGGCAGACACGATACCTGTCCCTATGCCAGTCATTGCAGCACCTGCTTTCTGCATTGCCGCAAATGATCGTGTCATAGTTCCGATTGATCCGTTTACATTCCCCATTTTTCCGGTCAAACGATCAACCATATCGAGGACAAGGGATACTTTCAATACACTGTCCATTCCCATATCCTTATCCTCCTTCATCTGAGAACAGAAGGTTTATCGCATTAACAAACCCGATTTTTATATCATCTTGATACATTTTCCGGGCTTGCCGTGCCAATGCAAGCAGCCTGTAAAATTCCCCCAGTGTTACGTGATCCAGATCCGGAATCATCCTGCTCGGCAGATACTTACAGATCAAGATCCGTCCAGCATCGTACAGGCTGCTTTCTGTTTCTTCCTCCGCCTCATCAATCCGTTCTTCAGCGGATTTTACAGGCGGCGCACCGTCGTGGTCTTCGATAAACCCAGCATGTACAGGAGCTTTTCACCAAGACTGATTCCCATCGCCGGAAACTCGTTGAGCAGTTTCTCCAGATCCTTGCGCTGCTCCTGACAAATATTGTCTAATACAAATGTCCGCATCGCCTTCGAGCTTGATACCGATGCTGTTTTTACGTACCGGTCATAAGATGCCGCTTTCGGCTCAGCGAATAAAAATTCCATCGTCCGATCCATGTCATCATCCTGAGACAGATTTGTTGTGACGATGTACATTTTTCCGCGCATCCCTTTATCTGCGTACTTTCTGCACAGATCTTCAAACGTTTCCAACTGCTCCATCATCGGTTCAACCGGATTCTGCTGCATATATCCGGTATCCTGCTGTACCGGTTTTGACATTTTTTCTGATAAAATTTCCTGATCTTCAAAATAACCCATTGCTATATCCTCCTTATGCGTTTACGCCGTCAATACAGATACCGCCCATTGCGATACCCTCAAGACTAATCGTTGTAGACTTATCGCCCTGCTTACCACCAAAACCACCGCGTTTGGTAAATGTTACATTCGTTAATACATCTGTGCAGGTCGTTGCTCCGACATCTGCATACGATACCGTAATCTTTGGGATCACGATCTTATAAAATCCACCCTGATTCCGGTATGCATCAACCAGCGTATTGTAGTCCTCGCGCAGCATCTCAAGTTTCACCGAGTTACTTTTGTTTCCTGTTCCAAAGCCTCTTGGATTTCCTCCTCGCCCATAAACCAGTTCTTTGTCCTGGCTATCTTCATAGTCAATGGATGTCGGCTCAATATTCTGGCATCCGGACAGCGCAATCGTGATCGATGACCAGTCATATACCTTTCCATTTACAAACTGTTTCCTTGCCATGTTCTCCTCCTACGATACCGCCCCTGCCATAAAAGTCAGGGATACCACATTTGCATACGCCCGCGGCTTATAGCTTACCCGCACCGGGATCTTCTGTGCCGTCAACAGGCTCTCCGGATCAAGCAGTACCGCCTGTCCGCTGCTGATGATCTGGTCTTTAATCGCATCCTCAACCGGGATATTCAGGTCTGCCTGTACCGGCGCTGCCTCTGTTTCAATCTCTGATGCGTCAAAATCTGCTTTCAGCCATTCAGTTGCACGCTTATACACTTCGCGCACCAGTCTGTACATCACACGCGCATGCTCGATTGTTGCGAAATCACTGTTTTCCGGCGCACAGGTGTTAGAGCTTGCAAGATACCATGCATCCCGTCCCGGATACCGGCGCAGTGCAATATATCTTGCAGCATCCAGATCCTCATACATATCCTCAATGCCTGTCGGTACAAGTTCCAGCACCTTGCTCTCGCTAATCGGGAAATCCCTGACATATGCGATGCTGGTGGATTCTTTCGCCTGTGCGATCATGCCCATAATATAGGCTGCCATGTTCGTCACACGTACACGTCCATCCATCCCTTTAAACCGCGCCCATGTCTGTACTACTGCAACGTGACGTCCTGCTGATTTACAGTCTGTCTCGATTGCCTCCATGTAATCTGTAACAGCCTCATCATTTCCTGCTGATCTCTGCTCGCAAACGATCAGCAATGGACGCCCCGCATTCGTCTCCTGTGTCTGTGCCATTGCTTCCAAAGACGCCCACAGATCTTTGTTAGTTGTACCAACAATATGCACCGCCTCAATATTTGCATGGCTTTTATAAACACGTTCCATAGCTGACAAGATTGCTTCGTTGCTTGTTGTCGGTGCTGCCACTGTAAACGCGTAGGTATCACCAGCTGCAAACTTGTTTTCCGCCTCCGCCGCAAACGCCAATGTTAATCCCGTATCCGGAATTTCATAGTTTCCTTCCAGCGGCACGGTCATCTCGTCTGATTGACTGCTTCCTCCGTCTGTACTGACTGTGAACGTCGCCTCATTCGTAGCTCCTCCGTCCACGATCTGAACAACCACATCATACGCATTGATTCCTGTACCGGACACCGTTACGGTTCCTTTTCCAGTTCCGGTATGTATCACCCCAGACGGTTTACCACCTGTAGTGGCAGCCACCGGATAGCAAAACATCTGCTGTGCACCACCGTCGATCGAATCAATACAGGCATCTGCAAGCGGTGACTGGCCTAACAGATTCCTGATCTGATCTGTATCCATCGTATTGCGCACTTCAATCGGATCTGTCACTTTTGATGATATGCCAACCTTTGCGTGTACACCGCTGATCCGCTGTTCTCCAATCCCGGAACCGCCATCTTTCACATCTACTTCCACTCTTGATATCATCTTTTCCTCCCATCTGCAGCTGCCGTCAAAAACTCACGCAATGCTGTGTCGAACTCGCGCTCTTCCAGCATCTTATTTTTCGACCAGTTCTTCTGCTGCTTTACGCCTGCCAGATATACGCTTGGCACCTGCTTGGCAATCGCCCATTCCTCTACTGTTTTGCGTACTACCTGATCCGGCACAACCTCCTTCACAGCCTTCCTTTCCATTTATCCTCACTCCTTTTCCATGCCAATCTCCGGCTTTCCTTCTATCTTGTCAGCAGGAACATCGTCCTTATAAATTCCGTATGTGAACGTCACCGGTATTTCAACCGCAATCTTAGCCTTCAAAATGCTGTCTTTTTCATCAACCCAGTCTACTTCCCCGGCTTCAACTCCTACCCAGTTCCCGTTTCCATCATCATATCCCTTGCTTATCGTTTTAAAAAATGCCTCAAGATGCGCTTCCAGATGCTCTTCATCGTACTCGGCAATAACAACTGTATACACGGTTTCCATGTCATACAGCTTCACCCGGTTCATCGTAACCGCCCCGTTATCATATATTTTTTTTGACTTCGAACGAACCGGCTTATCACTGCCTCGCAGGATTCCGGCATAATAGCTGCCTTCATCTTCAGACATTTTTTTCAGGCTCTCATAGATCACCCCAGTTATCCCGGACGCACGCAACAAATCTTCCAGATACTTTTTCTTCGTCATGTCAAAGCTTCCTCCATCAGTTCAATGATCTCTGTTCGATCCGCATCAGACAGTCCAAGGAACGGACGCGCCGGAATTTTGATCGCAACCTGTTTTTTGTGGTACCATTTCCCGCCAATCTGGAACGACAGCATCCGTTTATTCTTTGCCCGGATTGTCCTGCCAGGATCACCAAACTGATGCGTGGCAGCATAAATAGTATTCGTACCGATCTCCGCACCTTTTTCCGATGATCGGGCGTGGATGGAGGTACGCAGATGGCTTCTGTCCGTCAACGTCTTCCCGCCACCGGATGCCCGAATGGAGCGTTTCCATGCTACCCCATCCGGTGAAGTCTCCGTATCAAACCGCTCATCCGTGCTGGTACGCAACGCTTCTGCGATCGCCGCCATCAATTCTGCCCGGTCAATACTTCCCAATCTTTGTAACCGTTCTTTGTATTCTTCGAACTGCCCAGCCATGCTCACACGGATACCACTCATTTTATTACCATCCCCTCATTGACTTCCGTGAAAATACACGTTCGCTGGACTGAATAGAAAATCCTGCGTTTCCCTGCGCATCCGTCAGTGCTTCTCCTGTTCCTCCTGATGTCTGACCGTCCAACTCCACAATACCCTTCGCCACATTCGTCAGATAAAGGATTGCTGCGTTATAGCGGTTCAGGATGTTCTTTTCGCGCTCAGATTCATCAATGCCGCGTCTGGAAGCCAGATTGTAAACCGCTATATCCTTCGATAACTTTGTGATCATCTTCGGCACCTTGCTAAGCGGTACCCTATACCGTTTAGCAAGATATCCGTCAATTTCCGAATCTGCATCGTCTACAGCAATTTGTGCATATGGCATTGCAGCTTCTCGCAGCTCCTCGCCTTCCAGACGGCAGTTATCACCAATTAGGGATCGCAGCATGTCCGGTTTGATCATATCCAATACATCTTCTGCTTTGCTGTATGCCATGACTGCCTCCTATCCAATCAGCCTTTTGCTTCTCCTGTGCCTTTGCCAGTTGATCCATATGCCATCTGCCAGAACCCAAATCCTGCATTCCAGCGGCCATCCACGCCATACAGGTATTTTTTCTTCAGAAATACATTCAGATCATCGTCCTTATTAAGGGCTGTAAACTTTGGTTTCTTGCGCATCTGAAGGATCAGCGGTTTAAGCGGCTCATTCGTTGCCATCAGGTACCATGCGTCCGGATCGTTTGCCAGTTCACTGACAACCTCCACCTTAGCAAGACCTTTGGTAATATTAGATGATCCGTCTACCATCTCCGCCTCTAAGATCCGGCGCGCTTCCATTTCCAAGGCAGGCGGCACCACAAGAACATTCGGTACGAGTTTCAACGGTTTATCCTGATCACCTGTATAGGACATGATCGCCGTACGTGCCGCAATAAAACTTTCCTGTGACAGCTTTGCATCTGTCTTGTTTGAAAATGTCTTTTCCCCTGATTTATGCTGATCAGAGAAAAATGGCTGCCCATCATAGCACTTTTCTTTAAATCCCTTCTGAAGCAGTTCAAAAACTGTTTCATCCGGAGCCGTTGCCGCTTCTGCACCCATCATTTCAAAACTTGGCGCGTACACCCCATACCGATCATCTTCTAAGACCTCACGGTCAATGCCAATCGTAGACTCAAATGTCTTATTTTTGATTGTGTAGGTGTAGGCGTTCAGATTCGCAATTGTACGTTCATCCAGCCACTCTTTCATTTTCGGAAGCTGACCAATCCATCCATAATTTTCTTCTGATGTACTGGACGGTACCTCGGTGGCAATCAGAGGATGTTTCGGCTGTTTTGACGAAAATCCTTTGTTATACAGTGTTGAAAAGCTGACATCCAGCGCCCGCAGCGCCTGTGAATTAATAATCATGCTCGTTATCCTCCTTAAAACATATCAACAGCAACAGAGTTGCCTTCTACAGCAAATACTTTCCCGGCTGCACTTGATCCATCTGCGGTCAGCGTTACACTATCCGGACCGGCAAAATAACACGTCTTTAAAATATCTGTCTCCTTAATGTCGCCATCATTCCCAAATACAAATACGCCGCGCTGTACACGTACATGGCAGGCTCCATCTTCACCGACAGTATTGTCAACATACTCCTGTGCCGCCCCAACAGCTATCAGATCAGCTGCCTTGGATGCCTGCACGGCATATCCTTCTGCATTCAGCGCCACAATGTCCCCATCAACCAGCTTTGTACCTTTTGCAACCGGCAGACGCAGGATACTGCGTCCGGCAAGCTGTTCTCCTATCTGTCGTCCCATCACACTTCCTCCTTGTAATATTCTTTCACTTCCTCTTCCGAGAGTCCCAAGTTCTTCAGCACCGTATGATCTACACCGGACAGTCCATCTTTTCCGCCTTTACCCTTCGGATCAGCGCCAGTCAGGTTATCCATCACCACGGCTGCCGGTGCCTTATCCGCAAATGACGCAAATCCTTCCGGATCTTTCAGTGCATAGCTATGCGCCCAATCCTTCTGCGCTGCAGTGATCTTTCCTGCTTTCAGTGCCGCCGTGACCGCCTCATCAGCTGCACGACCCTCAATCTGTGCTTTGAGTGCCTGCACTTCTGCAGCAAGGGTGTTATCTCCATTCTGAAGCTTCACAATAGCAGCCGCCACCTCTTCGGTCTTAGCGTCTTCCTTCAATCCTAAGAGCGTCAGGATCGTGCTGTTCGCTACCACAGCATCCTTATTTGCTGCCGTTTCTGTCCCTCCCGGCTTTCTGACTGCCTCCCGAAGTGCAGCCTCCACCTCATCTTCTGTTGCTGTCTCCTGCAATCCCAGCAATCTGATCAGTTTTTCTAATTCCATTGTCCTTTCCTCCTCATAATCGTCCACGTCAAGGCTGCATCCCACCAGTGGGAACATACCATCAATCGCGGGGGTGTTTGTGAGCGCCGCAGAATGCAGCGCGATCACTTTTTTGTCATTTTTTCTGGTAATGATCACCGGAGACAGATACCGGTACTCTTTATTTTTCAGGTACTCCGCTCCCTTCGGTGTCCAGTTGACCTTCGCCATGATCGCATCCTCTCCGTTTATCAGCTCCGTAATCCAACCTGCAGCCGGCGCCTGCACATCGTGCAATGTCTGGTGTTCGTAGTCAATCACCAGATCCAAGCGACGCCCAAGGAACTGTTTATTGATCATCCGGAACGATTCGTCATCGACAATAAAGTCACCCTTCCGGGATTCTACATGCCCTTTCGGAATCACGGCGATCAGATCCGGTACCCCTTCCACTGTCGATGGGGTCAATGCAATCATTACCACGTCATTTTTCTTCTTTTTTTCCATTTCTCCACTTCCTGCATCTGTCTTATCGTTTCTGTATGCGTTACAACCGCGTTATTCCGCGTTATTTCGCGTTACAAACCTCCATCCCTGCAATTCCCCGTCTCATCTCTTTACCTGCCTTTTTTCTTACTCAGTGCAGAGAGACGTGATTGAAATGCAGACCGAATAATCGGGGTGAATTTAGATACATCCGGACGCCATGCATCCAGTGCCGGATTGCTTGCAAATCCCTTATCCGGACGTAACGCTTTGATCTCACCTGTTGCCAAATCAACTGTAATCGGCGGCTTAGTCTGTACCTGAAGGTTTCGTTCTCTGATTTGGCGTTCTGAATAAGACCGCACATGGCACCGGCATTTGTATCCGTTCGGTGGGTACCAGACTTTCCAAAATGAATCATCTGCCCGGTACACTGCCCCATGTAACGCTGCATGTGTATCGCGCACCCGATCATCCCCAGCCGTTACATACATCCAGTACGGACGCAGCTTCTTTGCCTGCATCATACTTTTATAATGCCCGGCATTATAGGCAGTCTGTACATTTGTCCGAAAGATCAGTTCTGCTTTCCCCGGATTCATACCTTCATATCCGTGAGCGTCAAGCCATGCATCCATCTGCGTTTTCCAGTCTTCCAATGTCCTGCCTTCTTCCACTGCTACCGTCAACTTATCCAAAAACTCCTGCAGCACCTCTGCAGCAGTATATCCTGACACTGTAAATGCCTTCGCTTTCGCACGATCACTTAACGCGTCGTATTCTTCTTTTGATAAAACAGATTTCTTTTTTAAAAATGTAACCGCTCCCGTAAAAATCAGCTTTGAAAATCCCTGCAGGTACTCTGCACCGCTCATCTCTCGCTCCTCCCGATTAGCTCCGCAAAGTAAATACCCTGATGCAAATAATCAGTAAACTCTTCCAGATCCATTGCCTCATACAGCCTGCGTACGGTATCAGCATCCTCCAGTTTCTCTTTCAAAGATTGCATATCACCACATTCATCCACCAGTTTCCGGATCGGCGCAGTCATTTTCCGAAACAGCTCACTCGCATTCTGCACAGACAGTTCGACAATTCCATCAATCTGATCCTGTACCTCCATTTCCAAATCCGGTTCCGGCGCTTTCATACCAACCGGCTCTGTGTTGGCTTCAGTAATCTGCCCGGGAATCACTGCTTCACCTGATTCCGGTTTCGGGATTCCGAATTTTTTATAGATGTGATCCAGTGCGATCGGAACGCCAAGCTCGTTCCTGACCTTCACGTAAATGTCAGCCGTCTGCAGCAGATCTTCCGGATCTTCACAGGTGATTTCAAACAGCGGCAAGTTTGCTTCTGGGCCAAAATTGTATTCCACCAAAGGCCCGATAATGTCGCGCCGTATTGTCATAGACAATGCTTTTGCATCTGCGATTGTCAGATCATGCCGCACCTCATTATGTGTTTTAGACTGCGCATAACTTCCACTGCCACTATCACTGGTCAGCGTCTGCCCTAAAATTGCCTTGCTGATCTGCTCATCACAGTAGCGTGCCAACTTCTCATAGGTATCGGTTGCTCCGTTTTTGTTCTCGGCTTCAATAAATTCAATAGACGTTGACGATGGTACAATCCCGGCTGCATCCGATCCTAACGACACGATCGCTTCCATCAGCGCCCGTTTGTCCGCTTCACTCGCCGACGCATCGTACTTTCCTAACCTCAACGGCATCCCGTAAACTTCACAAAATGCCACCCAGTCCTTCAAGGAATAGTTTTTAAACAGATACATCCAACTTACAACACGCAATATACCGGCGCGGCTGTCATGCCCTGATTTTGCCTTATATCGATGTACCACAAATTTGTTATGCGGCAGCGAAATTCCTTCCGGATGCGCTTCCGTGCAGATACGCATCTCATCTGTAACGGCATCCCACATCAATTTTTTGGGATGTACCTGTTGGATATCAGCAATTACTATCTGATTTCGATCATCTACATCCCACAGGATTTCCATGACGGATATACCCTTCCCGATCGCATCCAGCAGATCCAGCAGTATCCCGTTCAGGTTCTCAATGTTTTCCATCTGATCCTGTACCCACTGTGCGATCTGCTTATCCCTCTGCTCAGGAGATATCGGCTGTACTTCCCATTCCAGACCTGTAACAGCCTGCTTCCGTGTCTGCAGCTGTGAAAACAGATGCGGATCTTTCTCCTCCATCTCCTCAAACAGCTCCATTTGACGGCGTACGTCTCCATCATCCGCTTCCCGAAAGATCTGTGCCAGCCGCATCGGAGTCAGACCATTTGATGGATACTCGCTGTATTTATCAGACGCTTCCTTTGCCGCAATCCGCGCATAGACTGGTCGGATGCTTCCATTCTCTTTTGCGGGATCGTATGGCTCATTGCGGATCTTCCCCTGCTTCTTTTTCTTCTTCGCCATCAGTAGCCTCCTTTCTTCCACTGCAGCAGACGTTTACCGATACTCTTGTACCCGATCTGATGCCCCGCTGCCTTCACCTTATTCGCCATCAGTACTGCCATGTGTAATCCGTCTGGCCCATCGTCATTCTTCCCCATCGGAAATTCCTGCATTTGTTGCAATAGTGATTTCTGTCGTTTCTGGAACCGGATGTACCCATTCTTCACTTCCGGCTGCAGGGAACGAATACGCAGCACTTTATTCGATGTACTTGTGATCCCCTCGATCGGAAGATAAATACCCTGCTCGGCTGATTTTTGTGCCATTACCTGCTTAAAATAATACTGAAATTGCACATCCTCCACGCCGAAAGAATAGTAGCCTTTTCCATATTCCAGACGCAGGCGCTTGTCCGTGTCAAAAATATCCTCGATGATCTTGTCCGGATTGCGCTTTGCAATGTCCGCATACACCACATATTTGTATCCGCTCTCCGTATCCAGAGCCAGCGTGATGATCGAACTGGTATCTGCCTTTGCATTCTTTCCAAGTGATGGATCATTCCCTCCGATAAACAAAAACTTCGGTTGCTTGAAATCCACCTCGCCATCCTCGTAATAAACAAACCACTCCTCGTTAAAGTCTGCGTTATCCGGATCAATTGGATCGTTCTGAAGCTCACTGTTGAACGATGCAGTTCCTTCATCGACCTTCATCTTCATCAGCTTGTAGTACGACAACTTTGCCTCCCACAGTACCTCTGTGCCTTCCAGCATTTCCTCTCTGTTTGCTTCAAAAAATGCTTCCGCGTCCGCTTCATGCTGATTGTTAAACAGATTTGTGTATATCTTTTCCCATGCTTCCCATAGCTCCGGATGTGTGGAATCCGATATGACTGCACGGTACTTCCGGCTCTTAAATCCCGGATTCTGTAACTTTCCAGCAAGCAGCGAATCATAGTGCAGGATCGTCCCGACATACATCACATCGGTATAAGTATCTCCCGCCTTTAACACCGCCTTATCAAACCAACTCTTCAGTTTTCTACGCTGTTCCGGCGTAGCAACATTCTCATCATTTTCTATATCGTCCAGCACAATCAGATCCGGACGCCATGACCGGTTCTTCCTGCCTCGGATTTTTTTTCCAGAACCGATCGCATCAATCTTCACTCCGTTTGTGGCTTTGATCGTACCGGTCTTCCATGTAGAGTCTCCCTTCAGATACCCAAAATCCTCGATGATATAGGCATTGTCCTCCAGTTCTGTCTTGATGTCTTCCAAAAACGCTTCTGCCTGTTCGGTACTGTCCGAGAGGATCAAAATATAATGCTTATACACATACAATGCTGCGTGAAGGGAATCTTTAAACGTAAATGTCGTGGACTTTGCGTGTCCTCTCGGCGCTGCGATCGCCCAGTTGCTTCCATCCATCCGGCTAATCTCTGCTGCATCCGTGTACGGATTTTTGTTTTTTAATACGCCCTCTGCCCAGATATCATCCAGCTCCCCGTGAAACTCCGGGGATTCTCGGACAAAATAATGCGGCAGGTAAGCTCGCCCAAAATATGCCAGATCGACTGCTGCCAATTTTTTACGCAGCCCGTCTTTTCCAGTCAGCGCAGCTCCGTTCCGGTATTGTTCCATCAATTCCCGGCGGTACGGCGTGTCTTCCCGCAACACATACTGTTCAAACAGTACTTCATTACTCTCATGCTGACGTTTTGCTTCCTGTTCTTCTCCGTCATCCAGCGCTAAAAGCCAGCGATCCAGATCAATCATCCTGCATCATCCTGTCTTTTGCGTCTTTGAGGATCATCCTAAACTGCTCCGCAGCCCTATCGTCCTGACGTATGATTTTTAACATCCTCTCTTCCATCTCGGTAAAAGCAAGATCTATTTTTTTCTGCATCTCCTGCTGCACCTTGTCCTTATAAACCTTTGTGCGGCTTAAGGATGCCAATAGCCGCCCGGCCTTATCCAGTGGCATCGCGTCAAACTCTTCCTCTGCGGTCGCCATCTTATTGATCAGACCATCCATCAGTATCCGCATCCCGGCTTCCGTATAGTCTGCATCCGGATTCTGTTTAACGACCTGCACCAGTTTTTCCGTCTGCCGCTGCGCTTCCAATAACCGCTGCATCGCCGTATTGGATCGCATCGCATATCGTCCAACTGATGACTTTGACACTTCATACCCCATCGTTTTCAGCCAATCACTGATGCTCTGATAGGTGTTCGCTGTATCGGACAACAAAACATCAACATTCGTTCGGATCTCTTCTGGCAGCTCATCTACTTTTGAGGATATCCGTGTCTTCCTACGCTGCTTCGCCATCAGATGTCCACCCCCGGATCATTGATCGTACCTTCCGCAAGGTCGACACCTTCCTTCGTCAATCGGATCACTGCATCTTCTGCGTATGCGTTATATGCTGTCACACGCTCGTCCGTAAACTCGATATATCCGGCGTCATGCAGATAATCAATGTATTTCGATATATCCGGCGAGATCACCAGCCCCGCTGCAATCATCGCATTCGACACCTGACGCGTCAGCGCAGCGTTGTTAAATCCTTTCACCAGACAGCGGATGATATACCCACGGACTGCCTTATTCCGTTTCACCTCCGCGCGTTCTGCATCGTTCATTCTTCTCACCTCATTCCTTACTGCTACCCTTTAAGAGCAGGCGATCTATTTTGTGATCAATATTCCTGATGGAATCCTCCATTTTATTCATTGCCCGGAAGTAATCTTCCCGAAGCACGAATGTCGTTGCAAAGTCAGACTTGAAATCCGTAATTTCCTTTTCCATTTCCCGGATCTCTTTGTCTGTCTTTTCATCCAATGCCTTGATACGCTCATCTATCTTTTTGTCGATTCCCTTAACCTGTACTTTTGTCTCTTCATTACTTTTCAGGACGCCGCTGATCCAGTTCTTCACCAACCAGCCAAATATCCCCAACCCGATACCAATCAGCCCTGTCATTACGTCCGCAAATGTGATCGCATATTCCATGTCATTTCCTCTTGATCAGTTTTCCGGCAAGTTCTGTCACGCGTTCCCAGCCGTCCATTGCCACCAGTGCGACAATAAATGCTGCAATAAACGACGCAAATACCATAAACCATGTGATCGGCTGTCCTGCATATGCCAGCATCCCAAAGATTGCCATCGGACAGATCACCAGTGACAGGACGATTACCACTATCCCTGTCGGCAGCACGTCATCCAGCCATTTCACATGCTTTAATACTTCGGCGATACATGACACAATAAATGCCAGTAACCCGATCACTCCCACCAGTTTGGTGACATCCATCATTGCTTCAATTTCCAATGCATTTAAAATTTCCATGTTGTTCCCCTTTCCCGACAAAAAAATAGGAGCATAGCCAAGCTATGCTCCTAGTCTACTTATTCTTCAGATAACCTTTAAATAAAACATTTCAGAAAAAAATTTCACTCTTCATACAATTCAAAATCCGGATCGAACATCGAAAGCTGCCCGAAAACCTGCTCATATTTCAGTATATTTCGTATTCTGTTCGGTGTCAGTCCGTATTTATCTGCCAGTTCCCGTATGTTATAACCATTCCATTCTTTTTTGATCTTTCGGTTGCGTGCCGGAGCAACAATACTCTCTGGCTTCGGTATATACAATGCATCCCCCTGCGCATACTCAGACAGTTCAAAAAAACGTTCCAGTCCAACAATCTCCACGATCGGCTGGCAGCTCTCCGGCAAATCCTCTATCGTCGTATCATCCAGCAGCTCCCGCATGTTCTGACCCATTCTTATCACACCTTTTCGATATACTCGAGACTCACCCATCCGGCTCCGCTTAACAGATGTCCGAATCCATTCTTCTCTTTATCAATATGGTACGACACCTTCCTTCCCTCTGGCTCACTGATCGTTCCGACTACCGGCGAGTCAAGTGATGCCTTTTTACGGATATTCAGCACGTTGCAGGTCGTCTGTACTGCGTACATCCATTTCTTCACATGCGCAAGATCCACCCATCCGGCTCCGCTAAGCAGCTTCCCGTAACCATTCTTTTCTTCGACAATGTGATACTCTTTCTTTCTGTCCTCCGGTTCCTGAATATACCCGACCACCTTTCCGGACTTCTGTGGTTCAGACAGGATCGACAAAATGTCCGCATCCGTGAAGATACCATACAATACCTGTCTGTTCTCCTCCTGGCCTCCCTGATCCGGTGTCTCTGGCTTTTGCTCCGGTACTTCCGGCTTCTGATCCGGCGTATCTGGCTTTTGCTCCGGTATTTCCGGTTTCTGATCCGTCCCGCTGTTTTCCACGTTAAACCGTGTCAGATTCCAGCGATCAATGATATTGCAGATCTTGCTGACATATTCCGGATCTGTCGCGTACCCGCCTGCCTTAATGATCTGGATCACCTTTCTGTAATCTTTCTCGCCCTGTATTCCTTCAAACCTGCGCTTCTTTCCATTTGCAGCATTCAACAGATACGCAGCATGGTCAGCGATGGAATCCTCAATACATTCATAGCACCTAAACTGTGACCGGCGCATCACTTCCTGTCCGTTCTCAACCTCTGGCGATAATTTCTCATAAAAGTTCTCCCCATTCCACGTCGTGCCTGACCATGTATTTCCGGACAGGGTGCATTTCATTCCGTGCATGTTGTTTCCGATCTGCGCCAGATCCGTCTGCCCATATCCACTCTCTAAGATGGACTGCGCAAGCGATACGCAGGCAAGGATACCGTTCTTTCGTTCATCCTCTGTATACATCGTTCCGACTGCTTCGATGTACTCCCCCTCTGCGCAGCCTTCAAATGACTGCGCCTGCGTGCCATATGCTTCTTTCAAATAGACACAATTTCCGGACGGATCAAACACGCTGTAACCTGCAGGACATACCAAAATCGCCGCTTCCTTTGTTTCCATTGCGTACTTCTGGCTTTTTGTATCCTCCCACGATTTCCGTACTCTCCAATATTCTTTCTTAGGCACATCGCCAGCAGATGAATCCATTCCCAGTCCGTCCATGATTCCCTGTGCGATCGCCTTGGCAAAGTCATCCTCATGGTTACGATAAAAATTCATGTCGTCACCGTCATCGACAAATGCTGTCTCAAGCAAAAAATACTTTGCGCCCTGACGCTGTGCGTTGTTTAAATTCAGCAAGCCCGTGCTTGTCCCCAGCAGCCACTCTTTGAATCCGAGCGCCACCACACGGTCAATAACCGCACGTGCCACCTTCTTTCCGGCGTTGTCCGGATGGATGTAGCCGCCGACTCCGGTGAAGTGTCCGTCCCCGTAAGGATCTTTCTTGCCCTTTGCATTGAAATGGATTTCTAACGTCATGTCGTACTTCGCATACTCCGGCACATCACCACGCTTGCTCTGTGCATAACAGTTCTTCTTCTGATCATACATCGTCACAGACATCTTATTGCCAATGGACTTCTTTACCATCGTCGCAAGCTCCCTTGTGTAAGCTGCTTCCTGTCCCCAAATACTGCAGGCACCGGGATCACCCTCACCGTGCCCTGCAATAATCAATAATTTTTTCTTTGCCATATGTATCAGTCCTCCTTTGCTTCTTCTACATCTTCAATTTCAATTTCGTCTACATATGTCATATAATCCCGATTAAACTCTACTATATTCGCCCCACAGTTCTTCGCTACTGTCGTGATATCGTCCGGATGATCCATCTCCTCATCCTCCATGCAATCTGCAATTAAGAGTGCTTCTGTCAGGTCTTCACATTCTATAATCAAGCTATGCTGATGTTTGACTGTTTCCACTATCGTAAATTCAAATTGTGCCATACCTACTCCTCCTTATAATCCAGCGTAATCGCTGTTTTACTGTCTACGATTACACACTTCTTTAGTTCCCGGATCGTTGCATCGATCATGTCATCCGGCAGGTACGCGCGGATCAGTTCCGCGTTCTTAATCTTATGGATGTAATACAGCTCTACGTCCCAGTCACATTCCGCATCAAATATAGCGGTCAGATTCTTCCTGTCCTTCTCGTAGTCGCCGCTTAACTTCTTCAGCAACAGTTTCTTCTGCTTCGTGTCCGGAAGGATATGCATTTGGCCATCCAAAAACTCCTCCAGTTCCATCTCAAATGTATAGTCATCCGTAAAAAGAGCCTTCAGCATACGTTCAAAATTAGCGCTGCATTTATACTTCGTTTCCGTTGTAACCGTAACGTTCTTATTCCATACCCCTTCTGACACGCAAAGCTTCAGCCGGTCCGGATTCAGGATATCAAGACTCTGCCGATCAGTAATGGCCGCTGCTGATCCCTGGCTTCCATAAAAACGTGTGTACTGCTTGTTTCGGTCTTCCATGATGCTGATACCGCGTGCCTGCAGCTCCGCCTGATATTTTGAGATGTTCCGCGCTGTCTGAAGACGCAGGCGATCGAGCTGCACCAGTTCGTCCACCAGCTCTGCGCTTGTTTTCTGCTTCAGTTCATCCATTTGCTTCCCCTCCGTTCATTTTTTCTAATGCTTCACAAACTTTTTTCGCACATCCTGCACATACATAACGCCCAAATACTTTATGCACCTGATCCTGCCTGCCACAGTACATGCAGCGTGGCACATAGGGTTTCAGGATGATGTCACCCTCCTCGTTGGTGCTCACGATCATCGGGTCTTTTGGTTCCAGTCCCAAATCCCGTCGCATCGCAACCGGTATGTTAATACTTCCATGCGATGATAATTTTTTATACTGTTCCATTCCTGCATTCCCCCTTTATGCTTCTATAATGTCCCTGATGTAGTCATATTTCTCTTTCAACTTATAGCTCGTATCCCCACGTTCCCTGACTGATTCTTCAAATTCTTTCAAACGTACCGCCAGCTTCAGGCACTTTGCTGCCCCTATTGCTTCAGATGATACACGCAGCGTCCTCTGTTCCACATCCCCTAACATAATGCCAATCGCATCCATCAGGTAAATATCCCATACGTAACACTCTTTATCTCTTGCATTCCATTCCTGCATCGCCTCATCCACAAATTTTTTCCGGTTCAGCTTCTTTTTATCCGGCGGCAGGATGCCCTTCTCCTTCAACTGTTTCTTGATCCTCGCCCGTTCTTTCTGTTCCTTTTTCGTCATTCATTCTCACCTTCCTGTCTTTCAAGATCATTCATGGCTGCCAGATAGACATCCAGCAGCTTATCTTTTACCATCTCCAGATCAGCGCCACGCATCATTGCATTACGTCCGACCATCACCTGCAGCACACCGCAAATTGCTGTCATATCCTCCAGTGATACATGTTCTGCCCGCATGTCCACCTTTCCATCCCTGACAGCTATCTCCACCCTGCAATCCTCCATTTGTACCTCCAAACTGCATAAAAAAACTGCCGACCGTTTATACAGCCAGCAGCTTCAATTTTTATTTCCCGTTATTCACTTCGTCGATAAATGCCTGCATCATCACAGTGAGCTGCCCTGCAGCGCTCACACCTTTCTTTTTACATGCCCGAGCAAATTCTTCTGTCAGTTCTTTACGCAGCTTATACGACTTCGATACAAATCCGGCTTTTGCCTCGTATTTTTTTGTCGCAACAGTCTGCGGCTTCGGACTACCTACCGGCATTCCTGTTCCCCCTTCCTTTTTTGACAAAATAGATGAGCAGTTTCACGATTCCGATCGCGACAAAGAATATTCCAAGTTTCCAAAGCATCCTTTACACAGATGAGCATTTGTGTTATATTTTTTTCAAGAGAAGGGCTTGCGCCCCTCTCCGCTAATTTAATAGCTTATCGAGAATCAGTAAGATGATTCCGATGATCAAGTCCGTTATTGCTCCGAGTGCCCAGCTCTTTAATTCAATATCGGACTTTTTCATATTTGGCTTTCGCCTGTTCCTGTTGCTCATCTGTATCTCACCTCCTTATGATTGTATTATACTATACGGTGCACCGTATGTCAATGTTTTTTTCATACTTTTTCAAAAAACTTTCTGCTGACTGTATTCACTTGTCAATGTCCAATATTCTTTCATGACCTTTTTTCCTGATCCTGACGTTCAAGCATCGCTTTCAATGCTTCAATTAAGTCACTAATCTGCTTATAATTCAGCCATTCCAAACGGTCAATTCTAAACATCCGGCGGCACATGCCATTGATACGCTTCTCATTCCATCCAAGCGCCTGCATCAGCTTATAAACCTTGCGACGCTGATTTTGTGTCGTTCCGTCACACATCGGCGTCCGGTCTTCTCTGCCACGCCGTGACGATTCCTTCATCTGTGACAATACGTACACCACACGAGATATTTCTTTCTGCGTCAGCTTCCTGATTGAATCTTTCCCGGTCTGTGCCATAACAACCAGATGTAACTCTTCTCCTGTCATTCGCAGCTCTTCACATTTTGCCAGTCCCCATATAGTACGCACCGTCGGTTCATGCTTCTGTCCTGCCATCTTAACCAATCCTTCCCGCCATCGTCAGCTGTCTACGTACTTTCATAAAATCCGGCACCTGAAGTTCTCGCTTTTCCCCCGGTATATCTATGCTTTGGCTGTTGATCGTGATATAACAACCTTTGTCATTAATGCGTGCCATTGTTTTATAAATTGCTGTCATAAGCTGCGCTGTCTGCTCCTGTGCTTTCTGTCCTGTGATATTGATAGTAATCTGTTCCATCGTTCTTCCCCTTTCTAAACTTATCCCTTATAGTTACAACAGCATCATACCGGATGCTTCGTTTACGATGTCTGTCGTTACTTCTGTAACGCCCCTGCTTTTCATGACACGCAGCACATTATTCAATGTCCGGTCAAGCAAACGGAAGCATCCGTTCCTAGAACTGTAGGCGCGGCTTGCCAGCTCCCTTCGTGCATCTTCTGATATGCTCCATCCTGCAAGGTATCCATCCAGTTCCTTCTTATCTAATCCACCAAGTTTATAAAAGAAATCGATCCGGTTGGCAAAGCGGTCAAGCATGTTACGCAGGTCAACCTCCAGCTTCGGTTCCCCGGCGATCACAATACCGACATCCGCCTGGTCGTAAATGCCACGCAGGATCTCCATCTTCGCTGCAGTATACTTGTTGATCAGCTTGTCTGCTTCGTCTATAATCAGCAGATATCCCGCGTTGACGTTCAGGAACTCCCTGATCCGACAGACACGCTTCCAGATCGTTCCAGATGTGGCACGTGGAATGCCAAGTTTCCCCTCGATTGCTTCCACCAGATCCCGGCAGCTCATCGTGTCATCACACTCCATGTATACCACCTTCGGCATTTTCGCATAGTGCTGCAGGGCATATGATTTTCCATATCCGGATTTTCCGATAATAATCCCAAGTCCCATATCCTCCTGACAGGACTGACACACTGACATCACACCAATGTAATCACGGCTTTCATAGTATGCTGCCTTTTTCGGCAATTCTTTCGGAGCCTCCTGACACTCCATCTCAGGAGCATCGGAAGAAATATTTACGCCATTCGCTTCGAGGAAATCCTGCAGCATTTCTTCCAATGCAGTAGGATCACTTTTATACTTGCCGGCCAGATACTGGCTAACCATCGGCCGGCTTACACCCAACTGTATTGCAAGCTCTGCCTTATTCATCTTCATTTCTTCCAGTTTTTTGACCACCGCCAGCGCGATCCGGCTCGGCGTTCCCTCTCTCGTCTCTGTATTTGCCATCTTGCTACCTTCCTTTCCTTTGTTTTTTGACATTCATTTTGATAATTTACTTATCCCAAAAGATATCCTCGATAATCTGTAGCGACATAAAAACAACAGACAGCACCATCACCACAGCCATCATCAGGGTATCTTCCAGTATCCGGCCTATGCACTCCATAGCTTTTTTCATTTCTCCCCCATCGCCCGCAAGCGTTCCAGTGCTTTCTGTGCCTGCGATTTCATATACTCTGATGTCTCTTTCTCCTGTCTTGCCTTCCGGGCGTTACGCACTGCATGCTTATCCTCTGGCATCTGTACCACCTTCTGCGCACGCTCCGGCTTCTTCCCTATCGTCAGCTCCACGCCGCCGACCATTCCCTTGCCATAGTTCTCGGTCACTTCACCAAGATCAAATGGTCTTGTCGCTTCCTCTAATTGCTCGCGCACATCCCGGATCTGCCTGTTCTGCATCCTTCTGTGATCCTGCAATACCGGATCAGATACGCGCCCAAACTTCAACAGCTCCTGTGCTTCCGCCCGGCAGATCAATGCCCCGGTATCATCCATCACGTAGATACCTGTCACATCCCACGGGTCTACCTTGATTTGTACTTTCCGCCCGATATAGCTGCATAGATCATACGCCATATAATCGTAACCGCTCCGCCTGATCCCTGTATTGTATACGTATGCCTCCTCTGCTTTCATCAGTGCCATGACTGCCACACTGCGCGCAGGTGCCGGTTTCTGATACCGTTCCCCATTTTCAAAAAGTGCCTTCGGTGTCTTATACTCTTCCTGCATCCGCTTCAGGCTGCTGTGCTGGCGGTTTATGTACTTTTCCTTGTATTCCTTCCATTTTTCATAAAACTCTTCCATGGTCAGCAGCTCCCCACGTTCTGCCATTGCCTTAATATCCTTATTTACCTTTGCATCCGTCTTTGATCCGGTCAAGGTACCCGTATAGCTTGCAAATTGCTTGGAAAACTTCTGAATCGCCGTACCAAACGACCGCTCAATCTGTCCTTTCGTCCACGGCTCATACGGCATAGATATATGTACATCCGATATACCCATGTCCCGGTAAAATCCACGCGTTTTACGGTCACACTCCATATCAAAATATTTTTCCTTCGCTTCCGCATCGTGCCGATCCTTCCGATCAATGCCGTTCAGATCCTTTGACGTATAATCTTTGCCGTTATCAATGTACAGATATTTCGGTACATATCCATTCAAGTCTTCATAAAACATCTTGATCAGACTCTCTTTCAGGATCTGCGCATTTGCATCCCTGCAAATGACATCCCCAAATATCATGCGGCTGCGTGTATCGATCCAACAGACCAATTTTGGCCGGATCGGGATCTCTTTTCCACTTGGCGTCTTATACAGCACCCACAGATCAAATGTATGCTCATCGCCCTGCACCATCTCAAGCACCTGCAGGCTCTTGGTGTCACGAGCCCGTTTCACCATCTGCCTGTTCTTCCAGGCAACCGCTCCGTTCTTCGCATAGGCGTGTGCACTTGCCATTCCCTCCACATCCATCAAGTACACGATATAACGTGATACGGTCTGATATGATGGAAGCTTCTCCCAGCCTTTCACCTCGGCAATTTCCTGCAATGTCTCATACAAATCTTCCCGGGTTCGACGGTTCTGAGCAAAGGACTTGTCAAACCAGATATTCTTAATACACTGTTTCATCACCGGTGGGATACTCGGAAACTGTCCAACCTCCTTCGGCTTCCGGCACAGTGCCAGCACCTTGATATAATCATAACCGCAACCATCTTCCTTCTGCATCCGATCTGCCCATGCCGATGCGGTCATGTAATCGTCCACCATCCGGCGGAACGTCCTGCCGCTCTTGCCGGTCCGCTCCTTTGCATACTCTTCCGTCCATACGGTCAGATCCTTATGATGCTTCGGTACGTTGCTGATGTATTCACGTACTACGTTTCCCAGCTCCATCGCCTTATAATAATTTTTCTGATACTGATGCTGATACCATTCATAATCCGCATCCACGTACCATGGCCGCTCCGGTGCTGGCTCTTCTGCCGCTTCCACATCCTGATCAGCTGCATCGGCGATCCGCTTCACTGCCTCCCGACGCTCAAAGGCTGCTTGTGCCATCTTGGACAGTGATTTCACTGATACAAGAACAATATCACGTCCACCTGTATCAGACTTTTGGGGTTGAATACTATACTTTTTCTTATTGCGTTCGATTCTTCTATACAAAGTAAAATATTCTATACCTTCCAGTTCCGCCGCTTCCTCTAACGTTATATATGCTGCTGCCTGCATCCCATCACCTCCTATGCAGCGTCATCTATTCCCAATATTTCCGCGATCTGTTTCCGATACTTTGCTCCTGTCCGCACCCCGGTCAGGATCTTTGTAATATAGGGTGCATTCACACCCAAAAGCTCTGCCAGATCGCGCTGTGTCATGTCCAGATCAACTAGTCTTTTCTTAATCTTTTTCCCCAGCGGGGTCAGTGTATTCTGCCCTGCCATGCAATCACTTCCTTCTATAAACACTTACTTTCTTTATCGTTTTTGATATGTTACAATTCCCTTGCAGGGTACTCCCGCAGAAGGGAGGTGTTACTCGTGCATAAATACCCGATGAATATTGGACCAGCGAATGAGAAGCTCGATTGGCTTCTTGTCTCCCAACATTCAAAAGCTGGTGATACAATCTCAGAGTATGAGGCCCACTCAGAACTCTTTGATAAAACGTATCACGCAACTGTCAGAATCGGTGATAGTGGTTGGCATTATCATCATATGTTCTGACATCAAGGGGAGCTGTTGGCGCAGCTCTCCTTTTTTAATCAACTGTCTGCAGTTTCCTCAGCTTCGGCTTGCCACCGATCTTTTTCAGCGACATCCGGCTGACTACATGCAACTCATTGCCAAGATCCTTCACAACTAACCAGTTCTCAGGTAACAATCCGCTTGCTTTCATGATCTTCTTTTGCCGCAGCGTTGGTTTCTTACCGTTCTTCATACCTCACCTTCCTCTCTTAGTATGCAAAAAACATTTTAAATAAATTGATCTTTTTAACAGCCTTCAGATTGGCTTTTTTTCGGCGATTTCCGGTTCCGGTTGTGATTTCCGGATAGATATGATAAATTTGTTTTGAGTTATTTCTTACCCTGTACTTATATTATCTCTAATTTTAAAGATTGTCAAGCTTTTTTCTTTTTTTTTAGAGATTTATTACAGGAGAACGGAGGATTTATGAATAATATGGAAATAGGAACTAGAATTAAACAACGCCGAAAAGAATTAGGATTAACACAAGTTCAAATACACGCAAAAACGGGCATTTCATCAGGCAATCTAAGCCTAATAGAAAACGGAAAAACTTTGCCCTCCTCCTCTGCTTTAATTAATTTATCAGAGCTTTTGCAATGTTCGATCGACTATCTTTTGAAAGGAAATTCTTCAAATTCGGAGAATGATGAAATATTTAATTTTAAAGATTCACCTGTTATTTCACCGGATGATATACTCCTTTTAAACAATTTTCATAGACTGCATATTGATGATCAAGATGAAATACTTGCTATGATCGAATTAAAAATAAAACGTAAAAATAGGGGGCGAAAATCGTCTCTTTCAGAGCAAAATGAAGCGATCGAAACAGCTTAATTTTTTTCTGCTTTTTGGGTAATTTATTTCCCTTTTATACCAAAAATATGTTCAATTGCTTTTTCCTATTATATTTTACGAAGAATGCGGAAAACCCGCCTATTATGGGCAATTGAACATATTTTTTTGTACTGCTCCAAAATGTTCAATTGCTCCGCGTCACAAATTACAAAATTTCTTTTCTATTTTTCCGTTCTTTTCTATATTCAAAAATCGCTGTAACGCCCGTATTTCCTAGACTTTTTCTGTTTTTTGTAACACCCGTAACGCAAAAAAATAACGCTATAACACTCTGTTATAACGCTACCGATATTTTTTCTTTTTTCACTTCGCACAATCTTATCAAAAACATATTTTAAATATGTCTGACAATTCAAAATCTACAAATTTACATCATTTTTCTGCTTTCTAGCGCCTGATCTGCTTCCATATACGCTGCTTCTGCTACATTTTTACACTATTTTGTTACATCTCTTCTCTGATTTTCTCATTCAAACTTTAATTGCATATACAATTTTTCTATTTCTCAGAACAAATGTCAAAGACATGCGTTTTACGATTCATAAACCCGTCAAATCCCTTGATTTTCCGGTGTTTCCCGATGTATCCCATATTGTTACACACTTTCTCGTCTCAGACCATGTTTTTGACATCTATTCTGGTAGTCCACATCAAAACAGATGCATGCCTCTTCTTCCTTCTCAAATGCAGTGATTGTGACGGGTTCCGACTGCTTTGCATACTTCAGCAAATTAGACAATACATTGTCCATCACACGTGTAAGATATCCCGCGTTTATTCGTATCAAACCATTCCCCCAATGCAGTTTCATCTCTACGGTAAATCCATTCTGTTCCAGATATGCCGAAACCTCTGAGAGCAGATCATAAAACAGTGTCTGAAAGCTCTCCGGCTCCTCTAATTCCACCTTTACTTCGCTGCTTACCAGAGAATATTCAAAGATATGCTCAGACAGTTGTTTCAGCTGGTGCATCTTTCGGTCGATCCGGTCAATGTATTCCTCCATCTGCGCCTCATCGTGATATCTGTGGTTCTTCAGAATTTCCATATAAATCATCATAGATGTGAGCGGTGTACGCAGGTCATGAGACATCTCCGTAATCATCCGGCGATTCGCCTTTGTAAGGTGCGCCTCCTGTTCCACCTGATACGCAAAGGATTTTCTCATATCATCAATTCCACGCGCCAATACTGCCAGCTCATCCTTTCCTTTTACGGTCACTTGATATTTCAGATCACCGCCTTCCAGAATTCCAATCTCACGGCTGAGCTGTGTGATGTACTTCATTTTATTACGAATCCCAAGCATGACAATCATCAAAAACAGCAATATACTCACCAATATTTCTGCAATCAACGCATATCCGTAAAATTTCCGCTCATAAAATCCATACAGCATCACCTCTGCCTCGCTGTCCGAAAAACGGATTTTATAATATGCCTCCCAGTCATAATAACCAATCTCGACCGGAGCATCCCACCCTTCCGTCTCCTCCGCATAATTTGAATCATACACAAGCACACTGTTACAATAAACCTGCATAAAAATTCCACGCTGACGGTACACCCATCTGGTCAAAAATTCCGAATCCCGCGTACTAATGTTATTCTGTGTCACAGAATCCTGCAATTCTTTCATACGGTCATGATTCTTCTGTTCAATATAATCTGAAGTCTCAAAATAATGGTTCAGAAAATAGATCCCAATTCCCCTCATGCCCGAAAATGCAATGCCCGAACATACTGCTGCCAGGATGAGAAGCCTTGCCAGTTGAAAATAAAGTGACTCCCTTCTATTCATATCCGCCACCAAACCTGTAACCTTTCCCCCAGACAGTTCGTATATATTTCGGATTCTGTGCATCCTCCTCAATCTTTACCCGCAGTTTTCGAATGTGTACCATCACGGTACCATTGCATGAATAAAAGTATGGTTCATTCCAGATGCTCTCATATAAATTCTGCGCGGAAAAAATTTTAGCCGGAAACTGCATCAGAAGCAATAAGATTCGGTATTCCGTCTCGGACAGCTCTGTCTTCTTCCCGTTTATCATAACCTCATTAAATTCCTGATTGATTCGGATGCCGGCCAGTTCAAGAACATTTTGGCCGGTATCTGTTTCCTTTTGATGCTTGCCCCGATAAATCGTGTACCGGCGAAGCAGCGCTTTTACCCTGCCAAGAAGTTCCGTATAAGAAAAAGGTTTAGGCAGATAATCATCGCCACCCGCCATTAATCCAAGAAGCTTGTCCGACTCCTGTGTTCTTGCTGTCAAAAATAAAACCGGTACATTTGATATCTTTCGAATCTCCTCACATGTACGGATACCGGACAGCCCCGGCATCATCACATCCAAAATCACAAGATCTGTCTCCTGCGTCAACAATGCCAATCCGCTGCGTCCATCCCCCGCCTCTTTTACCGTATACCCCTCACTTTCCAACAAAATGCGGACTCCTTCCCGGATATCCGCATCGTCCTCTATCATCAAAATCGTCTCACCCGCCATAATCCTCTTCCCTTTCCAACAATACATCACTCTTCCAAAGCCACTATTTGATTTCTGAAACACTAAAATCATAACCGAACCCTGAGCCCTGATACAGTGCACAAAACAAGGGGTAACTTGTTTGTTCGGAACCCCGTTTTTGTACACTGTATCAGGGCTCGTCTGGTTAACATTATATCATATGGAAACCAATCCCCACAAGTGCCCCCTACTCTCTTCTCAGAGCCTCAATCGGATCCAAATTTGCAGCTTTCACAGATGGAAGTAATCCAAAAACAATACCAATTGCCATTGAAAACAGTACCGCAGCCACAGAAGCCGGAACACTGATTGATACAGCTACCTGTGACACCTGGCTGATCACCTGCGCCATTGCAATTCCTGCAATCACACCAATAAGCCCCCCTGTGCTTGTCAATACCGCAGCTTCTGTAAGAAATTGCCAGAGGATTGCCCCCTTTCTCGCCCCAATCGCTTTTTTCAGGCCAATCTCACTTGTACGCTCTGTCACAGATACCAGCATGATATTCATTACCCCGATACCACCTACCAAAAGAGAAATACTGGCAATCCAGATAAGCTGCTTATTCGAAGCTTCCGACAGATTCTGCATATCTTTGGCCCGCTTCAGAACATCGTCCGCCTTGTACTTCAATGCTGTCTGCTTTGGAGAAATCGTCGCATTTAAAATCTTCTCTGCTTCACGGCCCGCCGCCTCCATATCATCTACAGAAACTGCCTTCACAATTACGTGCTCCGGCTCATCATAAAAATAGGTGACAGGCCAGCACGCCTTTGGCATATAGAGATTTCCCGGTGTATTCGTTGTATATGCCTTATAATCCGCAATGGAACTGATCCTCGGCTGAAATTTTCCCGCCTTCTTTACAGAACCAATTATCGTAAAGGGAACTTTCCTGATCTCGATTACCTTTCCAATTGGGCTTTCCCCTGGAAACAAATTTTCCGCAAGCTCATCATCTACAATCAAAACCTTGCGAAATCTCTTTAAATCATCTGTCCGGAAATTCCGTCCCGTTCGGATGATATATCCATTCGTCGTAAAATAATTCGTATCAATCCCGCGAACTGCAAATTCCGCCAGTGACTGGTTTCGATAAAATACCTGCTCCGGATTCTTTCTTTCTGTGTAACAGGTGACATTCTCAACACTGTCCAGTTCCAGAATCTCCTTTTTTACTTTTTCCGTCACTTCAGGAACACCAAAAGGAAGTTCCGTACCATCTGATACTGAGTATTCGAAACCGTTTTCCTCCAGCTTTATCTGTACTGTATTGTTTCCTGCCCCAATCAGATTATTTTTAATTTCGTCGTTTGTCCCCTTAATAGTAGATACAATAGAAATAATTGACGCAATGCCAATGATAATTCCGAGCATCGTTAAAAAAGAACGCATTTTATGTGACCATATCCCCTGAAACGAAAGCCTTATATTTTCAAACATCTGTAGCTGTCCTCCTTTTTCCTTCCCGGTATGCCTTCCATAAAATACCGTACTACAGATTTCTTAAAATACCAGCATCCATTTCTTAACGTTTCTTAATGCCACAGAATTTGGTACGCAAAAAGAGCTGTTGTAAAATACCGCCTTCCTGCAACATATGGATTCCGATGCTTCTACATCTGTTCCATATATTGTATGGATTCGCTATTTTACAACAGCCCTTTTACATATTTAACTAAAACTACCACAATTGCCCGGGCTCAACTCCGGGGCCTATAAAATCAATTTTACTGCAAATGAACTTCTCCAGACAATGTTACGCCTATTTGAATTTTTTCACCGTATTTTCTGCCTTTTGCCTTTAATACTGCCCCGCAGCTTCCAACTGCTCTATCCCCGGACGTTTCAAATCCGTGATCTGTGACAACGAAATCACGCAGAGCAAAATTTCGGACAATAACATCCGCATCTGTACAATAGCTTGTCTTTCCATCATAAACAAACATAGCGCGAAACAACCATTCAACCGCCACTGTCTTGTCTTCGTTTGAAACAAGACGGATATATCGGTCATATTCCATACTTTGCGTTCCGTCTTGCTGATTCTCCGGAATGCCCTTATAGTCCTCCACTTCAATCCGATACGGATCATCAGGCGCATCAATCCTGGTATACACCGGTTTCTGCCCCTTGCTTGCCGCTGATTCAGAGACATCCGGCAGTTTTACCGTTTCATGATCCTGTACAAAAGAAGTATGTAAACCCTTCAATGACACAGACTGGATGCTGTTTTCCGACGCACTCACAGGAGCTGTCGCTATATATGCAAAAAATAATGCTGTCAAAATTCCCTTTTTCCACATAGTTCTGTCTTGCACCTTCAATCTTCACTTTCTTATTCGAGGAAACGAGGTCCCATATATCCGATCACACCGTCAATCCGTACCTGACTCCAGCCTTCTACCAGTCCGAGATACTCTACAACCGTACCTGCCGGATACTCTGCCATAACCTCATACTCATATCCGGGGCCACTGCGGAAATTACAGGTACCTATCATCGTTTTATAAACCGGTTGAGGCTCTGTGGGTGGCTCTGTCGGCTGCTCCGTTGGTGGTTCTGTCGGTGCCTGTGTTGCAGGCTCTGGTTCTGTAGGAGGCTGCGTTTGCGGCTGAACCTGTGTTTCAGATTGTACCTGCGTTTGAGGTTGTGTCAGTGGCTGCGTCTGTCCCTCTGTTTCATTTCCTGCAGACTGATTATCATTCATCGCATCGCTCTTTGTAGCCTGTTCTGATTGCACTGGTAAAGTCTCTGCCTTCTGGCCATCATTTCCCGGCACTTTCTGATCAACGTTTTCCGTTGTTTTTTCGCTCTGCTCCTTCGTCGCATCCTCTGTAAGCGTTCCGCTTCCTTTTTTCGGCTTACCGCCCTCTTTCAGAATCTCGATATTCTGTCCGGAAGTCTCCGAATCATACCGCTGATACACTTTAACCCCGATCATAATGATAATAAAAAGCAATCCGGCTGCCAGAATCAGCATAAAATATCTGAGATAGTCAGACAGCCACTCTTTCAATCGTTTCATTTTATCTTCCCCTTTATCTCTTTTGTTCCTTCCGTACAGACAAAGATCCCCTTTTCTTTCGAAAGCATATTTCTTTTTCAGTATACAAAAAGACCGCATCAAAAGCAATTACTTTTGATGCGGTTCACACAATTTTAAGATTCTACCAGAACATCTTCGCTGCTTTCTTGATCTGAAAACCAAACCAGATCGCATAAGCAAAAAAAAGTACAATTGTAATCAGATAAGGAACCACTCCAATCAGCTGCGTAAAATCCTGAACAAGCCCAACTGCCCCACAGACAATGGCGACTATCCCGAAAATCAGCTGCTTTGTCCCTGTATATGCAATATATCCCGGTACGTCTTTGCATTTTTTCACATCGAGGTTCTGCGGAATCAGCATCGACTGCCTGAGCTTACCCGTTGTGATCATGTTTATATACAGATAGATGATGTACACGCCGCTGCCGACAATCACTGCATCCATCAATGCATAAATGGAATCCGTATTCATCCTTCGTTCACCTCTCTTTTTTCACACTCCTGTATCCGCCCTGCGGTACAGCTGCTATCATATACCCAAAAAAGCTTTTACTGCTTCTTCCATCGCATCCTTTTCAATTACTTTATCATGAAGAACCGGAGCGTTTCGAATTTCCTCAATTGCATTCGGAATCGCCGTGCCTGAAAGCCGACTCAGCTCGTCAATCAGAGCAAAATCATCCATGCCGCTATACTTTTCATCAATTGCCTCCATCACACTGCGTGCAAACTTATACGGACTTGCCGTAGATGCAATCAATGCCTTTGTATCGTCTTTGCTTTGCTCCTGATACCGGCAGCAGACACAAGATGCAACTGCCGTATGCGTATCCAGTACATACCCCGTCTCCTGATAAAGTCGCGCGATCTCCTTTGCAGTATCCTCCTGCGTCGCATATCCGCCGATGAAATCCTGCATTCTGTTTCTCATCTCACTCGTAATCTCATAGCTGCCTTGCTCAGAAAGCGCACGCATAAGCTCCTGATTCGTCTTTGCATCATCTCCCGCCATACGATAGATCAGTCGTTCCAGGTTGCTCGAAATCAAAATGTCCATGGACGGAGAGGTCGTAAGAATAAAGTCACGGTTGCGATTGTAAATTCCGGTCTCGAAGAAATCAAACAGTACGCGGTTTTCATTGGATGCACAGATCAGACGGCCAATCGGAATCCCCATATTTTTCGCATAATATGCGGCCAGAATGTTTCCGAAATTCCCGGTAGGAACCACAACATTCACCTTTTCCCCGTCTTTTATCTCGCCTGACTTCAAAAGCCTTCCGTATGCATAGGCATAATAAACAATCTGCGGAACAAGTCTTCCGATGTTAATGGAATTCGCAGAAGAAAAACAAAAGCCTGCACGATCCAGTTCTTCCTTTAACGCTTCATCGCCAAACAACTTCTTAACACCGGACTGCGCATCATCAAAATTGCCAAGAATACCAATGACACAAGTATTTTTTCCCTTCTGTGTCACCATCTGCTTCTCCTGCACAGCACTCACGCCGTTTTTCGGATAAAAAACAATAATCCTCGTGCCCGGCACATCGGCAAACCCGGCAAGCGCTGCCTTTCCAGTATCACCGGAAGTCGCTGTCAGAATCACAATCTCATTTTTTTCCTGATTCTTCTTTGCCGCTGTCGTCATTAGATAAGGGAGAATGGACAGGGCCATATCTTTAAATGCGATCGTCGCACCGTGGAACAACTCCAAATAAAACCTGCCGTCTGCCTTTTTTACAGGTGCGATCTCCTGCGTATCAAACTTTTCATCATATGCCATACGAATACAGTACTTGAGCTCTTCCTCCGTATAATCTGTCAGGAATTGCTTCATCACCGCATATGCCGTCTCATGATAATTCATCTGCGCCAGCTCTTTTGTCGGAAAATCAAGAACCGGGATCTGTTCTGGCACAAACAACCCGCCATCCGGTGCCAGTCCTTTCAATACAGCCTGTGAAGCGGTCACCTGATGAGCTTCATTTCTTGTACTTCTAAACATTAAATTCATTTCGTTCATCCTTTTTCTTTTTTATCAGTGCATTACCTTCGCAGTATAGCACAGAAAAAGGACCGTTGCAATGAAAACAACAGTCCTTTTTTACTCACGCCTCTTCCACATATTCTTTGTATGTGAAGTACTCATGCCCGCCATACTCGAACAGCTTTACAAGGCTGGAATCAAACCAGCGCATGTTGACACTCTCTGCCGAATCCCGCGCTGCAAAAAACAAGGCGCCCTGTGAAAAATCTTCTCCCTGAAGCACACGCTCCACAGCTTCCACCGTCGTATCTGTAACTGTGCAGGAATAGAACCTGCCGTCAGCCGTTGGCTGGAACTGTGATTTCTGCCATACCACTTCATAAATGGTATCAGGGAAATGCGAATCCCGTACACGGTTGAGTACAACGCCGGCCACCATCATCTTGCTGGTCACATCCCCGCCAGTTGCCTCAGCTTCTACAATCTGCAACAGCGTATAATACTCGTCCGATGACATCTGATTGTCATGGACTGCCTGCTGCGCGTAATAGCCAAGTTCACTGGCAACCTTTGTTCCCGCCTCGATGGTGGTTCTATGAATAGCTCTTCTATCCACCCCGCTGACTCCTGCCAGTACTTCTTCATTCGCACTTGCAACGCTCACCAGCCTGGTAGCATCAGAATATCGTTCCATATCTGCTACTCCATTAACGACTCCCATCAGACCTGTCTGAGCCTGCTGCACCCTTCCCTCTTCCTCAGCCGAGGAATCTACAGCATATACTCGTCCATGTCCACCGGTATCAAATTCTGAAATACCAACTACTACCCAGGTGACCAGAAGTGCACCTGTTAGAATCAGCACAATGTCCAGAATATAACGGCCAATGATACGTCGTGTGAAATCATAGAATGAGTTCAGTCCGTTTTGTAACAGCATCATAAATTCTCCTGTCGCTCGTTTTGCTTCCGCGTCTCTCCCCTTGCGGAATGCCTGTCCCTTATCACTTATTCATGAATGCTACTTCCCACAACGTACCTGTATTATACAAAATATCGAAACGATCTGTCAATATATTTTTTATATTTTTGTAACATATTATTTCGACGACTTTTTTCGTTCTTTAAAATATATTATTTTTATATAATTTTTTTCTATAATCATCTTATTTTTTGTAAAATATAACTGTTCTATTTTCCAGTATTTGTCACTTTTGACATTTCCCAAAAATTTTCTCATTCGCATTTTTCCTTTATTTTTCGAGCTTTCCTGTCGAATCAGAAATATTTCTGGCATATTTTTAACATTTATGTAATATTTTTTAACTTTTTTCCTTTTTTATTTCTTCAGATGAAAAAAGCAAAACGGCTGCCACAACCGTCCGTATTCGACGAATAAATTGTGTGGCAGCCATCTTTTGTGACTTTCTACGTAATGAAATCTTTTCCTCGAATCTGCTTCCCCGAATTTCGGACTATACTATCAATCAGGACAACAGCTCATTTGCTCCACGCTCTCCTTTCGCAAAAGCCAATGCATTCTCAAGCGTTGTCTCGCTAATTGCACGCAGCGCCTCCACCGTAAAAAATCCCTGATGCGAGGTTACCATGACATTCGGGAAAGACAGAAGCCTTGCAACTGTGGAATGCTGCAAAATCTCATCGGATTTATCCTCGTATACCTGCCCGTTTTCTTCCTCGTACACATCAAGACCAACCGCAAAAAATTTATTGTCACGAATTCCCTGCACAAGATCATCTGTTTTGATCAGTCCTCCTCGGGAAGTATTCACAAGAATCACACCGTCCTTCATCTTGCTAATTGATTCCTTATTAATTATGTGGTAACTTTCCTCAGTCAAAGGGCAATGCAGAGAAATCAGGTCTGAATTGGAAAGCAGCGTATCAAGATCAACATACTCGGCAAAATCGAGACTCTTATTCGGATACATATCATATGCCAAAACCTTCATGCCAAGTCCATAACAAATACGGGCCATCGCAGCACCAATACGTCCCGTACCGACAATTCCCGCAGTTCTTCCGTAAAAAGAAATCCCCATCAGGCCTACCAGACTGTAATTATTTTCACGCACCTTAATATAAGCCTTGTGCAGTCTCCGCGTTGCAGTCAGGGCAAGCGCCAGCGCATACTCTGCAACAGATTCCGGCGAATATCCCGGAACCGTCGCCACACGAATGCCACGTTTTTTTGCCTCCTCCAAATCAACATTGTTATAACCTGCACAGCGCATCAGAATCATCCGGATTCCACAGTCTCCCAGAATCTCCACAGTTCTCGTGCCGATGTCCATATTAACAAAAGCACACACAGCATCATAACCTTTTGCCAATGCTGCCGTGTTCGGTGTCAAATCCGGCTCAATAAAGTTTATTTCGATGCCCTGGTAGCGTTCCTTCTGTATACACTCTGTAAAAAATCTCTCATCATAACTTTTCGTACCAAAAAACAAAATTTTCATATGCCTGTTACCTCCTTCTTTTCTATTATAAAAGTATTCACATAATTCAGAAATAACATGCATCCATAAAAAAAGGCTGTCGCACAATCCGAAAATTTTACAAAAGCCGAATTGTGTAACAACCTTTTCCTTTTTTAAACTTCTTTCGTATGAGATTCAACCATATGGTTCACCGCAGTCAGTAGCGCGTCAATCGACGCTCTGATAATATCGACATCCAAACCAGATCCCCAGTGAATCTTTCCGCTCTTGTCACGAATTCCGACATATGCGATTGCGCGGGAGCTTGAGCTCTGCTCCAGCGCATGCTCTTCATACGTAACCAGATCATATTCCAGACGGAAATGTTTCTTTAACGCATTGCTCACCGCATTCAGACGTCCGTTTCCGGATGCCACAATCACGCTGGTCTTTCCGTCATAGTTGGCCGTAACTTCCGCAATAATACCGTTATGCTGTTTGAAATGTACTTCCTCAATCCGGTACGGTTCCGTGATATTCTCAAACTTCTCTTTAAACAGCTGGAAAATCTCTTCCGGCATAAGCTCTTTATGCTGCGTATCGGAAACACCCTTCGTGATATATCCCATCGCCTCGCGCATCTTCTTTGGAAGCCGCAGACCGTAATGCTGCTCCAGAATATAACCGACACCGCCTTTGCCGGACTGGCTGTTAATGCGGATCACATCTGCATCGTAGGAACGTCCGATATCAGTCGGATCAATCGGAAGGTAAGGAACTGTCCACGTCTCACAGTGATGCTCCTCACGGTATTTCATTCCTTTTGCAATCGCATCCTGATGGGAACCGGAAAAGGCCGCAAATACCAGAGCGCCGCTGTACGGGCTGCGTTCATCCACTTTCATTCCCGTGTATGTCTCATATGCTTCTGTGACAGCCGTCATGTCTGAAAAATCAAGCTCCGGATTCACGCCCTGCGCATACATGTTCATGGCAAGCGTTACAATGTCCACATTTCCAGTACGTTCTCCGTTTCCGAATAAAGTGCCCTCAATCCGATCCGCACCGGCAAGAAGCCCCAGCTCTGCATCTGAAATACCGCATCCACGGTCATTATGCGGATGTAGCGAAATCACAACGTTTTCTCTGTATTTCAGGTGCTCATTCACATACTCAACCTGGCTTGCATAGACATGTGGCATTGACATCTGCACCGTACTCGGAAGATTGATGATGGCCTTCCGGTCAGCTGTCGGCTGCCAGATATCCAGAACTGCATTGCACACGTCCACCGCATAATCAACCTCCGTTCCGGTAAAGCTCTCCGGGCTGTACTCAAAACGGTAGTTCGCCCCTTCCTCTTCAGCAAGCTTTTTCAAAAGCTTTGCGCCGTCTACTGCAATCTGAAGAATCTCTTCTTTGGACTTATGGAACACCTGCTCGCGCTGTGCAAGAGAGGTAGAATTATATACGTGCACAATCGCATTTTTCGCACCCTTAAGAGCCTCAAACGTTTTGCGGATGATATGCTCTCTCGCCTGAGTGAGCACCTGCACCGTCACATCATCCGGAATAAGGTCTTCCTCAATCAGCCTGCGTAGAAACTGGTACTCTGTATCCGAAGCCGCCGGAAAGCCGACCTCAATCTCCTTAAAACCAACCTGCACCAGAAGCTTGAAAAACTGAATCTTCTGTTCCAGCGACATCGGTACCACCAGCGCCTGATTGCCATCACGCAGATCTACGCTGCACCATACCGGCGCATGATCCACATATTCCTTCTCAGCCCATTTCAGACAGGAAACGGGCGGCATAAAATACTGTCTCGTATACTTTCTGTAATTCATCATCGCAATCTCTCTCCTTTTCCCTTTCTTTTATAAAATTGCAAAACTTTTCTCAAAGTCAGAATCACGGTAAAATGCGTAAAATAATTAAAATTGTGGAGCGCATTTTGTGTCATGTAAAAATTGAAAAATACTTCAGCAGCACAACGTTTCAGCAACACAAAAAACCGCCTCCCGGAAAATTCCCAAGAGACGGAAGATTACAATCTTTCGCGGTACCACTCTCATTTATGATCGCTCATACACTCATCGGATACGGACCAAGGTCTTATATCCTGCCCGGGTAACGGCCGGGATACCGTCTGCGTCTACTCTCTGTATCATACAGATTTGGGACAGCCGCTCAGGAGTGAGTTCTGTTCATTTCTTTTGATGCCTCGCACCCTCCGGCATCTCTCTGAAAAAAGAATACGAACGTACTATTCTCCATCTTCGCATTTCACTTTACTCTGTTTTCGCTTTGTTTGTATCACTTTAGCATCGAAAAGCGATTTTGTCAACCCCCGTTTTTTCCGATGTGAATTACCTGCTGTGCTTCCCGGATGGTTCCCGGCCTGTGCGCAATCACAAAACAGGTTCTTCCCTGCATCAGAGTCGTCAGCGCCTCGTGAATCTTTTGTTCTGTCCTTGTGTCTACAGAGCTTGTCGCCTCGTCAAGAATCAGGATTTCTGGTTTTCCAAGAATTGCTCTGGCAATCGTCAGCAGTTGTTTCTGACCGTCGGAAAGCTGATACCCGTCCTCTCCCACGACAGTTTCGTACCCTTCCGGCAAAAAACGGATAAAATCATCAGCTCCTGCACGCGTAGCAGCCAGGCGCACCTCCTCTTCGGATGCTTCCGGTTTCCCGTATCGGATATTTTCAAGAATACTGCCCCGGAACAACCAGACTTCCTGCAGCACCATACCGAATTTTGCCCGAAGCGTTCTGCGATCGTATTCCCTTATATCTTTTCCGTCTATGTAAATCGCCCCGCTCTGCACATCATAAAAGCGCATCAGCAGTTTCACAATCGTGGTTTTACCTGCACCGGTACAGCCTGTGATAGCCGTATACGTCCCTGGAGCAATCACTGCCGAAAAATCCGCAAGCACCGGCTCTTTGTCTCCATAGGAAAATGTAACATGCTCAAAACGCACCTCACCGGCTGCAGCTTCTGTTTTTCCTTTTGTTTTTGTTTCTGCTTCCGGTTCTGATTCTGCCTCCAGAAGTTCTTTTAACCGCCCCCACGCAGCACAAGCACAACGTACTTCCCGGAAAGCCTGCGCCACCTGCTTCACTGGTCTTTCTGTGTTCCGGATATAATGAACAAATGCCTGAATATCACCTACTGACAAATTTCCATGCAGTGCATAAATACCACCGACCAGTACTGCTACAACGTATCCTGCCATGGAACCGGCCTGCATGACAACAGACATAAGCCCTGCCGCGAAATCCGCCTGCCACGCTGCCTCACGCTGCCGTTCATTGTACACAGAATACATTTCCGCCACCGTTTCCTCCCGGCCAAAAATCTGAAGCAGACTACGGCCCGAATATATCTCTTCCGCATAGCCGTTTGCCGCAGCATTCGCCTCCTGCCGTCTGTTTGCATATATTTGAAATTTTCTGGATACCAGATACATCAGTACTGCTGAAAACGCCAGAAGAATACCCACTGTTACAGCAAGAAGCGCGCTGATTCGCACCATCATAATCACAATACCTGCAATCGAAGAGATTCCTGTCACAAACTGAAAAATACCATGTCCAGCACTTCTGCCCACTATCTCCGAATCAGAAGCAACACAGTTTTGCAGTTCTCCGACCGACTGTGTTTCAAAATAAGAAAGCGGCAGTGTATGCAGTTTTTTCAGGGAATCTTCCCGCAACCGGCAGGTGAAATCTGCTGAGACTCCTTCCAATATCCAGCCGCAAATTGCCAGAAACACAAATGCAGTAAAATAAATTCCTGCCAGAAGCCTCAGAATTCCCGCAATTGCTTCCAGATCCATGGCTCCTGTCCCATTTAGTTTCGCTAAAATACCGCTGAAAATATATGTTGTGATATCCCCCAAAAGCTGCGGCCCGAAAGCCAGCAGGACGCAGGATAAAATGCCGCATGTCAAAGCTGCCGCAAACCGGAGGCCATATTTTTTTAAATAATCCCGGAATCTAATACACATCCTGCGTCACCTCCCCGGCAGTATGGATATCGCATCCCTGTGAAGCTGCCAGTTCGCGGTAAACATCGCAGCTTTGCAGCAGCTCCTCATGACGCCCCACTCCTGCAATTCTTCCATGATCCAGCACAAGAATCTGATCTGCATCCTGAATCAGCTCCAGACGCGAAGCCGTCATCAGAACAGCCGCATCTTTTGTCTTTTTGGCAAGCGCCGCTTTAAGTTGCAGAGCCGTTTTTGCATCCAATGCCGAATAACAGTCGTCAAAGAGATAGATTCGTGCATCGCCAACCATAGACCGCGCAGCAGCAAGACGCTGCCTCTGCCCGCCCGAAAAATTTGTCCCGCCCGGCGAAACCGCAGCCTCCAGCCCTTTTTCCATTTGGCTGACGAATACTTCCGCCTGCGCTGTCCGGACTGCCTCCATAAGCTCTGCATCTGACGCATCCTTCTTCCTAAATCGGAGATTCTGCGCGATACTCCCGCTGAAAAGTTTTGGATTCTGCGGAATGTAACTGATTGCCCCCGCAAGCCATTTCCTGTCATACGACGCTGCCTCCTTTCCATTTATCAGAACACGCCCCTCACGGATCTTCATTTTTCCAAGTGCCATCAACAAAAGCGCTGTTTTTCCCGTTCCAAGACCGCCGACAACTGCCACAGTCTCACCTGCGCGTACCGAAAAAGATATATCCTGCAATACAGCTTCACTGCTGCCAGGATACTGACACGTCGCATGCTCAAAGCATAGTATGGGTGCCCGCTTGTCCTCTGTTGCTTCTCCTTTGCAACAAGTCTCCTTTTCCTCCGACAATGCCAGTAGCTGTGCAACCCTTCGATATGCAGCTACCCCCTCCGGCAGCGCCGATATCTGGTCCGCTACGGATAAGCATGCACCAATTGCAAGAATCATATACTGGATGCATGCCACATACTCACCTGATTGCAACCAGCCCTGATTGATTCCGGATGCACTGTTTTTTGCCAGCCACAAAAAACCCACGTTCATAACAAGCAAAAGCCCGGGCGTAAGAAAGAAACATGTCCGTCCCGCCCGCGCGCTCATCCTGCTCCAGCTTCCTGCCGCCCGGTGAAACTGTTCCTGCTCACGTTTTTCCTGGCCAAACGCCCGGATCACCATCATGCCCCTCAAATTTTCCCGAATCATGCGCAGCAGATGTCTTTTAGAATTCTGTATCTTCCCTGCAGATCTGTGGCCGATTGTTGTAAAAAATGCGAGCAGAAAAAGTGCCACACCAAAAGCAGTAAGAACTACTGTTCCAAGCTGCCGGCTCATGCGCCATGCAAGCACAGTTCCCCCCACACCGAGCAACAGCAGACATAAAATTTCCTGTAAAAACAGCCGCAAAAAATGCTGTATTTTTTCCGTATCTTCCATCGTCCTTCCGATCAGATCGTTCACCGAAAACGATGCGGCCTGCTCTTCATCCAGGTTAAATACCTGTCGAACCATTCTTCTTCGCAGTTCAAACGCATAATCTGCTGATAGACGCGCCAAAAAACGCGCACTTAAAACCGCTGACAGGATAATTCCCACCACAGACAGAACCATAAAAATAACTTTTTTGAGCAGATAACTGTCCTGAAGTTCCTGCACATGAACACCCTGGATTTCCAGATCTTCACGAATAAAGTTCACAGCAGCCTGATGCACCAGGGTAAGCGGAATTGCTGCAATTCGTTCCCGCGCCGCTTTTGTCAGCTCCAGACGCGCATCTTCCGGAAGTAGTTTCAGAATCCCAAATGCGTCCAGTTCCCGCGGCACATACAAATCTTCCCCCAGCACCTCTTTATAGTCTGCGCCATCCGTAGAAAGCGCATAAACAGCTACCATCGGCGGCGTCATCAAATCTGCCAGCGCTTCCTCTTCCTCGCGATTCATCTCATTTTTCGTATAAACCTGCCCCTCATTGCGATATCCGGCGCATACCTTTTCCTGCTCTTCCTGATTCATGAGCAGCAACAGTTTTTCCATCCCCTCCGCACTGATATGAGTTGCAAGTGCGCTGGGAATTCCGCCCTGACCTACTCCTATATCGATCATCCCGGCAGTCAGATAAGGCAGTGCCAGGGTACAGCCCACCTGCAAAACCAATAAAGCAAGTATCAGAAGCAATCTCCTGTAGCATCCGGTAATCCCCTCGCATACCTTTTTCAAAAGCCCGTCCCCTTTCCTTACAGCGTAATCCAGCCAAACACGTTTGCAACAGAGCTCAATAGAATCAGTACAATGCAGATCGGAGCCAGATACTTCATGAAGAAGCAATACATTCCTTTTCTTCGAAACGAGGAAGACTGCTCCACCTCTTTCGCAATCCTGTCAAGGCCTGCAACACGCGTAACCAGAAGGCAGGTCGCCAGAGCAGCGATCGGCATCATGAGCGAATTTGTCAGGAAATCAAAGAAATCAAGAACAGACATCCCAAGCACCGTAACAAAATCCAGCACGCCAAATCCAAGCGCTGAAGCGGAACCAAATAAAACAATAACCACACCCATCAACAATGTGGAACGACGTCTGCTCCAGCCAAGCTGATCCTCAAAAGTAGAGACGCCGGACTCTGCCAGCGAGATGGCGCTCGTCAGTGCCGCAAGCAGCACCAGCAGGAAAAACGTGATTCCTGCACCTGTTCCGAATCCCATACTTGCAAATACTTTCGGAATCGTGATAAACATCAGGGAAGGACCAGCCTGCAGCATCGCCGGGTCCCCGCCGGAAAATGCAAACACTGCCGGAATAATCATAAGGCCTGCAAGCATTGCAATTGCTGTGTCAAACAATTCTACCTGCTTCGTGGATTTTTCAATATCAACGTCCTTTTCTATATAAGAACCATACGTATACAAAATACCCATGGCAATTGACAGAGAATAAAACATCTGACCCATGGCAGCCACCACAGTCATCCACGAAAAATTGCTGAAGTTCGGAATCAGGAAATACTTTACTCCCTCCAGGGCTCCCGGACGGGTCATAGAATAACCTGCAACAAAAACAGCCAGCACAACAAGCACCGGCATCATCACTTTTGAAACGCGCTCCACGCCCTGCTTAACGCCGCCAAGAAGAACGGCCAGAACGATCAGGGTAAATACAAGGAACCAGAATTCAGCGCTGAAACCATTTGCAATAAAACCGCTGAAATAGCCGTCCTCCGCCAGCACAGCCGTACTTCCTTTCAGATATTCGAACAGGTACTTTAACACCCAGCCGCCAATCACACTGTAATACGGTACGATCAGCATCGGAATTACAGCGTTCACCCAGCCGCCAAACCGAAACGAAGCGCTTTTACCAAAGGCCCCGAAAGCCCCGACCGGACTTTTTCTTGTCATACGTCCCAGCGCAGTCTCTGAGACAATCAGCGCATAGCCGAATGTCAGCATTAAAACCAGATACACCAGCAGGAACATACCTCCGCCGTACTTTGCTGCCAGATACGGGAATCTCCAGATGTTTCCAAGACCTACAGCAGATCCCGCAACTGCCAGCACATACCCGAGTTTTCCTGAAAAACGGCTGCGTACCTTTCCGTTGTTCGGAGAAACTCCGGCATTTTTGTTTTCTTCCATTTTTCTGTCCTCCTTAGAATTTCATTCATTTTTCTATCATACCATGACAGAAGGACAGAAGCAATTCCTTGTACAAAAAAGCCTAATTCAATTTTATCAAGTATTTAAAAAATTAATAAAAAGCTCCTCCAAGCCTTATAGCAAGCTTTGGGCGACTCCTTTTTGCTTTGTCAAATAATGGTTTAGTATAGTAATATGTTTTATATTTATATGATTATTATCTAAGTTACTACAGCTACTAATCGAACTCCTCAGCGGATAGCTTGAACTAGCTATTTTTCCCTCATTTTTCAAGCATTTATTATCCGTATTATTCAGAAATCGCTCTCGTTTTTGTATCAGTCCAAATTTTTAGAGCCAAAATAGAGCCATATTCCAAAGTCAAATCCACCTATAAGATAGTTTAGACCTAAGTATATTTATATCATCAACATCATAACCATAAAATCCCAATAAATGGTAAACGTCATTTTCACCAACCTTACAATCTGACCCTAATATTATTTCTTTTACAGGCATCTCAGCAATAGTATCATATTTCAAATCCAAGTACGAAACAATTTTACCATTTCTTTCCATAAACCCTAATGCATTCGGAAAAATTCTATGAATAAAATTTTGAGAATTACATTCCTCATTTTTCCAATTATAATAATATTCCCAATCATCGCGCGTTTTTTCTATTTCATCATCCAAAACCAACCTCCATTCCTGTTCTATCTCAAATTCTTTTCTTTTAATAAATATAGAATCTTCATACAATAACTTTTTAGCTAATACTATGTCATACGAAACTTTAAATTGACTTTCCAATAAGCCTTGCGTATTATATGAATCTATATCTTTCAAAATACCACTATAAATTAATTCTGCTCTATCTTGTATTATTTCATCAACATTTTTATCATTATGTACATATTGCACTTTTTCAAATCTAAACATCTCCTTAACTGTTTCACATAATTTTACAAACCATTTTTCATCAAATCCAATAGCTATTCCTCTACTTTTATCGGCATATTCCCTCCATTGACCTAATAAATCATATTTTTCAGAAAAGCAAGCTACATAATATAGTCTTTCGCTATCAGATCTTATATTCTTCATCACTTTTTCTAAAATATATTTAAAAGCATTATCTTTGTCCATTCCATAAATAGGACTACATTCAAATCCTCCATCTTTGATATACATATCATAAATTCTATTTTGCACTAAATCCAATATAGATTTCGCTTCTAAATTATCTGTTGACTTGAAATATCAGACATACGCAAAGTATGATTTTTTATGATATTCAAAAATGTTCCTACATTACAATAATGATATACCATATTTTTTCCTTTAATACTCAAATATAGGAGTAGGTGTTACCTTCCCCTATGCTTCTCTTTCCTTTTCTGCTGTTTCAATTCAAACTGCCGCTGTTCCAGGCTCACTGTCTTACGTTCAATTTTCAACTGCTCCTGCTGTAATTTCAAAGCCTGTTGCGATTTTGTTCCTATCCCGGTATTCTGAATCTATTTCCGTACTTCTCGCTGTACCCGTTTAGGATTGCGACCAGCTTCTTTTACATCAGTTTCCATAGCCGGACTAAATCGTAACCTATTCTTCAAAGTATGCCACATATCAGAAAGTAACCCACGCGGACAGGTTACCTCACTTATGGAGAGTTATTTTTTATATTTTAAAGGATTTTTGTGTTGCCTTTTTAACAAACCGCTTGCAACCATCTTCTCAGCCTGGTTACCTTGAAAAGCAATAGAAAACATAGTCTTAACAACTTTAAGGGTTCAAAGGACCGTTTCTATTCAGTACTAATGACAAATCAAATAAATAAATGTCAGTAGCGCAATCAAAAATAAACCAAATTGTATCAAATCATTAAAACTAAACTTATTCTTCATAAGCCCTCACTCCCACTCTATGTAAAACTTTAACCAATATCTCTTTATAAAGCACTTGCTCTTTCAAAATATAACATAATTTCCAGAATATATAAATATCTATTTAAATATTATTGAACTATAATATTTAATATGATATAATAAATTTGTCGGGATAAAACCTGTGGATTGAAATAATAATATTTTAATAGAGGAGAGCTTGCTAATTCAAAAACTTCTGCGAACTCTTCTTTTTTTATGTATTTTGTTAATACAACATGAATCGATATATCCGTAGGTTGATCGCCACTATAAAATTTCGTTCATTGTAAATTCAATGAACTTGACTTTCCAATTATAAGTATTCTGCTTGTACTAAAGGAGTATAGTTTTCAATGATAAATAGAGAAATATTTAGAAGCGATACTACCAGAAATGCACGAAATGAAAAATGACCTTGAAGTTTCAGATACATTATATCTTCTATCATACCTTTTATTATTTTTTAACTTCCATTATCCATTGTTAGAGGTAAAACAACATGTATTCACTAAAATCATCCTTTATTTTACCAATAAATATGTTCTAGTTTCAGACAACATTAATCACCAAACATATTTTAATCATAGCCAATATATTCTATCTAATTCGATTCTTCAAACAAAAAAACTCCCACTAATAAATAATGGAAGTTTTCCAATATGCTTATAAATACAAACATTTCATCAGTCTTCTTGAAATCGGGGCAACAGGATTTGAACA